>JAJTEL010000016.1 GCA_021299715.1 Ilumatobacteraceae bacterium | reverse complement strand
AGCGAATCTTGTTCGCGATACCGAGTATCACGCTTTTGTTCGTCACCATCGACTTCGTCACGTTGATGAAAGCCAAGTAGGCGACGAAGTTCTCTACCGGTTGGCAGACCTAAAAAATGGTGGAGATTCTCCTACCTATGTATCAATGCTGACCGATGCGGAACAGATGGGGGTGGCCGATCAGCACGTAGCCCTGTTGCACGCATTCGCAGATGGAAGTGACAGCACAGAGGTTGCACAAAAACTAGGTATCTCAACACGCACGGTACGCAATTACAAACGTAAGGCAGTACACGCAGTCAAGGAAGCGTATGCCGCCTTGGACGATTGCTGATTGAAATCTTTAGGGGATATACCCACGAACTGTTAAGACACCAATGATGAGGACAACCACACCAAGACTCTTTGATAGTGGCGTGGACTGCCATTTCTTTCCGTCGCGAGCAAACATGTCAATGGTTCCTAGCGCAAGACCAGGAATTCCGAGCAACACAAAACCGTACAGAAGACTGTCTGAAGTATCACCAAAACGATTCTGAATCAATGTGGACCACCACATTCCGACGAACAACATCAGAACAGTGCGGAAAAGCTTGCGCGGAATGTAACGATGCAAAAACGGAACATTCGGGAACGCATCGGAGAATTGCTTAACGATTTTGGGAACAAGGAACATTGCGGCCCCCACCCATAGTGCCCACGTGTTCCCAATGAAAACGACTGCAACAAAGACAAAGAGGGCAGTTCTCAAGACATACGACACAAGTTGTTGTGCACGACTCGGTTCTTCAAATTCTCCCACCTCAACTTTTCCAAGTCGTTGAGGCGTCAATGTTCGAGCACCGTTCTCAAGAATCCAACGGCAGCCAAGAACAAGCAGCATGACGATCTGGATGTAATCAATTCGATCAGAGTGATCGGGCTTGTAAGTCGTGAGGGACGGAAGTGCGGAGTACATCGACCCGGTAGCCCATGCACCAAAGAGAGTGATGAGCACAAAGTCGTTGATGCGATTCCACACGTCATCGACACCAACGGACGTACGGCGGAAAGGGCGCACTGCAGACGCAACAAGCGGCGGTGCAAATGTCATGATCGCAAGACCCAAGAATCCACGCACTGAATTAACAGATGAGAATCCCCCGCCAAGAAGCATTGTGATTCCGTAAGAAACTGTAAACGCAAATCCGGACGCCGCATCGAGCCCGCCAATAACGAGAGCAATCGTGACCAGTGCAAGCGAAGGAATCATCACCGTGAAGTCGGTATTGAACGCGCTTGCTATTCCGGCAATGGCACCGGCAATTGGTAAAAGCACCCACCCAATTCCAAAGAGCGATCGTGCATAGGACCCATCGTCGGCAATTCGCGCGAGCATCGGACTTTGTCTGTCACACCACAGTGCGATCTTCTTTACTGCGTTGTCAATTCTGAAAACATGTGGGGGCCGAACGCGGTCCTCTACGACTGCGTGCGCGTTTTTACCGAATCCCGCTTCGACCGACGCCAAATCTCCACCAGCTTCTTCGCGATCAGTTGCTTCTTCTTCATTTGCGGACGAGGAATCAATCGCAAGAAGTGTGCTGGCGGTGCGGCGACTGAGGGCAAGAAGCGCAAAAGCGGTGACTATCAGGCCAAGAATCGCATTCGTGTCCATGGGAGGAGCAACCGGAACGTCTGTTGCACTTCCTGATTCCGTTGATTCATTGTTCTCGACCGGAACAGTCTCAACGACTTCAACTTTCACTTCAACCACTCGAAGTGTTCCGTCTGGGGCAATTCCGTTTAGTTGAGCTGTGTGATCTCCGGGTTGAATGCTCGCACTCACTGCATATTTCTCGTTAAAGGATCCGTCCGCCTTGACCATCATCTGACCAAGCTCGGTGGGGGTGGAAAACATCCACGTTGATGCAGGACTATTCGGCATCAGGCCCTCGCCTGCAATGGTGATCTCATCGCCCGCTTCAAAAATCAACATGCCTCTGGAGTTAAAGACTCCAGATCGTGTTGCACCTTTCTGAGCGCCAATAGCAATTCGTAATCCATCACTCGTAGTAATGACGTATTCGGTTCCTGTTGATTCCACTTTCGCCCATCCACCTGCAGGCATACCAGCCACGGCTGCGATGCCTTCTTGAATTCTTTCCATGCCCGATGAGTCATAGGGAATCTTGGAGTTCGGCAACGTGGTGGTGGTGGTGGTCGTTGTGGTGGTTGGTGTCTGAGTAATCGCAGCTGGCGTCGTTGTCGTTGTTGTCGTGGACGGTGGCAGGGTTGTGGTCGTCGTCGTTGTTGTCGTGGACGGTGGCAGGGTTGTGGTCGTCGTCGTCGTCGTTGTTGTAGTTGTTGTAGTTGTTGTCGGTATTGAAGTATCAATAGTGATTCCAAGAACTGCTCCGGAGGGCGACTGATTTCCGGCGCTATCCGTAACAACGGCAGAAATTGACCACAGACCATTAGACATAGTGGGCATCATGCAACCAGACACTGCGCCTGCAATAAATGAACAACTCACCGACGTTGTTCCGTCGGTAGCAGTGAGTGTCACGGTTAATCCAGAAGTGATGTTTGTGAGTTCAATAAATGGTGCGACATCGGAGGTGATGTTGTCTGTAGAGGACAGCCCCGTATCCGAAGAACTTGACAGGTCTGGTGCGACTGGTGCAATTGGCGCGGTCGTGTCAATAACAACTGCCAATGGCGCTGACACGAGCGACACATTGTTGTTGACATCTGTTCGAGTAGCGGTCACTACCCAGTTACCATCGACCATTGTCGACATGTCACACGAGTCGACTCCTGAAGCCACAGTAAATGTGCATGACACCGTGGTGCTTCCCTGCACTGCAGTCACCGTTACCAATTGTCCATCGGGAACGCCCATCACGTTGATAGTTGGCGTGTTATCAGACGTGATGTTGTCATCAGACTGTTCTCCAGTGTCTGACACCTGACCCAAGTCGGGCGCTATAGGCGCTGAGATTGCCAAAACGGTGAGGGTCACGGTTGATGAACTGCGTCGATTCAAAATGTCGGCAACTGAATATGTCAAAGCATTGACAGTTCCGGTGAATCCGGCATCGGGAGTAAAAACAAGCCGCCCCGTTCCCCGATCAATATTCCACTCACCTTTTCCAGAAACTGTGAGTGATGTTTGCGTGCAGTTCGGCGCGGTTTCATTGGTGCCACAAATAAACAGCGTGCTTGAGTCCAGCCCAGTTCCCGTGTCGTTTGACAATGGAGAGACGTAAATGTCCCCATCAACTTGGCCACTCGCAGAATCCGCAGTCAAGACCGCTGCGGGCGGCGCCTGAATTGTTGCGACCACATTGCCGGAGAACGTTTGGCCAACAATGTCTGTTCCCGCATACACAATGGCCGTTGCATTTCCAGCAAATGTTGGCAGTGGAACAAATGTGACTTCACCTGTTGAGGTGTTGAGGGTCCACGTTCCCTCACCAGAAACTGCGACGCTCGTGGAGAAACATTGCGGTGCGGTCTCACTGACATCGCACAGTTTGAACCGTGATGCCGCCAACCCAGACCCTGAGTCATTTGCTAACGGTGCAACCGAGAGAGATTGCCCCATTGCTCCAAACAGATTGTCGGTGATGGCGGCTGGCGTGGTGGGGGCATTGACGACAACTGTTAGTGACGATGATCCACATGTTGCTTGAGGAATTGCTGGGGCCCACGTACCAGTCACGCTGTTACACACCGCATACATAAGAGACGTCGCGGTTCCAGAGAATGTCACCAACGGCACAAACGTCACCTCGCTAGTTGCGGAGTTGAGCACCCAGGTTCCTTCACCCACCACTTGAACAGATGTCTTGGTGCAGCCAGTTGTCAGAGTCTCGCTTGAGGCACACAATTTCAAACTTGAAGTCGTGAGCGCCACAAATCCTTGAGTGGTGTAATCGGCTGGAATCACGCCCGCGGAGTCATTCAAAAGTGGCCGAAGTGTTGCAGTTTGGTTATGTGCGACAGTGGCTGAATCTGTAACAGCTTTTACTGCTGGTGGCGGAAGTGCGGAAAACGAAATGGTGTTTGATGCGAACTGACCGTTTGAATCGGCCACTACGTAGGTCAAGCTACGTGTTCCGGTGTATGAACTATGCGAAGTGAAGATCACTGTTCCGTTTGAGAGTGAATACGTTCCTTCGTTTGCGATGACAATGGACGTAGCAGTGCAGTTTGGCGCAGTTTCAGCTGGACTGAGGCCGCAGAGTTTTAACGAAGTTGCGTCGATTGTTGCGCTTCCCGATGCAGAGTCATTTGACAAGGGATATGCGTACAGCACTTCGCCCTTTGGCCCCGCAACTTCATCTGATCGAACCGTTGGTGGAGCAAGAGTGGTGAACGACACCGTGCTCGATGCTTTAGCGCCACGATTGTCTGCGATGGAATACGTAACGGTTGATGTGCCACTGAAACCGCCAACGCTGGTAAATGTGACGACACCCGTTGTGGTGTTCACCGAGTACGAACCCTCATTGGTGACGGCTAACGAGGTTTGCGTGCAATTGGGAGCTGTTTCGTTCGCACCGCACAACCGCACGGATGAGGCCGAGATAGTCCCACCAAGAGCAGCCGTGTCGTTCGAGAAGGGCGACATGGTAATTGGTACTGCAGTTCCACCCGATTTTGAATCTGCGCGCGCAGTGGGTGGAACGGCCCATTGAAAGACCACCATTCCGTGACCACCTTTTGCAACAGTTGCAGAGGTTGTATACGACCTTCCACCGACGCCAATAGATGCCACCCATTGGTCACTTGATGTCAGTGGATTAGCAACATTTTGCCTCACACCATTTGCACCACGTTGTTGAGAAACAAGTGATGCGCGATTTGTATCGAGGTATCCAGATCCGCCGCCACCAGATCCATTTATTTCCGCCGCACTCGGGCCACCCCAGCGTCCGCCGCCACCGCCGTAGTAGCCGCCACCGCCGCCGCCACCGCCG
>JAJTEL010000015.1 GCA_021299715.1 Ilumatobacteraceae bacterium | reverse complement strand
AGCCGAAAGCGATTGGTGTCCATGACCCAGCAGCACCCTGAACTTGCGCAAGAGCAGGAGTACATCCTGTTCGCCTACGAATGCCTCGAGGCAAGCCGTACGGGCGCTATGAAAATCAGAGAGCTCACCTCTGCCGGACCTGGTGGAACATTCCAAGCACGGCTTGAACGCAACGTGTTTGACGAAAACTTGGTGCACCGTCTCGAACAACTCGATCTCGGCGATGCTGCGTTGGTGTTCGGCCGCATCGATCGTGTTGCGGAAAACGAAGTGGTAGAGAACTTCCACATCGGCCGTCTCGCCGTCGCCGATTCGAACAGAGAACCTGTTGTTGTCGACTGGCGCGCACCAGTTGCCGAACCGTTTTATCGCGCCACCGGTCGCGAACCCATGGGTCTATTGCGTCGCCGTCACTTTGTTGTTGAAGGCGCAAAACTGCTAGCGCTAGAAGACGAATTGTTTGGCGAAGGTCACCTGGGCATTGGTCAAGACGATGGTCTTGCCGAAGACAGCCCACGCCAAGGTCTGCGCGGATACAGCACACTTCTCACTGCATTGGGCCGCAGTCGCACTGGTCAGTTGGGCGACATTGTTGCCACTATTCAGGCCGAGCAAGACGAAATCATTCGTTCGCCGCAAGGTGGCGTGTTGGTGGTGCAAGGTGGTCCGGGAACGGGCAAAACAGTTGTGGCACTCCACCGCGCTGCGTACTTGTTGTACACGCATCGTTTTCCATTGGAAGACCAAGGTGTGTTGGTCATTGGGCCAAACCGTGTGTTCCTTCGCTACATCGAACGCGTGTTGCCGTCGCTTGGTGAAGCAGGTGTCGAACAAGTCATCCTTGCCGACCTTGTTCCCGACGTGCAGTTTGGCGGAAAAGAACCGTCACATGTTGCGCGCGTGAAGGGCCAGAAGAAAATCGCTCGCGTTATCGATAAAGCAATTTCAGATCGCGAACGTCCGCTTCGCGAAGATTTGGTGTTGCCCTACGGCACGTCATACGCACGTCTTAGCGTTGAAGAAAGCGTTGCCATCGTCAAGTCGGCGCGCCGGCGATATCACCGTCACAACCAGGCACGTCGTTTTGTGGAAAACGAAGTATGGGCCTCAATGGCTGCGTCTGTTCGCTTTGAAACAGACCCAGAAGATGTGCGCGATGCACTTCGTGAAAACGTAAATATGCGTGCTGCTTTAGAGCGCATGTGGCCGTTGTTGTCACCCGCACAATTGCTGCACGACCTTTTCGGGTCAAAAGCATTGTTGAAGTTGGCAGCAAACGGAATTATTCCCGAAGCCGATTACTTGGCGTTACATCGCGAACGTTCCAACAGCGTGGAAGATGTGCGTTGGACTAACGCCGATGCTGCTTTGTTAGACGAAGCTCGTTTCTTGCTGGGACCAAAGCCCCGCCGCAACGGAAAAGTTGACGAGGCCGATGAAATTCGCACCTACGGACACATTGTGGTGGACGAAGTGCAAGACCTCACGCCCATGCAATTGCGTATGGTCACGCGTCGTTCTCTGAGTGGCTCAATGACTGTGGTAGGCGACATCGCACAGGCCACCGGACCACTTGCACCAAATGAGTGGAGCGATGTTCTCGACCATCTGCCTTCACGCAAAGCGCCTCGCATTGTTGGTTTGTCGGTGGGCTACCGCATCCCATCGCAAATTATGGAATTGGCCGACAAGGTGATGTTGGCCGCAACACCTGGTTTGCGTGCACCACGCAGCGTTCGCGATGGCGACGAACTGCCGGTCATTACTCAGGTTCCGCAACACGAATCACTCACCGAAGCAGTTGCTCGCCGCGCCGGAGAACTTGTTGCTCGCGGTGATGGTCGTGCTGCTGTTATTTGCCCAGATCACATGGTGGACGACGTATCCAATGCATTAAGCGCAGCGTCGTTGCCACATGGTCGCGCACAAGCCGCTGGATTAGATCAAGGTTTGTCCATTGTTCCGGCCAGCGTTGCGAAGGGCTTGGAACTAGACGATGTCATTGTGGTGGAACCAACGGACATCGTTGCCGAAGACCCTCAGGGTTTGCGCTTGCTGTATGTAACGCTCACGCGTTCAACACGCAGCTTGTCGGTGGTGCACAAGTTGCCCCTTCCCGACGCAATGCGTTAGACGATTGGCGGATTCGCTGGTTTGTCAAGTGTTGCTTCGAAATGGCGTATTTGCCTAAAGAACAACACAGCAAAAACGACACCAGTCAGGGCAATAACATTTCCGAAGATGGACAAATTGCTGTAAGCCAACAGATCCTCAAAAGTCTCCGAATCTGACATCAGGCCGTCAGCAATACTCACGAGTGTTGTTCCGACGATGTAGGGCCACCACCATAAATTTAAGAATGCGATTCCACGTGAGCGGTTATTCTTGTCAGCGTTAGCGATGTCTAGATAGAACAAATAGCAAAGAATTGCATTGGCAAAAGGGATAAACCAACTTCCGATTGCCATGCCATTTGACATTCGTACGGAACTGCCAGCCCGTCGGATCTTTTTTATAAGTCTGAATGTATAGATGATAAGGAGAACAAAAATTGCAATTGATACGAACGCACCGAAGAGTGAAAATAAAGAAACAGCATTCTCCGCCGAAGTTGCCCTGTCTAGAACTGAGTCGTCAATGCTGACAGTTAGATCTGAGTAGCGTTGACTGCGAACAATTTGAGAGATCATCTCGGCGATACCTAAGACGCCAGCGATCAGGAAAAGTATCCATAGAGAGGTGTTGAGTTTGCTCAATTGAGCTCTGGTGACTGGCGGTGGCGGTGGAGCAAATGAGGAATCGGGCATGTCGATTTGCTAGCAGACAAATGGAACGTCGTGTGGGTTTTACGTTTGAGCATTGGCCCGGTAACAGGTTGCTTGAAGAAACGAATTGGCGACGAGCGCGTTTACTTCAGTAGTTCGGGAAGCGATTCGCGCAAGAGAGACAAGAAGCGGGCTGCTTTGTCTGCATCGGCAGGGCGCTTGCGTTCGGTAGCAGTACGAACCAAGTCGACAATGCGCTGTACATCTCCGTCAAGGCCGATGACGCCACTTGCTTCTGTTTGCGGCCTTAACACTTCCCAAATAGCAAGTACTTCTGCATATGTTTGCTTGTACGCAGACGAGTCGGCATCAACAATCTTTTGACCAAGTCCAACAATTGTGGTGTCCAACTGTTCCAACAACTGTTCAATATCGCCAGTTGGTGCGGCAATTGTTGTGGTGGTGGATTCTGCGGGAACTGTTGTGGTGAGATCTCCGATGATTTCTGTTGCACACGACGACAACACAGTCGTGCACGCAAGCACGACAACAGCAAACCGGGGGAATGATCTCATGGAACCGTTATACCGTGACGAGAATTCGTTCGGTGGCAAACTTCTCCACAACAATGTCGTGACCTTCGACCGACAAGGTCATGTCGCCCTTGTCGTTAGTAGTGGACACTTGGCCGCTCATGCCAGGCATGAGGTTTGTGTTCTCCAAGAACTCCAACATTCCCGGTGAGAATTCCAGTTCTTCTGGAATGCGTGACACGGTGAACGACTGACCCGTATTCAACTTCGACAACGACACCGCTGGTGGCGCTGCATACCCCGAACCAGGAATGGGGTTTCCATGCGGGCATGTGGTGGGGTTGCCAAGTTTCTGGCGCATGGCTTCTTCCACAGCATCAGACATGACATGTTCCCAGCGGCCTGCTTCTCTGTGCGCTAACGCCCACGACAATCCCAAGATGTCTGTCATGAATCGTTCAGCAATTCGATGACGACGCACCACACGTTGAGCCAATTCTTCGCCAGAATCAGTGAGGGTGATGTGGCCATCGGTGACCAGAATGAGGCGCTCTTCGGTGAGGCGCTTAATCATTTCAGAGACCGATGGGCGAGACACGCGGAGGCGATCGGCAATGCGGGCCTGAATGACCTCCAGATTGTCTTCACGCAATTCAAAGATGCATTCGCAATATTCCTCGAAGGCGGGGTGATGTTCTCCGGGATTTGGCATGGCTCCATTCTACTCGTGGCACATGTAGTGGGTACCCTGCGTGCATGGCAGATCACAAAGTGCTCGAGGCGTTTTCGTCCGCAGTACGCGAATGGTTTGCCACGTCTTTTCCCGAACCAACACCGCCCCAGGTGCAGGGTTGGCCCGCCATTGTTGGCGGTGCACACACCCTTATCTGTTCACCTACGGGTAGCGGAAAAACTCTCACCGCATTTCTCTCCAGCCTCGACCAACTCATCACTACCGAAGCGCCACCAGCCAAACAACGCACGCGTGTGCTGTATGTCTCACCGTTGCGTGCTCTTGCATTCGACGTAGAAAAGAACTTGCGCGCGCCACTCGCCGGCATTGGTTTAGCGGCTGAACGTCTAGGTGTTCCATTCAATGAACCAGTGGTTGCCATGCGCACCGGTGACACATCGGTAAAAGAACGTCAACAACTTGCGCGCAAGCCACCCGACCTTCTCATTACAACGCCCGAGAGTTTGTATCTCATGCTCACTTCATCGGTGCGCGACACATTGGTCAATGTCGACACTGTCATTATCGACGAAATTCATGCGCTTGCGCCCACCAAGCGCGGTGCTCACCTCATGCTCACGTTGGAACGCTTAGAGGAAATCACCAAGACTCCACCGCAACGCATTGGGTTGTCGGCAACGCAACGACCATTAGAAGAGGTGGCGCGTTTTCTTGGTGGTCAACAGAACGGTCAACCCCGACCTGTCACCATTGTCGATACTGGTGTTCGCAAAACGCTGAATGTGTCTGTTGTTGTTCCAGTGGAAGATATGTCAGACATGGGGCAACTGTCTGCACCGGGCGAGCTCACAAGTGGTCCGGCAACTGCTGCACTCACACCACGTCGTAACAGCATCTGGCCAAGCGTGTATCCGCGCATCTTGGAACAAATCCTTCAGCATCGTTCCACCATCATCTTTTGTAATGCGCGTCGACAAGCAGAACGTCTTGCTGCCCATCTCAACGAGTTGGCAGCCGAAGAGGGAATTGGCGTCGACCCCGAAACGGGTGCATTGCGTGACGAGTTAGTGAAAGCGCACCACGGTTCGCTGGCGCGTGAACAACGAGTGGTTATTGAAGATGCGTTGAAGCGCGGACAACTACGCGCCATCGTTGCCACCAGCAGTTTGGAACTGGGTATCGACATGGGTGCAGTCGAT
>JAJTEL010000007.1 GCA_021299715.1 Ilumatobacteraceae bacterium | reverse complement strand
ATCCGCCAACGTCTTTGAAATAGCAGCCGTCAACGTGGTCTTGCCATGGTCAATGTGACCCATCGTTCCAATATTCACGTGAGGCTTATTGCGCTCAAACTTTGCCTTGCTCATTGCTGCTCCTTGCAGTTGTGATGAATGTGTTTTTGTAGCGTCGATCGGGATCGAACCGATGACCTTCCGATTATGAGCCGGATGCTCTGACCAACTGAGCTACGACGCCCTGGCGTATTGGTCGTTCAACCATCCGATTTTCACGCCGAATGGCGGAGCCCTCTGTGGGAATCGAACCCACGACCTTTTCCTTACCATGGAAACGCTCTGCCGACTGAGCTAAGAGGGCGTGCGCACTGAAGCAAAGCCTCAATGAGCCAGACGGGAAAGGCTATCGGTGAGAAAGAGCAAATCGCCACTAGGTTCTTTAGCCATGGGAGAGGTCCTCATCCGCCATGCCACCGAGCGCGACGCCGAGGCAATTCGGGCTATCTACAACCACGAGGTAGAAAACGAGACCTCAACTTTTGACCTGGTGCCCCGATCTCTCCAGGACCAGTTGGAATGGCAAAGCGCCCGCCAAGGCGCATTTTGTGTTTACGTTGCCGAACTAGATGGCGAAGTAGTGGGCTTTGGCGCCCTGTCGCCCTATAAAGAACGAGCCGCCTACCGCACCTCTGTTGAAGATTCTGTCTATGTGCGTCGGGACATGGGGCAAAAAGGAATTGGCCGGGCACTGCTCGGACACCTACTTACTACGGCAGCCGATGGTGGGTTCCACGCGGTCATTGCACGAATTACAACCTTGTCATTTGGGTCGTTGGCATTGCACGAAAAAATGGGCTTCGACATGGTGGGAGTGGAACGCGAGATTGGTCGCAAATTCAACAAATGGCTCGACGTTGCCATCATGCAGTGCCTGCTGCACGAACGCCACGACGACTAGGCCAGAAAAAATAAATGACCCCGCCGAACATGTCGGCGGAGTCATTTACGGGTTGGGCTGTCTGGCTTTCGCCTTTCAGTTCACGGTTACCCGTGGTGGGCCGGGGAGGATTCGAACCTCCGAAGGCAGTGCCGGCAGATTTACAGTCTGCTCCCTTTGGCCGCTCGGGCACCGACCCCTATGGAACGGCTAAGGCTATCGGCTGACTAGCCTTCCACTCCATGCCATCGTTCGACATTGTCTCTGAAGTTGACCGCCAAGAACTCCGCAACGGAGTCGACCAAGCACAGCGAGAAATGGTGAATCGCTTCGACTTCAAGGGAACTAACTCATCCATTGAACAAAACGAGCTGGTCATCACCATTAAGACCATCTCTGAAGAGAAGGCACGCGCAGTACGCGTTCTGCTGGAAGAGAAGTTTGTGAAGCGCGGACTCTCTTTGAAGGGAATCGACTGGGGCAAATTCGAACAAGCCAGCGGCGACACAGTGCGACAGGTGGTCACCATCAAGGTGGGCATCACCTCGGACAAAGCCAAAGAGATCAACAAACTCATTAAAGAAAAGGGACCCAAGGGCGTCTCAAGCCAAACACAAGGCGAACAAGTGCGCGTCACCAGCAAGAAGCGCGACGATTTACAAGCCGTCATGGCTTTACTGAAGAGTGAAGACCTAGGTATTCCTCTGCAGTTTGAGAACTTTCGCGACTAACCCGCCCACACGTACGTGCCGGCAAGGGCGCGTGGATCACCATTGCCAAACCATGTGGTGAGAGCACCATTGTCGCTCACCATCACGCTGCGCTTTCCACGCATGACATACGAGCGCACAAAACCAGACAACGTGTCGGTGGATCTTAGGTCGAGTGATTCGGGATAGCGATATTCAATGATTGTCTTTTGTTTTGTTGCAAAATTTTGCGTAACGACATTGTCACTTTCGTCGACACCGATTAAGCCAACCAGGTACGTACCGTGAGCGGCGCCATCAATAGTGTTCGAAATTTGTACTCCTTCACGAAGAGATTTAGTGCGTTGGCTTGCAACCCATACATACGCGCCATCATTGGTGAACCCCGACAACGCAACTTCGTCATCGTTTATCCACTGCGCTCGGTAAATAGTTGCAACATCTGCTTTTGGCAAAGTAACGGTGACAGTAGTTTCTTCCGGATTCGTGACAGACGAAATCAGTAATTCTTCGTATGCAACTCGAGCCAGACGTTCACCGTCGGGGCTAATGACAGGAAGATGGCCCATCAGAGTTTCCCATTCGCCATCTTTATCTTTGTCGTAAAACGTGATTCCACTTACTGGTTCGCAACATGCGCCCACAAACACTTCGCATGTCTTTTCAGATACTGCAACAGTTTCCACCACAGTGAGATCAGACCCGGTTCTGCTACTAAACGGATCGTCGCCAATTTGCTCTAGTTGTCGCGGGGTAGACGAGTTTGGCGAATCCCACACCACAACTTTGTACTCTTCAGTAATTGCAGCAAGTCCCACCAGTGGATTCTGTTCTGTGGGCGCGCACTTACCTGGCGGGTTAACACTTGGAGTTGAATTCGAACTAGACGAAGAGCCACCGCACGATGTCACCATCACCAATGAACAAACGACAGGGACAACTCCTTGACGCATTAGTCCTCAGACGGAGCTTCCGCAGCGCGCTTTTGCAATTCGTTTACAACGTTTGCATCTGCCAACGTTGTGGTGTCGCCAAGATTTCTTCCTTCTGCAACGTCTCGCAAGAGTCGACGCATAATTTTCCCACTTCGAGTCTTGGGAAGATCCGGCGTGAAGTAGATGGTCTTTGGTTTGGCAATAGCACCAATTTCTGATGCCACATGATTGCGCAACACTTGTTCGTCAACTTCGCTGCCACCAACCAATGTGACATAGGCAATGATGGCTTGGCCGGTGGTTGCATCATTTGCACCAACAACTGCCGCTTCAGCAACAGCAGGGTGTGACACCAATGCACTTTCCACTTCTGTGGTGGAAATTCTGTGCCCAGACACATTCATCACATCGTCAACACGACCCAATAACCACAAGTAACCGTCGTCATCCAACTTTGCACCGTCACCTGCGAAATAACGGCCTTCAAAACGACTCCAATAGGCGTCTTTGTAACGATCTGGGTCTTTCCAAATGCCGCGCAACATGCCCGGCCATGGATGAGTCAGCGTGAGGTATCCGCCACCACGTGTGACAGGTTTCCCGGCATCGTCCAAAAGTTCGGCGCCAACACCTGGCAGAGGAAATGTTGCAGAACCAGGCTTTGTTGTTGTTGCGCCAGGAAGCGGCGAAATCATGATGCCGCCGGTTTCTGTTTGCCACCAGGTGTCAACAATGGGACAGTTCCCACGACCAATGTTCTCGTGATACCACATCCACGCTTCAGGGTTAATGGGTTCACCCACACTGCCCAACAAACGCAACGACGACAAGTCGTGCTTTGCAGGTTCTTCCACTCCCCATTTCATATATGTACGAATTGCCGTTGGTGCGGTGTAGAAGATGGTGACCTTGTACTTGTTAATGATGTTCCACATGCGGTCGTTGCCGGGGAAATTAGGAACACCTTCGTAAATGACTTGTGTTGCACCATTGCTTAATGGTCCGTACACGATGTAACTGTGGCCTGTAATCCAACCAACATCTGCTGTGCACCAGTAAATGTCTTTCTCTGGGTTAAGGTCGAACACGTACTTGTGCGTGAAGGTGACATGGGTGAGATATCCACCCGTGGTGTGCATGATTCCCTTTGGCTTGCCCGTTGTGCCAGAGGTGTACAACAAGAACAACAATTGTTCTGAATCCATTGGTTCTGCGGGGCAATCATTGGATGCAGTCGCCATGAGTTCGTGATACCAGTGATCGCGACCTTGCTTCATGTCGACTGGATTGTTGCCGCGTTGTACGACAACGACGCTTGTCACTGTTGTTGTGTTTTCGAGAGCTTCGTCGGCTTGGGGCTTCAGGGCAAAGACTTCACCTCGGCGATACCCACCATCTGCGGTGATAAGAACCTTGGCTTCTGCATCGTTGATGCGATCTGCAAGTGCTTGAGATGAGAAGCCACCGAAGACAACGGAGTGCGCTGCACCAATTCGTGCGCACGCCAACATTGCAACTACGGCTTCAACAATCATTGGCAAGTAAATGTTGACGCGGTCACCCTTTTGAACGCCAAGACCCTTCAGAACATTGGAAAACTTCTGCACTTCGTCAAGCAACTGCGCATACGTGACAGTTCGAGTGTCACCTGGCTCGCCTTCAAAGTGAATTGCCACTTTGTCGCCCTTGCCTGCCAGTACATGCCGGTCGAGGCAGTTGTACGACACATTCAATTGCCCACCAACGAACCACTTACTGAATGGCAAGTTCCACTCACAGATGGTGTCCCATGGTTTGGCCCACGTCACCAGTTCTTCCGCTTGACGTGCCCAGAACGCTTCATAATCCTCATTGGCCTCGTCATAAAGATGGGTCCCCACCACTAATGAGTTCTTCTTAAAGGCCTCTGATGGGGCAAACGTACGCTTCTCCCATTGGAGTGCATCGATGGTCTCGTGATTTTCGGTCATACAGAACCCCCTACTGACTCTCCGAACACTAGTGAAATGAACCATGCCAAGGTATGGGCGAACGACAAGACTGTACGACCGTGACGCGATCCCATTTAGGCAAGGACACCCAGCACCACTTTGGTCCTGCGGAATGGGGAATGACCACTGCAGTAGCGGTGACCTGGGGTGCGTCGTTTCTCTTTATTGCTATTGCCATCGACCATGTGGCCACTGGCGTTGTACCAGTTGCTCGCCTGTTTTTTGGGGCGCTTGCATTGGCCTGCTTTCCCGCTGCGCGTAAACGTATTCACCGTGAAGATGTTGGGCGCATAGCGCTACTTGGGCTAGTTGCCATGACGATTCCGTTCTACTTGTACCCGCTTGCAGAACAATCGGTGTCGTCATCTGTAACGGGAATGATTAATGGGTCTATCCCTGTGACCACGGTTGTTGCCGCTGCAATTCTTACTCGCAATGCCCCGTCGCGCCGTCGCATGTTGGCTGTGCTGATTGGTTTTGTTGGTATTGCACTTATTTCGTTCGGAAGCGTGGGAGACGACAAGGGCGCAACAGTGCATGGTGTGTTGTTCTTGTTAGCCGCAACGTGTTGCTACGCATTTACCAGCATCTTGTCGCGTGAGATGCAAGTGAAGTACGGAACTTTGACTGTGCTGTTATGGCAAGAACTCTTTGCGCTGTTGTTCTCACTCCCCCTCGGCATCCCCGCATTCTTTGACAGCAGTTTTTCGTGGTCTGCATTGTTGGCACTCATCGTCCTCGGAGCATTTGGTACCGGCTTTGCCTATGTCATGTACGGAATGCTGATGGTTCGAGCGGGAGCAGTCCGCGGCGTCATTGGTGTGTTCTTCACGCCCATTGTTGCCACCGTTCTTGGGTTGCTGTTTCGCGACGAGTCGGTCACAGTATTGGCCGTTATTGGAATGTGCGTTGTGATCGTTGGGGCATACCTCACCAGCCGACCTGACCGAGTCTCCGCCTAACCCTGTCTCCGTAAAAATTTTACGGGAATACCATTCACCGTATGAAACGTTCGGAAAATACTTCGCGTGGTGATTCACGACAACTCATCGTTGCCAGTACCCGCGAAGAACTAAGAAAGAACGGCATCCTTGGTTTACGCGTTGCAGACGTTGCGGAGGGAGCTCATTGCTCCATTACTCAGATTTACCGATTCTTTGGTGACCGCGATGGCCTTCTTGCCCAAGTACTTGGAGACATGTACGACGAAATAGTGAGCGGCGCTTTTGATGCATACATGGAGAAAATTCGTCAGATGGAGACTCTCACCGTCGACGATCTAGTGAAATCCTTGCCTTTGCCAAGTCAGCCTCAGTCCATGCAGAATCAAGAACTTCGCATGCAAATACTTGCAACAAGTGTGAACAACGAACAATTGCGTCAACGAATTGAAGCAATTACCAAGACTGTGTACTCCAACTGGCAACAAGCCGTTGAAGAGGTTGAACAAAAATTGCCAAAAGGTGTTCGTGTTGATTGGCGTGTGGTGAACATCATGCTTGTTGTCCAAAACATGTACTACCGAACCTTGCTTGGCGATGAAGGTTTTACCGATGAGGAATACCGTCAATTTCTGAAAGACAAATTCACCCTCTCATAGACCAAACTTTTTCGAGCTGCGAACTATTTCGGAATTGAAAACTTGAGATATGTCTCTTTGCTGACCGGTTCGAGCAGACCGGTCTCCCAGGTGAGATACTGCATGATTGCTTCATCTACACCTTCTTTACGTGCCCACGGCGGGTACCACATGTCATCAGTTGGGGATAGCACCTTTTCATCGGTGTCCTCACCAATTCTTTCAAGTTGATACCCAGCCCTCTTCCATGAGTTACGTCCACCATGTAGAACACGCACATTGGTGAAGCCCAAATCGCAGATGTCGGATGCTGCGAACGGCGATATTGCGCCATCTCCACAACACACGACCACAGCGCTAGATGACGAAAACCTCTTCATAGATTCTTGAAGCAAACTTCGCATTGAGTAATACGAGCCGGGAATTCTTCCTTCGCGGTACCAATAACTCTCCCCCACGTCAATGACCACGCACGACGACTCACCCATTTCAGCCAATTCAGCGGCTGTGATGGTGTCATTATGCCGGCGATGCAGATTTAAAGGGTCGCTGCTTGGTGGACCGGATTCGAGAAACGCATCCTTGTTTGTATCTAGGACAAATACTTCCCAACCCATTTGTATGAGCCAATGAGCTGTCATTACTGATTGAATTTTGTGTTCATCTACAAGGACCAATCGAGCGTTACGTACAGCCGCATACGAATCCGTGGCTTGAACTAATTGCCCACCTGGGGCGTGCGTACTTCCTGGAAAATGGCCCATCTCGTAATCGTCTGACTGTCGCACATCGAACACATACGTCGTGCGTTCCGACTGCACTTGCATGATTCTGAGTTGTTCAGGGGAGATGAATGTCACTCCGTACTTCATTGCCACAGTCTCGGCGAGTTGTTGAGCATGGCGGCGAGAATCGGAGTCGGGATGAGCAATCATGTTGCTCTGGCCGCGCATGGTGTCGAACCCATCCAACTGCCAACCCATTGTGCCGTTCTTCAGTGCGTACACGGGGTTCTGAATACCGGCATTCATCAGGCTCTGAGCCCCAATAATTGAGCGAGTACGGCCAGCACAATTAACAACAATCGGAATCGTGGCATCGTGAATGGCTGCAGGTGCCCGATACACCAATTCAGCTCCAGGGCAATTGGTGGCGTGCGGCAAACTAATGGTGCGGTACTCGCCGAGCGGACGGGCATCGAGAGATAAAAAGCTCTTCCCTTGTGTGTGCCATTTGTGTAATTCATGAGCACTAATTCGAGGAGTGTCGTACTCATGCTCGACAAGTTCGCCGAATGCTTTCGAGATAATTCCACTGCCAGAGAACACCTGATATCCGGAAGACGTCCAACCGTCCAGTCCGTCACTCAGCACATGAACATTGGTGTATCCATTTTCGCTAAAAGTGATGAAGGCTGAATTGGCCTGTTCGATACTCTCGCCGTACAGAACGATTCGAGTTGATCGTCGTGGAACTAGTCGGGGTAACTGAATCTCACACGAAGCTAAAGGAACACTGACGGCCACCAAAATATGAGAACGTGAATAGGGACCACCGTCACGCACATCAATGACACAAATTTCATTGCTGTCGTGCAACCACTCCCACAGTTGTGTGGCCGAGACCAAAGGCGCGATCATTAGTTGCGGAGCCCCGCATTTTTCATGAGTGGAAGAACGCGCTCACCGAAATACTCAAGATCTGGCAAGTAGTCGTAGAAATTCACCTGAATACCATCGATTCCGGCGTTGTGAAGACGCATCATTTTCTCTACAACTTGTTCTGGAGTGCCCACGATTTGCATGTTTCCCCCCACGGCCAAGTCGTCAAGGATGGCGCCTTTCCACGATGCTGTATCGCCGCCTGTAATGAACTTGTAGAAATTCTCTAATGCGACCGGATCGGCATGGTCAATAAACGCTTGACGTCGTGCCTTTGCTTCTTTCTCGGTGTCTGCACAAATGATGTGAGGGTTAATGATGGTGCGAATTGACTTCCCTTGTTCCGCTGCACGGTCCTTAATCTTCTTGTTGTGTTCTGCCAAAAGTCCGTAGACATCGCTGCCAGCAGGGCGCGTAATGAACAACAAATCTGAATGTTTTGCTGCAAAATCAAAACCACTTCCAGAAGAGCTGGCGTTCACAATGATTGGGTGGCCGTACTTCGGCTTAGGGCTAACGAAACCTTTGGTCATCTTGTAGAAACGACCAACAACGTCAACATTGTCGTCTGTGGTCCACAGACGTTTCATAATTTCAACAAACTCGTCGGCCATCTCGTACCGAAGGTCATGTTCAATGTGTTCCAACCCGAACATGGCAAAGTCTTCGGTTTTGATTCCGGTCACCATGTTTATTCCCCAACGCCCATTTGACATGTGGTCGAGCGTGGCCGCATATTTTGCAAGATGGAGTGGGTGCCAACCGTAAAGAACATGAACTGTGGAGATGAGAATGATGTTCTTCGTTAGTGCAGCAAGCCCGGCTGTTACCAGCAGCGGATCTTGAGAGGACTCGCGAAATTTCATCTCACCACCGATGCCGCCTTTTCCAATCCATTGGGCAAGACCAAAGACCAAGTCAAAGCCGATCTCTTCGGCTCGTACGGTGCACTCAGCGTTGTATTCAAAACTCCAATCCGTTCCGCGCGGATAGGTAGATGGAGTCCATGCGCCATTCTGCAGTGGAATGAAAAGCCCAAGAAGCATTTTGTTTTGGGCTGCACGCTCTAACGGAGTGAGCCCATCTGATTCATCGTGCTTAATCGCCGAACTAATTCGCGTCATTGATGTCTCCGCCCCCATGCTGAGCACTTTGTCCCTGACACCAATCTTGTCAGACTTTCGCCCGAAAGATTTTTCCGTACGTCGGCTAGTAGTTGCTCCATTGCACAACAGTGAAGTTCCCCAGCCCAGTCATGTCCAACAATGCTTCGGCTTCAGTCACGCGACTGCGCATTTTTATTGCAGCGACTGTGGGGGAAGAAGCAGCCTTTTCCCACTCACGTCGGCCTTCTTCCACTAGTTCGTCTATCCCCCACAACTGCAGAAATTGTGACTGGCTACGAACTGCATCCGGTTCACGTACAGCGGCGAGCTGGTCAATGCAAACCTGGGTGGTGATGTCTTGTTCACCGGCATTCTTTAGATAGTGCACGCCTCGTTCATGCTGAGCGTATGTGCGAAGCCATTCACGCCAAGGCATTGATGCCACTTCCGCTGTGGTGGGTGTGCAGTAGTCAATAGCCATGAGCGCACCGTGAGCAAGTGATGACAGAGCAGTGTGAAGCCAGTTCACAGCATCGGTGTGCACTGGCGCGCGAGATCCGTGCGACACACGCGACGGAAGACACGGTGGCACATCGGCCGTTTTCAATACCTCTGCAAAACCCTGCGGAGTGTCAATGATGTGCGATTGTCTCCATCCATCGTCGTAGACCCATAAATCGAAGGGCATGTTGTCGAACAGTTCATTCGCAATAATGATGCCGTTAGTGATGTGCGTGGGCATGGTTGAAACGGACACAACAGAATCTGGATGAAGTTCGCGTTGAGTGTCACTCACTTCTACTGCTATGTAGGTCCCCTTTTCTAGGCACTCTGGTGCAGCAGCAACAATGGTCCTGGCCAAAGTTCCGGGCCCTGCACCCACTTCAACAATGGAAAAGTTGTCGGGACGTCCGCAACGAATCCACACATCGTCAACGGCACGTGCAAGAACTGCGCCGAACAATGGTCCCACTTCGGGAGATGTGATGAAGTCCCCTCTGCGGCCCGCTCGACCAGAACTGGAATAGAAGCCACCATCGCCATACAAGGCGAGTGACATGAACTGTGAGAACGGAAGTGACCCGCCTGCAGCCTGAATGGCTTGACGAAGTGAACTAGTTGCCGAAGGCACCGGCGAGACCGGCAATGTCACCGAAGTGAATGACGAGTCCGGGGAACACACCCAACACCAAAGTGGCTAGTCCGGTGATTCCAAGCGCAACACCAAGTGAGGAATGAATCTTTACTGGGGCTGTGTCGCCATCGGGCACTGGCTTCATCCACATTTCTCGCATGATGTTTCCGTAGTAGCCGAATGCCACCACCGAGTTAACACCACCAATCACGGCGAGTGCATACGCCCAGTTATTGCCTGCAGAAACAAGCGACTGGAATGCGGCGAACTTACCGAACCAACCACCCAACGGTGGAATACCTGCGAGTGATGCGAGGAAAATGGTCATCAGTGATGCAACACCGGGAGCGTACGAGAAGAGCCCACCAAACGAGGAAATTTCGCCACTTCGAGTTTTGCGTGACACCACCATGACAACAGCGAACACGCCGAGGTTTGTTGCTGCGTAAACAAGCAAGTACGTGACAACTGCGCGAAGAGCAGAGTTTGCAACTCCGTCAATGCCAGCAACGGCGAGAGGCATAAGAATGAATCCGCCCTGTGCAACGGATGAATACGCAAGCATGCGAACAATGTTCGTTTGCTTCAACGCCATCACGTTTCCAACGGTCATTGTGAGCGCAGACAAGATCCAGAACACTGGTTGCCACACTTCGTGTGAACCTGGGAAGCCCACGTACACAACGGTGACCAGTGCAACGAAACCAGCAGCTTTCGAGGCAACTGACAAGAACGCGGTCACTGGAGTTGGTGCACCTTGATACACATCGGGCGCCCACGTATGGAACGGAACAGCCGACACCTTGAACGCGAACCCGATGACAACAAACAGAACGGCGACTGCACGAATAGCAGTGACATCTTCTCCTAGTTGCTTACCAATGTCGACAAGCAACGTGCTATCGGCAATGCCGTACAACAACGACATTCCGTACAGCATGATTGCGGAAGCAAATACACCAAGTAGGTAGTACTTAATGCCAGCTTCGTTGCTCTTCAGGTCTCGCTTACGCCAAGCAGCCATCATGTATGCAGGAATGGAGAGGAACTCAAGTGCCACGAAAATGGAAATGAGATCTCGGCTTGACGCCATCATGACCATTCCCAAAATGCTGGACAACAACAAGAACCAGTACTCACCTTGGTAGTAGTCACCCTCCCGCAAATGGTCAGAGGTCAACAGAATGACAACGTAACCTGCGAGAAGGAAGAGCCCCTTCAGTACAAGACTGAAGTCATCCACCATGTAACGACCATCGAACATTGACCGAGCGCCCTCGTCGCTGAGGGCAAGGGTGAGAACTGGAATGAACGCACCAAGTGCAGTGAACGATGCAACTGGGGTGAGAATCCACTTCTTTGATTCGGAAATGAAGAGATCGAGGAGCAGGAGCAGCACAATGCCGCCCGCGAGGATGATCTCGGGTGCAAGCGCGTGGTAATCGACAACTGGTGTCGTCCAAGCAGCGGCAGAAGTGCTCAACACTGGATCAGCCTCCGAAAGCCTTGAGTGTGACTCCAACGGCAGGATCAAGAACCTTGAACATCAGCTGCGGATAGACACCGAACACAACGATTGCGATGAGCAATGGTGTCCATGCAATCCATTCGAACTTGTTCACGTCATGAATGTCTTCGTCGTGGCCGTGACCTGCCGCAAACTCTGCTGTTGGTTCACCGAATGCAGTGCGCTGGTACAGCCACAACAAGTAGGCAGCAGCAAACACTGTTCCGATTGCAGCGATCACCATGTAGGTGCGGAAGGTTTCAACGGGGAGACCTTCAGCGGGCTGATATGCCGACAAGATTGCAGGGAACTCGCCCCAGAATCCGGCAAGACCAGGAAGACCAAGTGATGCCATGGCACTGAAACCAAGGATCCAACCAAGTTTCGGCATTTGCACGAGCATGCCAGAGAGACGCTTGATTTCAAGTGTGTGATAGCGCTCTTTTACAGAACCTGCGATGAAGAACAACATTCCGGTGATAAGACCGTGAGCCACCATTCCGAACATTGCCGCGTTCAAACCAAAATCAGTCAATGTTGAAATTCCCAACATGACGTAACCCATGTGAGCAACTGACGAGAACGCAATGAGGCGCTTCATGTCGGTCTGTGCAAGACATCCGAGCGCTCCATAAATGATTCCGATAACTGCGAGAAGACCAATCCATGGAGCCCACTCTTTTGCGGCTGCAGGAAGGATAGGGATTGCAATACGGACGAATCCGTAGGTACCCAACTTCAACAAGATGGCAGCCAAGATGACTGAACCCTGCGTTGGTGCTTGGGTGTGCGCATCGGGCAACCAGGTGTGGAACGGGAACATGGGTACCTTCACAGCGAAGCCCACGAACATTCCGGCGAAGATCCAAATTTGAGTGTTCTTTGCAATTCCCGCACCGTTTTCAATGAGGTACGGAATGGAGAAGCTTTCGGCGCCTGTCTTGAAGAACAACGCGAGGAACGCAACCAACATGAGCGCTGAACCGAACATGGTGTACAAGAAGAACTTGAGTGATGCGTACTGACGGTTCTCGCCACCCCACACACCAATCATGAAGTACATCGGAAGAAGTACAAGTTCGAAGAACACGAAGAACAAGATGAGGTCGCGCGCAATGAAAGTTCCGGCCATACCTGTCTGCAGAACAAGCATGAGGATGAAGAAGGCCTTCGCGTTACCAGGCGACGGAACGTGGTTCCAGCTGTAGATCATCACCAACAAAGTGATGACCATAGAGAGGAAGTACAGCGGCAAGCTAATGCCGTCGATACCAATGAGATACGACGACTTGATGACCGAAATCCATTCGGCATCTGCAGCGAACTGCATCTTGTCGGCATGGTCGTAGTTGAACTGAATCAACGTAAAGATGCCGACGGCCAACGTTGCCGCAGCCGTAGCAATTGCTACAGACTTCGACAACACCTCGTCTGTCTTCGGAATGAAGAGCATGATGAGTACACCAACAAGCGGCAAAAATGTGCCGACTGTCAGTACCCAGTTGTGGTCGCTTAGGACTTCCATGCCGAGTTGCTCCCTCAGGTATTGATGATGACGAGTACGAGTGCACCGATGGCGGCTGCGCCGAACAACAATGCTCCGTACTGGTTGACTTTTCCGGACTGAACGGGTTGCAATGCTCCACCAGCACCTTGTGCTGCGTTGCCTGCTCCGTTCACCGCTCCGTCAACCACTCTCTGGTCGACGTTGCGGTACACCCAACCGGCAATCTTGCGGGAACCGATACCGGCTCCGTTCACAATGCCGTCGAGGACGTTCTGATTTATCCAATACGCACCGCGCGAGATTGGATAAGCGATTGATCGAACGATCACTTTTTCGTAAAGGTGATCGAGGTAGTACTTGTTTGCAAGGAATGCATAACCAGCACCCAACACTTTGTTGCGCTGTGTAAGACCAACAAGTGCTTTGTTCTTGCGGGTGTACAACTGCACACACAACAACCAGCTAATGATCATGCCGGCGAACACAATGCCCAGGGACAATGCCGCCTTAGACCACTTAAATGGTGCGTGATTCAACTGTGGTGCATAGCAAACGCCACTTTCGGGGGCCTTCTTGCCGCAATCTGACTTGTGGTGTCCACCCTCTTCTGCTGCAACAACTCCCGAAGGTGCTGTGAGTACGAAACGTGACTCGCCGTGGCTGCCCGATGGCTCCTTCACGCCCGTGACGTTGACAACTTCGGCACGTGGCTCGACCCACTTCTTCAGGTTCTCCCAGTTCTCGCCGAATGGAACAGCGTTCAATAAACCAGAGCCAATTGCGAGTGTGGCAAGGATGATGAGAGGAATGGTGATGAGTGGTCCCGATTCACGTGGTCCGTGCGATGCGTGATCATCATGGCCATGTGAGTCATGCGCATCGTGAGCATCGTGGCCGTGTGCATCGTGAGCGTCATGTGAGTCATGCGCATCGTGACCATGACCTTCGTCGTGATGTTCTCCGGCGGCTGCACCACGTGGTGAACCAAAGAACGTGAGATACGTTGCGCGCGTCATGTAGGCGGCAGTTAAGAACGCACCTACTAGTCCGATGACCATGAACAGCGAGTATCCGCTGTAGCCCACGTTGTCGATGATTTCGTCTTTCGAGAAGAAACCAGAGAATGGGAACACACCACACAGTGCCAGCGTGGAGATAATCCACGTGGTGAATGTGATGGGCATGAACTTACGAAGTCCACCCATGTCTTTCTTCATGTCGAACGAGTGGTGCGATGCGCTATGACTAATTGACCCGGCCGCAAGGAACAAACATGCTTTAAAGAACGCGTGAGTGAAGATGTGGAAGACCGCGGGCAACCATGCACCGGCGCCAAGACCCATCATCATGTAGCCCAACTGCGAAACCGTTGAGTACGCCAAAACCTTCTTAATGTCGGTTTGAACGAATGCAAGTGCTGCTGCAATAACAATGGTGACGCCACCGATGACCACGATGAAGTTCACATTCGTGCCAAGGATGTTCATTCCTTCGAAGAACACTGGGTACACACGTGCAACCAAGAACACACCGGCCACAACCATGGTGGACGAGTGAAGCAACGAACTCACTGGGGTTGGACCAGCCATTGCGTCTGGCAACCAGGTGTGCAGTGGGAACTGACCAGACTTGCCAATACATGCAATGAAAAGTGCAACGGCACCCACGGTGATTGCCGCTTGACCTGCCGTGCCGCTGAGTGCCCACGCGGACAAACCGCGAATGCTGAAACCAGACACGCCGAGATTCTTTTGGGTCCAGTCGTTGGCTGCGAAGAACAACACAGATGTTCCGACAAGAAGACCAATATCGCCAGTTCGCGTGGTGAAGAACGCCTTCAGAGCAGCACGACTATTGGCGCCGTCTTCCCACCAGTGGCCAATCAACATGAAGGAGCACAAGCCCATGATTTCCCAACCCAAGATGAGTTGGATCATGTTTTCGGCAACCACCATATTCAACATGCCTGCAGAGAACAGTGTGAGCGACGCGAAGAAATGCGTGTAGCGACGATCGCCATGCAGGTATTCAGTTGAATAGATCTGCACCAAAGTTGAAATGAACGCAACAACAACAAGGATGGTTAGCGACAAACCATCGATGTGTTGACCGATGCCAAAACTGAATCCGCCGTTTTGCCACCATGTCCATGACTTAATGACTGGTTCAACGAAGGCTTCTTCGCTCACTCCGTTCACTCGCTGAATCCACTGGTATGCAGCACCACCAGAGAACACGAGTGCTCCGACCATAGATGCGATACCAAATTCCGAACCTTTCATTGGCATGCGCTTGCCAAAGAAGATGATGAGGAAGAAGGCCACCGCTGGGATGAGCGGGATGATGTAGGCGTGGTCTAAGAACCATCCTGAGGTAAGGACGGTCTCAGCAGTTTCCGTGGCTTGAACGAGCATGTGCCTAGCCCTTCATCTCTGAGAGTTCGTCGAGACCAACGGAACGACGGTTGCGATACATGAGAAGAACCATTGCAAGACCAACGCCAACTTCAGCAGCTGCCACAGCAATGATGTACAAAGCGAACGTATGGCCATCTGTTGAACCGTTACGCAATGAGAAGGCCAACAAGTTGATGTTGACCGAGTTCAAGATGAGTTCAATGGACATCAGCACGAGAACTGCGTTCTTTCGCGCGATAACTCCGTAGACGCCGATACAGAAAAGAATCGCACCGAGCATGAGGAACTGATTGACCAACATGGCTTAGTCCCTCCGTGCGAGCACGATGGCTCCGATAGTTGCGGCAAGCAAAACGAATGACAATGCCCAGAACGGCAACAAATATGGCCCAAAGATTTGGTCGGAAACTTGCTGAGTGGTGACAACGGGCGCGTCGGTTGGCAGTTGTTCATCACCAAATCCGTCATTGAGCGCAATGATCAATGTGGCGAGTAGCAAGACCGCCACAGGGATTCCCATAAACCAGTTCTTGTTGTTCAATTCGGAATCGGTACCAATTCGAGCGCGCGTCAACATTGTTCCGAACAGGAACAGAACCATGACGGCACCGATGTACACCAGCACCTGAGTGACTGCAACAAACTCGGCTGCAAGAAGAATGTATTGAGCTGCGGCTCCGGCAAGAACAACAACCAACCAGAGTGCGGCATGCACCACGTTTCGCGTGGTGACAACGCTGAACGCGCCAAACACCATGATTGCCGCAATGAGATAGAACCCGATGTTTTGGGCAACAAGAAGATCTGCAGCGATCATTACTTCTTCCCCTTCTTGTCTGCGCCAGCCTCAAGTTCAGGAGCTTCAGGAACTGTCTCCATCCACTCACCTAACTTCGTCTTGTCATGGAGGAGATCGGCGATACGTGGTTCTGAGTATTCGTACTCTGGGCTCCAGAAGAGCGCATCGAACGGACAGACTTCAACGCAGATACCGCAGTACATGCACAGCGCGTAGTCAATATCGAAACGATCGAGTTTGTTTACCTTGCGGGGTGCGCCACCTGCACGACGTGGTGGTGCAAGTTCCTTGTGGCCTTCAATGTAGATACACCAGTCGGGACACGAACGCGCACACAGCATGCACGACGTGCAGTTACCTTCGTGCAACGCAATAACACCACGTGCACGAATTGGTGGCGTCTCCTTTTCGTGCGGATACTGAATGGTGTTTGAACCTTCAGTGGCAGTTCGCATGAGGGTGCCGAAAGTGACACCGAGACCTTTAAACAAACCGGGAACTTTGGGCTTAGCCATTAGAACGCCACCTTCAGCACAGCCGTCACCATGATGTTGACGAGCGAGACAGGAATAAGAATCTTCCACGCGAAGCGCTGCAATTGGTCTTCACGGAAACGTGGGAACGAGAAGCGCACCCACATGATGAAGAACACGAGGACAATCATCTTCGTGAAGAGAATGAGTGGTCCAGCAACATTCATCCAGTTGTCGATGCTGTCCATGTCGGTCCAACCGAACCAGGCAAATGGAACACCCCAACCACCGAGGAACAAAACAGATGCAATCATTGCGAAAACGCCTGCGGTGGCGAATTCACCAATAAAGAAAATAAGGAAACGGAAACCGGAGTATTCCGTCATGTAACCCGACACAAGTTCCGATTCAGCAATGGGCATGTCGAACGGAGTCTGCGTGAGTTCTGCTTGAACAGAAATCATGAAAATGATGAATGCGACGAACTGCGTGAGGATGTAGGGATTGCCTACACCGTTCCATCCGAACATTGACCCCGCATTTTGAGCAACAACAATTTGTTGCAGGTTCATGGTGCCGGCCTGAATGACAACACCGATAACGGCAAGAACCATGGGAAGTTCGTACGCAATGAGCTGTCCGGCTGCACGCAAGCCACCCAACAATGAGTACTTGTTTGCACTTGACCAACCGGCGATAAGGATGCCCAGCACGGATACTGAGGACACGGCTAGTGCATAGAAGATTCCGACCTCAAAGTCGGTGAACCATGCATCGGGACCAAACGGAACGACAACAACAAGAAGAAATGTGCTGGCCAACACAATGAGTGGTGCCATCTTGAAAATTCGTGCTTCTGGTTGCGCATTGGCGGGCACGATGTCTTCTTTTTGCAACCACTTGCCTACTTCAGCAAACAGCTGCATAGATCCGTATGGACCTGCTTCCATTGGTCCGAGACGTGACTGCATAAACGACATCATCTTGAACAAGAACAGATACACGACGGTGCCCGCAGGCAAGAGAACTGCCACGAGTCCACCAAGAACTCGCAACAACGACTGCGCCCAATAGGCCAAGTCTGCGGCAATCAACGCACTATTCATTAGCGATCAATGTCTCCGAGAATGAAGTACAAAGAGGCGAGGATGGTGATGATGTCGGGGACATACACGCCCTTCAACACCCAAGGAACAATAGAAATGTTGTTGAACGACGCACTGCGAATTTTTACGCGGAACGGACCTTGATCGCCTTGTGACACGACGTAGTAGCCCATCTCGCCGAGTGGGTTTTCAGTAGACACCCAGGCTTCGCCTTCAGGAACCTTGATGATTTTGGGCACCTTGGCCATGACGGGACCAGCAGGAATGGTGTCGAGAAGTTGGTCGACAATCTTGGTGGACTCACGAACTTCTTGCAGTCGTACCCAACAACGCGCGAATGAGTCGCCGTCAGGATGTGTCCACACCTTCCAATCGGCCTTGTTCCACGCCATGGGAAGGTCTTGGTCACGACGAAGATCCCAATCGACTCCGCTTGCGCGCAAGTTGGCACCAGAAAGTCCGTACTGCAAGGCAACATCTTTCGGAATGACACCAATGCCGCGAGTACGTGATTGGAAAATTTCATTTCCGAACAACAGGTCTTCAATTTGGTCACAGAACGTGCGCAACTTCTTCATGACCATACGTGTTTCGTCAATGAAGCCAGCGGGCAGATCGTCTTTCAATCCACCAATGCGGTCGAAGTTGGGATGGAAGCGTCCACCCGTTGCAGCTTCGATGAGGTTCAGAACATATTCACGGTCGCGGAATGCAAAGAACACCGGAGTGACTGCACCAAGCTGCACACCAAGGTCGCCCAAGAACAGCGACACGTTTGCAATGCGAGAGAGTTCAAACAAGATGGTGCGAATGTGCTGCGCACGCGCGGGAGCTTCAACACCCATCAACTTTTCTGCCGCAAGAATGAATGGAACTTCATTTGCAAATGAGCCAAGCCAGTCGATGCGGTTGACCAACGCTGTGACCTGCGGATATGTGCGGACTTCGGTGAGCTTTTCGTAACCACGGTGCATGTAACCAGCTGATGGTTCTGCCCACACCACTTGTTCGCCGTCGAGGCGAGCGATGATACGTAGCGTTCCGTGAGTAGCGGGGTGCTGCGGTCCGATATTAAGGGTCATGCCCTCTGTTTCAAGTTCGACATTCACACGCGCATCGGCAGCTTGTGCTGCGATGTACGCGAGTTGTTGACGATCGCCAAGCATGGTCATGATGCTTCGCCTTCCTCTTCATCGTCGCCCGGAAGTGGTTCAACATCGACAATTCCCGGCCAAGGCTTCACGATGCGAGCGAGCAACGGGAAATCTTTACGAAGCGGGAATCCTTCAAAGTCTGAAGGCAAGTACATATTGCGCAGGTCGGGATGGCCATTGAAACCAATGCCGAACATCTCATGAGTTTCGCGTTCGTGCCAGTTTGCACCGGCGTAGACCGAACACCACGAATCGATAGCGAGTGAATCGTCGATATCAACTTTGATGTTGACACCAAGAGATGTGAACGGCTGCATCACTCGCGTAATAACTTGAAAACGTGTCGCACCGCCGGTGTATCCCTGCTTAATAGTGGAATCTCGCTCTGGTGTTGGCTCGGTGGGATCGTCTTCACCTTTTCCAAACGGTGAGGGTAACCAATCGATGCCCGACAAGAAACAAAAATATGTGTAACCGAGTGACTTCAAGGTTTCACCCGTGGTGCGCCATGCGTCGGCCGATACGCGAATCCACATGTCGTCGTTGGGCTTCACGAGCGAGTCGAGAACGGCTGCACCAAGCGCTGCGGTAATGCGCGCCATTTCGCCATCACGACGTTCGTCGCGCGGTGCTTCAGTTGCGGTATCAGTTGACGACAACGGGAACACCTCCCTTTTCAGCCGACTCACCGTCGACCACGCTCATTGGCTTTGTACCTTCGCCCCGCCAACGTGCACCCATGTCTTCGTTCTTAATTCGTTGTTGCAACAGAACGATTCCTTCAAGCAATGCTTCTGGACGTGGAGGGCATCCGGGTACATACACATCGACCGGAATGATTTGGTCGACACCTTTTGTTACCGAGTAGCTGTCCCAGTAGGGACCGCCGCAGTTTGCGCAGCTTCCCATTGAGATGACGTACTTCGGCTCTGGCATCTGTTCATACAAACGCTTGATGGCGGGCGCCATCTTGTCTGTAACCGTTCCAGAAATAACAACAAGGTCTGCTTGTCGAGGAGACGCGGGCAAAGGAATCACACCAAGACGCATGACGTCATAACGGGGCGAGCCGAATGCTGCACCCATTTCAATGGCGCAACATGCAAGACCCCACTGGTACACCCACAAGCTGTATGAACGACCAAGGTTAAAGAGAGAGGTAAGTGGCTTTGGAAGGCGACCACGATCTACAAGACCCATACGAGTGAATTCCTTCTTCCTAAACCCAGCGAAGGACGCCCTTGCGCCACGCGTAGACGAGACCGAGCAAAAGAACACCAACAAAGACACCCATTTCGACGAGTCCAAAGACTGCGTAACGTTCAAGTTGGGTTGCCCACGGGAAAATGAAGACTGCTTCAACATCGAAGATGACGAAAAGAAGTGCGAAGACGTAATAGCGAATTTGGCTTTGCGACCAACCTTCGCCAACGGGGTCTACACCGCTTTCATAGGTGAGCAACTTTTCAGCAGTTGGCTTGTTGGGTCGGACCAATGCAGAGATACCCAGCAGCAATCCGGCTATCAAAAAAGCGGCAAGGCCAAACCACACAACAGTGAGATAGGACCGTAGGAACGGAGACATCGCTATCGAAACTACTACGGGGGCCCATTACGCCCCCAACTTCACTGCCTGAAATCAGGGCGTGTGTATGTGCCTTTGTGCCACATCGTCCAGGAACCAGGCCACTAATTCGTCGCAACGCCGCTCGGCGTCCACCACTGTGTCGGACGTCTCAGCCAGCAGATTCTGAGGGGAGATTTTCAGAGACGCGAGTTCGTCAACCCCCTCACCCGCTGACCACTGCCGAACAATCGACTCGGTGGCTTCGGGGTGAAACTGAAGGCCAAGCGCACGGCCACACACAATGGCCTGAGGTCCCACCGGAGATTCAGCCAACACGGTGGCACCCGATGGAACTGAGAATCGGTCGTAGTGCCACTGCATCCAGGGTCCTTCTGTGAGGCATTTCGGGGCAGATTCGGCCGTTTCTGGCACATTTTCCACCCGAAACCAGCCAATTTCAGGACTTTGTGCATTTGTGACAGTTCCACCGAGGACGGTGGCTAACTGTTGACCACCAAAACAGATACCCAATACCGGGATGCCGTTCGCTATGGCTTGGCGAATGAGATGTTGCTCCGTCGTAATTGGCCCAGAGTGCTTCTCCCAGTAGGTACTCCAGGATGAGCCCATGGACACCACCAGGTCGATTCCGCCTAGAGATGGCCACTCCTCCCAGTACTCGCGAATGAATTCGGTAAACGAAAATCCGCGTTGGCGCAGGGAGCGACCAACAAAACCTGGGTCGGCATCACCACTGTTCGCAATAAGGGCTGCACGCATGACCACTACGGTAGGTGACGCATGGCCGACTTCCCTATCGATCTCTCCACAATCCACGCAGCCCGTCAGGCAGGCAGTGGCGTGGTGAAGCACACACCCATCACGGAGTCAGCGGCATTGTCTGAACGATGTGGTGGCACTGTTGTGTTTAAGGCCGAGAACTTGCAACGAACTGGTTCTTTCAAGATTCGTGGTGGCATGAACAAGCTCGCGTCGCTTGGATCACTTGCATCGCAAGGCGTGGTTGCCGGTAGCGCAGGTAACCACGCTCAGTCACTCGCATTTGCTGCGCGACACTTTGGTGTTCCGTGCCAAATCTTTGTTCCTGCTGGTGCGTCCTTATCAAAGATGGAAGCAGTGCGTTCGTACGGTGCAACACTCACCGAAGGTGGCGACACATTGTCCGATGCAGTACACATTGCACGCCAACATGCAGACAACACCGGAATGAATTTCTGTCATCCGTTTGATGATCCAATGGTTGTTGCAGGCCAAGCCACACTCGGACTTGAACTCATTGAAGACATCGATGACTTGGAAACTGTCATTGTTCCGCTTGGTGGTGGCGGACTCACAGGTGGCGTTGCCCTCGCAGTGAAACAACTAAAACCGCACGTTCGCGTGATTGGTGTTCAAGTTCGCGCATGCGCACCCTATGCCGGTGCACCACCAGCAGACGGCCCAATCGTCACGTTGGCCGATGGTATTGCCGTAAAGGAACCTGGCGAATTCACGCGCCCCATCATTGAGAAATGGGTAGACGACATTGTTGTCGTTGAAGAAGATCTTGTTGCCGACGCAATGGTTCTCTTAATGGATCGCGCAAAGTTGTACGTAGAAGGTGGCGGAGCGGTGGGGGTCTCGGCTTTGTTGAGTAAGCAAGTCACGCCATCGTCCACCGGAACAACATGTGTTGTTCTTTCTGGTGGAAACGTTGACCTTGGACTTGTTCCCAATCTCATTCGTCGTCACGAAACACAAGCAGGACGTCGCCTCATTCTGTTCGTTCGTATTTCCGACAGACCAGGCGGACTTGCAGGACTGCTCACCTTGTTTGCTCAGGCAGGTGCAAACCTTATTGAAGTAGAACACGTACGCGAAGGTGTTGACCTCCACGTGCGTGAAACAGGCGTGCAAGTGGTTCTTGAGATTCGTTCGCGCGAACACGCAGCAGCAGTGATTGCAGCGGCAACATCTGGTGGCTACGTTGTCGATGAAGTTACGCCCGGATGAGCGCACCACTCATTGTTATTCCGGGTCGACGAAGCGACGAAGCGCAAGGACAACGCACTCCTGTCGTGAGTGGTGGGCGCTTTTATGCAGATGCAGTGCAACGAGCAGGTGGACTACCTGTTGTTCTTCCACCAACAGATAACCATGACTTGATTCGAGCCACTGTTGACCGATGCGATGGAATGGTGTTGCTGGGCGGAGGAGATGTGTCTCCCACTAGTTATGGACACACCGAACGTGCACGTCTATACGGCGTCAATGAGTTCATTGATGAGTTTGAAATTGTGGCCCTTCGCCGTGCGATTGAAAGAGATATTCCTATTCTCGCAATTTGTCGCGGACACCAGATTCTGAATGTGGCTCTTGGTGGAACACTGATCCAGCACTTGGAAACAACTCCCGACCACCGAGACACCATGCACGATGTGCAACTTGTACCCGGATGTCGCGTGTCGCGCGCGATGGGAACACATGAACCGCTTGTTCATTCATTTCATCATCAAGCAATAGACGAACTTGCCGCTGACTTAGCGGTTGTAGGCACATTCCATGATGGAACTATTGAGGCTGTTGAGCACACGACAGCGACGTGGGTAGTTGGTGTCCAATGGCATCCAGAAGACACCGCTGCAGATGATCCGCACAATCAAGGATTGTTCAGCGAATTAGTTGCGCAAGCCGCACAAGAACTTTGATGTTGTTGTTCTCAGAGCGGAACGAATCGAACCAATTTTGCTGCGTCTAAAAGAAGTCCTGGGAAGAAGCCCACGATCAAAGCAAACGCAACAGAAGCAGCAATGACCACACCAGCAGGGCGAGGGATAGTTACCTTCTCTGTGTTTGTGGGATCTTCCATCCACATGCTGACCATGATGCGAAGGTACAGAAACGCACCAATCACTGCACCCACCATGGCAACGACTGCAATGGCATAGGACTCGGCTTCAACAGCCGACTTGATGACACCAAACTTTGCTACGAAACCGGACGTAAATGGAACTCCCGCTTGTGCAAACAGCAATGCACTAAAGGCAAGCGCCAAAATTGGGCGCCGTTGTGCAAGACCCTTGAATGAATCGAGCGACGTTGCTGAATCTTCTTGGCCAGCAACGGTCACCAAGATGGCGAAAGAACCCATCACCAACATTGTGTAAATGGCAAGGTACGCCATTGACGAAGCCAATCCGTCGCTTCCGCGATGTGACGCTGCCTCTACACCCACGAGTACAAAACCAGCGTGACTAATTGACGAATACGCCAACATGCGCTTCACATTTGTTTGGACGACCGCCATTGTGGAACCAACAAAAATTGTGAGGGCAGCAAGTACCCAAATCACTGGTCGCCAATCGTCAACACGCGTAGTGAGCCCCGACATAAACAAGCGCAGCAGTGCGGCGAACGCGGCGACTTTGCCCGCTGACGCCATGTATGAGGTAACCGATGTTGGAGCGCCTTCATAGACATCGGGAGTCCACACTTGGAACGGCGCAGCCGACACTTTGAATCCGAGGCCAACCAAAATCAACCCGATACCAATGAGAAGCAACGCATCCTTGTTACCTGTGGTGAGTTCGCCAGCAAGACGCTCTGAGATGCCAGAAATGCTGATGGCACCTGTTGCTCCGTACACAAGAGCAATTCCGTACAACAAGAATGCGGATGCAAAACCGCCAAGAATGAAGTATTTCAAGCCAGCTTCTTGACTTTGCTCGCGCCGGCGATCGCTTGCGGCCATGAGATACAACGACAAACTCAAGATTTCAAGCCCAAGGAACATGACGATGAGATTGTTTGCTGCCACCATCACGATGGCGCCAATGGCAGATGTCAATAACAGTGCGTAATTCTCTAATGCATCACCATTCGCATTGTCATGGTGTGACGACATCAACAACGCTGCGCACACAACCGCCACAAGAATGACGATGGTGGCAAACATAGAGAAGCGATCTTCAGCAATGGCGTCCGCAACCAAGTACGAACCCTTGTTGTAGTACAACTCATTCCAGCGCACTGCTGAGACAACAAGCGCCGCAAAGGTAGTTGCGATGGTAAGGCTAGGTGCTACCCAACGAGGGAGAGAACCTGCCAATGTGCTGAGCAACAGCACACATGCGCCTCCCAACAAGACAAGTAACGGAACAAGTTGAGCCCACTGAATGTCAGGAGCACTGAGTCCTGCTGCGAACATCACTCGCCTCCCTTGTCGTCGGAATGGTCAGAATGGGTGGACGAGTCGTGCTTTGCCCCCGCCGGCGCAACATAATCAGAACGCTCTTCCACGTGGGTAATGAGACGATCGACCGATGGCTCGATCCGTTCAAGCATTGGCTTTGGATACAAACCGGTGAAACCAATAAGTCCGATGAACACCAAGAGAAGTGCGCCTTCCTTCAACGTGATCTCTGGGAAGGACGAATTGGCGTCGTCTGGTTCACCGTGGAAGACACGCTGGTACGCCCACAACAAGTACAACGCGGCCAAGATGACACCGGTGGCCGCAACAATTGTCCACCAACGAGCCGTTTCAAATGAACCGATAAGAACCAAGAACTCACCGACGAAACCATTCAAACCGGGAACGCCAATTGACGACAACATGACCACCATGAAAGCCGCAGCAAAAATGGGCGCCACAGATTGAATTCCCTTTAACTCTGCAATGACACGTGTGTGGCGACGCTCATAGATCATTCCGACCAACAAGAACAGTGCACCAGTGGAAACGCCGTGGTTCACCATTTGCACCACACTGCCTGTGAGTGATTGGGACGTAATTGCGAATGTTCCGAGAACAATGAAACCAAGGTGAGCCACAGACGAATACGCCACCAAGCGCTTGAGGTCTTTCTGCATTGTTGCGGCAATAGCCCCATACAGAATTCCGATAGTGGCCAATGTGAGGAAAACAGGTTTTGCCCACACCGTTGCTTCTGGGAACAAATACAGACCGAAACGAAGGAATCCGTATGTTCCCATTTTCAACAGAACGCCAGCGAGGATGACTGAACCACCCGTTGGCGCTTGCGTGTGTGCATCTGGCAACCACGTATGAAGTGGGAACACTGGAACTTTTACAGCAAACGCGATAGCGAACGACAAGAACAGCCACCGACCTGTGTTGGTGGAGAAACTTGCCTTTTCAGCAATTGTGACGAGGTCGAAAGTGAGATATCCGATATCGCGACGTGCAAGAGCAGCCGTCGCCACAATGCCCACCAACATAAATGCGGATCCGAACATTGTGTACAAGAAGAACTTGGTTGCTGCGTAGACACGCTTGTCGTAACCCCAACCGCCAATAAGGAAGTACATGGGGACAAGAACAATTTCAAAGAAGATAAAGAACAAGAAGAGGTCGAGGCTGAGGAAGCTTCCCATGACGCCAGCTTCGAGAAGCAAGATCCAGGACATGTACCGCTTCTGGTCGTGATGTGGGTCGATTCCCAAGATCACGAGAGGGAACAAAATTCCCGTGAGAACGACGAGGAACAGCGAAATGCCGTCAACACCTAAATGCCACGAAATTCCCCAGCGTGAAATCCAGTCGTGCTGAGACACAAATTGGAATCCACCATCGTGAGAGGAGAACTGCCCAAGCATCCACAAGGACAGTGCTCCGGTAGCAACGCTGACCAATGCGGCCGTCAACTTGATGTATTCGGGTCGGCGGTTGCTGTGTAACGCAATAGCGATAGAGCCAAGAAGCGGAAGAAGAATGAGCAGAGTCAAGACAGGAAACGGAGTTGCCGTTTCTGCACTAGACGACGCTGCAAGAAGAGTAGACAACGACATCAGAGGACTCCTCTCACAAGGAACCACGACAGCATGAGTACCACGCCAATTCCGATGATGAGCGCATACGAACGAACGAACCCAGACTGAACGCGGCTGAGCAACCCACTTGCCGCACGCACTTCTTTACCAACACCTACCACGGCACCGTCAACCACAGTGGCGTCAAACGTTGCAACAGCATCGAACGCTTTGTAGCCAGGTCCGCCCACAACAGCAGTGACTGCTGAGTCGTAGCGCCATGCATCGGCCAAAATTTGTGGCTCAATTGCCTTGAACTTGCCTTTTGCATACACCGCAATTGATGCAGCAATTCCTGCGCTGGCAATGATGACGGCAACGCCCAACAACAACCACTTGTTCTGGTACGCCCAGGACTTATAGATGTCGGCTTCGGCGTGGTGAACAACTGGTTCGAGCCAGTGCTCTAACCAATGCGTTTCTTTCGAAAACGGAAGTTGCATGACGCCGCCGACGACGGACAAACCTGCCAATACAACAAGTGGCGTCAACATTGTCCACGGACTCTCGTGAGGTGTGTGGTCGCCATGCGCACCATGCTCTTCGGAATGATCGTGCCAACGAGCCTCGCCATAGAACACCATGATGACTTGACGCGTCATGTAGTAGGCCGTGAGTAATGCGGTAGCTACACCAATGACATACAGCGCACGGTTATTGGCGAATGCATATAACAAGATTTCGTCTTTTGACCAGAAGCCCGCAAATGGTGGTACGCCTGCAATAGCCAACCAGCCGATGATGAAGGTGAACCCAGTAATTGGCATGACCTTCCGAAGCGCTCCCATTCGACGCATGTCTTGCTCGTGATGCATTCCGTGAATGACCGAGCCAGAACCTAAGAACAGCAATGCCTTGAAGAATGCATGGGTCACCATGTGGAAAATTGCTGCAACGTATGCGCCTGAACCAATTGCTAAGAACATGAATCCAAGTTGTGACACCGTTGAATATGCGAGCACTTTCTTAATGTCTGTTTGAGCAACAGCAATAGTTGCTGCAAACAATGCAGTGAGGGCACCAACAGTGGCAATGACATCTCCGGCCCACGGGTACGACGCATGAAGAACTGGAGCCATGCGGGTGAGCAAGAACACACCCGACGTAACCATGGTTGCAGCGTGAATAAGCGCAGAAACGGGAGTTGGCCCTTCCATTGCGTCGGGCAACCATAAGTACAACGGCAACTGAGCGCTCTTTCCGCAAGCACCAACAAACAACATCAGAGCAATACCTGTTGCGGTGACAGCAGCAAGCCCGCCATTCTCGGCGGCGTGATTAATTCCTTCGTATGACAATGTTCCGACGGCACTGAATGCCATGAACATGGCGACCATCATTCCCCAGTCGCCAACGCGGTTCGTAACAAACGCTTTCTTACCAGCGGTAGCGGCAGAGTCGCGGGTGTGCCAGAACGAAATAAGGAAGTACGAACATGCGCCCACACCTTCCCAACCCAAGAAAGTAACCAGCAGGTTTTCTCCAAGCACCAACATGAGCATGGAGAAGACGAACAAGTTCAGATACATGAAGAACTTCGGGAACTTGGGGTCACCGTGCATATAGCCAATGGCATACAAGTGAATAAGGGAACCAATTCCGGTGATGAAGAGTGCCATGGTGATGCTGAGTGGGTCGACCAGCAATGCCATGTCAATCTTGAGAGATCCCACAGGTAGCCACGAGAACAAAGTGACGACGTGATGTCGCTTTTCTGTTGGCAACGAGAGAAGTTCAAAATACGTGAGCGCCACCACAACAAATGACGATGCCGTCATAAGAGTGGCCAGCACTCCGGCATACGGCTCACCGAGTTTGCGGCCGAAGAGAACAATAAGCAAGAACCCTGTCAGCGGAAGGGCAGGAACAAGCCAGATGAGGTCCAACATGATGTGTTATCCCTTCAGCGCAGTCAGATCGTCTGCCGTCACGCCATTTCGGCGTCGCATGATTGCCACAACAATTCCAAGACCAACAACCACTTCAGCAGCGGCAACCACCATGACGAAGAAAACGACAACTTGTCCGTTGATGTCGTTAATGGCAGTAGCGAGAGTGACAAAAGTGAGGTTTACGGCATTCAACATGAGTTCGATGCACATAAACATGACCAGCGGATTACGGCGCACCATGACACCAAAAGTTCCAATGCCGAACAACACGGCGGCCAAAATGAGATACCACGTATTAGTGGGCTGAATTGCAGCAATCATGGCAGTCACTTCCCTGCTCCGTTCGACTTCACGCGACGAGCCATGAGAATTGTTCCGACGACGGCCACCAGCAGAAGCACCGATGTGAGCTCAAACGCGAAAACATTGTCACTGAAAATGGAACGTGCCAACTGACGAATGTTTCCATCGGGATTGTCAACCGTGGTTGATGCAAGACCTGCGCCACGTTCAACCAAGACATCGTCGGCCACGACAATGGCCGCAATGATGATGCCCATGATTCCAACACCAATAACGGCTGCCAACGGGCGCTGAACCGTAATGGGTTCAATGTTGATGTCTTCTGCTTTGTCTACGCCCAACAACATGATCACAAACAGGAACAACACCACAATCGCGCCTGCGTACACAATGACCTGAACAGCAGCAAGAAAATGTGCATTGTGCGAGACAAACATGACCGCAATGCCGAACAGGGTGAGCACCAAACTCAGCGCTGCGTGCACGGGATTAGAACGTGTAATAACACCTAGTGCGCCGCCCAACACCATGGCAGCCGCCAACACGAAGACGACGAGTTCCATTAGTGGTCTTCTCCGTCTGACGCATCACGAACTTCTTGCGTTGGTTCAGGTGAACGAACTCCGTAGCCCAATTCGCCACTCCAGGACACCACACCTTCGAACGTTGCGTCGCCTGCTGGTGCTGTTGCACGCATCCAACCAGAAGTGTTCAGATCTTCGCCGTCGCGCCAGTCTTCCCACGGCATGTGCTGTGGCTTGCCATCTTCTCCAACAAGGAGTTCGGTCTTTGTGTAGATGGCGTCGCGACGATTGGTAAACGAGAACTCAAACAACTTGGTTTCGGTAATTGCCTCTGTGGGACATGCTTCAACACACATGTCGCAGTGAATGCAGCGCAAGTAATTAATTTCGTACACGAAACCAAAACGTTCACCAGGTGACGTTGGATTATCTGGATCGTTGTCGGCACCACGGACGTAGATGCACTTTGCTGGACACACACCGGCGCACAATTCGCAACCGATGCACTTTTCCATGCCATCTTCGTAACGGTTGAGGACATGGCGACCGTGTAAGCGCTCTGGCTTGTCAATCTTTTCGTCGTGTTCATCGCGGTTCTTACGCTTGAACACGCGACCACCTGAATATTCAGTTGTGACTTTGTTCTTTGAACCGTGCTGACGCATGGTGACGAGGAATCCGCCGAAGTAACCCATTAGAAGCTTGCTCCGTCCTTCTCGCGATTGCGGCGGCTAACAGCGTGAGCCGCTTGAAGCAACGCATATCCAATGATGAGTACAAGTGCCGACACGATGGTGACAACTACTTGGTCCCAGCCTGCTTCACGACCCACACGTTGAGCGGCCAGCAACATAAACCATCCGAGAGACGCAGGAATAAGAATGCGCCAGCCAAGATCCATCAGTTGGTCGTAACGGAAACGCGGCAAGGTTGCGCGGAACCATACGTAGATGTAGAGGAATACAAGAACTTTCAGCAGCAACCACACTGTTCCTTCTAACGCATTCGGAAGAAGCGGAATATCGAGAGTGGTGTTACCAATGCTGATGGGTTGTGGACCACCGAAGAACAAGGTGACGATGAGCGCCGACATTGTGATGGTGTTCATGAATTCAGCAAGGAAGAACAGAGCAAATCGGATAGACGAGTACTCGGTGTTGAATCCGCCCACAAGTTCTTGTTCGGCTTCTACCAAGTCGAACGGCGGACGGTTGAGTTCAGCAGTTGCAGCAATGAGGAAGATGAAGAATGGGACAAACCCAGTTGCTACGAAGTTCCAGTTACCCAACGTTGACTGCATGTTCACAATGCCAGCGGTGGACAAAGTGCCCGATACAAGAAGGACAGCGCCAAGAGACAAACCAAGTGCTGCTTCATACGACACCATTTGTGCCGATGCGCGTACTGACCCCAACAATGGGTACTTCGAACCACTAGACCATCCGGCAAGCATGATGCCGTACACCGCAATAGAAGAGATGGCTAATGCGAACAACACGCCAACCGGTGGATCGGCCAATTGCAAACGTGTTTCGTGACCAAACAGTGTGACTAGTCCACCTTTGCCATCGCGGAAGTCTCCACCCAGGGGAATAATGGCAAACGCCAGAAACGCGGGTACTAACGCCAAATATGGAGCAAGGCGGAAGACCAAACGATCGGAACGTTCAGGGAGAAGATCTTCTTTGAAGAACAACTTTGTTCCGTCGGCCAATGTTTGAAGTAATCCCCATGGGCCGGCTTTGTTCGGACCAACACGGTTCTGCATGCCGGCAATTACTTTGCGTTCAAACCACACCATCAACATGGTGGCTACAAGACCCACCACGAAAACAATGAGGACTTTCAACAACACGATAAAGAGTGGGGTCCATAGCAGGCCACCATCGAGAAGTGGGTCGAGTGCAATCAAAGAACTCATGAGACGGACTCAATTCTCACATCAATGACAGACTCGCCGTGACGTACCAATTCGCGAATGTCTGCGCCGGGCTGGTTGAACGGAACAATTGCGGTTCCGCGTGGCACCGACTCGGATGAAAAGACGGGAAGAACAACCGAGCTGTGCGCATTGGAAACGCGTACGTTGCTTCCTACAGCGGCACCAACGCGCTCCAAATCGAGTGGATGAATGGTGACGCGTGCGCCGCTAGCAAGGTTTGACAAAGCGGGGCTAGTTGCCGTACCTACTGCTTTGTCGTACAACTTGCGTCCCATGGCCACGCGGAACTCGTACGAGTTACGAGGAGCAGCCGATGCAACCGACAATGGTGTGCGAACGGGTGAAGAAACAGACACAACAACACCATCGCGCTTGATAGCTACCGATGTGGTGGTTGCACCAAAGCCAGGCACGGTGGATGCCATCTTCTTTTGCACATCGGCCAATGTTGTTACTGCAAGATCGTGTCCGAGAGAATCGGCAAGTTCCGCAGCAATCATCCAATCGGCCCGAGATGTTCCACGAGCTGTGATTTTCTGAACCACGTTGGTGACACGGCCTTCAAGATTCATGGTGGTGCCATCTTTTTCGCCGTACGCCGCCACGGGCAACACAATGTCTGCATGTGCAGCAGATGGCGTAAGGAACGTATCGAGTGCAACAACACACTTCGCTCCGGCAATACCACGACGGGCAAGATCGGCATCGGGAACATCGCTGAGCGGATCTGCACCGAGCAAGATGAGGCATTCAACGCGGCCATTTGCTGACGCTTCCAGAATTGCTGCTGCGTCTGCACCACTACGAGGAGCAAGGCCAACCGACAAAGCACCACGTACGTTTCCACGACGCAGTACGGGAAGAACTGTTGCGGAAGGAACTGCACTAACGACCGCGTCTACAGCGGACATGGTGTGAGATGCAGACTCTGCCAAGTTGCCACGACCTGCAACAACAACAACTGGTCCCGATGACAATTGAGCAGCCACTTGAGCATCGGCGAGCAACGATTGAACAACAGCAGACGTGGTGCCGGATTCTGCACGAACAGAGCGCCACGCATTCTTTGTGAGTCCAGATTCTGTTGCTGATACTTCAATGATGCGAATGCGCTTCTTTTCGGCAGCATCACGCAAGCGAATGTGAAGAACGGGAAGTTCTTCTTTCAAGTCGGGCGCAAGCAAGATAATGGTTCCACCTGCGCACGCAGAGTCGATAGTTGCTTGCGGATAACTGAAGATGTCGGTGGGAAGACCGTCGTCAAGTTGTGCGTCTCGCATTGTGATTCCCACAGCATCAGCCAATTGCGCCCACATAAATGCGTCTTCATTGGTTCCGCGCGCACCACCAAGAATGGCAACCGAGCCAGGAGAAGCGTGGCGAAGTGTGCGTGCAATAGATTCCATTGCTTCGGACCATGACGTTTGTGCGAATGAATCACCAGACTTCACTAGCGGATGTTCAAGGCGATCTTCAGAGTTCACAGACTGGAAGTTGAAACGACCGCGGTCGCACAACCAACCCCAGTTCACAGGATCACTGTCGACTCCTTGATAACGAAGAAGTTCGTCTCTGCTTGACTGCACAACTGTTCGACAACCAACGGAGCATGTGGTGCATGTGCTCTCGCGTTGTTCAAGGTCCCATGGACGAGCCTTGAATCGATATGGCTGCGCAGTGAGTGCGCCAACAGGACAGATTTGAACTGTGTTACCAGAGAAGTACGACGCAAACGGTTCGTCCGGGAATGTCATGACCTGCGTGTTGTTGCCGCGCTGAGTGAAACTAATGAGAGGGTCACCTGCAACTTCATCGGCAAAACGTGTGCACCGGTCGCACAAAATGCAGCGTTCGCGGTCGAGGAAGACGAGATCACTGATGGGAATTGGCTTTTCGTAGTGACGCTTCTCTTCAACGAATCGACTTTCGCCCGCACCATGGCTAAACGCTTGATCTTGCAGTGGACATTCGCCACCCTTGTCACAGACCGGACAATCAAGTGGGTGGTTCGCCAGAAGAAGTTCAATAATGCCTTCGTGCGCGCGCTTCACCTGAGGGGTGTCTGTTCGCACTACTTGACCGTCGGCAACGGGAGTCATGCAGCTGACCACCATCATTGGTCCGCGGGGGCCTTCTACTTCCACCAAACACTGTCGGCACATACCCACCGAACTCATGCGTGGGTGATAACAGAATCGCGGAATGTATTCGTCTACTCGGTCTGCTGCAGCAATGATGAGCTCGCCCTTGCGCGCAGCGACGGTCTTACCGTTAATGGTGATGCTGACTGCATTCGGATCTGGTTCGGGCATTTCTGCCACATCTGCGGAGTTGTCGATTGTTGTCATTGCCCCACCGCCGTAACAGGAATGAGAGTTCGCTTTGTCACGCGTGCTTCGAACTCACTGCGGAACAATGTGAGCGCAGAGTGAACTGGTGCATAGGCAGACGGCCCAACGAAACAAATGGTGTTCATGCGATACGGGAACGGAACAGCAGTAAGGCCAAGTTTTTCGTTTGATGCGTGCGGGAATGCGCCCGGACAAATTGATTCGCCTACCTCTAATAACTGATCGAGATCTGCATCTGTGCCCTTACCGTCGACAACACGCGACAAGATACGTTCCAACCAAGTGCCGCCTTCGCGACACGGCGTGCACTTGCCACACGATTCATGCGCATAGAAACGGGTAAGCGTGAGTGCGGCCCGTGGGATATCTGTGGTGGAGTCCATCACCATGATGGCGCCCGAACCCAACATGGAACCTGCAGGTCCGACTTGGCTTGCTTCAAACGGAAGATCTAATTGATCTGGTGTAAACCACGGCGCTGAACCGCCACCTGGAACAAAAGCCTTTAACTCGTTGCCGTTGCGAATTCCTCGACAGAAGTCGTCGCCGTACAAGAGATCGCGGAATGTTGTTGTTCCGTTGATGATTTCGTACACACCAGGACGATTGACATGGCCAGAGACTGCGACCATTCGTGTTCCGGGAGATGTTGCAGTACCAATTGCCGTGTATGCAGCAGCACCATTGCGCAATAACCATGGCAAGTTGGCCAAGGTTTCCACGTTGTTGACAATTGTTGGTTGTCCGTACAAACCAATGGCAGCAGGGAAATACGGAGGCTTCAAACGTGGCATTCCACGATTGCCTTCAAGGCTTTCAATGAGTGCGGTCTCTTCACCCACGACATATGCACCAGCACCCCAATGCAACACGATGTCGACAGAGAATTTTGATCCGAGAATGTTCTTTCCCACATAACCAGCGGCATATGCCTCGTTGAGTGCGTTGGCGACACGTTCTTGGGCGAGTGCCATTTCACCGCGAATGTAGAGGAAACACTGCGACAAACCGGCGGCGTAACACGCAATGAGACAACCTTCAATAAGTTGATGCGGATCGCGCTCCATGAGCAAACGGTCTTTGTAAGTACCGGGTTCACTTTCGTCGCCGTTCACTACCAAATAGCGCGGCCAAACACCTTGCGGAGTGAGTCCCCACTTATTGCCTGCGGGGAAACCTGCTCCACCGCGACCAAGAACTGTTGCGTTCTTTACTTCATCGTGAATATCGGATGCTGGGCGACCAAGTGCTGCGCGCAACCCTGCGTATCCGTCTGTTGCGAGATAGCGCTGGAGTGTGTACGAATCTTCGTATTCAAAACGCGACGTAACAATTTTGGGACGGTCACCTGGATAGAAACCAGGAGCATGTGGCCAAGTGCCACCGGGATTGCTTGTCATAGTGCAGCCTTCCCATCGAGCCACGCTGGGCCTTCGGTAACAAGTTCTGGATCTACTGCACCAACACCGCGATCTGCCGGAATGTGTTGGCGAGTGACAGTAAGAGTTCCGTGTTGCGGAATCTCTTCGGTGAGTTGACCAGATGAGAGTTGATTCACAAGATCGTCGAAATTCTGTGGGGTGACACGGAATCGGTAGCGGTAGTTCACCTGAAGACACGGTGCTTCAGTACAAGCAGCTTGGCACTCTGCTCGCTCCAAGGTGAACATTCCATCGGGGGTGGTGCCCCCCATATGAATTCCCAATCGTTCTTCTGCGTGGTGCATGAGTTCTTCTGCACCCATCAGCGCACACGACATGGTTCCGCAAATATTGATGAGGTACTTGCCAACTGGTTCGAACTTGAACATTTCATAGAACGAGGCTGTTCCGTACACCTCGGCTGATGTTGCACCCACGAGTTCGCCAATATGGGCCATTGCCTCATTAGTGACATAACCATCTTGCTCTTGTGCAAGATGCAGCAACGGAATAGTTGCGGAACGTGGCTTTGGATAGCGGCCAATGATTTCACGTGCAAGACGCACGTTGTCTTCGTTCAAACGAGCCATTAGCGATCAACCTCCCCCAACACTGGGTCGACAGAAGAAATAACAGCTACAGCGTCGGCAACCAGACCACCACGCATCATGTGCGGCAATGCCTGAATGTTTACGAAAGACGGCGCGCGCATATGCATGCGATACGGAGTGGACGAACCATCGGACACGATGTAACAACCAATTTCTCCGCGCGGACTTTCAATGGCGACGTACACCTCACCTTCGGGAACTTTGAAACCTTCGGTGAAGATCTTGAAGTGGTGAATGAGAGCTTCCATTGACTCGTCAATTCGCGCACGTGGCGGCGGGGTGACTTTCTTGTTTTGGATGCGGTAATCACCAGAGGGCATGCGGTCGAGAATTTGATACACAATGCGCATTGATTCGCGAATCTCGTTAAAGCGAATCGCATAGCGGTCGTATGCATCACCGTGTTGACCAACAATGACATCGAACTCAACATCGTCGTACCTGAGATATGGCATCTCACGGCGAAGGTCCCACGGAACTCCAGTTGAACGAAGGATGGGTCCGGTTGCACCAAGAGCCATAGCTTCGCGGGCAGTAATTGCACCAACACCTTGCAAACGGTCACGCCAGATTGGCTGACCTGTCATCAGAATGTCGTACTCCTCTAAACGAGATGGAAGGTTCTCGAGGATTTCCAAAACGTCGTCTCGCCAACCAGCAGGAAGATCGGCAGCAAGACCACCAGGTCGAATGAAGTTGTGGTTCATTCGGAGTCCAGTGACTTTTTGGAAGAAACGAAGCACTTCTTCGCGCTCGCGCCAGCCGTACAACATCATGGACACTGCACCAATGTCCATTCCGTTGGTGGCAAGGAACAACAAATGGCTGCTCATGCGATTCAGTTCGGATAGCAACATGCGCATCCATACAGCACGCTCTGGAATCTCACCGTCGATTCCCAACAACTTCTCAACCGCCAACGAGAAGACCAGTTCGTTGTTCAATGGAGACAAGTAGTCCATGCGCGTGACGTTGGTGCCACCCTGCATGTATGTCAGGGACTCACCAGTCTTTTCCATGCCAGTGTGCAAGTAACCAATAATTGGCTTGCAACGCAACACGGTTTCGCCTTGCAGTTCCAACATAAGGCGCAACACACCGTGGGTGCTTGGGTGCTGCGGGCCCATGTTGATGATCATTGTTTGATCTTCGGGCGCTTCCGTTTGAACTTCAGCAAGTTTTGCTGCTTCTGCCTCACTCAGACGCAACACCGCGCCTACTTCCCGGAAGAGTTCCTTAGCGCTGAGTTCACTGCGTGACCGAAGTTCTTGGCCACCTTCATTTGTTCCTGCAGAAATAATGGTGCTCATGAATGCGACCCTTTGAACTGAACAGGAATGGAACCTTGGTCGTAGTCCTTACGCAAAGGATGACCATCCCAGTCCTCAGGCATAAGAATTCGTGTCATGTCGGGGTGACCTGTGAACGTAATTCCGAACATGTCGTATGTTTCGCGTTCGTGTGCTTCTGTTCCGGGATGCACATCGAACAGTGAAGGCAGTTGTGCATCGGATTCTGGTACTTGAACACGAAGACGCAAACGATCGCGCAACGTCAGCGACAAAAGGTTCACCACTACTTCAAAACGCTCAGGCTGAATTCCTGCGCCAACAGAACGAGTTGGCATTCCCAAGTAGTCGACACCGGTGAGATCGACACACATGTCGTAACCGTCGGCCAACAACGCCTTCACGGTTGCCACATAATTCTCGCGTGCCACTAAAACGACTCGCTGACCTCGAGATGACACGACGGGGCATCCGTGAAGAGTCTCGACAGTCTCCACCGTTGTCTCTACAGCGTCACTCATGATTACTTCGATCCGAGAGAGACGGGCGCAGTTGTTGAAGTTTCAGCAGACAATTCGATGCCTGCTCCTGCACCAGTTGCTGAACGACGACGCATGATTTCGCCATCTTCAATTAACTGGTGCAGGGTTTCAATTGCGTGAATGAGAGTTTCAGGAGTTGGCGGGCAACCTGGCGCATACACATCGACCGGAACAATTTGATCGACGCCTTGAACAATTGCGTAGTTGTTGAACATTCCGCCACTTGATGCGCAGACGCCCATGGAGATAACCCACTTGGGTTCCATCATTTGGTCGTACACCTGACGAAGAACTGGAGCCATCTTCTGGCTAACACGACCGGCAACAATCATGATGTCGGCCTGACGTGGCGACGCACGGAACACTTCCATTCCGAATCGTGAAATGTCGTAGTGAGATGCGCCGGTGCCCATCATTTCAATTGCACAACATGCAAGACCGAACGACGCACCCCAACTAGAACGTGATCGCGCCCACTTCACTAAGTCTTCAATGCGTGCGGTGACAAAATTATGTTCAACTCCGCCAAGACCGTCGTCTGCAATGTTCTGAATAAGACCCATTACGCGGCCTTTCCGTCGTGTGCGCTGCGTCCTTCAGAACCAACAACGCGAACTGTTCGTCGTGGAGTGATGGCCGGACCATCGGCAATGACATCACTTCCGTTGGCACGCTTCATTGGACCCCAGTCGAGTGCGCCACGAGCAACCATGTAGACGAAGGCAACAAAGAACACCGCACTGAAAGCAACCATCTCAAAGAAACCAAAAGCGCCAAGGAACTCACGATCGACGGCATATGGATAAGCAAAAATGAGTTCGATGTCGAACATGATGAACATCATGGCGATGACATAGAAACTGACCGGGAAACGTTCAGGTGGTTCGCGACCAGGAACAATGCCGCACTCATACGGTGCTTCTTTTGCTGTGTTCGGACGATTTGGTGCGAGCAAACGCGAAGCAACAAGGCTGAGTACGCCAAAAAGTACAGCCAGCACCGTGAGCACAATGATTGGCAGGTACTGACCCATGGCTTAGGCCACCGGAGACTTGAGTGCGAGATTTCCTCGCAACAATGCTTCGCGGCGGTGAAGAACCCATGCGAGCAAGAAGAAGATGATTCCGGAGCCAATAGCAATAAAGATGGCTGGCTGGCGCTTTGCACCAAGGTCACGAATCATGACCACATAGCGGTGTGGCTGCGACGTGTCGACCTGTGCACGTGCCGGAGCACGACCCGGCTCGGTGCGCTGTTCAACAAGTGGTGCTACTTCAACAATGGAGTAGCGAGGCTTGTGGAAGAACGCAAAGAAGTCAAGTGACTCGGTAATGAGCGGATAACGCTCGCCACCCTTGTCGTACACCTTCACAGGGATGTATTCACCCGCAGAGAATTCTTCCGCTTCAATCTGAATGATTTCGTCTGCAGACGCAACCGCTTGTCCGCGACGAGGATCGGACTCATCGAGAATTGTCCAACCATCTTCTACAAGAACTTTGGACACCTTGTCTGCTGCGGCTGTTGCGTTAAGACCCGTGGTATCGACAGGTGCATCGAGTACTTCGGCTCGATTCAACAACGCCCCATCACGAACAATGGTGATTGGTTCGGCAGGCTCCCATGTTGGAACTGGTCCGACAAGACCAATTCCATAAATGGCCCACACAATTGCCATAGACATCATCCATCCGGCAAACGCAGTGGCAGTAATAAGAAAACCGAGGCGCGCTCCGAGGTTGGTTCCCAAGATGAGATAGGTGCCACCAATAAGAGTGACAAACATGATGAGAACAACGATGATGCCGCGAAGGCCTGGATTGAAATCAATTGCGAGAAGTGTGGACAACATCAGAGGCTCCGTACGTATTCAACAATTAACTTCACTTGGTCGTCGGTGTACATCTGACCAAAGCCAGGCATGCGTCCGCTTCCTTGTCCCTGTTCGCCATAGCGCTTTCCGTATTCGGAACCAGCCTTAATGAATTCGATCATGTCTTTCTGGCTGGGGAACTGACGAATAGACGAACCGCCGGTGAGGTTTGGACCAAATGCTCCGCCACCTGTTGCTTGAGGATCGCCATACGACCAACCCTTTGTGTGGCAGCGCGCACATGAGTAGGCGCCAGAACCAAGGTCGAGGTTGAACAGCGCTTCACCAACAGATCCGTACACCTTTTCATCGACAAGGCGCTGTGCCTCTGCCATGATTTCAGCGTTCTTCTCTTTGGGCATCTGACCTTCGTCGCATGTTGGGTTGTAATACGCACGCGTTTCAGCGCAACCCTCTTGCGGAACCTGAATTGACTTCATGTAATCGATAAGTGTGGTGACAGCTTGGTCAGTGAGTGGCCCACCACCAATTGTTCCCCATGCAGACATTGGTGAGAACGGACGTCCGTAGTTCAAAATGAAACGAATCTCGTCTTCGTTGAATCGGTACAAGACCGTGTCCAAAGCAGGAGCCTTCCATGACACCGCCTTCACTTCGCCAGTCTTTGGATCGGTGACTGCGTACGAAGCAACACCACCGGTTGCCTTCATTCCACCGTGACAGCCAGCGCAGTTGAAACCACCATCTGCTGTGGGAGCGAACAACTTTCCGCCCCACTTCACGAAACGCTTTTCAAAACCGAACTCTGCTTCTGCTTGACGATTGGGTTCAAGAATCCAATACAACGGCAAAGAGATGGTGATGATGACCAAGAACAACAAACCGAGAACTTGAACACGCTCGAGACGTGGACCTTCAAGGTCTTCATCGTCGTAATACGGACGACGGTTTGCAGCCAGTTTCTGCTCGGCACCGACTTCGGTACGACCCTTGCGAATGTTGAAGAGGCCGTAAAGAATCCATCCACCAATAGAAGTAAGGAGGATGATCCACGCAATGGATGTGCTGGTTGACGCCAACATGGTTAGTGACCTCCTGCACCCACGCAGTGCGGGCCTTCAGCTTCTTGACCGGTGGTGTTCACACCAACAGCCGGACCTGCAAAGACTGCACCGGTATCGATGGTGAGTTGTCCATTACTAACGGAGACTGCGAAACGGTCCATACCGCGAGGTGCGGGACCGCCCTTCTTTTCACCAACGCGGTTGTACTGCGAGCCATGGCACTGGCATTCGAACCACTGTGAGCTCTTGCATTCAGGAACGCGACATCCGAGGTGTGGGCACTTTTGATACAGCGCAACAATTCCGGCTTGCATACCTGCGAACACCGGTGCTTGCGAACCGTACACAGCTTGTGCCTTACCAATTGACGCTTTTGGATATTCGGTAATCCACGCGCGTGCTTCTGCAAGGTAATAAAAACCTTTGTTTGCACGAATGTTGGCAACAATGTCGTCAACTTTTCCGGCACTAATTTTTGAACCGAAGCCACCGTCTGCGCCTTTCCACAAGAACGCAAGAACGGATGCACCGAATGCACCAATGCTTGCGCCCATAAGTGTGACGGCTGTGCGGTTGAAGAACATACGACGTGACACACCAAGTGCTTCTTCGTCTGGTGCAACAAATGGCGCAATCTCTACAGGAGCAGCCTTCACAAGGTCGGTGGTGCGAGCTGACGCTTCAACTTCACGACCAGTCGTTGCTGTTGCGCCTACTTTTGCTTTGCGATCACGCGAGCGAGTTTCGCGTGACAGTGCTCCGGCACCACGCACGTCGGTGCTGCGCGCAGAGGTGAACACAACAATTGCGCCAAACACAATTGCTGCAACCACCACGATTGCGATTACGAATCCGGTACTCATGCCTGTTTCGTTCCTTGTCTGTCTTTACGTCGAATAGTCATCAATTAGTTGTGAATCACAACTCGAAGAAAATGCCGTCCCGCCATGGGAAGGTGAAGTTGAATCCGGGTCCGCGGAAGAATGATCCGATGATTGTGAGAACGGCCCAGAAAATAAGGAACATGGTCATCATTGATGTCATGAACTTGCGATCTTCTGGTTTGTTCGATGCATTGCGATCGAGGTACGGCGCAAGGATGAGAGCCACAAGTCCCATTCCGGGAAGTGTTACACCAGCAATCATTGGGTGGAACATGGTGAGAAGTTCCTGAAGACCCAAGAAGTACCACGGTGCTTTCGATGGGTTTGGCGTGTTGTTGAAGTCGGCTGCTTGCAGCAATGGTGCGTTAACAACCCACGAGAACACAAACAAGAAAGCCGTGAGTGCAAGCGCTGCAACAAACTCGACGGCCAAAAGATGTGGCCATGTGTGCACCTTGTCGACAGGTGCCGCCTTTGCTTCTTGAATAGAGCCTGACTTCACAACCGTCAGCAAGCGCTGCGTGTGGCCGCCTGGACCAGCACCAACTGGAACTCCACCTGCTGGTGCAGCAGCAACTACTGCGGCGCCGGCGCCAGATGCTTTTGTGCGGTCAAGCAGCGCATCGGGGATGCGATCGCCGCCCTCAGATGCAGATGCGTCTGAAGAACCGGCTGCTTTGTCGCGAGCAGCTTGTGCTCGTTTCAAAAGGTGTTCTGGGATTTCAGTCATGATGTGTTTTCCCTTCGATCACAAAGGTCCGGAGATTCCGCCGTCCTTACGGACGCGCCAGAAGTGAATAGCCATGAAGATGACGATGACGAATGGAAGCATGAGAACGTGAAGCACGTACCAGCGCAACAACGTTTCTGATCCGATTTCTACGCCGCCCAAAAGAACGAAACGAACCTGCGAGCCAAACACTGGCGTGTAACCCATCATGTTGGTACCCACGGTGACGGCCCATAGTGCCAACTGGTCCCACGGCAACAAGTAACCAGTGAACGACAACAGCAATGTGAGTGTGAGCAACACAACACCAATCACCCAGTTGAACTCACGTGGTGGCTTGTATGCACCGTGATAGAACACGCGCGCCATGTGAAGGAACACGGTGAGAACCATGATGTGCGCACCCCATCGGTGCATGTTTCGAATCAGCAGACCAAAGGTGACTGATGTTTGCAACGTTTGAATGTCTTCCCACGCGTTTGCGCCTGTTGGTCTGTAGAAGAACATCAAGAAGATGCCTGTCACCGTCAGCAAAATGAAAACGAAGAAGCTGAGTCCGCCAAGACACAAGGTATAACTCACCTTTACTGCGTGACGCTTCACCTTGACGGGGTGCAAGTGATACAGCACCGAGTTCATGATGACGTATGAACGGTTACGCGGGCTGTCGGTGTATCCCTTACGGAAAATCGAGCCCGGTCGGAAGATGGAGTTCCACGCTTGGCTGCCCTGAATTTGCGCGCCGATTTTTGCGGCACGTTCCTTCAGCGTAGGACGGGGGTTATCAAGCACTTTTGCCATTATTCATTCACCTCAGAGGCGCATTCCGTAGCCGTAGCCATGGTTGTTTGTTCGGGTATGACTGTCACCATCGGGTGAAGGCGCGCCGGCCTTGCCCAAGATGATGACTCCAGTAGGACAGCGATCGACGCACAAAGCACAACGTGTGCACACATCGTCGTCGATAATGAAAATCACATTGTCGGAAGGATCTTCGCCAGGAAGTTCTGTTCCCTGCGCTTCGGCAACTGCATCGGGAGTGACCATGTGGATGCACTTCCATGGACAGATGTCTACGCAGCCTTCGCACATGATGCATTCACTTTGATCAATGTGAATGAACTGTTTTGGCTTGACAGCCTTGCCCAGATAGTCGGCGTCCACCTCAACCAATTGATACTCGGTTGACCATTCGGGCATTGGTGGATTGGCGTCGGTACGTGCCATGAGAAATCAGCTCTTTCGCACCAGAGGACGGCCGTATGAAGAAGTTTCGAGTTCTTTGTTGGTCTTTTCGCCACGCTTCTGCCACCACACGAACAGATAAATCATGAGACCGATGTAGATGACGTGAATAACCACTACAAGAATGTCGCGCAATGCTTCGTAACTAACGGTGAATGGGAAGTTGCCGCCGCCAGCCTTGTGCTTCAACAAATCGAATGGTCCGTAGATGAGCTTGTCTTTGCGCCATCCGAGATCGTTGTCTGCGTGAACGATGAATTGGTGAGGAACAACACCAAACGCAAGGAACATCACGAAGAACACGTACACGCTGCCAACCATTGCTTCACCCCAGGTAACAGGGGTTCCTACTGGACGACGCTTTCCGTATGGAATGACGGCTAATGCCATCGCCGTAGTAACGACGAAGGAAAAAATGAAAGCCTGGTTCATTCCGGGCCATTTGAGGATGTCAATCGCGAGCATGGACTGTTCTTCTTCTCCGGTCCTGGGTGACGGTTTGGTCCTTGGGGCAGGTGCCTAAGCACTATGAACACTAGCCATCGGTTTGCCCCTTGGACCTATTTCGATTTCAACAAATTGGTCACCTCTCAGAGCGCAGGAAAGCCACTTCTGATTGTGCTTTTGTGCGGGTTTTGTGCGTTTGTGAAAATTTGCACAAAACCGCTGGCGGCCTCGTGGCTCGACAGCCGTCACGCCGATTGATTGCGGTCAGGGAGCCGAATTTGTCTATCGTGGAAGGGTCAGACACCTAAAGAGGTGGGCATCCGCTCGCCACAGGGGTCTGAGCAGGTCTTCCGAGAGGTAATAGAAGTGACCGAGATCCCCGAGCACCTTCTCAATCGTTCCAAAGCACGACGCGACGCCGCGTCTGGTGATGGCGCGTCTAGTGCCACACCAGCCGTTGCAGCATCGTCAACTCCTGCGGCGACAACACCAGCAAAGCCCGCAGAAGCGCCGAAGCCAAAAGCAGTTGAACCAGACCCTGCATACGTTGTCGCTGCAAAGACACGTCGCAAGATTCCGTTCTGGGCAATGTCTGCATTGTCGCTTCTTCCGTTGTGGGCCGGCGTGTACTTACTGGCGCTCACTCCCGAAGACAAAGTTGTTGAAGGCCCACTCTCGCTTGGAACTGCTGTGTATTCCGGTTGTGCAGGTTGCCACGGTGCCGATGGTGCAGGTGGCGCCGGACAAGTCTTGTACCAAGGTGAAACGTTGAAGACCTTCCCTCACATTGAAGACATGTTGAACTTCGTCTACACCGGAAGTCAGAAATATGTTGCTGCAGGACTCGCAACTTACGGTGACCCGAATCGTGAAGGTGGCGCGCACAAGCCATTGGGTTACAACGGAAACCCAATGCCAATGCAAGGTGAAAAAGCTGGTGGCGGACTTTCTGAATATCAAATTCTCGCTGTTGCATGCCACATTCGCTACGACCTTGCAGGCGCAGATCCCGAAGACGAAAAGTGGGCCACAGAGTACGAAACATGGTGCTCGCCTGAGTCAGAAATCTTTAAGGCACTTCAAAGCGGGGCGACAAGCTTCGACACCATCGCGAAAGATTTCGCAATGCTTGAAGAGAAGCCAATTGCAGTTGGCACCGAGCCACGTCTCGGTAGCAGCAAGTAATTTTTTAGTTACTCGTACACACAACAGACACCACGTTGTCTGTTGTCATGTTTACTAACGACGTACTCGCTTCGTCAGGGAACCGTGTGATGAAGTCGCGCAGTGTTGCTGTGTCGATATCTCCGCAATCTCTCTTCACAGGTGTTGCCAACTTCACTACCCAACCGTTTCGCAGAATTCCTTCGTCACCGTTGGCTTGCATGTCAATGAGGCCTGGGAGCGTCAGGTATTGCATACCGTTTGCTTTGTCGGCAGGAACCAATGCAAACCACACAACAGATTCGCCCAACATGTCTGCCAACAAAACACAAGCGTTCGGTGTCACAAAATCTGTACACGCCGGAACTGCGTCATAGTCATCAACAAGTGTTCCTTCGGCAATGGTCAGTACTCGAAGATCGTCGAGAGCGAGTCGCATGGCGCCAGACGACGTGAGTCCTCCCTCTTGCGACCAACCAACGTCGGTGTTCACCGAATTGACGCTTGCCACCAGATCTATCTTTCGAAGAACGTCTGTTGGGGTCAGCGTGTCTGAAGAGTTCAACGACGCATAGATGCCGTTGCCTAGAAACACAGCCGCCAGTGCAACGCCTGCACCAATGAACACTGCGCGGCGATTCAACTGCGCAAGCCTCCGAGTGCGACTGATGAGCGATGTGCAAGTTCTTCCATGACATCGTCTGTGTGCGCAAGGCCAACAAAAAGAGCCTCGTATGCACCAGGCGCCATTGCGACACCTGCATTCAACATTGCGTGAAACACTTGTGCGTACAACTTCTCGTCTGTTGTTTTTGCTTCATCGAAATTAGATGGTGCTTCGGTGAGTGCATCACCAAAATGCATTCCTACAAGTGTTCCTACTACAGGAAACTGTGCGTGAATTCCGTTTGATGCACACGCGTCACGCAACAACGCCGACAAGTGTCGCGCACGAGCAAGAAGCTCCATGTACACATCGCCGTTCAATTCGTTTAGTGCAGCGAGTCCGGCCGCTGTTGCAAGTGGATTACCCGCCAAAGTTCCGGCGTGAAACACACTTCCCAACGGTGTGAGATTTTCCATAATGTCGCGACGGCCACCAACTGCACCAATAGGTAAACCGCCGCCGATGACTTTGCCGAAACATGTGAGATCGGGACGAACGTCGTACTTGGCTTGTGCGCCACCAAGACCGAGGCGGAACCCTGTAATGACTTCGTCAAAGACAAGAAGTGCCCCTACGCGATCACACTCGGCGCGCAACCCTTCAAGAAAACCCGGAGCGGGAGCAACAACACCCATGTTTGCGGCAACAGGTTCAACAAAGACTGCGGCGACATCGTTGTCTAAAACCGGCACCACGTTGTAGGGAAGAACCCAGGTGTTTGCCACCGCCTCTTCTGGTACACCAGCAGTTCCGGGCAAACCAAGAGTTGCCAGCCCACTTCCACCTGCTGCTAACAATGCATCTGTTGCGCCGTGGAAGTTTCCGTTGAAGGTGACAATTCTCTTTCGGCCAGTTGCGCCACGAGCAAGTCGTACTGCCGTACTTGTTGCCTCGGTGCCGCTATTCATGAAACGCACTCGCTCACATGAGGGAACACGTTCACCAATCGCTTCGGCCAATTTCATTTCGCGGGGAGTGGGGGCACCATACGACGTGCCATCGCCAGCGGCAGCGCGAATTGCTTCTGTGACCTTTGGATGAGCATGACCCAAAATGATGGCGCCGTAACTCTGCACCAAGTCGAGAAGTTCGCGGCCTTCCACATCCCACACGCGCGCACCTTCTGCGCGCGACACGATGTAGGGAGTACCCCCCACTGATTTGAATGCACGAATTGACGAGTTCACTCCACCGGGGATAGCGCGTGCCGAACGGTCGAATATGCCTTGATTTGAAGGAATTCCAAGACCTCTACACACGGTGGGCGTGCACCCAGCCGTGACACATGTTGTTGCATCGCAATACGGAATTGTTCCAGTCATGGTGTTCCTACTGTGCTGAGTACTCAGCGAACCACCGAGCGAGATACGTGAGAATAATGTCTGCGCCAGCACGCTTGATTGACGTGAGATGTTCAAGTGCTACTGCGTCGTGATCGATCCATCCGTTCGCAGCCGCAGCTTTGATCATGGAGTATTCACCACTGACGTGATACGCAGCAACAGGAGTGTCTACAGATGCACGTACTTGCCCAATGACATCTAGGTACGACAAAGCAGGCTTCACCATGACGATGTCTGCACCTTGTTCAATGTCTTCAAAGACTTCACGCATTGATTCGCGCGCATTGCGCCAATCTTGTTGATATCCCTTGCGGTGGCCACCACCTGCAATTTGCACATCGACAGCATCGCGAAATGGACCGTACAACGCAGATGCATACTTCGCTGAATACGCCATGATGGCAACGTTTTCAAAACCCGCATCGTCAAGAGCCTCGCGAATTGCCCCCACTTGACCGTCCATCATTCCGCTTGGCGCGACAACATGCGCTCCGGCTGTGGCCTGGGCAACTGCGGCGCGACAGTAAATCTGCAACGTGGCGTCATTGTCTACATCGCCATTGCTTCCCACAATTCCGCAATGACCATGCGAGGTGTATTCGTCAACACACAGGTCGGCCATGATGACCATGTCGTCACCCACAGATGCATGTAAGGCGCGAAGTGCCACTTGAGCAATTCCGTTCGGATCCCATGCGCCAGAACCTTCGTCGTCTTTTGTTGCAGGCACCCCAAACAAGATGACCGCCTTCACGCCAAGGTCTCGCAGAGCACTCACTTCAGCCACAAGAGAGTCGACTGTGTGTTGCACAACGCCTGGTAGTGACGCAATGGGCTGTGGTGAGGAAATTCCTTCGCGAACAAACAATGGTGCCACGAGGTCCGAAACATGAAGACGAGTCTCTGCAACTAGTTCACGCATTGCGTGTGTGGTGCGAAGACGGCGTGGGCGCGACGAAGGGAAACTCACACTCTGATGTTATTGGCAGGACAGGCCACCTCATCGGGGCAGAGTCACCTGTGATTAGTGGTTCTGGCTCTCCAGCACGCGTTCAGCGGTGTCAAGCAGCGATTCAAGCGTCTGCTCGGATGCGACTGCCGATACATCGAGACCTAGTGCTTCTGCCACTTTTGCAGTGGATGGTCCAAGTGCAATAACAACTGGAGGAGTTGCGACACCGAATGCTTCAAACCAACCGGTGGCGGCGCTTCCTGATGCAAGGAGCAGAACATTTGCAGACAACGCGGGTTCCACCATGTCGGGCGCAGGACGCAATTGAACGGTGTGATAGGCAACAACTTGATTCACAGTCCAGCCTTTTGCGGTGAGCGCCTGACTCAAAGTGTTGTCTGCAAGATTTCCTTGCACCAGCAATACCGATCCGTGGCCGCTTGGAAAAATATCGGCGAGTACATCGGCACGTGCAGGTTGAGCAACCAGTGACACTGCAGTTCCCAATGAACGCGCCGTGGCGTCTCCTACAGCAGCGATTGCCGGATATGACGTAGCGTCCCCCGCTGCCTGTGCTGCAGACAAAAAAGGGGCAACGCGTTCTGCACCATTGGGCGAGGTAACAACAAGCCAATCAAACTCGTGAAATCGTTGAAGAACTTCATCGCGCTCTCGACCATCGTCATCTGGTTCAGCAATTGCAATAAGTGGTACCTCAACAACGTCGGCCCCGCGAGCTTCGAGCAGGTGACGTAATGATTCGTTTTGTGCAAGGGAGCGAGTGATAACAACCGATCTATTACCAAGTGAGGACGCCACGGCTATTCCTCACTCGCAAGTTGTCGAGAACACTCGACAGCCATAGCCGCCCCAACAACGATGTGGTCGTCAGAATCACCAATGAAGCCTTCTAGTTGTACACAGTCATCTGCGCTATCGGTTGCCATGAATGCGCGAAACACTCCATCTGTTGATAGGTGCGCACCAACCGGAACTGAACATCCGGCACCAAGAACAGCCAAGAATGCGCGTTCGGCTTCCACCGCACGACGACTGGCGGCGTGATCGATACTGGCCAGAACGGCCAACGTATCCGCGTCGGTCTCGCGACATTCAACAGCAACAGACCCCTGGCCCACCATTGGCACTGCTACATCAACGGGAAGAACTTCGCTGATGCGATCAGTTATTCCCAAGATTTCCATTGCTGCAACGGCCATAACAATTGCGCCGCCTTCGGGAATCTTTGACAAACGCGTCTGAATATTTCCGCGTAAGTCGACGAAGTGAAGATCGGGACGGACACGCATGAGTTGCGCACGACGACGAACAGATCCGGTAGCAACAGTTGCGCCATGTGCGAGTGACGACAGTGTTGCGCCAACAAGCGCATCGTTTGGTGTGCGACGCTCGCCAATTGCGCCAATTGTTAAGCCTTCAGCTTTTTGTGATGGCAAGTCTTTCGCAGAGTGGACCGCAATGTCTGCTCGCCCGTCAAGAACTGCATGCTGCACTTCTTTGACGAACACACCTTGCCCGCCCATTTGGTGTAACGGAGTTGTTGCATTGACATCACCGCGAGTGTCTACGTAGACATACTCCACCGAGATGTGTGGTTGCGCGCGAGAAATAAGAGCGCCTACATGTTCAGATTGAGCGCGTGCTTGAGCGCTGGAACGTGTCGCAATTCGTAAAACCGTCATAGAGATGTTCAGTCGAGATTAAACAAATCTCGAACAGCGGCTGACAATCGCTCTCCTTGGGGGGTTCCTGCGGCTTCACGCAGCCGAACCGACGGGCTGTGAAGAAGTTTGGCCACAATGCCCCGAGTAATGGATTCAACTACTTCTCGCTGTTCGTCTGTCATTCCAGACAAGCGAGTACTAAAGCGATCTAGTTCGGCGGTACGTATTCCTTCAACAACTTCACGCAGCTGCGCCACAAGCGGTGCGGCTTGGCGTTGTGCCTGGTCAAGAGTGAAACGCTCTACCTCGTCAGAGATGATGTCTCGAACTTGATCCACTTCACCGGCGCGCTTGTTGAGACCGCGTTCAGCCCATTCGCTGAGATGATCGAGATCGCGAAGGGTGACAGTGGGGATCTCTGCAACATCAGCATCGACGTCACGCGGAAGCGCAATATCGACAATTAGCAATGGAGCATCAATACCGTGACGAGCCTGTTGTACAACGTCGCGCGAGATGATGGTTCCACCTGCGCCCGTGCACGCCACCACTACATCGGACTGCGCCAACTCTGAGTGAAGAGAATCGAATGGGGCCACACGCGCGCCCACTTTCTCGGCAAGAACTTCACCACGTGCCGGGGTGCGGTTGACCACAGTGACACTTGCGACGCCAGCACGTGACAACGCAGTGGCAACTCCTTCGCCCATTTCTCCGGCACCAACAACAAGAACATTCTTGCCTTCAAGCGAGCCAATGGTGTCGCGAGCCATTTCCACTGCTGCATGTGACACCGATGCTGTTGAACGACTGATAGCGGTTTCAGTTCGCGCACGCTTGCCAACTTCTAATGCGTATCGGAACAACAAGTTCAATGTGTTGCGAGATGCGCCTTCTTCCATGGCAAGTTCCCATGCAGAGCGAACCTGACCAACAATTTCAGTTTCACCGAGAACTGCTGAATCGAGTCCCGACGTGACTTCAAACAAATGAACGATTGCTTCATCGTCGTGTTGGCTATAGAGATGCGGAGTGATTTGATCGGCACTGATACCGCTTGTTTCGCACAAGAAATCACGAATGTCTGAGTACGCACCGTGGAAACGTTCAACAACGGCATACACCTCGGTGCGATTGCAGGTTGACAACACAACTGCTTCACGAATGTCGTTGCGAACCGTAAGACTGTGCAACGCCTTTGGCATTGACGAATCTGCAATTGCCAACTTCTCAAGAAGAGTGACAGGACTTGTTCGATGGTTAACACCAATGACAACGATGGACATGGCGACCTATGCGCTCACTGGTCCGGATTGTTCGCCTGTGGGCACAGAACGAAGTCCATTGTTTCGGCGCTGTTCGTAGTAGCTGAGAATTTGAAGTTCGAGAGCAAGGTCTACCTTGCGAACATTGACTCCACGGGGCACCGACAACACGGTGGGAGCAAAATTCATAATGGAGCCAATGCCTGCTCGTACCAAAGCGTCGGCGGCATCTTGTGCTTGCTGAGCAGGTGTCGCGATAATTCCAATGCTGACAGATTTTGACAGAACAATTTGAGCCAGTTCGTCGGCGTGCTTTACGCGCACACCGCCAACGAGTGATCCGATTTTCGATTCGTCTTTGTCAACAACTCCGACAATGTGAAATCCACGCTCTGAGATTCCAGTGAAGTTGGCAAGTGCTTGCCCAAGGTTTCCAGCGCCAACAATGACAACTGGCCATGACTGGTTCAACCCAAGTTCACGCTGAATTTGATATGTGAGGAACTGCACGTCGTATCCGACACCACGAGTGCCATAGGTACCTAAGTACGACAAGTCCTTACGAACTTTGGCTGCATTCACTGCTGCAAGTTCTGCGAGTTGTTCGCTAGACACCTGACCTGTGCCCTCGGCAGACAGGTCGACAAGGATGCGCAAATACACCGGCAGACGGCCGAGGGCAGCCTCGGGGATTTTGCGGCGGGGGGTGTCCGACATCGCCTCTTACGCTATTGCGTTCCGCACACATTCACGAACTCCGTGAGCGCCCCCGTAGCCTTGGCAGGCGTGACCTTCAACACGGCTCTTGCCGCCGCTTCCACCATTGTGGCTGTGGCCTTTGGGCTGAGCACCCTCGACCGGTGGCTTCGACGTCGTCGCCCGCATGAATTGGCGTGGACCATCGCCATGGCCCTTTTCGCAGTGGCTTCGCTTGCCCTGTGGTGGGCAGAAGGTCGTGGCTGGACCAATGGGTCGTTTCGCATTTTCTTTACCTTCGGAGCCATTGTGAATGTGCCCTGGCTAGGACTTGGAACCGTGTACCTGCTGGTCGGTCAGCGAGCAGGCAACGCCACTATGCGCGGACTGCTTCTTTTCACAGGGTTCGCCATTGGCGTGGTGCTCACTACCCCAATTCGCGGCCAGATAGATCCCACCACTCTCCCCACTGGCAGCGATCACTTCAACGCGTTACCTCGAATCTTGGCCGCCGTCGGTTCATCGGTTCCCGCTCTCATCATCTTCGGAGGCGCGGCATGGTCTGCGTGGCGAGTGTTGCGTGGGGGCACGCCTGCACTCACCAGTGCTGCCACTCGTCAAGTGAAGTCAACGCGCAAACTCGCCGTCGGCAACATTCTTATTGCGGCTGGTGCAGCCATCTTGTCTGCGAGCGGAACGTTCTCAGGTCGCCTCGGTGCAGACAGATCATTTGCCATCACATTGCTTGTGGGCATCGTGGTGTTGTTTGCTGGGTTCTTGGTTGCAAGCAATGCAACACACAGCACTATCTCAGTGCGTAGCGCTGCACCTTCCCGCTGATATTGCGTGGAAGCGAATCGACCAACAACACCTTGGACGGGCACTTGTAACGAGCCAACTTTGTGCGGCAGTAATCGATAATTGCGTCCTCATCTAGATGCACACCATTACGTGACACCACGTATGCACGCACTGCTTCACCTGTGTGTGGGTGAGGCGTACCAACAACTGCAACTTCGGCAATGTCGGGATGCGACTGCAAAACACCTTCAACTTCTGCGGGAAAGACATTAAAGCCAGAAACAATAATGAGGTCCTTGGCGCGATCAACCATAAAGAGATGACCCGAATCATCAATGACCGCGATGTCGCCGGTACGTAACCATCCGTCAGATGTCAACACTCGCTCGGTGGCTTCTGCATCGTTCAAATAGCCAGCAAAAATGTTTTCGCCGCGAATCCAAATTTCGCCACTGTCTCCAACAAGCGAATCATCACCGTTTTCGTCAACGAGTCGAAGTTCAATTCCTGGTACCGGACGACCAATAGAACCGGGAATCCATTCCATTCCGATAGACGTTGTTACTACCGGGGATGCTTCGGTAAGTCCGTATCCCTCGTGAATTTGTAAACCAAAACGTGCAGAGATGGAATGGGCAATTTGTTCAGGAAGTTTTGCCGCGCCAGACAACGCAAGACGAACATTCTTGAAGCCATCTGGTGTGGGGTGATCCATTTGTGCGAGCGCCATCCACATACTTGGCGCACCAGGAAGAACAGTGACATGGCGCTCGGCAATGGTTTCCATTGTTGCAACCGGATCGAATCGTTGGACCAACACAACTGCGGCGCCGCCTGCAAACGATGTTCCAAGAACAACATTCAGACCAAAGATGTGAAAGAGGGGAAGCACACCGAATGTGACATCGGATGGACCAATGTGTTCGGCCACGTTGGCTTGACGAATATTGGTGAGCAGATTGTTGTGAGTCAGCACTGCTGCCTTTGGCGAACCCGCCGTACCGCTAGTGAACATGTACGCGGCGGGGTGCGATGGTTCAACTTCAACAATTGGTGCTGGTTCGGAATTCAAGAATTCGTCGATGGTGTGTGCACCATCAATTTCATGTCCTTCAGTAGAGATCACAACACGAACGGCTGAGGTTGTGATGGACGGGATTTGTTTCCATGCTGCGAACGCTGACGGTTCGATGACCGCTGCGGTTGGTTTCACCGACAACATCTCGCCCTCAATTTCTGGAGCAGGACTTGTGGGATTCAGTGGCGAAACAATTGCCCCTATTCCGATGGTTGCAAGATAGGAAACAACGAAGTACCGGCTGTTGCCACACAACAAGACGACAACGTCGCCCTTACCCACACCGAGGCGTTGCAGTTCGCCACGCATTGAGGCAACTTGTGAACGTAACGCACCGTAGGTAGTGGGTCGCCCACGGCTAATGAGAGCAATCGCATCATCGGGATGGTTATCGAGGATGTGCGAGAGATTCACAGCGTGTTCCTTATTTCAACATGAGAAGGTTGACGATGCCCGCAGCCATGATGACGCCAATGAGAAGAGCGATGGTGAGGGTAGTTGCGGGGCGCATGTTTATGACCCTAGTGCGATGAGCGCAAGGTGACGGACGACGTGGACCCCGCCTCGCCGGCAAAGACGAGAACCGCGTCTCCAGCCGAGATTCGCAAGGCCTCTGCGGCTGATCCTCGATCGACTGCTAGAGCCACCATGCCATAGGAATCGATGACTGCACCAATGGCTCCCCCATCGATGTCGGCGAAATGACTGACAACACGGGCACTTCGCACATCGTCGCCAATCACCAGTCGAAGTACTGGACCAAAGTGCGCAATGTCATCGGGGCCGACATTCATCTGACAGTTTCCGAAGGCATCAACCCATGTGACTTCACAACGAAGGCCACTTCCATAGATCGCATGAGTTTCATCTGATGCAACAGGAACAAGACCGGGCATCACACTTGCCGTATCAATTTCGTTTCCAACGTCTTCAAGTGCACCACCATTTGCAAGGAACGCCGCAACGGGCGCAAATATGTCGCGACCCGCAAACGTTGTGCCTGGTGCAGCAAGGTGTAGTTCTACGTTTGTTAATTCAAACGCTCTATCGGCGCCGCCTGCCATTGCTATTCCCGATGCCAATAAACCATTGTCGGGACCCAAAAAGATGCCGCGTCCACCTGCAACTTCTACAGCAATAGCGCGACGCGAAGAACCAACACCAGGATCAACAACAGCAATAACAATTCCTGCCGGAACGTATTGCACTGCGCGAGCTAACGCCAAGGAACCTGCGCGCACATCGAAAGCAGGAACACCATGTGTGAGATCTGTGATGCGCACGTGTGGTGCCATATCTGTGAGAACACTTTTCATGACGCCAACGAATTCATCGTTCAGTCCGTAATCGGTGAGCAATGAAATGTGCGAATGCATGCGCTCACGATATTGGTGCACAACCGTGAGTATTCACTGAACCAGAGAAAACGAAAAGGGCCGGTGCCAACCCCCCGACGGCACCAGCCCTTTCGGCGCTGCTCATTTCTGAGCGCGACTCCCGGAGTTGGTTGCCCGTCTCCGGTGACCTGTGTCACAAACACTACACGCGGGCACCAGAAAAATCACAAATCCTGCGTCAAGATTTCAGGATGTGGTGGAGCCCATTTCTGCACTACGTGCGGCAGCGGCGCGAACCACTTTGTTCACAGTTTCACGAAGTCCTGCGTTCTCGAATTCAGCAAGCCCCGCAGCAGTTGTTCCGTTGGGAGAAGTGACCCGTTCACGCAACGTTGCGGGACTTTCGACCGATTCCGACAGAAGAATTCCGGCCCCACGGAAAAGTTGGCGAACCAAAACATTGGCAACGTCGTCGGGAAGACCTTCCGTGCGAGCTGCATCTAACAAAGCCTCGGCTACAAGAAACAGATAGCCAGGGCCAGATCCCGCCACCGCCGTCACCGCATCCATCTGGGATTCGGGAACACGCACCACAACTCCGACTGCCGTCAGAAGCGATTCTGCCCACACGTAATCGTCTTCGGTACACGACGCGCTTCCGCAGATTGCGGTAACACCTTCGCGCACAAGTGCTGGCGTATTCGGCATGGCACGCACCACTGCGGTTGCTGCACCGGCTGCATTCTGCAATGCGCTTACTGAAATTCCGGCAGCAATGGAGAGCACTCGGGGAACTCCGAGAGCCGCAACTTGACCACATACAGCTACAGCATCGGCTGGCTTGACGGCAATGAGGGCTCCGTCAGCCGTAACCACTTGGTCGCTGGTGCGAACACCAAAGTCAGATTCAAGTGACGCACGCTTGGCGGCATCGAGTTCCACCACCGTGATGGTGCTGGCGTCCCATCCGCCATGAATGAGCCCGCCTACTAAAGCGGATCCCATATTTCCACCGCCAATGATGACGAGACGTGCGTGAGTCATGTCATTGAGACTAATGGTGGGGGTGCCAAGACGGAACTGGCTTCCCCGACCAGTCCGTCCGGCGCTGTCATGTGCACCACGGTCTGGTGGAGACGGAAAAGAACTAGTCGGCGAATCGGCTGGCGAAGCCGATGCGGATGATGACCGGGAAGACACGCTCGACCGTGGCGTACAAGGTGCCAATGACACGATCGATTTCTTGTTCGTCCACCAAACGAAGCGGAAGTTCACCACGCAAGAAAATGGCATCTTCTATTCCGATAGAGAAATGAGCACCAACAAGTGATTCATTACGGCGCAGAACATGTTCGTACAACTGCTCAGCGTTCTCTTCGGGTGCCGGCATGACATACGTTTCGTAGCGGAGTGTGCGTTGACCAAGAGTGAGCCACACGGTGGTGAACTCTTTCTCTTCGCCGCGCATGCGCACATACCAGCGACGCTCTCCAATGTCACCACGGTCGACCGCCACAATGGTTTCGTTGCGCTCTTTCATAGACAGCAACCAATGGGTGATGTGCCCCTCGAGTGAATCGAGTTCGTGTGCGCCGAAAAGTTCGCTCATGCCTTACTTACACACCACGCGGTCGCGAGATGTGAGGTCGGCGTAGGCACGACGAAGGCGTGCTGCGGCAAAACTCCATGTGTATCCGCGTGCTCTTTCGGCTGCAAGAACAGACATGCGCTCTGACAATGCGGGATCATCCAAAATGTTTGCAATATGACGGGCAAAAACTTCTGGTTGACGGTCCGCAACCAAGAAGCCAGTGCGACCATGTTCAACAATTGTGAGAAGTCCGCCAACTGCATTTGCCACGACAGGCGTTCCACATGCTGCGGCTTCAAGTGCAACAAGTCCGAAACTTTCACTTCGGCTGGGAACAAGAACAACATCTGCGGCGCGGTAGTACGTAGACAAAATGTGATGCGCTTGTGGTTCTACGAAGCGAACTTGTGATTCAAGTTTGAACTCTTGAATAAGCGAATGAACGTGGGCTATTTCACGTTCACCTTCGGTGCCACTTGCCCCACCCACAATCAGCAATGTGGCGTTTTTGCGGCCAAGTGCTGCCAGTGCACGCACTGCAACATCGGCACCCTTTAAAGGCTGAATGCGACCAACGAAGAGCAACACGGGACCATCGCCAAGGTCGAGTGCTTTGCGAGCACCCCGTTTGTCGCCGGGCGCAAAGAACGCATGCTCAACACCAGGGGCCACAATTTCAATTTGCCCTGGCGGTGTTCCGTACAACTCGATGAATTGACGTTCTTCTTCGGTGCAACTGACACAAATTGCGTCTGAACAACCAATGACTTCGGTTTCTGCTCGTTCGCGCAATTCTGATTCGGGGTCTCCACCTAAAGCCTTTACGCGAGCAAAAGTATGGAATGTGCTGACGAGCGGAACATTCAGTTCATGCTTCAACGAATGCCCTGAAAGTCCACTGAGCCAGTAGTTGGCGTGAACAACATCGGTGCCACCGTTTGCCTGGATGTGTTGCAACACATTGTCGGTGAATTGTGGAACGACATCAACAAGGTTGTCTTTGGGCATGTGCGGATCGCCCGCAGGAATGTGCACCACTCGGTGATTTGGCTCTACCAAGATTTCTGCAGGAAGGTCGTCACGCCACGCACGCGTATACGTGGTGCAATCGATACCCGCGTGAGCAAGACCAGACACAAGCTCGCGAACGTACACGTTCATACCACCACCGTCGCCGACTCCGGGTTGTGCGAGTGGCGACGTGTGAAGCGAGAGAATGGCTACGCGACGCATGCGTAGTTCAACCTATCTAGATGGGCTGTCATTCCCTTCAGTGGGACTGGCTACCTCATTACTTCCCACGAAGGACCTGTACACCGACAAAAGGCTCTGCTTCTGTTCGGCCGTGAGTTTGTCGTCTGAGTTAATGGCTTCGGGAACTGAACTAGCAACGGGTGGAGTTCCGTCGAGAATGCCTGCTCTGACATACAGGGTCTCGGCCGAAATCTCGAGAGCGCGGGCAATTTGCTGCAAAATGTCGGCCGATGGACGACGAATACCTCGTTCAATTTGAGACAAGTACGGATTTGATACGCCAGCAGCACGCGCAAGATCGCGAATGCTCTTCTGTGCCGTCTCGCGTTGCACGCGAATGAATTCGCCAACGTCTTGCAGAGCGTCACCAGGACGAAGTGCCATACGAGCTATTTATCTTTCACTACGGCACCCGTGCCGCCTTCACGGACACGCTGCACAAGTTCTGCTGTTAGTGCATCAATACGTTCAAACAAGTCGTGGCGTTGCTTTGAACAGGTCTTTTCAAACAGTGCGAGCGCATCTCCCAGTTCGTCAAGTGATGCGTCGTCAAGATTCTCCATTGATTCAAATTGAAAGTGTGCACACATTTCATCAAGTTCAAGAACCAGTGGATGGTCGGACGGAACATTTGTTTCACGAGGAGGCCGGGCACTACCACCACCGTGCTGTTGACCAAAAACGTCGGCAAGGCGTTCTGTAAGCGATGCACTGGGTTGTTCGGCTCCGCTTGCTCGTCGACGTTGTTCGTCGCGCACCAGATCGAGACGGCCTTGCGCTAAGCGGCGCACAAATGAAATGGCATCTTCTTCACTCTGAAGTGCATTTCGTTCCGCGCGAATATCTGCAACAGAACGTGGTTGATCTTCTGCCATCACATGCCTCCAGATACGGGCGGAAGTACCGCTACCTCATCTTTATCGCCCACGGCACAAGAGAGTGGTACCTCTTCCCCATTCACCCACACTTTGCTGAGGGACAACACGGCGGCGAACTCAGCTCCAAACTGTGATGTGGCGTTTTCAAGAACCTCTTGCACCGTGGAACCCGCACACTCGGTGGAGCTGGTGCCGGCAGCTTCACGCGCTTGAGCGAAGAGACGAAGAACTGCCATACCCCGTGATGGTATCGGTGGGTTCAGTGTGTGCATTTGACCGAATTATGAAAGACGAAGGTGCGGGCCACCATCGTCAAACGCACCAATCACAACAAAGCCGTGATCTTGCAGTACTGAAACTGCCGACGGGTGAACCGCAGCCAGCAAACCGCCCGATGTCTGCGGATCCATACAGAGTGCAACAGACGTCTCGTCCGCGGTGGCGCTGAGATGTGCTCCCACATATGCGCGATTGCGAGGGTCACCGCCCGTGCGATGACCTGCACGCGCAAGTTCGCGAGCACCGTTGTAGGTGGGGATAGATGACGTATCAATGGTGAGAGTGACGCCAGATCGCTCGGCAATTTCCCAACCGTGGCCGGCAAGGCCGTACCCCGTCACGTCGGTCACCGCATGAACTGCGTCGCTACACGACTGCAGTGCTTCAGCAGCCTGGCGATTTAAAGTCTTCATTCCAGAAATTGCTACTTGTTTCTGAACATCGGTTCCTGCTGCTGTCACCAACCCAGTTCCAATTGGTTTTGACACCATCGCAACATCGCCAGGTTGTGCACCAACTTTGCGGAAGATTTTCTGTGGGTGAACTACACCTTGCACAGCCAATCCAAAAATGGGTTCTGGATTACGAATGGTGTGACCACCTGCAATGGTTCCACCTGCTTGGGTCACAACATCTGATGCAGCGGAAAAGATTGCAGCAATGACGTCGTGGGGAAGGTTCTCTGGAAACGCAGCAATGTTGACTGCGAGTATCACTTTTCCCCCCATGGCAAAAACATCACTGCATGCATTCGCCGCGGCGATCGCGCCGAAATCAAAAGGGTTATCAACTAATGGTGGAAAGAAGTCAGTGGTGCTAACCAACGCAACGTCATCGGTGAGTTGATAGACGGCTGCATCATCAAATGGCGCAAGTCCCACTAACACCGAGGAATCAAAACTTGGTGGCAAGTCGGCGACCAGCTCCGACAAAAGAGATGCACCCCATTTGGCCGCACATCCGCCACACGATGTCCATTCCGTCAATTTGATGTTGTCGGCATTAAGGGACATAGCGAAAAACTACTAGTTTGAACTCGATGTCGACCGACCCAGTTCGCCCACCGTCAGTGGATGCTCTTGCCCGCGAACTAGCAACGTCTTTCACATTGCCCCACATTGTTCTTGTGGATTGTGCGAGACGCGCCATTCAGTCTGAACCATCAAACGCCATTCAGCTTGCGCACCAGTTTGCTCACGATTTTTCACAGGCGCTTCAGGTTGATGTGGTGAACGCAACCGGAGTATTGCTTCATTCCAACCTTGGTCGCGCTCCACTTCCACAGTTCCCCACTGGTCGTGCCACCAGTGTTGAGTTCAACATGAGCAAAGGCGAAAGAGGGTCCCGTCATCAGGCCATCTCACAACTCATTTCGTTGTTAACCGGAGCAGAGGCGGCAATTGTTGTTAACAACAATGCGGCTGCACTTGTGCTGGTTCTTACCGCACTCGCCAATGGTCGAGATGTTGCTGTCTCGCGCGGCGAAAGTGTTGAGATTGGTGGTGGATTTCGTATTCCCGACGTCATGGAACAATCTGGCGCTCGCCTTATTGATGTGGGTACCACCAACAAAACGCGATACCGCGACTACGAAAAAGCTCTTCACTCTCGACGCAACGACATTGCTCTTGTCATGAAGATTCACCCGTCAAACTTCTCCATTGAAGGGTTCACCGAAAATGTGTCCATTCGTGAACTGTCACAATGTTCCGTTCCTGTTGTTGCCGATATCGGTTCTGGTCTCTTAGACAACACGTGCCCTTGGTTGAACGGACATCTTCCTTCTGTTCCTCAGTGGCTCGCCAACGAACCCGCGGCGAAACAAGCGCTGCACGACGGAGCCGCATTGGTCACATTTAGTGGAGACAAGCTCCTTGGTGGACCACAGTGTGGAGTCATTGCCGGAAACAAAGAGTTGGTCGATGCGTGCGCCGCTCACCCCCTCATGCGTGCCTTACGCCCTAGCGGCCACACCATGATGTGGTTACAAACGGTGTTGCTGTCATATTGCGAACGAAGTGTTTGTGACGACATTCCGTTCTGGAACATGGTGTCCCGAACAACCGACTCACTTCGCACACGCACACAAGACATTGTGAATGCTGCTGGTTACGGACATGTTGTTCCTGTCACCTCTCTCATTGGAGCAGGCTCTGCTCCCGGTACGTCTGTCGATTCGTTTGGAATTCAGGTGATTGGCGATGTCCGTCAGCAATTGCGTTCACTTTCGGTGCCAGTTATTGCACGAACAAATGACGGAAACACTTTTCTAGATTTGCGAAGTGTTCACCCCAATGACGATTCGCTCATCATTAGTGCACTTGAACACATTTCCCAACAATGACAGTCATTGCAACAGCAGGACACGTAGACCACGGAAAGTCATCACTGATTCGCGCCATTACGGGAGTTGAGCCGGATCGCCTTGCCGAAGAACAACGAAAAGGAATGACGATTGACCTGGGTTTTGCCCACGTCACAACTCACGCAGGCAACACACTGAGTTTCATTGATGTCCCTGGACACACTGACTTCATCCGCACAATGATTTCGGGCGTAAGTGGCGTTGACATTGCACTGTTAGTGATTGATGCAGGCGAAGGATGGAAGCCGCAAACAGAAGAGCACCTGGGAATTCTGGAAGTACTTGGCGTGACATCAGGAGTTGTTGCACTTTCAAAATGTGATCGAGTGTCCACCGAAGTTGTCTCGCAGCGGACATCTGAGGTCACCGCTCGCTTGAGACAAAGCACAATTCACTGGCACGATGTACTACATACTTCTGCACATACCGGTGACGGACTAAAGCAACTTGTGTCAGTACTAGAGACATTGTCTCAACGCCAATACCGTCCTGTTCGACACGGAGCCCACAGACTATTTGTTGATCGTGTATTCACCATTAAAGGCGCTGGCACCGTTGTAACAGGAACTTTGGATTCTGCTGCGCTTCGTGTATCGGATTCGCTTGTTGTTGCGAGAACTTCCGAACCTATTCGTCTTCGCACTATTCAAGTTCACGGTGAAACAGTGGATCACTGTGAACCAGGTTCTCGATGCGCAGTAAATATTTCAGGCGTCGATGCCGATCATCTCGTTCGCGGTGATGCACTTGTTGCGCCCGCTTTATGGAAAATGACCAACGTGTTCGATGCAACCATCACCACGTTGACCGGCCTGCAGAGACCACTGACGCAGCGCGGAAGTTTCACTATTCACATTGGCTCCCACTTCCAGACTGCATCGCTACGAATTATTGGTGCAGAACAAGTTGCCGCTGCATCAACTGGACTCATTCGAATTCGTTTCACCCAACCTCTTCCACTTGTTCCCGGTGACCGTTATCTGTTGAGAGACACAAGTACCAACTCCACTATCGGTGGAGGAACCATTCTTGATGTCCACCCTCTTCTACGGGTCTCTCGTGCACAGCCGCAGGGGACAATTGAATCGATAATGGATGGTCGTGGATTTGTACCCGTTGAGGAAGCACGACGATTGACGGGTCAACCGTTAGAGGCTGTCGTCGGTCACTGGTTTGCCACTCCAAACGTTGTGGCGACAGCACTCGACAATCTCAGTCAACAACTCGACACTCACTCCGAGTTACGAATTGGTGAGTTACTTCCCCACGAACGTGATCTTGTTGCATTACTTCCACATGCGGTACGTGATGGTGATGTCGTTCGACGACCAACCGCAACTCCACTGTCATCACATCCCTTGGCCGTCGAAATACGTTCGTGGGGACTCACTGGGCCATCGTCATCCACGGTTGATCGCAACATCATCCGTCAACTCATTCAGCAAGGAATCGTGTTTGAACACGATGCAATCGCGTTTCATTCAGAGACCTTGCTTGCACTTCGGCCTCAACTTGAATCATTGTGGGCACTCTCGTCGCACGGGTTCACGGTCTCGCAATTGCGCGAACATCTGGGGATTACGCGAAAGCACGCCGTTCCTCTCGCTGAATGCCTTGACAAGATGGGGCTCACCCGCCGAACAGGTGACTATCGGCTTCCTGGCCATAAATGGTGAGTGGCGGAGGCGGACGGGAATCGAACCCGCCGAACGGGGATCGCCCGTTCCAACTGTGTTGAAGACAGTGAAGCCCACCAGGTACTCGTACGCCCCCGCCATGAGGGTACCGTTCTCACATGGCACGCACTGCTCCTGTTCTCCCCGAAGGCCTCGTTGTTGTTGTAAAACGCGAATGCGCCACATGCCAAATGGTGGATCCGGTGCTTGCCGAGTTGGCTGCAACAAACATTCCCCTCACGGTGTACACACAAGACGACCCGTCGTTTCCACCGTCGGTGATATCGCATCACGACGCAGACCTGTCAATCTCGTGGCACTACGACATTGAAACAGTTCCCACAGTTTTGAAAATTGAAAATGGTCAAGAGATTGATCGAACCATTGGATGGTCAAAAGAAAACTGGCGCAACATCACCGGAGTGCACACACTGGGTGAAGAACTTCCCGATATGCGACCAGGGTGCGGATCAATGAGTGTTGACCCCGACATTGTTGATGCGTTGCGCGCACGGTTCACGGACTCACCAGTGATTTCTCGCACGATTGAATTCTCTACAGCAGAAGATGAATTCGAAGCAATGTATGCACGAGGCTGGACAGACGGATTACCCGTCATTCCACCAACCCGTGAGCGTGTTTTGAAGATGCTCACAGGCACGACACGACACCCGCAAGATGTTGTTGCGTTATGTCCACCAGATTTGGTGGAACTCACCATTGAAAAAATTGCGATTAACGCTGTCATGGCTGGATGTTTGCCCGAGTACTTGCCGTGGGTTATTGCGGCACTTGAAGCAGTATGCAATGACGAATTCAATATGCATGGCGTACTTGCAACCACCATGCCTGTTGGACCTGTCATCGTGTGTAACGGTCCTGGAACGCGAGCAATTGGCATGAATTCCGGAATCAATACATTCGGTCAGGGAAATCGCGCAAACAACACAATTGGCCGAGCAGTGCAACTAACTGTTCGCAATGTTGGCGGTGGCCGACCCGGAGAAGTTGACCGCGCCACTCATGGCAATCCGGGGAAAATCACATTTTGTTTTGCAGAAGACGAAGAGCGTTCTCCGTTCACACCACTCTCCGTGGAACGTGGCGTTCCGCAGGGGGTTAATGCCGTCACGGTGTTTGCCGGCGAAGGACCTCGTTGTGTTGTTGACCAACTTGCACGTACCGCGGACGAACTTGTGAATTCCTATGTTGCGTGTTTGCTCACGGTGCACCACCCAAAACTGGTGATTGGTTTCGATGCAATCTTGACCGTCAGCCCCGACCACGGTCGTGTCTTCGCCGAAGCAGGCTGGACACGAGAGAAGTTGATTGAAGAGGTAACGCAGCGCTCCCTTCGTCCAGGAACCGACTTAGTTCGTGGAGCGCACGGAATGGCTGAAGGCGTACCACCCCATCTTGAATCGGCAACATTGCCCAAATTCCGGCCAGGTGGACTATTGGTCACGTACGCCGGCGGTGGCGCAGGACTGTTCTCGTCAATAGTTGCCGGCTGGGCAAACGGAAAAATTGGTAGCGACCCCGTCACCCGCGTCGTCACTGCGTAGCGCTCGACCGTGACATACTGATGCCAATGGCTTCCATCACCATTCTCGATCCGACCAATGAGTCAAAGCCTGCAACACGCGAGTTGTTGCAACGCCCTGGCAGCATCAGCGGACACACAATTGGTTTGCTGGATATTTCGAAGCCGCGTGGAAACGTTTTTCTTGATCGACTCGAAGAACGCTTAACGGAACGCGGTGCGAAGGTCTTGCGATTCGCGAAGCCAACATTTACTAAACCTGCTCCAGTTGACCTGCGCCACGAAATTTCTACTCAGTGCACGTTGGTCATTGAAGCCCTTGCCGATTGAGGCAGCTGTACGACATGCAGTGTGCATGACATCGCAGATTTAGAACTTCGAGGAGTACCTGGGGTGTTCGTCGCCTCCGATGAATTCGTCTCGGCCGCCGACGCACAATCTCAGGCTCTCGGATTTCCCACTCTTCGCAGAGTCTTTACGTCTCACCCCATCCAAGATCGAACAGACGCTGAAATGCGCGACCTTGCCGATTCGGTGTTCGACCAAATTCTTGCCGCCATCACCGAATAGGTGCTGTTGAACGACATCGCTGGCTGAGAGCCAGATAACTGTGCGCGTCAAAGAGCACTGCAACATCACAGAACTACAATGGAACGGTGACCACCCCGACCCGAATTCTCATGTTGCGCCATGGACAGAGCGAATGGAATGCCATGGGTCGCTGGCAAGGTCAGGCCGATATCGAACTCACCGACTTGGGGTACGAGCAAGCTCGCCGGGCGTCAGAGAAATTGGGCATGTTCGATGCCATTGTCTCTAGCGACCTACGTCGCGCGCATCTCACCGCCACCATCATCGCTAACGGATTAGGAGTTGGCATTTTGCCCCCCGACCCGCGCTTACGTGAGACCGATGTAGGCGAATGGCAAGGACTCACGCACACACAAATTGAACGCGATTGGCCCGGCTATTTGGATGAACACAAACGTCCACCTGGTTTCGAAAGCGATGACTCGATTGTCACGCGAGTATCGGCAGCATTGTTTGATTTGGCGGAACAGTTTCCTGGTAGCGAGGTGTTGTGTGTTGCACATGCCGGCGTCATTCGGGTGATGCGACGCGCGCATCGAGTTTCAGACACGCGCATTGCCAACCTTGGTGGATGCCATTTCATTGTCACACCGGGCTCGTCTTCTTCCATAGAAATTGGCGACGTGGTCGATCTGTTTGAACATGGTGAACTTGGCGAAGAGTTGTAAGCGTGTTCAACCGCTTTATTGACACCTCTTACGCACCTGTCGTTCGCACAAACGTGAATCGTTTGGTGTGGGGACGCCTCATCTCTAATGCGTGTTATCGATTTGCGCCACCATTCATTGCAGTTATTGCGCGAGGTCTTGATGTCTCCGTTGCGGAAATAGGTATCGCATTCACTATTGGTGAATTTGCCGGATTGTTATCTCCCGTTATCGGACGATACGTAGATAGGGCAAACCGTTTGGTCGCCATGACAGCTGGCATGGTGTTGATTACGGCATCTGTTTTGCTCGCAGCGTTCTCGACAAACCTTGTCATGTTCGCTGCGGCCATGTTCTTGATGAGCGCATCAAAGGTTCTTTTCGATACATCTCTGATTGTGTGGGTGAACGATCACGTTCCCTACGAAAAACGTGGACGCATCGTCGGAATCATCGAAACCTCGTGGGCACTGTCGCTGTTTATTGGTGTTGCCATCATGGGAATTGCAACCGCGCTCATTTCGTGGCGTGCCGGATTTCTTGTCGGTGCTGTTGCCATGGTTATTTCGGGTGCCCTAATTGCAACTGGGCTTCCTCGACACGATGCTCATGCCCCACCCAAAGAATTCATACGGGGAAAGATTCCCGCAAACGCTTGGCTGATCTTTGCTTGTTCTTTCCTGTTGATGGGAGCCAGCCAGTGTGTGAGCATCACATTCGGTCCGTGGTTTGAAGATGAATTCGGTTTCACCAGTGCCGCGCTTATTGCTGTTGTGGTGGCGTTGGGTGTTTTTGAGCTTGTCTCCAGCATTGGCAGTAGCCGCGTAACAGACGTATGGGGCAAAGAGATCAGTGTTCGTCGTGGAGTGGTGTTAATGGTCATCACAGGGTGTGCAATGAGCGTGGGAACACATGTGTCGCTCATTGCATTGCCCATGTTGATTCTGTTCATTGCCGGTTTCGAGTTTGCGCTGGTCAGCATGTTGCCGCTTGCCGCAAACTTGGTTCCCACTGCTGGCGGCATCGGTTTAGGGCTTACTGTTGGTGCGGGTACATGCGGACGTGCGGTGTTTAGTTCGGTGGCAACACGTTTGTACGACTCAGTTGGACCCGTTGGTCCCGCCGTGAGTGCAACAGTGTTGGCTGCGCTAACGGTTGTTGCAATTACTGTTTATGCGCGGTCGGCGCGATAACCGTTCGTAATGGGCACTCGGCGGTCTTTGCCGAAAGCCTTAGTAGACACGCGAACTCCTGGCGCACACTGACGGCGCTTGTATTCATTGACATCAACCAAGCGGGCGATGCGCTTCACCACCGACTCGTCGAATCCAAGAGCAATAATTTCGTGAACTCCGAGGTCGTTGTCAATGTACTGACGAAGAATGGGATCGAGTTCTTCGTACGGCGGAAGACTTTGGTCGTCGCGCTGATCATGCCGTAGTTCTGCTGATGGTGGCTTTGTGATGACGCTTTCGGGAATTATCTCGCGTCCCGCACGTTCATTAATGCGTCGACACAATGCGAAGACTTGTGTCTTGAACACGTCTTTGATGACTGCGTACCCACCGGCAGAATCCCCATAAATAGTGAAGTAGCCAACGGCCATCTCGCTCTTGTTTCCGGTGGTTAACACCATCCACCCGAACTTGTTGCTAAGCGCCATGAGCGTGGTGCCACGACAACGACTCTGCAAATTCTCTTCCGTGAGATCTGCATCGCGTCCTTCAAATGACGGTTGCAACATGTCCAGATATGACTGGAATGCAGGCTCAATGGAAATGACGCGATGGTCAATACCTAATGCAGAAGCAAGTTTTTCTGCATCGTCTAATGAACCTTGGCTGGAATAGCGCGATGGCATAGCCACACCGTGCACGTGGTCTGCACCAAGAGCATCGACTGCAACGGCGGCAACGATTGACGAGTCGATTCCACCCGAGAGCCCAATGACTACATCGGTAAAGCCGTTCTTGCGAACATAATCACGAGTTCCTAAAACAAGTGCGCGATAGACGCGGTCGAGATCAGACTCAAATGGAGCAACAGTCGCGGCTTCAACAGAACCATCAGCGTGAATGTTCACAACGCCAAAGTCGGCGTCGAATGATGCGAGTCGAGATGCGATTGTCCCGTCGGCTGCGACAACAACGCTTGACCCTTCAAACACCAATTCGTCTTGTGCACCTGCCTGATTGACGTACACAATTGCACTTCGTGTTTGTTGTGCTCTGTCACGCAACATGTCTTCGCGTTCATCGTGTTTGCCTTGGTGATACGGCGAACCGTTCAAGTTCAACAACACGCGTGCACCGTGTGCGGCTTGTGCCTTCACCGGACCATCGGCAAACCAAATGTCTTCGCACACCGAAACACCTACCGTTACTCCGTTCACGGTAAATGCTCCGGCGGGGTGGCCGTCCACCATGTCGGGGCCTGGTTCGAAATAGCGCTCTTCGTCAAACACGGAATAGTTCGGCAACAATCTCTTGCGGTAAATGCCGACGATGTTGCCGTTCTGGCACAGCGCAACAGCGTTGTACAACGCGCCGTGTTCTTCGTCGACGAAGCCGACAACTGCAACGCAATCATTCGTGACGGCGGCAATTCGCTCGACGGTGAGTCGGTTGTCGCGCACGAACGCTTTCTTCAACAAAAGATCTTCAGGCGGATATCCGGTGACCGTCAGCTCTGGATACACAATGACGTGACACCCCTCGGCTTCGGCACGCGCGTAATCGGTGAGGGCCAACTGTTCATTGCCAGCCAGGTCACCCACCGTGGGGTTTAACTGGGACATCGCCACCCGAAGGCCGGTGCTGGGGGCAAATGTTGGAGAAGTGGCCACGCTTTGAGGCTAACGACCCCACCTCTCATCCCCTTGCCCTATAAGGGTTCCCTACCAGGCTGGCCCCGTTTCACACAGCGTTCACATTTGGGAAAAGGCAGAGAAACTCCAAGGTGACATCCTGTAGGGACTTAGACAACGGGAATTCTCCCCTCAGGCAAAGGAACCGCAATGCCCATTCAGGCCGAATACATCTGGATTGACGGTACGCAGCCCACTCCGCTGCTCCGCTCAAAGACAAAGGTCATCCCCGACTTCGCAGGCGCAATTGGCGACATGCCAATGGATGAGTGGGGCTTCGACGGCTCCTCCACCGAGCAGGCAAGTGGCGATGCATCTGACTGCATCCTTCGTCCCGTGTTCCATTGCCAAGACCCCATCCGTGGTGGCAAGAACGTTCTTGTGATGTGCGACGTTCTTCTTGCAAAGACCGGCGAACCACACCCATCGAACACTCGTGCCGCATGTGCTGCAGCTGCTGCAAAGTACAAAGACCAAGAAATGTGGTACGGCATCGAGCAGGAATACACCATGCTTCGTCTTGACGGCTCACCATACGGTTTCCCCGTCGGCGGTTACCCAAAGCCACAGGGTCCGTACTACTGCGGCGTTGGCGCAGGTCGCGTTGTTGGTCGTCAGATCATTGAAGAGCACACACAGGCTTGCATCGATGCAGGTCGTCGTATCTCTGGAACAAACGCAGAAGTAATGCCCGGCCAGTGGGAATTCCAAATTGGACCAGCAGACGCATTAACAGTTTCTGACCACATGTACGTTGCACGTTGGTTGCTCCATCGCATCGCCGAAGATCACGATGTAGTTATCTCGTTCGACGCAAAGCCAGAAAAGGGCGACTGGAACGGTGCAGGTGCACACACCAACTTCTCAACTCGTGCAATGCGTGAAAGCTACGACGCAATCATCGCAGCATGTGAAAAGCTTGGAACACGCGTTCTTGAACATGTTGAGAACTACGGTCACGACATTCAGAGCCGTCTCACTGGTAAGCACGAAACTGCTCCATGGAACAAGTACTCATACGGTGTTTCGAACCGCGGTGCATCAGTACGTATTCCTTGGCAGGTTGAGCGTGACCAGCGCGGTTATGCAGAAGACCGTCGTCCGAACGCCAACTGTGACCCCTATTTGGTCACCCGCCTCATCCTTGAGACGGTCTGCGGCTAACGCAGAAACCCCAGAACAACTAGGGACGGGGGGCCGAAAGGCCCCCCGTTTCGCTTTCTAAGTAGCCCATTGCCCCATACGGGGGCAGACTGAAGAGGTGAGCGACATGCTTGACCAACATCGCGACTATGTGCTTCGCACAGTAGAAGAACGAGGCGTGCGCCTGGTTCGTCTGTGGTTCACCGACGTTCTCGGAACATTGAAGAGCTTCGCCATTAGCCCGGCCGAGCTGGAAAACGCATTGAACGACGGAATGACCTTTGATGGTTCATCCATTGACGGGTACTCCCGCACCGAAGA
>JAJTEL010000003.1 GCA_021299715.1 Ilumatobacteraceae bacterium | reverse complement strand
TTTGAACTCATCGGCGGTCAGCCAATTGTCCAATGGGCAATGGACGAAGCGTCCAAACACTCGGTTGGCGTCATTGTCGTTCTCCCAAAGGGAATGGCAGAGGGCCCAGGCCAGGTGGAAGGGGGAAATACCCGCAGTGAGTCTGTTCGACGTGGGTTAGCCGCTGTTCCTGCCGAGGCAACCATTGTGTGTGTGCACGACGCGGCCCGCCCGTTTGCTAGCCCCACTGTTTTCCAGCGCGTTATTTCAGCCGTGGTCGATGGCGCCGATGCTGCAGTGCCGGGAATCCCTGTGGTTGACACCATCAAACAAGTGAACGAATCGAACGTGGTGGTTTCCACACCGCGTCGCGAAACGTTGCGTGCTGTTCAAACTCCGCAGGCGTTTCGCGCCGCGTCTCTTCGTAAAGCGCACGAGAGTGGTGGAGAAGGAACTGACGATGCAACGTTGATTGAAAAAATTGGCGGGGAAGTCGTCGTTGTTGATGGCGAGACTGTGAACAGAAAAATTACGACGAGAGACGACCTTGAATGGGCCGTCGCGCACGCTGATCACCTGTTACACGGAGAAGTCTGATGATTGATATTCGGGTCGGGCAAGGTTTCGACATTCATCGATTTGCAGAAGAACAAGTTGAGGGTCGAGTACTCATTCTTGGGGGAGTCTCATTTCCCGGTGAACGCGTGTTGGTGGGTCACAGCGATGCAGATGTCATCGCGCACGCTGCAGCCGATGCATTGTTAGGTGCGGCTGGTCTTGGCGATATTGGTCAGCATTATCCCGACACAGACCCTGCATGGAAGGGTGCCGATTCACTACGCATCCTGCGCGATGTGGCACTCAAGGTTCGTGATGCTGGATGGCGCATTGGCAATGTTGACTGCAGTGTGGTGTGTGAACAGCCAAAGATTGCGCCTGTTCGCGATGAAATGACGCGTCTTCTCAGTGAAGCAGCAGGTGCGCCCGTTAGCGTGAAGGGTCGTCGCGCCGAGGGTCTCGGTGCACTTGGACGCGGTGAAGGCATTGCCTGTTTCGCGTCAGCGGTCATCATCAAGGAGTAAGCGCCATGGCGCCACGCAAGTCATCGAAGCCCAAGGTCAACCTTGGCCCTCCAGGGCGTAAGCCGGGCGGACGCAATACAGGCAGTCGTGGTTCCTCCACATCACAAGGTGCAGGAAAGAGCACTAGTCGTGGTGCAAAGCCCGGACCCAAAGGTGTTGTTCGCAGAAATGGCAGCGGAGAATCTGACCCAACTCGCGGCAAAGCACGTACTAGTGCACCGCGCGCAGGTGCACGACGTGGAGTAGAGCCACGTCGTAATGCACCAGTCGCAAAAGGTTTGGGTGGCGAACAAATTGAAGGCCGCCAAGCAGTTCGCGAATTACTCATTGGACAAAAGCGCAAGGTACGAGAAATTTGGATTGCGTCAGACATTGATGCAGCACCAATTCTTGATGACATCGAAGAACTTGCGCACGCACAACGCGTTGCAATTCTTGAAGTACCACGACGCAAGATTGAAGAGACTGCACGCAGTGAAGCCCCACAAGGAATCATTGCGTTTGCCGCTCAATTAGAAGAGGCGTCATTCGCAGAGATGTTGAAGACACGAAATGGTGTACCACCATTTCTTGTTGCGGTCGACGGAGTCACAGACCCAGGCAACCTTGGTGCGTTGTTGCGTTGTTGTGATGGGGCTGGAGTTACAGGTGTGGTGCTGCCAAAGCACCGTGCCGTGCACGTCACTCCAACGGTTGCAAAAACATCTGCCGGCGCCGTTGAGCATGTGCCCATGACTTTGGTATCTGGCCTTCCCACTGCCATTCAGCAAATGCGGGATAAAGGCATCTGGGTGGTGGGTCTCGACGATTCCAGCCGTGACTCATTATTTGACATTGCCAAATTCGCTGATGAAGGCATCTGCATTGTGCTGGGAGCCGAAGGTTCCGGTTTGTCTCGCTTGGTGCGGGAGCGTTGCGACACCATCGTCAGTATTCCCATGCTGGGCCAAGTGTCCTCACTTAACGTGTCGGCAGCCGCCGCGCTTGCAACATATGAAGTCACGCGTGTGCGTGAGGCCGGACGCGCCTAGGCTAAGAGTCCTCGCCGGGTTAGCTCAGTGGTAGAGCAACGCACTTGTAATGCGTAGGCCGTGGGTTCAACCCCCACACCCGGCTCCATTAGGCAGCAGTGCGTACGAGTCGAAATTTTCTTCGATGACGTGATTGTTTTCTTGAAGGAAGTGCTAGCGAACGCAAATAAATGTCTCGTCTTCCGTACAAAGTGTCTGCTCGACCAACTCGTGTGTAACCCAAGGAAGTGAATAGGTGCTTACTCGGAGTGTTTGATCGATGAATAGTGCAAAGCAGGCCCTGGCGCCGTTTGTGAGTGGCTTCAAATTCAAGGAGTTCTACAAGTGTTCTGGCTAGACCTGAGCGTTGTGCAGACGGTGCTACAAGAACAATCTTTAAATTCAGTGAATTGGCAATAGCTGGATGATCTGACGACAGGTAACGAGAGATGCTTTCAGGGCCCGAACCAGCATCGAACAGCACGGCAAGCGCTACTAGATTTCCGTCTCGGTCAGTAGCGCCAATTGTTAATTGATTGTCTAGACACTCTGCCCAAACGTCTTGATCGTTCTTGCGAAGCCACTCAGAATGTGACAGTGCAGCGAATACTTCTTCCTCAAGCGTTAAGACTTTCTCTAGATCGTGAAGTCTCAATTGAGTGATGGAGTATCCGTCTTGCAGAGCGGCGGCCTTGATGTATTTGTAGTAGCCATTGTGCTGCGGAACACCTTGTACAGCGAGAAACTCAGACCACATCTTGATAAGCGCATGAATGTTTAGGAATGTTCCAGGTTGACTGAGCAGGGTCATTTTCTGTATTTGCTCATTACCAATTGCAGTAAAGAATCTATTTCGAAACAAATTGTCTAAAAGTCGTAAGTCAATTACTTTGCGGTCAAGCAAAAGGTAAACGGTTTCAAAAAACGTTAAGTAACTGCTGATGCGTGGTCGATCTGACTTGTCAATGTTTTCATCGAGCAGAAGTTTTCTCCATAGTTCTGAAATTGACTCGTCGGTAGTGAAGGCCGTGTTCAAGTCGCGTACAAATGTGGCCTGTGCAATACGTTTTGTGTGGTGCACTTCGTAGATGACAAGTAGTGCACCTGTGGTACCCAGAATTCCAACGAAGAATCCGAATGACTCTGGTCGCAGAGCCGAAATGAGGCTGAGAGTTCCGACGACCAGCATGATTGTGGCGACGAGCAATGCGTAGTCCCGCCGGATAACTGCCTTCATCTATGGATGACCATAGTGGGGCGGGTTCACGGCAAATCCAGGGCGTGGGGCGGTTTCGTTCTATTCAAGGCAGATTCTTGGGGTGGCAGGCAAGCCACAGACCCACCCACTACGGTGGAGGCACTCCTTGTATCCAAACGGAGGACCATTACTTATGAGCCAGCAACGCCCACGCGCATCGCGCCCCAGTCTTCCATCACCATCCACTGGCACCATGGGTGCTGCGGTGGCGGTCATCGCTCTTCTTCTTGGCTTCCTCGTCCTTCGCGACGTCAGCGGAAGTTCGTTCAGTTCAACGCCATCAACACCCACCGAAACTGTTCCGGGTGGCGGCACGGTCGATCCCAATGCCAGCACCACCACGGTTCCCTTCTCCACACTCGGATTCAAACTCATCGTCGCAAACGCATCGGGCGTTGCGGGCAGTGCTGGCTCTATGACTCTTCAGTTGCAGAACTTGGGCTTTATTGCTCCACCTGCGGTGAACTTGGCTCCGGGTGCAGCAAAGCGCCAAAAGACCGGAGTGTTCTACACCGCCGGTTGTGAGAACAACGCGAACAAAGTTGCTGAAGTTCTTGGTGGCAATGTCGACATTGCCGCAATGCCAGTTCCTGTTCCCACCGAAACGGGTGAACTTGGCGAAGCATGTGTTCTTATCTTGCTGGGCACCGACCTTGCAGGCAAGCCGCTTCAAGGTGCAACAGGCACTGGTCAAGGCCAAGCCGCCACCACCACTACAGCGCCACCAGCAGGCTGACCTTTACTTCAGTAAAGACAACGCTGCTTCTTCAATGCATCGCAGCACATTTTGGTGAGCGTTGTCAGAACCAAACATCTCGGTAAGGCTCACCGTTGTAAAGCCTGATCGATTTGTGGCATCCATGTTTTCATCAATGTCGCCCACAATTGCTGCGGAACGTTGTCCTGCGTCGCGTGCGAGAGATGCAACGTTGCCCACAACTTTTCCGTCAAAACTGGTGTCGTCCAGAAGACCTTCACCCGTTATCACAAAGTCGTGTTCGCGTACTGCGTCGTAGAAACCAACTTCATCGGCAACAATGTCGAACCCCGGAATAAGAGTGGCACCAAGTGCTGCAAGTGCGCCGGCTAAACCGCCTGCTGCACCAGAACCAGGCAACGTAGAAACCTCAACATCAAAATCTTTTTTGTACTGATGCGCGAGTTTTTCTAAACGCCCTGTGAGTAAATCGACTTGTGCACGAGACGCACCTTTTTGCGGGGCAAATACTTGCGCTGCATCCACAAACAATGTGTCGACATCGCATGCAACTTGAAAGTCAACAGCGAGCAATCGCGCGGGAGTAGAAATTGCACGAAGTGCACCAAGACCACCATCTGTTGTTGCTGATCCACCGAGGCACACGATGATTTTCTTTGCTCCGGCGTTGAGTGCTTGGTCAATCAACTCTCCGGTTCCACGAGTTGTTGCATTCAGTGGGTCGTTCTTGTCAGGTCCACCTGCAAGAGAGAGCCCCGATGCTTGCGCCATTTCAATCACTGCTGTTCCGCGGTGCAATCGCCACTGCGCTTCAACTGGCGTTCCCAATGGACCCGTCACCGTGGACGTTCTGTTGGCTCCACCAAGAACTGCGAGGGTTCCTTCGCCACCGTCAGCCAAAGGCATTTCGGTGCAGTCAATGTTTAGTGCCCAGCATGCGTGACCGATTGCGGCACACACCTGAGCGGCAGAGGCAGTTCCCTTGAACTTGTCCGCTGCAGCAAGAACTCGCATTCTTCAACCTTACGAGACTCATCTAAGGTTCGTGCCATGAGCGCAGAACTCACTTCACTCGATGCCACACAACAAGCTGCTCTGGTAGCAAACAAGGAAGTTTCTCCAACAGAACTTGTTACTGCAGCCATTGATCAAGCGGAAAAAGTAAATGGCACCATCAACGCCATCATTCATCCGCGCTTTGAGAAAGCAAAAAACGAAGCGTCATCGAATTTGTCGGGACCTTTTGCTGGTGTGCCTTTGGTGTTGAAAGACCTCGGAGCATCAATGGCAGGAGAGCCCCATCACATGGGCACTCGGTTTTTGAAGAACGAAAACTACGTTGCCCCGCGAGATAGTTATCTCACACAACGGTTCAAGCGTGCTGGCTTCGTCATCATTGGTCGTACAAATACTCCCGAGTTCGGAAACACAATTACTACCGAGCCACTCAGTTACGGACCATCGCGTAACCCGTGGAACACAAATCATTCAACAGGTGGTTCATCTGGTGGATCTGCCGCAAGTGTTGCGTCGCACATTGTTCCTGTCGGCCATGCAAATGATGGCGGTGGTTCAATTCGTATTCCTGCAAGCGAGTGTGGCCTTGTTGGTTTGAAACCATCACGTGGTCGTGTGAGTAAGGGGCCCGATCTTGGCGAAAGCTGGATGGGATCAACAATTGATGGCTGTGTTACACGCACTGTTCGCGATACGGCCGCAGTGCTGGATGTTATTTGCGGTTATGAACCAGGTGATCCGTACACCGCACCACCATTTGCGCGTCCACTTGTTCACGAGCTTGGTGTCGACCCTGGTCGATTGAGAATTGGAATTCTTGATCACCCGTTGTTTACACATCAGTTAGATGATGCGGAATCTCGTGAAAGTATTCGGCGCACAGCGGACACATTGACATCGCTTGGTCATGACGTGCACGTGGCATGGCCAGCAGCGTTAGAGAACCCTGATAGTGCCGGAAAGTTCACTGCAATCGTTGCGGCATGGACACATACGGACGTGTCGTACTTTGAAAGTGTGTTTGGGCGTGAGTTAGGTGACGGAGACCTTGAACCCGACAATCTTTTAATGCGTGAACTTGGTCGACGCGTTACAACTCATGACTATTTGGCAAATATGCAGTGGTTGCATGCCTGGTGTCGCAGTGTTGTGCAGTGGTGGGAACCCATCGACGGCACACAAGGGTTTGACATCTTGGTAACTCCCACGTTGGCCGGACCACCACCACCAATTGGTCGTCTTGCTGGTCCCGACGGAGTTCGTAACTTGCGCGAGATCTTGGCGTACACATCGCAGTTCAATCTCACTGGTCAACCCGCTATCAGCCTTCCGCTCCACTGGAGTGCGAGTGGACTTCCCATGGGAGTTCAATTCGTTGGTGCGCCCTTCCGTGAAGATGTTCTAGTTCGACTTGCATCACAACTAGAAGAAGCAATGCCGTGGAGTAGTCGAGTTGCACCTCTGGTGGCGAATTCCTAGTGAATGGGTAGGGTTTTCCTATGGCTGTGACTGTACGAATCCCCACCACAATGCGTCCTATCTCTGGCGGAGCGTCCACCGTTTCCGTCGAAGGCTCAACACTCCGCGATGTTCTCTCTGCATTGAATGCAGCACACAATGGTTTTAACGAGCGTTTGTTTGACGATGCTGGTGAACTGCACAAGTTCGTCAACATCTTCGTTTCTGACGACGATGTGCGTTACATGAATGGTCTTGACACACCCGTGAAAGACGGTGACACCGTGTCAATCATTCCGGCAGTTGCCGGCGGCTTCTCGTCGTAGTAATTCAAGTGAGGCTGTAGGCCGAACGAAAAATTACGGATGCGGGAGGGTTCTCGCCCCGTCCGCAGACAGAGTGGGCTCCACCCAGTGACGCCGTGCCTCTACAGAAAACAATTCGTCGCGCGTCCAGAAATGAAGTGCAGCGGTGCGCGAGACCAGTTCGTGAGACACGATGTTTTCTGGCGCAACTCCTTGACGCAGTAGTTCGTCAATGGCCCATACGTAATACACAGTCAACGTGTCGTGGTATCCGCCTGAATCAGTATTCGGGGTGTTGGTGCTGTTGTTGTAGCGGGGAATCGCCTCCCGAAGAATCTGGAGAGCCTTGGTGGCACCATGACGCAAAACGAGTGACAGCCCGGCCTGAACGTGTGCCTCGTGAGTCCAGTCGCTCTTTGGAAGGCGGCATGCCGTCATGGCGTCAGCAATGGCATCAGCAGACTTCACTGCGTTCATCGAGGGGCTCATGGAGGGATCCATTCCCTCAGTCTTGCCCGTGAAGGCCATACGGCATGGGGGAATTCGGGTCCAGAGGTCAATTCGCCCGGTGTTGGGTTAGCAGTCTCAACGGTAGAGTGCTAGCAGTCGATTCGCCCGAGTGCGAATCCCCCCAATATCAGGCATACCCCCACAAACCGGAGGAAAACCCATGGCAAAGATGATTGCTTTTGACGAAGAGGCCCGCCGCGGTCTTGAAGCCGGCATGAACAAGTTGGCCGATGCTGTGCGCGTCACGCTCGGACCAAAGGGACGCAATGTCGTTCTCGCAAAGCAGTGGGGCGCACCCACAATCACCAACGACGGTGTATCTATTGCGAAAGAAATTGAACTCGAAGACCCATACGAGCGCATTGGCGCAGAGTTGGTCAAAGAAGTTGCCAAGAAGACCGACGATGTCGCAGGTGACGGAACCACAACCGCAACAGTTCTTGCATGGACCATGGTTCGCGAAGGCTTGCGCAACGTTGCAGCTGGCGCAAACCCAATGTCATTGAAGAAGGGCATTGAAGCTGCTGTTGCCGCTGCCATCGCAAGCATCAAAGATCTTGCAAAGGAAGTCGATTCGAAAGAGCAAATCGCACAGGTTGCATCAATCTCTGCAGCCGACACAGAAATTGGCGGAATGATTTCTGAAGCCATCGACAAGGTAGGCAAAGACGGCGTTATCACTGTTGAAGAAAGCCAAACCTTCGGCATGGAAATGGATCTTGTAGAAGGAATGCGCTTCGACAAGGGTTACATCTCGCCGTACTTCGCAACCGACATGGATCGCATGGAAGCATCACTTGAAGATGCATACATCCTTCTTGTGTCCAGCAAGATCACAAATGTTCGCGACATGCTTCCAGTACTTGAAAAGGTCATGCAGAGCGGACGTCCGTTGTGCATCATTGCTGAAGACATTGAAGGCGAAGCGCTTGCAACTCTGGTTGTCAACAAGATTCGTGGAACATTCAAGAGCGCAGCAGTAAAGGCTCCTGGCTTCGGTGATCGTCGTAAGGCAATGTTGCAAGACATCGCAATTCTCACTGGTGGCCAAGTCATCAGCGAAGAAGTTGGTCTCAAGCTGGAGAATGCAACACTCGATCTTCTTGGTCGCGCAAAGAAAGTTGTCATCACCAAGGACGAAACCACCATCATTGAAGGTGCTGGGTCCGAAGACGACATCAAGGGTCGCATCAGTCAAATCAAGACCGAAATCGACAACACCGATTCCGACTACGACCGTGAGAAGTTGCAAGAGCGTCTCGCCAAGTTGTCGGGCGGCGTCGCAGTTCTGAAGGTAGGCGCTGCCACCGAAGTTGAACTGAAGGAAAAGAAGCACCGCATTGAAGACGCTGTCAGCACTACAAAGGCTGCCATCGAAGAAGGCGTTGTTCCTGGCGGTGGAGTGGCACTCCTTCGTGCACAGGCCGCTGTCATTGCCGCTGCTGAAAAGCTCACAGGCGACGAAGCAACTGGTGCTCGCATGGTGGCTCGCTCACTTGAAGGTCCGTTGAAGCAAATCGCCGAGAACGCCGGTCTTGAAGGCGGAGTTGTCGTTGAGAAGGTAAAGAGCCTGAAGGGCAACGAAGGTTTGAACGCCGCAACAGGCGAGTACGAAGACCTTGTGAAGCTCGGTGTTATCGACGCGGCAAAGGTGACACGTTCGGCTCTTCAGAATGCAGCATCAATTGCTGCGCTGTTCCTCACCACCGAGGCCGTCATTGCCGACAAGCCAGAAGAGGCTTCACATGCCGGCCACGACCACGGTGGCATGGGCGACTTCTAGTCCCTCGTTCGTTAAGAACACACTGAATTTTCGCCGTGGCGACCGAAAGGTTGCCACGGCGATTTTCATTTCACCGCCCGTTTACAGTGCATGACTGTTTATTGTGAAGTGATTTCATTACGCTCTCAGAAGCCTTATGGGAGATGTATGAAAAACAAGAGATTTGCTCTTACACGTGTAGTTGCCGGAGTAACAGCGACGGCACTTTTGGCAGCCTGCGGAACCGGATCGGAATCGTCCGACACAACCGAGAGAACCCGCAACACCGCAAGTGGCTGGACTGCAACTACCGAACCCACTAAGGCGGTGGTGTTCGGAACACAGGACGGCCTAGTCGAGTGGGTCGATGTGCCAGCTTCGTCAAGCAAGGTCTCTTCGTACAACATGTATACGGCGCCAGCAAGTGCGACGGGAAACACCATCAGCATGGTCGCATTCGACTCGGCACGGTCTGAGATTGTCTTTGGGGGTAACACACCTACGTCTGGCGTGTTCGTCTCGCGAAAGAATTTCGAGGTCGGCGCGCCGATAACGGTCTATTCAGCGGGCAATGGCTTCATGTACGGCGGAGGGTACGACTCGTCGAGTCGCGTTGCGGTTTTCGCCTACAGCAATCTCGGTTCGCCGACGTATGTCATTAACTCTGTCGACGAGACAGGATCTCCGATGCTTCAGTCGACAGTGCCCTTTTTTCCAATTGTGCATTACGACGGATCTCGGGCTCTCCTAACTACGGGCTCCAACATCCGCGAGATTGCCGTCACTAACCCAGCGTCAACAATCGCGTCGACTCCCGACATCGCCACGACACCGTTTGACATGTGGGGCTTCGCGAAGGATCCACTGTCTGACGCGGTCTACGGCGCTCGTCATAATTCGGGCGAGATTCTCAAGGGCAATCTCGACGGCTCCTCCGGTACATTCCTCGAAGTCGGAAGAGTAGTTAACCCATCGTCACTTGCTGCTTTCTCTGACGGCACGCTTGTCGCAGGGACCGGTGCTGCTGCAGTCGCAACGGCACCGGTCGAAGGGGCCCTCACAGTTGTGGACCCCACCGGGAAGGTAGCCAACATCGACATCGGCGGCATCGGGTCGGGTGCGTCCACCTCTGGCGTGCAGTCTGTTTGGGCGGTCGAGTCACCGATTGCCACCGCACCTCCCAGTGTGAGTGTGGATGCCTCCGGAAATCTTGTGTGTTCTGATGCAACATGGCGCGGTGACCTGCCGCTTAGCCGTTTGTCTCGCGCTCCAGTGGCGTCCGCTCGCACGTACGGGTGGTTCATTGAAGGTAAAGAAATATCTGGCGAGATGTCCGAAACACTGATCACCGAAGACTCGGGGAACTTCTCATGTGCAGTGATTGCATATAACGGCGCGGGCGTTGGTTACTCGGCGCAGTCGGCTCCATTGGCATACGTGCCACCTGCGCCCACTACAACGGTGGCCCCCGTTGAAGACACAACAACAGTGCCTGGTGCAGGTGACGCGACCACAACCACCATCGAGGCTTCTGGTGGTTCGGATTCCATGCCGGCAGAGTCTCCTGTGGTCACAGTTCCTGCGGTGACGCCCGGTGCACCAGTCGCTGTTGTGACGCCATCGTTGCGATCAGCGAAGTGGACATTCAAGGGTCGCACGGTGAAGGTGACGTTCAGAAAGTATTCAGGCGCGAAGAAGTATCGCCTGTATGTCAGCGGCGCAACAAAGAAGACAATCGCGTGCAAGACTGGAAAGACCACCGTGACGTGTACGACGACGACTCTGAAGAAGGGTGTTAACTCGTTCAGCGCAAAGGCTCTCAGCACTTCTAATGTGACGTTGGCTGTAAGCACCAAGACTCGAATTACAAAGTAGGAAATATGAGATTCAATCGACTGGTCGCAACTGCAATTGCTGGAACTTTTCTCATTACGGCCTGTGGTACTGGGTCGGAATCGTCCGACACAACCGAGAGAACACGCAACACCGCTATTAGTTCACCTTTTGCGAACATGGTGATGTTCGTCTCTGGCGAGACCACGGGTGGCGAGACGAAGATCTACCAGTACACGTTCAACACCGCGGGTGTTCCCGTCGTGACGGAGATTTACTCTGCGCCCGTCGGCGGCAATGTGGGAGTGACGGGCATCTCATATGAAACAGCTTCGAACACCCTGTACTGGGCGATGCAGGAAGGGAGCGACCTCAAGATTAAGTCTGTCATTCCGGGTGCAGGTGACTCTCCGACAACGCTCTATACCGTGCCCGGTGGCTACCCGTATTCACTTGCCACCAACGGCACTGACTCCATTGTTTTCAGCGGTCAAACGACCTCACCACAGGTCTGGGTTGGCTCTAAAAGCGGATCCGCGGCGTCTTCGATTCGTTCGGCTGCTGCTGGGTCGGTGGTGATGGCGTCGGGTGTTCCGGACCTGGCCTACGGAATCGAAGGCTCAATCCTCACGCGGTATATCTGGGGATCGCGGCCCTCGACGCGAGTCGTCGCAAATCCCGGAACCACTCTGGGCTGGCCCACGCTTGTGGATCAGGATGCCTCCACGTCTTTCTATGTCACCGACTTCGTCTCTGGTTCGAATCAGGTGTACAGCGACATACATTTTACGACCGATGAACCGGTGCTGAAGGCCACCGCATCGAAACGCATCATGGCGATGGCAATGAAATCAGACGGTTCGTTGTTCTTTGCAGATGGCCCGCGACCTTCGCGTGGCGATGCCCTCACGCCTTCAACAATTACATGGGTGAGTGCCACAGATTCCAGTGACACGCAGGAAATCACCGCCGATCCGGCCCTCGCAATCACATCGATGTGGATCGTCGAACCGCCCACAACTGCAATCGACTCAGTACTCGAAGGCGACGGCCTCATCAACACCGAGCATTACTGCAGTCACTTCTGGAATGACAGCAGGCCGGGGCTTCATCTCGGACGTGAATCTTCCGCACAAGAGAATCAGTGGTATGTGAACGGCTTGGCAGTTCCGGGAGCCACCAGCGATAGCTATACACCGACAGAACCTGGGCGCGTCAAGTGTGTTGGTTCGGGAAGCAATGTGGCAGGAACGTCTTCTGTGTCGAGTCCAGAGATAAATGTGATAGATCCCACAGCCACGACAATGGAACCGTCTGGATCGGGTAGCGGATCAACACCCACCACTGTTGGCGCTACTCCAACCCCAGGTGGTTCAACACCATCAACTCCAACGGCGCCACAGTACAAGTCCATCGCGGTGAAGTGGACGTATAGCGCTTCACGCAAGACAATCACAGGAACATTCCGAAAAGTGACTGGTGCGCGCACCTACGGAATGTCAATTAGTGGAGCAACAAAGAAGACTGTGCGGTGTCGGACATCGGGTACCTCAGTTGTCTGCACAACGGCTTTAAAGAAGGGCAAAAACAACATCACTATCACCGCACGAAATGCGGCAAAAGTGATTGTTGCGCAGAGGCTTGCAACAAAAACCGTTAAGTGATTCATGATGAAGTAGGGGTTGGACTGCCGGTTGTAATGCCGAATCCGGTCCCTATTTCTTCAATTACATGATGCGCAACTAGCGTGGCATGTTGTGCCGCAGCCAATAGCTCTTGTCTCGTGTGAAAGCGCGCGTGAACATGACACCGATCTTCCACTACTTGTCCGCGCGTTTGGTGACAGGGGAGTTGTTGCGGACATCGTTGACTGGGATGACCCACACGTGTCATGGAGTTCATATCGTGCTGCCATCGTTCGCTCTCCGTGGGACTATCACCGTCGGTATCCCGAATTCTTGGATTGGTTAGAGAAAGCATCGCTTGCAACAACCGTGCACAACTCGGCTGAGATTATTAGGTGGAACACCGACAAGGTGTATCTCCAGGAACTTATTGATGCAAACATTCCAATTATTCCCACGACGTATGTGCGTGGTGCAGAGGATTTAGTTCTGGCAAACGACCTCATTAAAGGTGACGTGGTTGTGAAGCCAACAATTAGCGCTGGTTCGAACAACACAGAACGCCACATAGCGCTCCCAGCAGCAGCTGCAACACACGTCATGTCGCTTGTGGATGCAGGAATGGTTGCAATGGTGCAGCCCTATCAGCGGTTCATTGACGAGCGTGGCGAAACCGGCATGTTGTATTTCAATGGTGAGTACAGCCATGCGTTTCGCAAGGGAGCCATTCTGGCAACAGGTGAAAATACAAAGAATGGTCTTTTCACCGAAGAAGACATTGGCCCGCGAGATGCGTCACGTGAAGAACGCGAACTCGGCAACGACGTCTTGGCATTTGTTACTGAGAAGTTTGGCTGTGCGCCGCTGTATGCACGTGTAGACGTTGTGCGCGGGTCTGGTGGTTATCCGGTACTTATGGAACTAGAAATGGCTGAACCATCGTTGTACCTACACACTGCACGTGACTCCGCAACACGATTTGTGAGTGCATTCTTGTCACAGTCTGCCTCGCTTTAGCCATCAACGGCCAAGGTCGGTAGGTTGGAGTTCATGAGCGAACCTATGTCCCCCTCAGTGGGCCTGGCAGTTATCCATCTGTTTTGCAAGCCGTTTCCTGAATTTGACGGTGAAGCACTTGTGCAGGCAGTGAAGAATGCCGAGAACAACGGAGTCACTGTTGTCACCATTTCCATGTTGGGCCACAAGGCAGACGTTGCAGTCATGGGACTTGCAGCAGACATGCGTGCATTGAAAGCACTTCAAACTGGCGTTCAACACGCAGGTCTTGAAGTGGTGGACAGCTATGTCTCACTCACCGAAGTAAGTGAATATGCCAAGGGCATGCCACAAGAAATGCTGAATGCGCGTCTGTACCCACAACTTCCACCAGCCGGAAAGAACGCATGGTGTTTTTATCCCATGTCAAAGCGTCGCAACGAAGGTCACAACTGGTTCACACTTGACTATGACAAGCGTAAAGAACTCATGGAAGAACACGGAAAGAGCGGCCGCACATTTGCTGGCCGCGTTATTCAGTTGGTTACTGGGTCTGCCGGCCTCGATGATTTCGAATGGGGCGTCACATTGTTTGGTGTGTACCCAGACGATCTAAAAGAAGTGGTGTACACCATGCGCTACGACGAAGCCTCTGCGGTCTACGCAGAATTCGGTGCGTTTTATGTAGGTATGGTCACCCCTGTCGAGGAACTCATTAACGAGATCTAACGTGGCGACTGCTCTGCGACTACTTGTAGTGCAAATAGTGCGCGCCATTTTGCGAAGGGCATCAAAATGACTGAACTGCTATTCCTGCGTGATGCATATTTGCGTGAGTGTGATGCAACGGTGGTTGACATTCGAGACAATGCAGTTGTTCTTGACAAGACAATCTTCTATTACACGGGTGGTGGTCAACCACACGACACTGGTGTACTTGCCGGTCAGGAAGTTGTTGATGTTCGCAAGGATGGGGATGAGGTTCTGCATTTTCTTGCCGACGGCTCAACATTCCCACTTATTGGCGATCAGGTTCAGTGTTGTTTGAATTGGGAACGTCGTCACAAACTCATGCGCACTCACACTGCAATGCATGTTTTGTGTGGAGTGATCTGGAATGAATGGAAAGTTCCTGTAACTGGCGGAAACATGGAACCACTCGCAGCTCGAATGGATTTCGAACTTCCCGACGTTCCTGAAGGATTTGTTTCCCGTGTTGAAGTATTAGTAAACGAGGCGATCACTGCCGATTATCCAATTGCAGTGTCGTTTCTGCCACGCGATACAGCGGTCGAAGACGAAGACCTTATTCGCACAAAAGTGTCACTTATCCCTGCAAACGTCAAAGAGATTCGTGTGGTTGACATTGTCGGACTTGATAAACAAGCCGACGGTGGTACTCACGTGGCATCAACAAAGGATGTCGGAGTGGTGCGGGTAGTAAAGATGGAGAACAAAGGCAAAGGATTTCGCCGACTCCGCGTAGAAATTGCCGAATAGGCCTAGTTGTCCAACTCGAACATGATTTTCATCACGCCCTCTTCGCGTGCATCGAACATTCGGTAGCCCTCTGCACCATCTGACAAATTCATTCGGTGAGTGAAAATTCCGTCTCCCTTTACGCGACCACTCTGCAAGAGGGGAACAAGTTCTCCCCACTGTGCGACCACATTCGCAATTCCCGCCCGAACAGTGAGATTGCGATAAATAATGTCGCGCATCGGAACCGCTGTGTCTCCTTGCGGTAATCCAATGAAAGACGCTGTTGCGCCGTGTCGGGCTAGTGATGGGACCAGCCCAATTGCACTTCGTGCTCCAGACGCTTCAAAGACGGAATCACATGCAGCGCCCTTTGTCATTTCTCGAATGCTGTCTCGAGCAGTGTCTGGTTCTAATGCAATTGCGCCAAGCGATTCGGCGTGACGACGTCGAGTCTCAACCGGATCAACGGCAAAAACCTGTGCAGCTCCTTGTGCAAACGCCAATTCAATTCCAAGTAGACCAATTGGACCTAGCCCCACAATTGCAACACGTGAACCAGGGGAGACGTCTGCACGGCTCACACCAAAATGTGCAGTAGCAAGCGCATCGGTAAGGAGAACGGCTTGATCATCGGAGATGCCATCGGGAATCTTCATCAAGGTGAGATCTGCATTTGGGACCTGTGCGAATTCGGCTTGACCGCCTTGGAGGCGAGTGCTGAGTCCGAACGCTGTGCTTTTGGCGCATCGACCAACGCGAGAGAGACACGCACTGCAGTCACCGCATCCAGAACCACCGGCGGCAATGACGCGATCACCAATGGCGAATCGATGCACTTCGGGTCCCTTTTCTACAACTTCACCAATGAACTCGTGTCCAACACAGAATGGTTCGACGCCAGCGGAGTAATCGGTTTTACCAATTTTGTCTCCGTGATAAATATGCAAGTCGCTACCGCAAATACTGCAATGGCTCACGCGCAAGAGAACTGCGTGGTCAAATGCAAGCGATGGGTCGGGGTAGTCCTCAAACCGAATGTCGCGTGCCCCGTGGAAAACCAAAGCCTTCATGTTGTACCCCCTGCTCTTTCACCCTAGTAACTGGACTGTTTCAACGAGACAGTAGGGGGCGGGCTCACATACGATGACGGGCAGAAGGGGGCATCATGTCCAGCATCGTTGAAGAAGCTCGTGAGTTCATTGCAAAGAACTGGTCTCCTACCGTAGATCTGGCTGCGTGGCGTGAACTAGTGGTCGATAATCATTGGGCGGCATTGCGTTGGCCAACACAATGGTTTGGGCGTGGACTTTCAGACAGTGATGCCGAAGCAGTGGAGAAAGTCTTCAGTGACGCAAAAGTTCCAGGTCCGGGCCAAGACAAGTGGAACCTGTGGGCCGGCACCATGGTGGGCTACGGCAGTGATGAACTGAAGTCAAAGTACATGCGACCACTCTTGTTGGATGAAGTTGCCATGTGTTTGTTGTACAGCGAACCAGGTGCAGGGTCAGACCTTGCGGGAATTCGCACAACTGCTGTGCGTGATGGTGATGAATGGGTAGTGAATGGCCAAAAGGTTTGGACATCTGGAGCCAAGGCCGCCGACATTGGAATGTTGATTGCTCGCACCGATTGGGATCAGCCAAAGCATCGCGGAATTTCTTTCTTCTGGCTTCCCATGAATCAACCTGGTGTTGAAGTACGACCACTGCGGCAAGCCACCGGAGATTCACGATTCAACGAAGTGTTTATTACCGATGCACGCGTGCCGAATAGTCATGTTCTTGGTGACTTAAACAAGGGTTGGTGGGTGCTTCAATCTGCACTTGCATACGAACGCGCGGCCATGGGTGTGTCGCGTCGTGGACCAAAGGGCCCCGGTGGTGCAACATCGGCAGCACACGGCTCCATTCCATCCCCCGATATTTCTTTGGTGTCGCTTGCGCGAGACATGGGCAAGTCAAACGATGCTGTCATTCGCCAAGCACTCACTCGTTTGTATTGCATGCGAATGGTCAATGACTGGAATGGTGACCGAGCAAAAGCTGTGAGTGAGGCTGGTGGATCGTCGCCATTGGCATCGTTAGGCAAGTTGGCAATGTCGGGAATTCTTCACTACGCCGGACGCATTCAAGGGCATCTTCTTGGAGCAGAAGGTGCTCTTGACGGAGACCAATTCCCGCGTTCGCGTGACGCTAACTATTCACAGTTGAATGCGTACTTCACCTCAATTGGTGGCGGCACCGACCAAATTCAGCGAAACATTATTGGCGAACTTATTTTGGGATTACCAAAAGAACCACAAACCGATCGCGACATTCCATTTCGCGAAGTTCCGGCAACTACAACGTCGCGTTAATCGCGAGCCATAGTGGCGCGACTAGTTCCGCTGAAGTCGAGAACTTGGTCAGCGTCCAGGTCGACCACCACTTTGGTGAGGTGACCCGTGAATTCAAATGGTGATTCGTACAAACTGACAGGAGTGCCACGGTCAAGTCCAATGTCTAGGCCAGACCACGAAATGAGAATCCAGAAGATGTTGCTGGTGGTCATTGTGCCAACAACAACATCGTCGATGAACATGGTCAGTGTTCCTTCGTTTCCGTTGCGCTTCATTCGCACACCAACAATGTGACGCCCTGCGGGTACTGGTCGGTCCGATTTCAACATCTGGTGCGAGCCACCAATGTTGAGATCATGTTCAAGATGGCCATCGCGAATAAAGAGGCTGTATCCACTGGTGAGGTCTCCGTGTGAAATCAACACTCCCTCACAGCCATCTTCGGGCACATCAATGTATGCAGAGATGGTGTACGAACGACTACGCAAGTCTGGCGCAACGTCGGACGGAAGGTGTCCCATGCCGCGCCAGAAGGTGAAGTTCTTGCGTTCGCCAGTATGTCGTTCTGCATTCTCGGCGAATCGTGGCGCAAATCTGTCATCTAGTGGGAGCACTTTGTGCTTGTCTGCTTCTTCCCACCACAAGTCAATGAGTTTTTTCAATCTCTCTGGCTCGGTTGATGCAAGGTCATGACACTCGTTGAAATCGTTCTCAAGGTTGTACAGCTCCCACGTGTCGTCTTCAAACGGCGTGCCCATTTGGTGAAATGCAACTGCTTTCCAACCGTCAACAACAATTCCGCGATGTCCGAACATTTCGAAGTACTGCGGACCACGATTTACCTTTGCAGTGGGGTTTGAAATGAGTGGAGCAAATGATTGACCTTCAATGGGCATCTGCGGAATCCCATTAATGGTGCTTGGTGCATTTAAGCCAAGCATTTCAAGAATTGTGGGCGCGATGTCAATTGCGTGGCAGAAGTTGTGGCGAATGCCCCCTTCATCGGAAACAACACCAGGCCACGCAAGAACAAACGGATCTCGAATGCCACCAGAGTGGGTGTTCTGCTTGTATCGCTTCAACGGCGTGTTAGCCACCATGGCCCAACCCCACGGGAAATTGCTGTGTGTGTCAGGGCCACCAATGTCGTTGATCTTTGTAATCTTTTCTTCAATTGGCTCGGCAATCAGGTTAAACGGCCCCATTGCGTTGATGAAGCCGAATGGGCCACCTTCTTGACTGGCGCCGTTGTCGCTCATCACCATGACGACGGTGTTCTCCAGCTGACCAGATACTTCTAATTGATGAATGAGTCGCGCAAGATGATCATCGAAGTGTTCCAACATTGCTGCATATGCAGCCATCAGTCGAATGAAGAGTGGCTTTTGCTCTGCAGGAATATCTTCCCAAGGGAAAACGAAATCGTTGCGCGGAGGTAATTGTGTTCCTGGGGGAACAATGCCCATTGCAATTTGGCGTTCAAGACGGCGTTCGCGGGCGACGTCCCATCCTTCTAGGTAGTACTTCTCGCAGCGATCAATGTATTCAAGCGGAGCTTGGTGTGGGGCATGACATGCGCCGGGCGCCAGCAACATCATCCACGGAGCATCGGGTGCACCTGCAGTGTGCTCTGCAACATAAGTAATTGCATTGTCGATGAGATCTTCAGTGAGGTGGTAACCAGTCCAGTACGTTCCCGGAGCAGTCACATGTGAATTATCACGAACAACTTCGGGGCTGTACTGATCCGTTTCTGCGTCGAGGAATCCATAGAAGCGATCGAAGCCACGTGCAAGCGGCCATCCGTCGAATGGGCCAGTGGGTCCGGTTTCGGTGAGGGGAGTGACATGCCATTTGCCCACCATGTAATTGCGGTAACCGTGTGGGCGCAGCATTTCGGCAAGCGTGCCTGCTTCGTGCGAAATTTTTCCGCGGTATCCGGGGTATCCGCTATCGAAGTTGGCAAGACATCCCACACCTACCGAGTGGTGGTTTCGGCCAGTGTGCAATGCAGCGCGTGTTGTTGAGCACATTGCAGTGGTGTGAAAACCAGAGAAGCGAAGACCGCGTTGTGCAATTGAGTCGATTGTGGGTGTTTGGTTTTCTGCCCCGTAACAGCCAAAGTCGGCAAAGCCCACATCGTCTAGTAACACCATGAGAATGTTTGGCTTGCCTTTGCCCGAATCGTGAGATGGGAAGTGTGGGGTTGATTCAGCGAGTGTTCGACCTATGCGACCAGGAAAGCCCTGTGGGGTAGTAGGTGTAAACGTCATCAGTGCCTCCGAGAATGGTGTGGTCAGTGTACTTTCAGACACTGCCGGCCTGAATAATCAGGTGCGTTCACGGCGTCAGTTGAGCGTTCTTTCCTTGTCGCAGTCCATGTTCTGCAGCAACGCGTCGATAGGTGGGATCAAGCGAGTTGAGCCCCATCGCATCGATTGCTAGTGCATCAGTAGTGATGATGTTCACCACAGAACCGGTTGAGCGTAAGTACGTAATCTCCTCTGCAATCAGCGGTGAAATTCCTTGGGTGAGGGGAGCAATGACGGTGACAATGTCGTATCCCTCCGCAAGGTGTGCATTTGTACTGGTACGCAAGCCACCGTCGTAATACAACTCTTTATGAATCTCCACACATGGCCACACGCTGGGTACTGCACAACTAGAAGCAACCGCATCAATTAATGGCACATCACTGTCTTCTGTCCACGTCACAAATTTTCCCGTTTGTGCGTGAATAGCAGTCAGTACAAGTGGCGTCGTTGGCCACTGATGTGAAGGCAAACGCCATTCAATGACGGCGCGACGATCTGCCACTGAGACGGTGTCGGCGTTGAGTGCAATCTCGCCAATTCGCTTCCGTTGTTCATCGGTTGATGTTCCACCCGCAGCAAGTTCTCCGAAAATCACCGCGAGCGATTCAAGGTTGATGTTCGGTGTGATTTCTTGGTGGGTATCGGCTGTCTGGCGTTCATACAGTTCACGAAGTGGTGTTCCCGATAAGAGCTGTGCCCCAACGGTGGCCCCGGCACTTGTACCCACGACTAGGTCGGCGGAAGCAATCACTCCGTGCCCAGATTCCTCTAGACCAAGAAGGACACCTGTTTCCCAGGCAATTCCAGTGACGCCGCCACCAGCCAGAACTACTGCAGAACTCATCAGTCAATGTCTAGCCCATGGTTCGCCACGAAAGTTTGTTGCATGTTTGTTTCGTGGTGGTTCTGCCCTTGAGGGCGTCCATACACTCGCCAGTGTCATGGGTGCAGATGCAGACATAGCCGAATTGGACTCGTACGCAGAGGCCCTGTTTCGTGCCGTTATGGCGGCCATTCCCCAGTGGCTCACGCAACGGTTGGAAGAGATTGCGACAGATCACAGTCTTCCTGTCGAAGACCTCATTCGTGACGTTTCTCATCGTGTTCACCATGACCTTTCGGCCTTACTAGCGGCAGATGTTGACGAACAACGAGAAAACCCGTTACACGTTCTTCGCTCGTGTACTTCTGTTGTCACTGCAGCTCTAGCTTCTGCTGGTGTTCCACAACCACGTCGCGACGAATTTGAAAGACGCGCCATGCCTGACGATGTGTATGCAATCGGACCCTTGACATGGCGGGATTTGTCCGAAGACGTTCATGAGGCGGGAATTACATGGGGTGCATGGAAGGCAGCAACAATTCTCACTCGTCGTCGCGCGGAAGGAAAAGTGAAGTAATGCCAACACGTGCTGACGTCATCGCCGATTTATCGCTTCGCGGAACAGCCTTATGCCATGCGCTGTCTGATGCCACCGATGAATGGTTGACACAACTCTTTCGTGAAGCCACAGCGAGTGTGAAGAAGGCAGACGACATGGTTCTTATCGCTGTAGGCGGATACGGCCGAAAAGAGTTAGCACCACAAAGTGATCTAGATGTTCTTCTTGTTCATCGAGGTGTGAAAGACATCAGTGAGATTGCCTCACGTATGTGGTATCCGGTGTGGGATACCGGCGTGAAGTTGGGTCATTCCGTGCGTACGCCCAAAGAGACCATCCAGTTGTGTGCGTCAGACCTTGATACGGCTACGTCTCTTGTTACGGCGCGAGTAATCGCTGGCAATGCAGCGCTAGGAGAAGAAGTTATTTCCGCCACAAATGAGAGCTGGAAGAAGCGTGGACGTGAGTGGCTTGTTGAACTTCATGCGCGAGTGCTCGATCGTTACAACAAAGATGGTGAAGTCGCGTTTCTCCTTGAACCCAATTTGAAAGAAGGCATGGGCGGGTTACGCGATATTCATGCTTTGCACTGGGCAGTGCGCGCAGGTTTGGATTTACTTCCTGGAGACGCCGGACAACTGGAGCGTTGCAACGATGTTCTTCTGAATGTTCGAGTGGCACTGCATCGACACATTGGTCGGCCAACAGAAGTACTCCGATTGGAAGACCAACGTGCGGTAGCACAACTTGCGGGTTTCGAGTCGGACGATGCACTGATGGCATCGGTTGCTGAAGTGGGACGACGAGTTGCATGGATTGCAGATGAAGTGTGGGCACGACTTGATCCGCCAGCAGACAGGTCGTCAATTCCTCAACCTCTGGCTCCTGGGGTTCAACTCATCAATGGCGAAGTTCATCTCACGAACGATGTTGATGTTGCTGATGATCCAACGTTGTTGTTGCGAGTTGCCACGGCTGCTGCTCGATTGGGAGCTCGAATAGATCGCACATCACTTGATCGGTTGGCACAACAACTTCCCATTTGGCCAGACCCGTGGCCCGCAGGCGCAAGTGACGATGTTGTTGCGTTGTTATTGGAAGGTGAAGCGGCAATTCCAGTTCTTGAGTCTCTTGACCAAAGAAATTTGTTGGTGAGAGTGTTACCCGAATGGGCACCAGTACGCAGTAAGCCGCAGCGCAATGCGTTTCATAGGTACACCGTTGACCGACACTTGTGGCAAACAGTTGCAAATGCCAGTGCACTAGCAGAACGCGTCTCGCGTCCAGACCTTCTTGTGCTCGGTGCACTCTTCCACGACATTGGTAAGGGATACCCAGGTGATCACACCGAAGTTGGTGTTGACATGTTTGCGGTGATTGGTCAGCGAATGGGCATGTCGTCCGCAGATCAATCAATCGTTTCATCACTTATTGAACATCACTTGCTTCTTGCAGATACCGCAACTAGGCGTGATCTGTCAGATGATGCGACTATTTCTATGGTTGCTGACAAACTTGGCTCGGTAGTCGTACTCGACCTTTTGCATGCGCTCACCGAAGCAGACTCTTTGGCAACAGGACCCTCTGCCTGGAGCGAGTGGAAAGCAGAACTCATCACACTTCTTGTTGACAGAGTGCGGCATGTTCTGGGTGGTGGCGACGTTGCCGAAGTGATGTGGCGACTATTCCCCGATGCAGCTGTTCTTGAATTAATGGCAACAGGCGAAATCGCTATTCGCACTCAGCCCGATCGCGTCACCGTTGTTAGCCCCGACCGTCCAGGCACGTTTAGCAAAGTGGCCGGTGTACTGGCTCTCAGTGGGCTCGATGTTTTGGGTGCAGAAGCTCATTCGGATGAACAAGGAATGGCAGCATCAGAATTTCGTGTCAGCAGTCCGCATGGCGACATCGATTGGACACCCATCGTGTCGAACTTGAATCTGGCTTTAACGGGTCGACTAGCGCTTGAGTCACGGCTTGCTGACCGTGCAGCCACAGCGCGTCCTCGCCGTGCGCAATCTGCCGTTGCGCCTGCCGAACCAAGCGTTCGCTTTGACGATGCCGCGTCGTCAAATGCCACATTTCTTGAGGTACGTGCTCCCGACACCGTTGGTGTGTTGCATCGCATCACAAAAGCCATTGCAGATCTAGGCCTCGACATTCGACACGCACGTGTTCTCACACTTGGAAACGAAGTGGTGGATGCCTTCTATGTCCGTGAATCTGGTGGTGGACGCATTACCGACGATGTCTACAAAAAAGAAATTTCACGCGCCATCTTGTTTGCGGTCAGTGACAAGTAGCCAGAAAGCATGAACGATGTGGGCGCACTAGGGTTCTCCTTGTGAGCGATGCACAACCACAAGACTTCACTCGAGATCTCATTCGGTGGAGTGAGACTCTTGCAGCAATTGCGCGAACCGGTATGGGGTTCACCCTCAGTTTGTATGAACGCGAACGATACGAAGAGGTTCTGAAGGTTGCGGCAGACATTAAGACTGCGGCCGATGACGCATTAGAGATTCGCCGCGAACAAGATCACTTCGTTCAGGAATGGATGGATTCTGTTGGTGAAGGTGTGCCGGGTTATGTAACGCCCAAAGTGGCCATCGGAGCAATCGTGGGCAATGACGACGGAAAGCTTTTACTTGTCAAGCGAAAAGAAAGTGGTGTGTGGTTGTATCCCACTGGTTGGGCCGACGTTGGGTACTCACCATCTGAAGTGGCAATGAAAGAAGTGGAAGAAGAAACCGGAATCATTGCCGAGCCGCTTCAGCTTCTTGGTGTTGTTGATGGAATGCGAATGGGTTTCTCTCGTTTCGGCATGTACATGTTGCTCTTTCATATGCGTGCAACTGGTGGTCAACTAAATCCGCATCCGTTAGAAACTGCAGATGTTGGTTGGTTTGGTCCCGACGAATTGCCCACGCCAACAGCGGGCGCACAATGGTGGGGCGACATGGCGTTTGCCGCTATTTCTGGAACGGTAACCCCAGCAACTTTTGATGCTCCGCGCGCCGAGATGTGGCGTGGCGAAGGAACGAATCACTAATTCGAATCTTGATCGCGTAAAAACTGTTCGAGTTCGTCTACCAAAGTGTCAATATTTTCTTCGGCATCGTCGTCGGTGTCGTCATCGGAAAAATCAAATTCCAATTGATTCGGATTCTCGAGACCAAATGGATCGTCGCCCATTGTCTCTAGTCGTTCAACATATTCGCGAAGATCTTCGTCGTCTTCAATCATCTCTTCCACTTTGTTGTCGTAGGCGACAACTTGGTTGTGTAGTACGTGAAGAGGCGATGGTGTACCAATGATTTCGCATGCACGGCCGATAAGAGCATTTGCAGCTTTTGGTGAAGGAATTTGCGACGCAATGGCTGGAACTGCAGCCCACAGTGACGCTGAAGGAAGAGACGAATGTGTACACGCATCGTGAACCACGCTGATAACTCCAGTGGGACCTTCATATCGCGAACGCTGAAGGTCGAAGCGTTCAATGGTGTGGTCGTCGTTTGCTGTTCCCATGACCTGAACCTCGGAACGGTGGGACACATCGGCCAGTAGTGCGCCAAGTGTGAGAACCATTGATGCGTCGAAGCGAGCGGCAACACCAACAACCTGTTCTGTAAAGAGGCGCCACTTCAAACTTGGTTCTGGACCTAGAACAAGGATGACGTCGGAACCTGGAGTGCTTGCGTGCCACATGCTGACTTTTGGCCACACAATGCTTCGCGTGACGCCGTCTTCGAGTCGGACCGATGGACGGATTGTTGCAAAGTCGGTGAACTCTTCTGGGTCGATGTCGCAGAGCGGTTCGGCATTCCACGCGTTAATCAATGTGCGAACGGCAGTGCTTGCGGCATCGGCAGCATCGTTCCAGCCACTAAAGGCAGCAATCATGGTGGGGCTTTGGAGTCGTGGATTGGACAACCAGCGGACATGATCTGAAGCCGTCATTCCCCAAAACCTACCGTCTTCGGTGGCGTCGTGTGGCAAGGTTGAGGAATGGCAGTTGTTGTGGAAAAAGCCGACATGGTCACAGATGAATTGGTCTCAGCATTTGAGACCCTTATCCCGCAGTTGTCCTCATCGAATCCGGCCCCAAGTAGGGACGCTCTGGCCGAAATCATCGCTTCTCCCACATGCATCCTGTTCGTAGCCAGAGTTGACGGGACGATAGTGGGATCACTCACGCTTGCAATTTTTCCCATTCCCACCGGAGTGCGTGCATGGATTGAAGATGTTGTGGTGGACAGTTCCGCTCGCGGTCACGGTGTTGGAGAAGCGTTGAATCACGCAGCCCTGCAAGAAGCGAAGATGCGCAATGCAGTCACTGTTGATCTCACGTCACGTCCGTCTCGCGAAGCAGCGAACCGTCTGTATCAAAAATTGGGCTTCGTTCAGCGCGAGACCAACGTGTATCGCTACACGCTGTGATTGACTAAATGAATGACGAAACCGCTCATCATCAAACATTGGGTTGCCTGTACACCGGAGCAGGTCTGACACGCATGGACCACTCCCGAACTGTTTCATCAATTCATTGCGCCAGAAGGTCTGTCGGTGCCACTTGAGTCTGTGGTGATGGACTTGCATATTGGTGGCCGCGTTGCGTTCGACATGGTGTTTGATGACACTGGAGTGGTGAACGAAAACTCTGGAACAATTGTGGAAATGGAAGAACCGAACCTGTTTGTCTTCAGTGAGCCTGGAATGAACATTCGCTCAATTCAAAAGTTCACCGAGTCCGATGGCGGAACTCTCATCACAATCATTCAAGAAGGCTTTCCCGACGAAATAGTGGATAACCCCGAAGTTCTGGAAGCCTTCCGCTCCAGTTACAGAAAACTTGGTCGCGTACTTGGCGTAGCAACCGAGAACAGAGATCCGTCGTTGTAGTTTGAATCAGTGACGAAGAGAAATCTTTGTCGCGTTCTTACGAATTCGAATTTTCAAGTGCGTCGGAAAGTCCAGCGCGTTGCTTCAATGGTATTTCGGGAAGAACGAGAGCAATAAGGAACCCGACCACCATGATTGCGACGCAACACCAATAGATGCGACTTACGCCCATTGCCACGCTGTCTACGACAGCTTGCCGTGGAATGTCTGCAAGTCGTTGAATCTCTTCTGGTGACCGAATGAGGCTGGCTGCTTTGTCGGGCTCAATGCCCGTGCGCGCTGGAATTTCACTTCGAATAGTGGAGTTCAAAATGGTGCCAAAGATTGCAAGCCCAAGTGAACCGCCTAGTGAGCGGAAGAACATCACAGTTGCCGTTGCAACGCCAAGGTCGTGAAACTCCACTCCGTTCTGGCTTGCAATTGATGTTGAGGAGAAAATTGATGCCGAACCAAACCCCATCACAATCATGGGGAGAATAAAGATCCAGTACGGCGTGGTTCCATCAATTTGCGTTAGTGCCAGCATGCCCGCACCAGCAACGAACGAACCGATGATGGGAAACGGCTTGTAACGACCAGTCTTTGAGATAAGACGCCCGACACCGAAAGTTGCGGCAATAACTCCGGCCATCTGTGGAAGAGAGCGCAATCCAGATTCGGTGGGGGAGAGGAACTGAGAGTCTTGAAAGAACAACGTAAGAAACGATCCGGAGCCGTACACAACAGTTCCAGCGCACATACCAAGCATTGCGCTGCGGAAGACAACTTTGTTTGAAAACAGTTTTAACGGAATCATTGGTTCGGTTGCTCTGCTTTCAACAAAGACAAACGCAATCAATCCAAGGACAGACGCACCAAATAATCCGAGAACGTGTGTATCGGTCCATCCGGTTCGACCTTCTTCAAGGCCCACCATGAAACTTCCGACCGTGACAGACAAAAGTGCTGCTCCGGCGTAATCGAGCTTGGCTTCTTTTTTACTGAACGGAAGCTTGAGTGCGAAGTGAGTGACTGCGCCCACAATCAAGATGAACGGAACATTGATCCAGAAAATCCACTTCCACGAATAATTGTCGATGATGTATCCACCTACAAGTGGCCCAAGAAGTGCAGACCCAACGAATGCGAGAGTGAAGTAACCGATGTAACGACCACGATCACGTGGCGGAATGATGTCTCCGATGACGGCGAAGCTCAACGCCTGAATTCCGCCACCGCCGAGACCTTGGAATGCACGCGCCGCAATGAGTTGGCCCATGGAGTTAGCAGCACCGCACAAAAATGATCCCACCAAGAAAATGAACATGGTGATCTGAAAAATGCGTCGGCGTCCGTACAAGTCTGACAATTTTCCAAGAAGTGGTGTGGCGATAGCAGACGTCACGATGTACGACGTGCCTACCCATGCGAAACTCTCAAATGAGTTGAAGTCACCAACAATTTTTGGAAGTGCGGTGGCAATGATGGATGTTTCAAGGTTTGCCAACATTGTGGCTGTGGCCAAAGCGCCTAGTACCGCAATGAGGCGCGCCCGCGTAAAGCCCGGAACCGACGATTCTTTCCCCATATGGTCACCGTACTCCTTTGGAATGGGGGAGGACGTACGTGGACGGCGTGAGAAACTGTGGCATGGCTTCACCTACAACGCATGTCGTCACCGTTTTTCGCAATCGAGTGCGAAGTACGGCCGAAGATGCATATGGGGCACTGGCACCTCACATCTTTGACCTGGCTCGCGCCATGGAGGGTTTTATTGACGCAAAGACCTTTGTCGCAGCAGACGGAGAGCGAGTCACGGTGGTGACATTCGAAAATCAGCGCACTCACGATGCGTGGCGCGATCACCCCGAACACAAAGCGGCTCAGCGTCGTGGAATTGAAGAGTTCTACGAGACGTACTCAATTCAAGTGGCCTCAGTGACGTACTCTCACGTTTTTTCTGCATCAGGAAGTGCTCAATGACATCCGAATGGTTGCGACCAGTTGATGACGCGTCATTTCGGTGTTGGTGGCCAGGTGACGATGTTCAGTATCAGGACTATCACGACACTGAATGGGGTAGGCCCGTTCGCGACGATCAAAGGCTGTTCGAGAAAATGTGTCTTGAAGGTTTTCAGTCCGGATTGTCGTGGCTCACAATTTTGCGAAAGCGAGAAAACTTTCGTGCTGCATTCGACAATTTTGACTTTCACAAAGTTGCTTTGTATTCCGATGTAGATGTGAATCGTTTGCTTGCCGATGCCGGCATAGTTCGCCATCGTGGGAAAATTGAAGCAGTCATTAACAATGCACTACGTGCACAAGAACTCATCCACGAACTCGGATCACTCACCGATTTCATCTGGTCGTACGCACCAGACACTCCATTCGGCCGTGATGGTGAATCGGGGCATCCTTCGGGTCTTGCCACCACCTCACCATCGGCTGTTCGTCTTTCGAAAGACTTAAAGAAACGCGGATGGAAGTTTGTTGGGCCAACAACCATGTACTCGTTCATGCAGTCCATGGGGTTGGTCAATGATCACGTTGACGGTTGCTGGGTACAACACGAGTGTGAACAGTTGCGCCGCAAACATACGAACTCGTAATAACCTCGCTGATATGAGTAGCGAAATAAAAGACAGCCCACTGAATTGGGTAGCCGACCACATCAAGCGATACGTCGATACACAGGGAGAAGACGGTCACGAGTGGAATGGCACGCAGATTTTGTTGCTCACCACTAAAGGACGCAAGTCGGGAGACTTACGACGTTGCGCACTTATTTACGGAAAAGACGGCGACGATTTCATCATTGTTGCGTCACGCGGTGGAGACCCGAATCATCCACTGTGGTATCTCAATCTGGTTGCAGAACCTCAAGTCACCATTCAAGTGAAAGGCGATGTGTTTCCTGCCGTTGCAACAACAATTACCAATACTGACGATTACGAACGTTTGTGGAATGTGATGTTGACGCATTGGCCGGCGTATGCCGAATATCAGCAGAAGACAGATCGCAAAATTCCCTTAGTACGAATTAGTCGCGCTTAGTCGCGCGGGTTCACAAGAATTTCGGCGTTTTGCCGCACTTGCCAGTCTCTGTCTTCAAGAGCGCGTTGTAAGGCGGCGTCTACTTCTTCACCGTCAAAGGGCGCTAGTGCGAGAACTGCTCTCCGTCGCACAGCCGGCTTGTCTGTGCATGCAGTGAGAATCGCCGGAAGCCCACGAATGTCGCCTAGTGATCCGAGTGCGGCCGCACATGCCTCTCTCACAACAGATTCAGCGTGTTGTGTGGTGGCGTGGATCAGCGCAGCAATCTCTTCGTCGGTTGGCGTCTGTCGCTCTCCAAGACTCCACGCCGTCATCTCGGCAACAAAGACGTCGTCGTCATTCAGGAGGTGATGGATGCTGACATCTATATGGACGGATAACTCCACTGCAGTGCGGCGCACTTCCGCAGATTGGTCTGTAAATGAACGCGCGATGTGTTCGGGTGTCAATTCACCCAAGCGATGCAATGCGCGAAGGGCACTAGAGCGGAGAGACGAATCGGCATGGTCTACTGCTGCGAGTGCAGTGGGAACGTCTCCCTGAAAGCCAGCGGCAATGACGGCAAAACGGTCAGCGGAAGAATTATTGGACATGGTTTAGTTGCCGAGCAGGCCACCAAGAAGTTCCAGCACAATTGCAGCAAAGAAGCCGAGTATGCAGGCCACAAATGCTCCTGCAAGGACTGCGCCGCCGGAGAGACGTAGCGCCGCATTGCGTCGTTGCTGGCGTTCTGGTTCTTGGTACAAAGGAGACGGTTTTTGGTCGACCCGAACGGGGATTGTCTTGCGTGGCGTGGCAGGCTTCAGTCGGTCGATGATCCAGAGTGCAACCAGTGCGAGGGCAATTGCCCAGCCTGCACGAATTGCAGTACCGGTAGATGACATCATCATTGTCGACAGCTCAAACACCGAATCATCCATGAACGACAACAGCGTACCTCTCCCACCAACTCCACAGACCGCGGATGCCCGAACTTTACGGTGGGCTTTACCGGTGATCACGTTGTCGTGGACCATCATGTTCAGCATCTTGGTCATGGCTGCTGTGCGAATTCAACGGTGGGAAGTTGCGCCAGGTGAGGCCATGGCAGTGTCTTCTCGAATTGGTTTCTCGCCAGTGGAAGAAGGTGAGTCGGTACCAAAACGGTTTGTGTCCGATGACGGAATCATGTTCGTGACGGCATACGGGGGCCAGTTATCCATTTTGGATTCTGTTCTGGGGTGGCTTGACCCCTATGTACAGGTGAACACCTACACCGAACAATTCGGAGAACGCACGCCGTCATCGTCACGACGTTTGGGGTATCAGGCCATGTTCGGCGCTAAACAAATTGCAGAGTTTGTCGCAATGAAAAAACTTGGTCTTGACGCAACATTCACCGAGGGTGACATTGTGATTGAAGAGTTGGTGTGTGAAGGTGCACCACAGCAAAACTCTGCATGCAAAGTTCTAGAGGTTGGCGACACAATCACTGCTATCAACGGCACCAAGACTCCGACGTTGTCGTCTTTGCTAAAGGTGCTTCCTCAGTTTTCCATTGGAGACACCGTCACCATCACGGTTGTTCCGTATGCCGCTCCCGGAAGCGAGTCTCAGGCTCCGCAAAAGCGAACCGTTGAAATAATGGCCAGCCCCGATGAGGCTGATCGCCCCATCATTGGCTTCATCCCTGCCGATACGCGCGTGGTGAAATTGCCGTTTGAGGTCAACATTTCCACTCCAGACATTGGAGGTCCGTCTGCGGGACTGGCTTTCACCTTGGCGTTGCTAGACGAACTCACAGAAGGTGACCTCATGGGAGAGGGGCGAGTCGCAGCCACAGGAACCATTAACGAGATGGGGGCTGTGGGCGCCATCGGAGCATTGGTGCAAAAAGCTGTTGCCGTTCGTGATTCTGGGGCCACTGTGTTCTTGGTCCCAACGGGTCAATCGAAGGAAGAGGTCGCTGCCGCTCAGAAGGCGGCCGGCTCACGCGTTCGCATTGTTCAGGTCGCCAGCTTGGATGATGCCCTCAGCGCTCTGCGTCGAAACGGCGGAGCACCTCTTCCTGCTTCAATTTCTGGCGAGGGCTAGACCGCTCGCAGGCGATCAGCCTGTGGATAATGCCACCATCTGCCCTGTTCGGGGCCGTACTGTTGAGGTGTCATGGCTATTTCTTTCTCCCGCCCCGATCCTTCATCGCCCGCCGCGGTCGGCTCTGCCTCATTTCCCACGAATCGTCGCGGGTTCGACCAAGGCGAAGTTCGTGATTTCTTGCGCATGGTCGCCGCCGAATTGGCTCGCCTTCAAGAACGCGAGCGCTTCCTTGAAAATGAACTTCGCACCATGCAGACCCGTGGCATGTCTGCCCCCGGACGTCTCGACGAAGAGACTGTCACCACATTGTTGGGTGAAGAGGCGGCACGAGTGTTGTCCACTGCACGTGATGCAAGTACTCAAATTCGCGAACGTGCTGAAGAATCTGCAACTCGTCTTGTAAAGGACGCAGCAGAAGATGCTGCACGCATTCGTGAAGCAGCAAACATTGAAGCTGCACGCATTCGTGAAGACGCAGGTCATGACGCCGAAGCCGAAATTGACATGGCAAAGCAACAAGGCCGCGACATGGTGAACGAGGCTCGTGCATACCGCGAAAAAGTTCTTTCCGAGCTCTCACGCCGTCGTGATGCTGCACGTTCACAAATTGAGCAGTTGCTTCATGGTCGTGACCGCTTGTTGAACGCGTTCGAGCGTGCTCGCCTTGCAAGTGAAGATGTCATTGGTGGACTCACCGATGCACACGATGAGCCTGAATTCATTGTGGATTTAACACCCACAACGGGTCCGGTTCCCATTGTGAATCCGGAACATCCGTCTGTGAAAGTTTTCGATGGAGAAACTGCAGAAGTGACAACCGCAGCAGCAGAGTCGGTTGTTGAAGAAGTTGCAATCTTCGATCACGACACAGCAGAAATTGTAGAAGAAGCAATTGTCATCGAAGAAGTTGTTGTAGCGGTTCCAGAAACTATTGAAGTGGTTGTCGAAGATGTTGTTGAAGTTGACAATGTTGAAGAACATGCCATCGTTAACTTGGAACACCCTGTTCACGGAATTCCTGATGCTCCAACCGAAATCATTAGCGAGACTGAAGTTGCAGAAGCCGATGTTGCTGATGATGCAGAGCAAACCAATGTGGTCTCTTTGTTTGGCCGTGGACGTCGCTCGGTCGACATGCCAGAAGTCCAGGAAGAAACTCGCACAGAGACAAAGAAGCCAGCAGCTGAAGTGGACGACATTTTCGCCAAGCTTCGTGCAGGAAACACCGCCGACGTTGCTGCCAAGGCTGCCACGGCCGACAAGGTTGTAGAAGCAGAGGTCCCTACACCGTCGCCAAAGAAGGCGAAGGCAAAGCCTGCAATTATATCTGCCGATCCCGCACGTTTTTCTGAACGCAACGAAGTGTTAGCCCCAATTGTTGTTGCAATGGCGCGCAAACTAAAGCGGGTTCTTGCCGACGAGCAAAACGAAGTGCTTCAACATCTTCGCCTCAAGCGCTCATCTTTAGAGATGGAAGCATTCCTTGGAACTATTGACGAGCACGCATCCCGTTATGCAGTTGCAATCAGTGAAGACACCATGTCGGCTGCTGGTGCCGGGGCAAAGTCAGTAAAGGCTGCTGGTGGTTCTTCGAAGCGCGTCACACAAAAGGCAATTGCAACCCATGTTGCAGCAAGCATTGCCGCTGGCCTTGTTGCAGGTTTCCGTGAAGACGCACGCATCGCAATTGGTGAGGCCGAAGGAGATCGTGAAATTCTCTCCAGCCTGATGCGTGATGTGTATCGCAAGTGGAAGATGGAACTCATCGACCAGCACGTCGACGACATTGCATGTTCTTCCTATAGCAAGGGCGGATTCCTTGCCATGGAAAACGGCAGCCGCATGGGCTGGATGGTTGACCCCGATGCACCATGTTGCAGTGAGTGTGAAGACAATTCACTTGCCGGTGCGGTCGCCAAAGGCGACTCGTTCCCTACAGGGCATCAATTACCGCCAGCACACCCTGGGTGCCGCTGTCTGGTTTGCCCCGTTCAGGACTAGCGTCCTGATGCGTGCGTAACCCCTCAGATCTTCCTCCCCAAGGCCCAGGCGGTCCTCAGTTTCGTCTTCCGAAGTTTGGGCGACCATCTCGTGGTCGAATTCTTGTATCGGTCCTCGTTGGTGCCGTCTTGCTCTTGGTGTTTTCCGCACGTGGACTCTCGTCGTTCTACGTCAATGTCTTGTGGTTTAACGGCGTTGGTTTCAGCGATGTCTACTGGGGAATTCTTCGCAGCAAAGTTGAACTAGCTGTCATTTTCTCGCTCGGATGTTTCGCATTCTTATGGCTCAACTTGTTGATTGCCGACAAGGTTGCACCACTGACATTGCCGAATACTCCCGAAGATCAAACGGTGATGCGCATTCGAGAAGCAACCGCGAAGAGCCGTGGAAAACTTCGTATTGCGTTAGCTCTTCTTATTGGACTCATGCTTGGTTTGCCTGCAAGTGCTCAATGGCAAGACTGGCTTATGTTCCGCCATCGTCAAGCTTTCTCCGACGGTGACCCGTTGTTTAAGGCGAATGTTGGTTTCTACGTTTTCCGACTTCCATTTGCACAGTTCGTTGTTGCGTGGGCCTTTGGAGCGTTAGTACTGGTCACCATCGTGGTCACGGCGTTCCACTTCATTAACGGCAGTATTCGCCCACAAGATCGTGTTCAACGCGTTTCACCGCAAGCCAAAGTGCATCTGTCGGTTTTGGTTGCCGCTGGCACCTTGCTTCGCGCAGCGAATTACTGGTTGTCGAAGTATGAACTCACATCGTCACAACGCGGAGTTGTCCGCGGTGCTTTGTATACAGATGTCAATGCGCAGCTTCCTGCTTTGAACTTGATGATTTTGGTGTCGCTTGCCGTGACCGCGTTGTTGTTGTGGAACATTCGCCAGCGCGGCTGGCGTTTACCTGCCATGGCAATTGGTTTGTGGGTTGTAGTGGCATTGGTTGCCGGAACGGTGTACCCGGCAGTTATTCAGCGATTCGTTGTTCAGCCAAACGTCAGCACTCGCGAAATTCCGTATATCCAGCGCAACATTTCTGCCACAAAGAAAGCCATGGGCATTTCCAACGTTGAACGCGTTGACGCAGCATTTAGCGAGATAGGTACAGACGATGTCTCGGCAGATGATGCCGCACTTCGAGACGTTCGCCAGTTGGACCCCGTGCAAATGAAAGATCGTTTTGCTCTCGACCAAGGTCTGACATCGTTCTACAGAGTGACCGACTTGGACGTCGACCGTTACGCAGTTGACGGACGAATACAACAAGTGTTGGTTGCCGCTAGAGAATTGAACCCTGGTGGTATTCCCAACCGCACATGGGTCTCGCGTCATCTCATCTACACCCACGGATGTGGTGTTATTGCAGCACCAGCAAGCGTTGCCACAGACGATGGTCGTCCGTCGTATGTAGATCTCAACGTGACGAAGCCGCAAATTTATTTTGGTGACGGACTTGATGGGTATGCAGTTGTAAAAACGTCGCAACAAGAACAAGCCTGTCCCGATACCGAAAAGTCTGCTTATGCAGCCGAGGGCGGTATTCGTTTTAACAGCATTATTCGCAAGTTGGCATTGGCCGTGAACTTCGGTGAGTTCAACTTGTTCGGTTCAAATCTCATTACCGACAACTCGGAAATTCTTCTTGAACGTGACGTTCGTAGTCGCGTAAAGAAGATTGCTCCTTTCCTGCACTTCGACGCCGATCCGTATCCCGTTGTTGTTGATGGCTCAGTGCAATGGGTAATCGATGCATTCACCACAACGAACCGTTATCCGTATGCCGAAACAGCCAGCATTTCTCAACTCGGATCAGAAAGCGGCCTGAATCACACATTCAACTATGTACGTAACAGTGTGAAGGCTGTTGTCGACGCGTATTCGGGCGAAGTAACTCTGTATGTCATGGATACAAAAGACCCCATCATTCGTATGTGGGCCTCAGCGTTCCCCAAGATGTTCACGAAGAAGTCCGAAGTTCCACCAGCACTTGCCGCACACTTCCGTTACCCCGAAGACTTGTTCCGGGTTCAAACAAACTTGTTCGGCCGTTATCAATTTGACGACGCAACGTTGTTCTTCAACCGCGATGCTGCATGGAGTGTTGCTCAGGCGCCATCAACTGAGCCTGAAGGTGGAACCGCTACGGGCTCAATCACACCAGGTGTCGATGTACCTGGTGCAGTTGATTCCATTGACGCAAGCGACTCCAATGTTCAGCGTTTCAGCCCGTACTACAGCATCTTCCATGCGCCAGGAACACAGACCGACATCGGCGAGTTCTCGATGGTGCGGCCGTTTGTTCCGTTCTCTGCAGATGACAGTCGTAAAGAATTGCGTTCGTTAATGGTGGTGTCGAGTGATCCGAAGAATTACGGAAAGATCACCGTGTACGACGTGAAAGCGCCGTTGCCACCCGGACCTGCCACAGTTGCTGCAGAGTTCGAAAGTGAACCCACCATCTCTCAAACAATCACCCCGCTTGACCAACGTGGTTCACGAGTGATGTACGGAGACTTGCAGTTTGTTCCCGTAGGGAAGGGTCTCGTGTACCTGCGACCAATGTTTGTTCTTCCCGATGGTGAAGATTCAAAGCAGATTTTCGTTCGCAAGGTGCTGGGCTCGTACAACGGTAAATCCGTTATTGGAAACAGTCTCACCGACGTCATTGCGCAGTTGTTCCCTGGGTTCTCTATGAATCTTGGAGACCGCGTGGGTGGCGGTTCAACTACTGGTTCAACAAGCACCACGGTGCCAGGCACGCCAACAACAACAGTCCCGGCTGGCAATACGTTGACGCCGTCTCAGATGTTGCAACAAGCAGAACGATTGTTTGCCGAAGCAGATGCCGCTCTCGCTAAGTCACCACCAGACTTTGCCACGTACCAAGCAAAGACTCAGCAAGCTAGGGCATTAGTGCAGAAAGCGCTGAGCTCAATCAAGTAGCGCAATCAACGAGCACGCTTGAATAACTGATCAGCCAAAGCCGCAAGGTCTTGACGAAAAGTAATTTCGTATCGCGCTTGTTCTGTGGCCAAACGAATTTGGGCTGTCTTTAAGGCATCCACAATTTCCATCACGGCTGCGTCGTCAGCACGCTTTGATAGTTCTTCAATTTCGGTTCCTAGTTCGTGCAACTGACGCGACAGTTCAGAACCCATTCCGGATACGCGTACTTCAAGTGCTGCGATTCGCTCTGCTATCGCAAGAGAAATATTTCGGTCTTCATCGGCACGAGATTTTTCTTCCGCTATCTGCTGACGAAGGGTGTCTAACTCATCGCGCAGAGCCTGTATGGCCTGTTGGGTCTTTTTCGACGATGAGAACATGATGGGTGAGTGGTCCAAGCGGTTGGAAGACGGTGGTAACCCTTGTACCGTAATGCTCCTACTACGACGCGGGGTGGAGCAGCCCGGTAGCTCGTCGGGCTCATAACCCGAAGGTCGCAGGTTCAAATCCTGCCCCCGCCACCAGTAGTGAAGACGTTTCAACAACGTTTGTTCACTGCAGAACTTCTGAAATCCCAGCCCTCCACGGGGTTGGGATTTTGGTTTTGTGGGGCACTTCTGGCGCTGAGTGACTGCCTTGCGTTCAGCACGGTTCGGAAGAGACGATGTCGTAGTCAGTTCATCTGCAGTGTTGAGTGGTCATTTTTGTGGTCGTCGTGGTCAATGATGCGCAAAGAGTCTTGGTCGCCCTGTCTTTGTACGGCACTCTGTCAGCGTCCGTTTGAAAGGTTTGTCATGCCGCTCTTTGAATCACGTTCCGTCACCCCAGTGCGACGCCGATTGTCATCTGTTCTTCTCGCCGCCGCTATGACGGTGGGGCTTGTCGCAGTGACGTCTCATTCGGTGTCAGCGGAATTTGACACGGTCACATCGATAACGCCGTCAAACCCAGCGGCGAACTCGAACAGAGCAAACGATGTCTCGTGTGTCTCGACAACATTCTGTATGTCGGTTATCGAGGGTCGACAGACGAGCAATTACAGTGACCCAGCGACCACCTTTTTGACTAAGTGGGATGGGGGCGTATGGTCGTTGGTTCCAACATCTGGTTGGCCGACTAATTTTCGACCCAATGACATCGCGTGCCCAACAACAAGTGTGTGTCTTGTGGCCGGAGGGGTCGACGTTTTTGAGAACATGAATCTCTCGACTACCCCCTACCTCATGTTGTGGAACGGCTCGGCAATCAGTCAGGTGACTTTGCCATCAGGAGTACACACGCTGCAGGCGGTCTCTTGTGCAACGGCAACATTTTGTTTAGCTGTCGGAGATAGCACGGAGACTCCAAAGAAGTCCCTCGTGTTGCGATGGGATGGTACATCGTTAACGAGAGAGTCATCGAGCATGTTTACGGATGGCACGAACAATCAAATCATGCTCGATGTCGATTGTGATACGACACGGCGCTGTGTTGGGGTCACCAGTATCGATCTCGGTAACTACACATACTCAGGTGAAATCCTCGATCGTGGTGCGACCGCCGGTATGTGGTCGCGTCTCCCTGGTCGTACCGACTCTCTCACCCAACTGCAAAGAGTTAACTGTCAGCCCGGAGAACTTGGTTTGTGCGCCATAGTTGGAGCAACGTCCAACGGAAATGGCGCCGTGTTGTACAACCTCGGTGGCGACATGGCGAACAAGTTCAGAAATATCTCGCTTCCAGTTGTGCCTTCAGGGGGGCTCACTAACGCGGTACAGCCAATGGAGTTGTCCTGTATCTCTCTAACGCGATGTCTTCTTGTCGGTGCGTTCATGGTTGAAATGCCCCGGACAGAGTCCTACATCGCGGTGTGGGACAGCTCGACGTGGACCCGCCTGACTTCAGAGAGCGGGGTAGGGGGGTCGAACATCTATGACGTCGAATGCCCAGAAGCATCTCAGTGCGTAGTGGTGGGAACGAGTAAAGCCACATCGGGGATGATGGCGCCGAACTCTGCCGCGGGGTGGTTCATTCGCGATGCGGCTCTGGTGGGGGCCCCGAGTGGAACTGCTGCACCAGTGACAACTGCGCCGGCGACGACCGCTCCCGCCACAACTGCCCCCACTTCAACGACTGCTGCCCCTGCGACCACGGTGGCTCCAGCATCGAACCAAACATCAGCCACGACAACAACTGTGCCAGCGCCAGCGCTTGCAGTTGTCAAAGCGTTACCAAAAGCATCAACGCCAATCGTGACCAATACAGCAATTACAACCGGTGAAGCAGTCACGGTTTCTTTCGGTGGCTTTAAGCCGTTTGAGTATGTGCAATTAATTGTTGCTTCCACACCGAAAGTGATCGGCTCCGGTTATGCCGATGCCAAGGGCGTAGTGACTCTTAGTGGCAATTTGCCAGCGAGTTTGGCATCGGGTAATCACACGTTGGCGGTGTATGCCCCGGTCAGTGGCATTGGGTTTTCACAGCCAATTACGGTGTCGCAATCCACGCTTCCTGCCACTGGTTCAAATAATCAGAGTCTGCTGACAGCGTTGGCGATGTTGTTACTGGTCGGTGGTCTAGCGCTTCGTCGCACGCGTCGACATGAGCGAGTCTGACTTAGCGCAGGTCTCGTTTTACCCTTCGCGGTCGAGTGACACTGCCATGCCAGGAAGTGACACCCAAGGCTGACGGTCAACACACCACACTTCAACACCTGGTTTCACTATGGACTTGTCATCGAGAAGGCCAGCCTTAATAGCGATAATGCCATCGCGTTTCATGAGTTCAGAAATGACAGATGATCCACACGTGGGGCAGAAGCGACGCTCAACATAAACATCGTCGTTGTTTTCGCCATGTTCTTGATAGGTACGAAGTTCGCCGTTCAGAGTTAACTGAGACTTGTGGGCGATGATGTTTACCGAAAAAGCACTTCCGCTTTGGCGTTGACAGTGCTCGCAATGGCAGACCGCAGTTGCCAACGGGTCTCCCGCAAGTTCAAATGTTACTGAGCCACATAAACAGTGTCCTGATGTCATACGGCGACTGTAACCGCAGTGAAGGTCACAAAGCACGGTCAAGGCATGGCGGTCGAATAAGGAAAATAACGATCAAAACTGCGAACATTGGCTAATGACTATTCGCGGTGCAGCATTTATTGCCGGAATCTATGAACATCCAGGGCGTGACCTTCCGAATCACACCATCTGGGATATTCACACCGAAGTAGCCATTGGCGCCCTGGCCGATGCTGGATTGTCAATGTCTGATGTAGATGCACTGTTCTGTGACGGCACTGCGGGCTTCGGTGTCCTCACACTGTGCGACCATCTGGGTCTTCGGCCCACCTTTGTAGACAACACAGAAACAGGTGGTTCTAGCTATCTGGCACATGTTGGTCACGCAGCTGCCGCAATTGCAGCGGGGAAGTGTTCTGTTGCGCTTGTGACGTTGGCAGGTAAGCCGCGCACGGGATCGCCCCCAGTGAAATGGGCCGCAGGACCTGAAACCGGATTCGAGACTGTGTGGGGCACGGCAAGTGCGGCTCACAGCTATGCGCTTGCCGCACAGCGCCATATGTATGAATTCGGCACAACCTCTGAGCAACTTGCTGAAATCAAAGTGGCAGCAAGTATTCACGCGCAATACAACCCAAACGCTTTTCTGCAAAAGGTGGTCACAGTTGACGAAGTGGTGAACTCCCCCATGGTGTCAGATCCGCTTCATCGCCTCGATTGTTGTGTGGTCACCGATGGCGGCGGAGCGTTGGTCATTGTGTCTCCGGAAATCGCGAAGAAACTAGGAAAGACGAATGCCAAAATTCTGGGTCACGGCGAAGCGGTAAAGCACACAAGCAATGGTCGAATCGACCTCACCTATACCGGTGCTGTGTGGTCTGGTCCGCGTGCGTTCGCAGAAGCCGGAGTCACTGTGAAAGATGTTGGGTATGCATCCATCTACGACAGTTTCACCATAACGGTGCTACAAACAATTGAAGACTTAGGTTTCTGTGAAAAAGGCAAGGGCGGTGAATTCGTTTTGGACGGCGGCCTTGTCGCGCCATTCGGCAAGTTGCCGTTCAATACAGATGGTGGTGGACTCTGCAACAACCATCCATCAAACCGCGGCGGTATTACCAAAGTTATTGAGGCAGTTCGTCAACTTCGAGGCGAGGCGCATCCAGCGGTACAAGTTCCTAATGTGCAAATTGCGTTAGCGCACGGCACGGGTGGAAGTCTTGGTTCACGCCACGGCTCAGTCACTCTTCTTCTTGGTCAGGAGGACGCATGAGTTCATTACCAAATCCCGCACCAATGGTGACTAGTTCATCCCAAGCGTTTTGGAATGCCACAGCAGAGGGTCGATTCACACTTCAGCGATGCACATCGTGCGATGTTGTGGTGTGGTTCCCGCGGAAACACTGTCCCGACTGTTGGACAGAAACTCTTTCCGTTTTTGATGCTTCTGGTAGGGGCACGGTCTACAGCTTCACCATCATTCGGAAAGTTGCGAATGACTACAAAGCCGCCACGCCGTTTGTTGTTGCGTATGTGGAACTCAGCGAAGGTCCGCGTGTGATGACCAACATTGTTGACTGCGATCCAGAATCTGTCACCGTGGGAATGCCAGTAGAGATGGTGTTTCACGACACCGGCGAAGGAAATGCGTTGTATCGCTTCCGACCAGTAGGGAACTAGCGACTGGCCTCAAGTTCATACATGGGAATACCCGAATGTGGTGTCCACATTCCGGCACCAATTTGTGTGAAGTGCTGGGAAAGATGTTTGCGATACCACGTTGCGCTTCTCTTGTACACCTGCATGTCGGTACTGCGAACATCGACCACATTCTCATAGTCCCACTTGGTAGGTAATTCTAAGTACAAGACCCATTTTGTTCCGGCGGCCAAATTCTGCACGGCGTTCACAAGTGATTCGTTGTCAAGGTATTGCAAAACGCTATGGCATACCACAAGGTCGGCTTTTTTGGTAGGTGTCCACTCAGCAATGTTTCGTAATTCATGATTCCACGTTGAACATGCATGTTCGCTGACGTCAATAGATTGCACAGAAACGTCAGAGTGATTGCGTGCGTACCAATCACGCCACATTCCCATTCCGGCGCCTACATCAAGAACCGTATGAACATCTACTCCCCACCAAGCGCACATGTTGTGGACTGCTGACGCGAGATACGCAATTCGCTCTTCATCATGTGCGCCGTCTTTTCCGTAGAAGCGGGCGTAGTACGTAGCATCAAAAGTTGGCACGAAGACAACGCTAGAGCGAAGGCCCCCACGAGACCCAAACATCTGCCGTTACAGAAGTGACAGGCGCAGCATCGGCAGCAGTTTGCCAACGAAGCGGAGTCATGGAGAACAGATCGTGTGCAGCATCGTTCGGTAACGAAAGGGAAAACGTCACCCGTTCTGCATGATGAGCCTCGGACGGTGGCTCACTACGTTTGCGTTCGCGTTCTTCAATTGACGAGTCTTTCTTTGGTCTCATTTCATGAAGGTGTTGTGGGCCAGGGGTGACAGTGACCCATCGGCCACCTGGACGCAGTACGCGTAGGTACTCACTATGTGAGTGTGGAGCAAAGACGGTGAACACCGCATCACACGATTTATTCAAAACGGGAAGCCGATGCGCAGTGCCAACGATGAATTGAGCCTCTGGCATGAACTTGCTGGCCATCTGCACTGCACGCTTTGAAATATCGAGTCCGAATTTCTGTTCTGCATTCGCTTGCGACAGGTACCACCCTTCGCCGCATCCCACATCGAGCAGGGTGGCAGAGTGCGTGCCGAGTGCAGACTGCAGAGCCTGCGCAATGGGCTGGTACCACCCTGCGTGCAGGAAGCGACGCCGAGATTGGAGCGATTCGGTGGTGTCTCCCGCAGTAGAAGAACTAGGCAGACGACCCCCCGGAAGCAGGTTCACGTATCCCTCGCGGGCCCTGTCGAAAGAGTGGCCAGATGGGCAGATGATTCCGTGAGGGGCTGGGCGAAACGGCTGTCCACAATGGGGGCAAGCAAGTACTGGTAGGTAGTGCGCCTCTTCTGCCATCTCTGCAGTCTCGCATTAGGCTGTCCAAAAGGAGTTGTCATGACGAATGCTGTGTTTACGGCAAAAAACACTGCGCTCGTGGCACTCGGGGCTGTTAATGCCCCCATCGAGGTCACCTCTGCATGGATTGACGAGCAGCTAGCCGAAACGTATGCGGCCTGTGGTGTGCGTCCAGGCCTTTTGGAAAAAGTGGCAGGAATCCACAGTCGTAGATGGTGGCCAGAGGGCACCACATTCGACCACGTGGCAGCCGAAGCGGGTCGTGAGGCGTTAAAGAATGCTGGTATTCAGGCCAGCGATATTGATGTTCTCATCAGCACCTCTGTGTGCAAACACCATCTCGAACCATCACTGGCATCGTCTGTGCATCACCAGTTGGGTCTTCCTAGTTCCGCAATGAATTTCGATCTTGCAAATGCATGTTTGGGTTTCATAAACGCAATCTGGCTTGCGTCACAACTCATCGATTCTGGTCAAGTTCGTTACGTGCTCATTGTTGACGGCGAGGGAAGTCGCTATACGCAAGAAGAAACTATTCGTCGCTTACAAATGCCTGGAACAACCGCTGAAGACATTTTTGCCGAGTTCGCTTCTCTCACATTGGGGTCTGGCGCCGTTGCCGCTGTGCTTGGCCCTGCCGATCAAGGTGGACATCGCATCGTTGGCGGTGTCTCGCGTGCGGGGACCGAGCATCATGAACTGTGTATCGGAACACTTGAACGCATGACTACCGATACGCGAGGTCTATTAGAAAATGGAATCGCATTGGCTACCGAATGTTTTACTAACGCGGCTCAACATGACGAATGGGTCAACAACATTGACTGGTACATCTTGCATCAGGTCAGCAAGGTGCATACAGACAGTGTGTGCGCAGAGTTAGGAATCAATCTTGACAAGGTTCCTGTCTCGTACCCAACGCTTGGCAATGTTGGGCCAGCTGCAATTCCTCTCACAATGGCCAACAATCAAGATCGATTCACTCGTGGTGACAAGATCTTGTGCATGGGCATTGGATCTGGATTGAATGTCAGTTTTGTTGAATTGCAATGGTGACATCACCGCATAATTTGCCTGGTGTTGACCCATCGTGGGTGCACACCTACAACGTTGAACGCAATGGCGTCGTAGAGACTTTCTCAGTTCTTGAAACGTCTCCGGTCAATCCTCGTGGCACCATCGTGTGTGTTCATGGCAACCCCACATGGTCGTATATGTGGCGCAACTTTGTTCGTGAATTGGGTCAGCAATGGAGAGTTATCGCACTCGATCAATTGGGAATGGGTTTTTCTAGCCGTACGTCGGGTGCTCGCACTCTTGCGATGCGTATAGACGATCTCAATGAACTGCTCGTGACAGCGAATGTTGACGGCCCCATCACTTTGATTGCGCACGATTGGGGCGGCCCAGTGTCTTTGGGGTGGGCTACCAAGAACCCTTCGCGCGTAGAAAAACTTGTGCTCTTCAACACAGGTACACAAATCCCCGTGAGTGGAGTTCCTGGCCTTATCAAAGTTTCAAACACTCCTGTGTTGCGCAATGCAATCTGTTCGCGAACCAAAGCGTTTGTTGTTGGGGCGGTATTACCTACAGGTGGGGTACCGCGCGAAGTACGACGCGCGTACTATGCGCCCTATGGCTCTGCATCACGGCGCCAAGCGATTGCACACTTTGTTGCCGACATCCCTACCACAGACTCACACGTCACTGAGCCGGTATTGAACGAGTTGGCGCAACGCGCACACCACCTACGAGTCCCCACTTTGTTGATGTGGGGCACACGAGATTTTGTCTTTCACACAGGTGTTCTTGCCGACATGCACAAGACCTTCCCGCATGCACGCACCATCACCTTAGATATCGGGCATTTGTCGCCCGAGCACACCGATGCTGCTCACTTGGTACATGAGTGGCTGCTCAGCACCGATGAATCATCTATGGGTGGCCAAGGTCATGGTGCACCAGATCTGAACACTGCAGTTCGTCGGCGCGCACGTGAGACACCGTCCGGTGTTGCCATCTTCGATGCGAAAGAAGACATCACAACGACATGGGCGCAATTGCAGACGCTTATCTCACACGCGCGTGCGCAGTTGAAGGTCACCGGTGTTGCATCGGGCGAGCGAATAGCCATTCTTACTCCTTTCACAGCGCGAACGATCGCCTTTATTTACGCATGTTGGGCCGAAGGAGTTGTGCCTGTTGTTGCTGACCCTGGTTTGGGAATACAGAACATGCGTCGTGCACTTCGTGAGAGCAGACCGAACTACGTAGTGACAGTGCGTGCGACGCGAGCCGTCTCCCGTGCTCTACATCTTGCGTATCGAGCACAACGCCTCGACCTCGAAGCAATGACTACATCTGCTGGGCAAGGACTCACCGATGTCACCGAGATGTCCGATTCTGCAGACGCAGCAGTTTTGTACACATCGGGGGCAACTGGTCCGGCAAAGGGTGTTGTGTACACGCATGGTCAGTTACGCGCGTTGTCACAAGCCATTCAACACCAGTTCTCTATTACCGATGCTGATGGAATTGCTGCTGCGTATATTCCTTTTGCTTTGTATGGTCCTGCATGGGGTGTGGCAGTTGCACTTCCGAAAATTAATGTGGTTGCTCCTGCAAAACTATCGTCACAGAACCTGAAGAAAGCATTGGACGGCGTTGGTGGAACGGTCTTGTTTGCGGCACCAGCTCCCTTACGAAATGTCATTAAAGATGGCACTCAGTTCAACGCGGTACGTTGTGTCATGTCTGCGGGTGCTCCCGTCAGCGATGGTCTACTTTCCGACGTCGCACAATCTTTTCCCAACGCGAAGTTGTTTAGTCCATACGGAATGACGGAAATGTTGATTGTGACCGATGGTGTACGTGGTAACGCAACAACACCGCGAGGTGTGCCTGTGGGTCACCCATTGCCTGGAGTCGATGTCAGCATCTTTCCTTTCGGTTGTAAAAGCGGAGAGGACATTCAGCCAGTGCCCACTGGGGAGACTGGTGAGATTTTCGTAACCGGGCCGTGGCTCTCTGTGGGATATGACCAGCATTGGTTGCGCAATAGAGACGCTCGTCTTCAGTTTGCAGGGCGTGAATGGCACCGATCGGGCGACATTGGGCATCTGAACGATGGGCTGTTTGTTGAAGGTCGTGTTGCTCATGTCATTCGCACGGAGACTTCCGTTCTTACTCCGGTGCCCATTGAGCAGTCTGTTGAAGCAGCCATGCCAGGAATAACGGCAGCAGCTGTTGGAGTTGCCGCGGGTCAGCACCAAGCTCTTGTTGTGGTCATCTGTGATGGCAAGACAGAAGGGGCTGCAGATGTTCACACCGAAGCACAGGTGCGGGGTGTAGCCCCAGATGTTGTGGCGGTGCTGTTCAAGAAAGAACTCCCTGTAGATCGACGACACAATTCAAAAATTGATCGCACAGCACTTGGCATGTGGGCCACTAAACAATTGGCGTAATCATGAAAGTCCTTGTCACCGGTGCCACGTCCATGATTGGCAAGAATGCAGTACTAGCACTCTTGCAACGCGGTCACTCCGTCAACATTTTGCAGCGAGGTGAGTCCGATCTGCCTGTGCAAGTGTTTCGCGGCGATATTCGCAATCGTGCCGTGGTGCAAGAAGCAATTGATGGCTGCGATGTCGTTGTACACGCAGCAGCAAAAGTGGGTCTGGTTGGTTCGTACACGGAGTTCTACGACATCAACGTGGGTGGAACCAACAATGTTTTAGACACCGCAAAACACACTGGTTGTCGCGGAATTGTCTATGTCTCGTCTCCTTCCGTGTCATACAGCACCACTCCCGTTCTGGGAGAAGCATCTCCGCCCGCCATTGACGACGTCATGGGTCATTACTCCAAGACAAAGTCAATTGCAGAACAAAAAGTTCTTAGTGAACAACACATTGCAACAGTTGCATTGCGACCACATTTGGTGTGGGGTCCTGGCGATACCCAATTAATAGGACGAATTGTGGATCGTGCATCTCACGGTCGGCTGGTGCTGGTGAACAAGGGGAGTGCCATTGTCGACTCCACATACATCGACAATGTGGGTGATGCACTCGTTGCGGCAGCCGAGCGCATAGGTGTCCATCAGTCTCTGAATGGGCGTGCCTTGGTGGTCAGCAATGGCGAACCACGATCTGTCGCACAATTAGTGGAAAGTATTTGCATCGCTGCAGGCGTTCCCTATTCTCCGCGGTTCATTGGGTTACGCCCTGCCGTTGCTCTTGGACGAATTCTCGAGACCGTGTTCAGGCTGGCACCAAACAGCGAGCCACCATTAACCGCATTTACCGCCTATCAATTGGGTATTTCCCATTGGTTCGATATTTCTGAAACCTGTGAATTGCTGGACTGGAAACCGCGCGTGTCTCTTGATGAGGGGTTTTCACGACTTGCTGCTTCGTATCAGTCTGAGCACTAAGCAACAGTGCAGTGTTAGCCAATTTGTAAAAACTCAACCAGGTTTCCGTCGGGGTCTTCAACAATTGAAATTGTGACACCGTCGCGAATTGATACTGGTTGTATTTGCACGGTGTACCCGTTGTCTGCGCAACTCTTGGTGACTTCTTCCAAATTGCTCACAGAAATAGTGAAGTAGCGATATCCGCATGCTGCTGTGATTGGGCCACCGACCGGATGTGCAGGGGATGGGTCGGTATGGACCAACTTGATAACGGAAGTGCCGCATTGAAGTCGGTGCATGTTTCCGCCGCCAGGCATTTTCATAGTTCCTTGTAGCTCAAAACCCAAGAGATCTTGATAGAACGCCAGTGACTTGTCGATGTCGCACACCACGATGCCAAGATCAATGGAGTCTTTTGTTACCTGTGCTTTGCTCATGGTGGTCACCATAGTCTGCGATGATGACGCCTTGATCCGTCGAAAAACGGGCAAACTAGAGAACGATGTTGACCCCCCGCCGCCTCACCATCAGCGTCACTGTGTTGACGCTTGTGGTGGCATTCATGATCTGGCAGGTCGTTGCCTATGAATGGTTGGCTCAAGCGGATTACCGAGCTGTTCAAACAGCACGCCGACTAGCGCCCGATAAGGGGTTCTTTAAGTACAGCGTTCATTTCGGATTGCGGGGCATGTTGCTCACAGTGTTTTTGCCGATTCTTTCGTGGGTGGCATGGAAGCGCAGATCTTGGGTACCTCTTGTCGGATTCCTCATCGTTTTGCTATTTGAAACCGGCATTACTGGTGCACTGAAATTAAGTATTGGGCGTGAACTGCCGTGGCAGTCGTGGCCATTAATGGGCCGACTCGAAACTGGAGAACTCGGATTTCCCTCTGGGCACGCAACAAACGTCCCAGCATTAATTGGTTACATGGTCTGGTTTTTCACGGCACCACAAACACGTGTGAGGCGATGGGGATGGGTGCTGGTGGCCGTTCTGGTCGTCGTGGTCGACGTGTCGTCGTGGATGATTCGTACACACTGGCCAACCGATTTGTATGCAGGGAATGCGGTTGGTCTTATTGCTCTTCTTACCATTATCGCGTTTATGAACGCGTCTGGACTTAGTCCGTGGGCCACTGCTCCGCAGACGCAAGAAGTTCATCGCGAAAGTCTGGATGACTAATCATTGCTAGCGCGCGAGATCGTTCGCGAATAGTGCGTCCTTCAAGTTCGGCAATGCCGTATTCGGTGATGATGACATCAATTTGATGACGCGGCGTGCTCACCACAGTTCCTGATGGAAACTGCGGAAGAATTCGACTCGTCAGAGTTCCATTCACAGTGCTCGTGGACGGAAGACAGACCAAGCTTCGCCCTTCTAGTTTCAATCCGGGTCCGGAAACAAAGTCTTCGTGTCCACCAACGCCGCTGAACTGTTTACCGTTAATGCTGTCTGCCATTACTTGTCCTGAAAGATCTACGGCTAACGCACCATTAATGGTGACCATGTCTCGATTGCGAGAGATGAGTTCTGGTGAGTTCACAATTTTTACGGGAAGAAATCGAACCGACTCGTTCTCGTGCAACCACTGGTACAACTCTGGAATTCCCGCGGCGAACGTTGTGGGGGAGAATCCGTCAAACTGACTTCCCTTGTTGTTGCTGACTTTCCCAGCCTGATGAAGTCGCATTAATCCAGTGGTGAACATTTCCGAATGCACACCGAAGTCACCAAGATTGCTTTCAGCAAGAAATGTTGCAATTTGATTTGGAATTCCACCAATTCCTGTTTGAAGAGTTGAACCTGAGCTAATGAATGTGAGTGCCAAATTGGCAATCTGCAACTCTGCTTCTGTTGGTGGGGTGTCAGCCAGGTTGAGAGGTTCGCGATCTGTGTGAATGAGTGCATCAATCTGGTCAATGTGTATGCGGTGACCATGTTCAGGCAGTACGCCGTATGTTCGCGGGAATTTTTCGCTGACCTCAACGATGACAACTCGGTTGGGATCACTTGCCGCTCGGTGAAGCTCGTCAACACTTGCTCCTGCATGAACAGACAAACTGACCCAACCGTCAACAGGTGGCGCGCCAGCTGTGGCCATCACTCGTGGAGACAGGGATTCCAAAATGGGCTCGAAGCGTCGAAAGTCGGCAGGGACGTAATCGATAGATGCGCCACTGTCGCGCAAAAAACGTTCGGCTGGGCCAAAGAATCCGCTTCTGTAATGAACGCCTGGGAGTGCAAGAACCCCGTACAGATCTGGCATGAGAGCGCCGAAGATGTGAAGGTCGACAAAGTCTGTTCGGTTACCTAATGCGTGCATAAACCCGCCAGGCACTCCAGGTCCGAGGGGAACTGCTAGCGAGTCAGTGGGACGGATGAGCGCAACAGCGTCTTCCAGAGTCATTTCGGCCATGTGACCCATGGTACGCAGGTAGCCGTTCGCAGTGTTGGCTGGCAGGCTCAAGGTCAATGCAACGCGACCTCCTCGTTATCGGTGGCGGGCCCGCTGGGTCTGCTGCAGCCATTACGGCGGCGCGTGCCGGACTCTCTGTCACGTTGTTTGAAAAAGGTCCGTACGGACGCGACAAAGTGTGTGGAGACGGTCTCACGCCACGCGCTATTGCGGCACTCGATGAACTTCGTATTGATCATTCGGTTGCGCACCGCATTAACGGACTGCGGATGATTGCTGGCAAGAAAGAACGCGAATTGTTGTGGCCAACCACTGATCGTTTTCCAAACCACGGTGCAGTGTGGCCGCGTAAGAGTTTTGACAATCACTTGCTTGACGTTGCTATTGCTAGCGGAGTCGACGTTCGATTTGAATGTGAAGCACTTCCCGTTCTTGAAGACAATCGATGTGTCGGCGTTGTTGTTGGAACAGAAAAGTTCACTGCGCCGTTCACTGTTCTTGCCGCGGGAGCACAAGGTCAAGCGGCACAAATATTGGGCGCGGTTCGTGATCCGAATGAAACCTTCGGACTGGCCATTCGTGCGTATGCACCCACACCACGTCATGCAGAACGTCACCTAGAAGCGTGTCTCAGTTTGAGTGATGAACACGGAACAGCAGTGCCGGGCTACGGGTGGATGTTCCCAGCAGGCGATGGCACCGTGAATGTTGGTGTTGGTGCACTCAGCACCATGAAGGGTTTCAAAAAATTGAATCTCAACACTCTTCTTGACCAGTACTCATCGCTTGTACGCGAATCGTGGAGTTTGGGTGAGTACGTAGAGAAGCCCCGTGCATGGCGTTTGCCTATGAGCTGTGTTCGGCGCTCTGGTCCAGGTTGGGTTGCTGTCGGAGACTCAGCTGGTTTTGTTAACCCAATGAATGGCGAAGGAATTGACTACGGCCTTGAATCGGGAATGTTGGCGGCACAGAAATTTATTGAAGACCCCGTCACAGCGTCTCAGGCATATGACCGCGAAGTGGGCGAACGTTTCGATTCCTTCCTTCGCACGGGCCGACGATTCAGTTTCATCATTGGCCACCCGTGGTTACTTAAGCCAGGTCTTCGTGTTGCTGTGGGTACACAAAAGGCTGCAGACATCACACTGGCAGTCATGGGAAATCTCATCGACTCGTCAACGCCAGGTGCCGCGGGCCGTGTCATGAGAATTGCCGATACGTCACTGCGACTTGCCGATCCGCTTCTCCGCCGCACCCGTGCCAAAGCCTGACCGGCAGATAGGTTGGGCATATGAGCAAGCCTGACGTCACTATCCCCGCGGGAAATCCTCCTGCCGATCTTGTTATTGAAGACCTCACGGTTGGTGATGGCAAAGAAGCAACAAGTGGAACCGTTGTAGAGGTCCACTACGTGGGTGTTGCATGGAGCACGCAGAAAGAGTTCGACGCGTCCTGGAATCGTGGCGACTCATTTGAATTCCGTCTGGGTGCAGGCCAAGTTATTTCTGGTTGGGACCAAGGCGTCGCCGGAATGAAAGTCGGTGGCCGTCGCGTCCTTACTATTCCACCGCACATGGGCTACGGCGCACAGGGTGCAGGTGGCGTCATTAAGGGTGGCGAAACCCTTGTCTTTGTTGTCGATCTTTTGAATGTGAATTAGTTATGAGCGAACAGAACTTCTATACGGCAAACGCTGGCCTCGCCGGAGTTGAGAAACTGGACATTCCTGAACTCACTCTCATGTATCGCATTGAAATGGCAGGCGAGGTTTTCTATAACAAACTGGCCGACCTTGTGAATAATGAAGAAGCCGCAAACCTGTTGCGAAAGAACGCAGTAGAAGAGCGCGGACATGCACGTCGTCTGGCGCGCATGATCAGCATCAAGCTTGGTCACGAGTGGGTTCCAAGTGCCGATGTTGAAGAACTTCTCGATGTTCCTTTGCCCGACACAATCGACGCAAAAATGTTTGCGGGCATTGTTAAGGGTGAATTGAATGGCGATGCGGGCTATCAAAAGTGGGCAGATGCAGAAGAGAACGAAGAAGTTCAGCGTTTACTACGTCTCAATGGCCGAGAAGAAACAATTCACGCTGGGCGTGCACAGCAGGTGTTTGAACTGTTAGGTGCATAGTTGCCATGAACGATGTGGTTGTCTACGACGGAGATTGCGGCATCTGTGAGTGGTCTGCGGGTTGGATACGTCAACATGTCCCCGGAGTAGATGTGGTGTCACACACCAACTACGGCATCGCACACTTGTCCTCCGTATGGTTTATTACCTGGAGTGGACGCCGTGAAGGAGCCGACGCAGTCTCGCATATCTTGCGTAAGTCAGATTTGGCAGTTACTCGCGTGCTTGGAACTGTCATCGGAGCACCAATTGTTCGAGTCCTTGCACGCGCCGTGTATTTCGTCATCGCGAAGAATCGACGACTCATCTCACGCTTGTTTGGATTGAAGGCGTGCGCTCTGCCGCCTCGCTAAGCGGTTACGGTTGTTCTTATTTCCTTATAATTCTGTTTCTCTATGCGCGCACTTGTTGTTTATTGCCACCCAATTGAGGGAAGTTTTTCTTCGGTGCTACGCGATGCCACTGTTTCGGGTCTGCGTCGTGCGGGCCACTCAGTAGACATCATCGACTTGGCAGCCGATTCATTTGATCCAGTGATGCGCGAAGATGAATGGCTGTCGTATATGGCAAAGAATCCCGTGCCGCCACCCGATGTGGCGAAATATGTGGAGCTAGTGCAGCACGCGGAAATCATGGTTCTTGTGTACCCCACATGGTGGTCATCAGTGCCAGCGCAACTGAAGGGCTGGGCGGACCGAGTCTTTAGACCTGGAGTGGCCTTCACATTGAACAAACGAAACAGAGTGAGACCGGCGCTAAAAAATCTTCGCCGCATCATTACCGTTACTACTTTTGGGTCACCATGGATGTATGTAAAGGCCATGAACGACAACGGATCGCGAATATTCATTCGATCGTTGCGTTTGTCATGCGTTCATCGAGTTCGTACGTTACGACTTTCGTATTACCGAATGGACCGTTCAACACCAGAAAGTCGCGCTGCATTCTTGTCTCGCGTTGAGAAAAAGATGGCTCAATTGTGAACGTTCTTGTTGTCTCTGCCCATCCGTCGGAGAAGTCCCTTCATGCCACTCTTCGTAACGAAGTTCTGAAAGAGATTTCGTCTGCAGGTCATGTCATTCGACATAGAGATCTCTATCAAGAGTCATTCAACCCGGTGTTCACGGCCTACGAGAGAACACATCATGTGGGAGACCTGCAGCAGAAACTTGCGCAGTTACCCGAACTAAAGACGTATGTCGACGATCTTCGGTGGTGCAACGCCCTTGTCTTGGTGTATCCCACTTGGTGGTCCGCTCAGCCAGCAATTTTGAAGGGCTGGATTGATCGAGTCTTTATGAATGAGGTGGCGTGGGTACTACCTGAAGGTGCTGCACGCATAAAGCCCCTTCTCACAAATGTGAAACGTCTCATTGTTGTAACAACACACGGATCTCCTAAATATGTGAATGCACTTCAGGGAGAAGCAGGCAAACGAATTGCGCTTCGATCAATTCGCATCATGTTCCACCGAAGAGTTCGCACCACGTGGATTGGCGTGTACGGCCTCGATCATGCAGATGGACGAGATCGCGAAAAAATTATTGGCTCCGTTCGCCGCCGTGTTCGTCGAGTGATGCGGTAGTTCTCTTTTCGGGCAGTAGAGCAACCAAGGAAACTAGGCCCAGTACACGAATCATCGTGCTGACTGTTGTTGCGTGCCGAACATGTTCAATGCCACTGGTATGCACAGTGACGAAATAGATACTCCATGTCGCGAATAAGAATCCTGCAATGAGCAGAGCCATGGAACGAGCCTGACGTTGGACAAGACCAGCGATGAGAGCGGCGCACGACACAAGTGTCCACAGTTGCCAGTTGAGGAACACCGTCCAAGGAATCATGGGCCCATTCTTCAGCGGAAGAAAATCACCATTTGGTGGGTTCAACGTTGGCTCTAGCAGTTGGCTGGCATGACTCAGCGCGTCGGTCGGATGCGTAATGAGGTACTGGGCCAACGTGCGCCAACCGTTGTCTTTCAGCCATGTCGCTAGTTCAACACCGCCCACACGCATTAACTGTGGAGGTTGTTGGTCGACAGGAAGTTGAACAACCGCAGCAACATCGGGGGGAAGGTCACCCGCGTAGTCGTATCCAGTTGCGCTGCGCATGTTAGGGATGTTGGGCATACCGCGTTCGACAAACCACGAAAAGCGATTTTCGTCGCTGAGGACACGGCTTGAAACAACTGTGTACATATTGAGTAACGACACATGAGATGTTGTGCGCAGTGACACAATGCCGGCCATGAACAATGTCAGCAATGCAACCATTGTCAGTGTCACTTTTCGACCCCGCGATCGAACAAAGGTAATGAACGACGGAAGTAAACACACCGCGACGACAATGAGGTGCGTGGGCCGAGACAAAGCAGACATGGTCAGCGCAGTGCCCCAGATGACAGCAGAGAGCATTGATTTAGTACGAAGCCTGTACAGGGTTGCCGCAACAGCTGTCACCGCAAAAGTGATACTGAGAGACTCGGACAACATGGCTACGTCATAGCGAATGACTTGTGGTGAAAGCCCCAGAACAAGTGTGAGCGCAAAAGCTGTGCGGCCGTAGCGGGTGAGTGATGACAAGACGGAGGCCAAAAAAATCCACGCACTCATTCCAAGAATTACCTGCACCACGATGCGCGCAGAGTCAGAGCCAGCCAAAGAGAAGACGAACGGAATTGGCCACGGTCTATCTGTGCGGGTAAAGAAATTCACCGTGTCATATCCGAGCGAATCTGGATAACGAACTGCCTCGTACGAAATTGACGCTGTGGCACGAACGGCAAACGCCACAACCGATGCGATGTAGAAAAACCACGGCATGCGCAGCAGGAACCGTATGCGCGACATGGTCTAGACGGTACTCGTCTGTGCAGGCGTAGAGGAGGTCTAGTACCGTCGAGTACATGAAGACACTGCAGGTAGAAGAACTCGGTTCACTCGACGCACTCCACGTGGTGGAACTGCCTGATGCTCCGCTTGGAAACGGATATGTTCGAATTGATATTCGCGCGTGTGGTTTGAACTTTGTTGACTCGCTCATGATTGAGGGTCGCTATCAAATAAAGCCGCCCGTACCTTATCGGCCTGGGTCTGAAGTTGCTGGCGTCGTCACAGAAGTTGCATCAGATGTGACCACATTGTCCGTCGGTGATCGTGTGTTCGTTCCCATTGGGATTGGCGGGTTCTCCGATACGGCCGTCGTGCATGCATCACGTGCACTTCGCATTCCAAACAATCTCACTGATGGTCAAGCCGCCACCTTTATGCAGAGTTATCTCACTGCTTGGTTCGCCTTTCGACATCGCGCCGACATTCGTGAGGGTGACACCATGTTGGTCTTAGGTGCTGGTGGCGGAATTGGTTTGGCTGCAGTCGATCTTGGAGTTGCCATGGGTGCAAAGGTGATCGCAGCAGCATCGTCTGAAGAGAAGCGTCAACTTGCTATGGATGCAGGTGCATTTGCAACTATTGACGTGCTGAATGAAGATCTAAAACTTCGCGCTCGTGAATTGGCCGATGGAAAACTTGACCTGGTGTACGACCCAGTAGGTGGCGAACTTGCAGAACAAGCATTACGTGCATTGGCCTCTGGGGGTCAGTACATGGTGGTTGGTTTTGTTGCAGGTATTCCTAAGTTGCCCGCCAATCTCGTTCTGTTGCTCAATCGCACGGTGATCGGAGTTGATTGGGGTGCGTGGGTGGCAAAGAATCCGGCAGCTCACGCCGAGATGGTGGTTGAAGTCTTGAAAGAAATGGGCGAGGGACGACTACATCCGGTGGAACCAGTGTCGTATCCCATGTCGAAAGCTGTTCAAGCGCTGCGGGATATGCAGAACAGAAAAGTTGCTGGCAAAGTCATCCTCGTTCCCGACTTTTCCTAAGGTTCGACAGCGAACTTCTTAAGGCGTGCACGACGCTGAGCCAGCGTCGTACGTGAGATTGTCTAAAGCACTAACAAAGCCCCACGAGAATGTGGTGGGCGTGAGAGTCAATTGCACCACGCCGTGGTCTGAATTCAACATGTATTGGCTTCCAGGAACCGCGGGTCCAAGCGGATAGACCTGCGCACCTCCAAGGCCCGAAATAAACAAGGGAACACCACCAGGTGCCGGTGCACCAGTTGCGTCGAGTGGGCCGAATCGCTCGTAGTGATGATCATGTGCAGTCATGACCAGATCTGCTCCGTTGGCAACAGACGCTTCCCATAAATGTTGAACTGTTGCAACGGCATATCGGCCGCTCGACACGTAGGGGTGATGCATCATGACTGCGGCACACTTTCCTTCCGAACGGGCTCGTTGAAGTTCTGAAATGAGCCAACGTGTTTGGGCAGACGTTGCTGAACAACCGGCATACAACTGCCCTTGACACCACGAGTCAACAGCGATGATGCGCCAACCACCGGCATCAGTTGTCCAGTACGACGGAGACATCTCTCCGAAGTATTCGACGTAACCAGATGCTCCACTGGTGATGTATTCATGATTTCCACGAACGGGGTATGTGATGTTCTTGAAGGCACCCCAGGTTGTTCCGTAAAACTCGCGGAGTTCGGAGATATTGGCATCTTCGTATTGAAGGTCGCCCAAAGCGATGACACCATCGGGAGCTAGTGAAGTAATCAGCGCAGCAGTTGCAACTTCTCCACATTGAATTCCAGAAGGCCCAATTCCGTACGTGGTGCGACGAATCTGATTGCACGCAATGTCACCAGCAACAATGAGTCGAGCCGACTGATCTGTGCCAATTGGTTTCATACGCACGCCATTTGGCCAAACTGCTGTACCGCTTCTGCGCAGAGTGGTGCTGGCGTCTCCCAGTTGTCCGGAGGTATTTAGCCCCCAGCACCACATGCCAGAGGTGGTGGAAGACAGTGCGCATGCGTGCATGTCCCCAGCGGCGAGAGACTGCGGTGACCCAACAAGTGCTGCGGGTACAACTTTTTGCGGTGTTGCTTTTGCAATGTAACTGCCATTAGCGAGCTGACCGTATTTGTTTCGACCCCAACACCAGGTACTCGCTGAACTGGTAATGCCACATACGAATTCTTGGCCGGCTTCAAGCGAGACAAAACCAGTACGCATGCCTGTGACCGCGCGTTCACGTGAGGCACCCCACGCTGCGCCCAGTTGTCCGTAATTGTTGCGCCCCCAGCATTGTGAACGTTGAGTGACGGACAGAATGCACGTGAATGCCACACCCGTGGTCACGCTATTTGCGCGCACGATAGGTACATAGGTGGGTGTGGCTCGAGACGCGGGGTTTGATTGGCCCAATTGCCGGTAATTGTTTCGACCCCAACACCACACTGATTTCGTGGTGCGAATTGCACACGTGTGTGCGGCGCCCACATCAACCGACATCACGCCAGTAAGGAGGGATTGAACGGGAACTGCAGATGACGTACGCGTACCGTCACCGAGTTGACCGTACTTATTGATTCCCCAACACCACACCGTGGCATCGCTTTTCAGGGCGCATATGTGATCGGTGCCCACCGATAATGAACGAACATTGTTGACTGGCAGTTGGGTAGGTGTAGCAACAATTGTTCGTGTGAGAACACTTGGTGTCGCTACTGGGTCTACGGCTATGTGTAAAGAGCCCCAGCACCACACCGATGTGTCATTTGCGATGGCACATGTGCGTAGTCCACCGGCAGCAACGGACACCGCATTAGTCATCAATGTGGGGCTAAACGATGTGAGTCGTGTTGATGTTGCGCCAACACCTAGTTGTCCCGATGTGTTTGACCCAGCGCACCACACAGTTCCTTCTCGCACGATGCATGAATGGCGTGAACCTAGCGAGGGAGATGACAACACGGGAGGGGCAACGACGCCTGGAACATCGGGGGCGGCCGATTGGGCGACGATGCCCGTAGTGAAGACAAGTGCACAGACGGCAAATACGGCGACACACAGACGAGAGAGGCGAATGAACATTGTGGACTCACGCTAGTGAGCCAGCAAAAGCGAGAGAGGTCGCCCCTGCTTATATGGAAAAACGTTCATACCCAGGCGCAACAAGTGGCCAAGGTTGAATTCTTTCAAGATGTTCGGCAAGACCAAGGCTGAGCCCATCCTGAAAACGAGCTGATATCACTTGAAACCCACACGGCACACCATTGTTGTCGAGACCCATTGGCACACTCACGGCCGGATGCCCAGTGAAATTGTTGTCGGGGGTGTTCAAGGTGATCATGGGATCGGTGGTGTTGCCTGCATGAGTAGGAAGGGGTCCTTCTGCTGGCCACGATCGAGCATTGGCAGTGGGAGTTACTAATACAGCACCGTCGACCAGAATGTCATCGAATCGTGCCGAGACTTCATGACGAAAACGTTGAGCCGCAATGTACTGATCAATGGTGACTGATGAACCGAACTTCAATTGCTGTTGCACATAGTCAGATAATTCGTTCCACCGGTGCTCTTCGTGGCGAAGGCTTTGAGTGAGTTCCGCAGTTGAGATGATGAACCAATTCCAGATGGTGTCATTGTTGCTTGGTGAATCAACTCGTTCAACGGGAATGCCGCTCTTGGCAATGGCATTAAGAGTGTTTTCAAAGTGCTCCTCAATTTCAGGGTCGACATCGGCGCGAAATGTTCGACACGCGAGCACTTTGGTGGGACGTTGTGGTGTGAGTTGAATTCCCGCACGCGGAACTGACAAAAAATCGCCTCGTGCCTCACCAAGCGTGACGGATGCTTCGTACACCACGTCGGCAACGGTTGCATTTGTCGTACCTTGAGTAGAAAATTCAATCCACCGAGGGAGAATGTTTCTTCCAATCGCTCCCATTGTTGGTTTGTATCCCACAAGTCCAACAGATGCTGCGGGTCCGCGCACACTGCCACCACCGTCACTTGTTGTAGCAAGAGGAGTGAGTCCGGCTGCAAGAGCGGCAGCAGAACCACCGCTTGAGCCACCCGGTGCCTTGGTGGTGTTCCACGGATTTCGGGTTGCGCCATACACCGGATTCGATGTGTATGCGGTTGCGCCAAATTCGGGACTATTCGTGCGGCCAAGAACAATTGCACCGGCAGCGCGTAGTCGAGCAACAACCGTGTCATCCGTATCGTCGGCCGGACCGTTGGCGTAGAGACGTGAACCACTTGTGGTGACGTGTCCTTTCACACGTGCCATGTCTTTCACCAAGAATGGAAGTCCAGCAAGTGCGCCTTCACGTGAATGATTTTTTGCAGCCGCGAGAGCTTCGTCGGCGTAGAGAGCAACAACGGCATTCAATTCTTTGGCGTCGTCTATTCGGCGCAGGCTTTCGTTGACAAGGTCTACAGGATCTAGCGCTCCGCTTCGGACAACAGCGGCTAATTCTTCAAGCATGATGCGAGATTAGTGACTACGGCTGAGTCACGGACTAAGGAACGGGAACCCAACGCCAATCGAGGTTGCAGATAGAGGGGTCCACAATTTCAACAATGGACAATCCAATAACGGAAGCGCGTGCTGAAAGTCCGGTTTCGGCCCGAATGCCCGCATGTGCCGGAGCCTGGGCGCTGGCTCTGAGCAACGACTCTTGCGTTTGTGTTGCGTACACGGCAAGTTGTTGAGCGATGGGAAGCGAATGTCGTGCCGCAATAAGGCTTTCTAAGCGGAAGCGTCTCCATTGACTGTAAGACGGCGACATGTACTGGGAAACAATTTCGGTGACCATTGCACGTTGATCGGTTGCAGTGAAGACTTGTGACCAACTTTTTGAGTCAATTGCTAGTTGCGGCGGAAATAACACCTCTAGACAATCTGCAACCAAAGAATCTTTATTTTCATACAGTCCGTAGATAGCACCAACACTGACGCCTGCGCGTCGTGCAATGCGAGACACGGTTGCGCGATGCACACCAGAGCGAGCAATAACGTATTCGCTTGCCGAAATGAGTGCGTCTCGGATTTCATCGCGCGTAGACGGGAATGTATACGGCGCAGGTGCGGGCTTTGCTCCGGCTGGCTTGGCAGGTTTGGAAGCAGTTCGAACGGCTTTGGTAAACAACTCAAGCAATGCTTGCGGATTGATGGGGTTAACCGTTCCTTGGTCGTACACCGAGTTCAACAGTGCTGCTCCAAAAGTTGTTGCAAGTGCCGATACCACGGCCTGTCGATTTGCGCCGTCGGTAGAGGGGCCAACACCGCGATCATCAAGCAGACCAATGATGTCGCGTTGTACGACTTCTGCAATCACTTCATCGCGCCGTGAGGCAACAATGATTTCCATGGCGCTCCCAAGGTCGGGAACTGCATCTTTTCTGCTGGCTTGTTCAAAGAGTTGGCTGATATTCGCCACGTGTTCGGTGTTGTTGGCGAGAACTGCATCGACGAGCGGAACAAGAATCTCCGACAGCATGGGCCAAAAACTTTTTTCCCACGCGAGCACGACAAGTTCAGATCGATCATCACATCGCGCATAAATGGCACCACTTGAGAAACCTGCATCGGCAGCCACGCGAGTGAGCGCCATTTGGTCTATGCCAACTGTTCGCACAGCTCGTGCTGCGCTTTCGGCAACCTTTAAATCGGTTTGCCGAGACTTCTCGGATTGTCGTGCGGCGAGTGCCATACGAGGATTGTCCCACACGAATAGTGGCTATCTGCAGGCGGGCTGAACGCTGTCTATTCGTTATCGGTATGCCAATCAATGGGTATTTCGCCAACTTCTTCCAACGCTTTGTTGACTTGTGAGAACGGCGAACTACCAAAAAATCCGCGGTGAGCAGAGAGGGGCGACGGATGTGGTGCGCGAAGGACCACGTGATGGTTGCGTGTAATCAATGGAAGTTTCTGTTGAGCAGTAGATCCCCAGAGAACAAAGACGACACGACGATCTTTTTCGTTCACGGCGGTCAACAACGCATCTGTAAAAGTTTCCCATCCGCGACCACGGTGAGAGCCGGCTTCGCCTTCACGCACGGTGAGCGTGGAGTTGAGTAACAGAACCCCTTGTTTTGCCCACCTAGTGAGATTTCCGTGTGGGGATAGGGGTATTCCCACATCCGACTCACGTTCTTTCATGATGTTTCGCAACGATGGCGGCAGTGCAACGCCAGTTGGAACAGAGAATGACAAGCCGTGAGCTTGGCCCGCCCCGTGATACGGGTCTTGTCCAAGAAGAACCACGCGTGTGTCTGCACGAGATGTCAACTGAAGCGCCTTATAGACATCGGCCTGGTGAGGGTAGATGGAGTGCTTCGCTCTTTCGATGTCGACAAATTCTGTAAGGTCGCGAAAATACGGTTGATGTTCTTGTTCTTCAACAACATCAGTCCAGTCCCCAAGCACGAGATGAGCGTAGGGGATGACGCTCTTTTGTTATTAGTCATAACAGTAAACAGGTCATTTGTTTGAATAGTTCATAGCAATGACCCTCTGGCTTGCGAGAATGGTGACCCCATGGAACTTGCACTGGCTATTGATATTGGCGGAACAAAATTTTCCGTCGGCTTGGTGACCCGTTCGGGGGAACTTATCGACCGGGTCAACATTCCTGTCGACAAGGGTTGCAGTGGTGATGAACTGTTTGACGATCTCGCCGAAGCGGTGGAAGGTCAACTTGTTCGAGCACGCGATCACCACGGAGTTGTGCCGTCAGTTGTTGGCGTGGCCTGCGCCGGACCCATCACGCGCAATGTAGAAACTGTGTCGCCACTAAATATTCACCAGTGGCGAAATTTCCCACTTCGCGAACGACTGGCGTCGTACACGGGGCTTCCTGTTTTTGGCGACGGAGATGCCAAGGCATTGGCACTTGCAGAAGGGTGGCTTGGAGCCGCTCGCGGTGTCGACAACTTCATGGCCATGGTGGTGTCAACGGGGGTCGGCGGCGGAATCGTCTTGAACGGCGAACTGCTGGATGGGGAGAGCGGAAATGCTGGCCACATTGGTCATGTCATCGTTGAGCCAAACGGTCGTCGTTGTTCGTGTGGCGGACGTGGGTGTCTCGAAGCAGAAGCGTCAGGTCCAGCCATTGAAGCAATCACGGGTCGACCACCTACTCAGCCAACATACGAAATTATGGTGCGCACGGGTCGCCTCGTTGGTCGAGGAGTTGCATCTGTCTGCAATCTGTTGGACCTAAAGCTTGTGTGTGTAGCAGGAAGTGTTGCGCTCGGCTTTGGTGCAACGTTCTTTACATCTGCTCAAAAGACGCTCGACGAGTTGTGTGGTCTTGAATTTTCTCGTAATGCACGAATTGTTCCCGCACGACTTGCAGACGAAGGTCCTTTAGTTGGAGCGTCCGCAGTTGGTTGGCGTGGCCTCAACCGAATGGTAAATATTTAGAAATCAAAACGTGATTCGGTTTTTTAGCGAATCCATTGCAAGAGATCTACTTGTACTCGCGTGAGCGGTTGCTGAACATCGATCCATTCTCCAACGCTGGGAATTGGGCGACCACGTGCAACAAACAACATGGTTGTGTGCATATGTGGGTGCTCCAGCATGTTCAGTCGTTGTCGTTGATAGTGGAATGGGCTACGTCCATCGGGCAGGGGAAATACTCCGTGTGAAGTACCGCAGCCAATCAGCACAATTTCTCCCGGACCATCCACTTTTACCTGTCGATAGCCAGCTCTTGAGCCTGATTCGATGGCGTGGTGGTCAACGACATCGGCCGACAATTGCATCATTGATTTGTCGCCGTGCCACAACGACGTACCTAAGCGAATGCGGAAATCGTAATGAGGGTGGTCGGTTCGTAACTTTTCGTATAAGCGAGAATCGAAGTGGCTGAGATACAACGGAAGACTAGAAGGAAGTAATGGAAGCCATGCCTCCACTTCTTTTAGGTGCGCAACCGGATCACCTTCGAGTGGCGGATGAAATGAAAATCCGCGCAACGTGAATCGGGCATTCTCTACGTCGTTGAGAAGTGATGACAGATTCTCCCGCGCTACTCCGTAGCGCAACATGGACGACTGCAACTTCACAATGACATCGCCAGCCCATCCGGCAGATGTGAGAGCCACCACGTGATGTGGAGAGGCAACAGTCAGAATTGTGTTCAGCGGCAGATTCTTTGGTGGCGGTGTCAGAGTTGGCGTCAGAACAATTGGTGTCACAGTTGTTGGAATGTCTCGCACTTCAAAAACAGTGCCCACAGCAACTTCTGTCGCGAGTTGACCGGCAAGTGGCATCAGATTCCATCGCCGAAATCCGTATCCGTTGCCTTTTACAACAGGAACAAGACCGGGGTGTGCGCGCGCCACGCCTTGAACATGTGCCAGCCATTTGGCTTCATGAACTGCAAGGCGAATTGTCACCCCTTTGACCGTAGTCGCAACGCTGACCCCGTGACTATCGGCATGAGACATCGCAGAGACCGGTGGCGAAACGCTCCGACCCAGACTCCGGTTCCGTACGCAAGTCCGTCGAGAACGCGAAGCGCGATGTAGCCCAAGAGACGTTGCGGCTTGTAGCGCATCAGCCCGTATATGGGCGGGGTGAGCGCACTGGCAAACAATGCGAATCCGGCACTAAAGGAGAAAAAGGAAAGAACAAAGAAGATGGGCCACCACGCACGTGAGACGGCTGACGCCAAGAGTCGAATGGTGGACCAGAGCCCACTGGTTGTCAGGCGAGTTCGTTGAAGAAGCGACAGCCCAGATCGACGCAGGGTGATCCAGTACCAGGCATAGACAAACGGAAGCAGCGGCAGGAAGATCCAGATGTAGCCGAAGATGAGTGCAAGTGCAGGCAGAAGAAGAATGACATTGGCACGAAGGGGAGTAACCGCAGCCCGGTGTTGTTGGCTAAGTGCTGCTGCGCTTGTGCCGTAACCGAAACGTTGCTTAAGAAGTTCGCGAACCGTTAATCGAGTTTCGTGTTCGCATGTGATGGTGGGCTCGTATCGACAGAGATGGCCCTGTGCGGCCAGACGCCAGACCAGGTCAACGTCTTCACCGAGACGCATGGCTTCATTGAATCCATTCGCCTGTCGAATTGCATCGGTTCTACACACGATGACCGCCGCCGGAACATATGACACGCGCGAGAGTGGCCGAATGATGGTGGGATGTTCGCCCATTGTGAGCGGCGAATGATGTGCTTCGTACTCACCCGTGAGTCGATTGTTGTCGGTGCTGTTAATTCGTGGAGCAACTAAGACAACACGTGGGTCATTCATTTGTGCAGCGAGAAGTCGAATTTTTTCTTCGTTGATAAGTGCATCGTCGTCGACAAAAGCAACAAACGGTGTGGTGACATTTGCAAGCCCAGTGTTACGTGCAGCCCCCGGCCCCTTATTGCTGTCGTGTCGTATAACTGTGGCGCCAGGGACAACTATTGGTTCTTGCGAACAGTCGTCTACGACAATTACCTGTAGGCCGTCGAGTCGACGAATGAGAGACGCAAGGCGATCGAGATCTCGACTTTCCTTTAAAAATGCAGGGATGACAACAGTGATGGTCTCGGCCGAAACAGGCATGTGCCAAAGAGGGTGAGCTGATCCCGCCGCTACAAGGCGATCAGTGAGTTGTTCATGTCCGTCTGGCAGAAGATCGTTGTTTTCTACCAAGGTGAGAATGTTGGCGCCTTTATCGCTGACGGAGAAAAACGTCAGCGGAGAACCAGCTACCAGGGACTTTCCGTCTGAAGCGCGGAACCATTGATGGTCGGGGCGAAGGCGGATGCTCATTGACCAACATTCAACCACTGCGACGCGCACATTCGCAGACGGCTGATGAAAGATTCGGTGTACAGAGAGAAAACCTCACGACCATGCTCAGCAGTAGCAGAAGAAGGCTCACCAAGAACTCCAGACGTCGAAACCGACTGAACGCCATGCTCTCGCAGCGCGGCCACATCTATTTCTTGCGCATCTACGTGGGGGATACGGTCAGTTCGAACGGTGTGTGGAGCAATGTGCAGCATCACGGATGTTTCGGTTTTCCCTGCGTGCATGTCGGCGCCCGTGTAGTGGGGAAGTGTCCAAATGGAGTGCGTAATTTTCTCGTAGTCAAGGGCCGATGCAATGTCCTTCAGTGCATCAAAGTTTCCACCATGTCCGTTCGCTATGAGAACTCCTGCTGCCCACGGAGCTGCTGAACGACAAATGGACACCACTGCATCAACGAGCGCGCGAGTGCCCGTGCTGAGACCTCCTGGGAAACCAGCATGTTCATCGCTAGCTGTAATGGGAAGCACTGGTGCAACCATTACAAGTCTGTGTGGAATTTGTGACTCGGACACTCCGCGATTCACAACTTCCGAAATGATGATTGTGTCGGTATCTAGTGGAAGGTGCGGACCATGTTGTTCCCACGACCCAAGGGGTAACACCACGAGTGCGCGTCCAGGTGTGATGTCCGATGATGTGAGCGAGACAAAGTCACTCATGGTGTGCAGAAGATCTTTTGCCTCTGACGTAGCGAATGATTTCAAGAATGATGGTTGCACCAATGGCCAGAGCGAAAGCAACGAGGAACGCTTTTGTGTGGTTTTCTTGGAATGTGCGCCCACCAATAAAACCCAGCATGGTTGCGTATGTTGCCCAAATACTTGCAGCGATGGCCGACCACTTCATGAACCACTTGGTGGATTGACCCGTAATTCCGCATGTCAACGTGACGATTGTGCGTCCACCAGGAATGAAGCGCGCAGTGACGAGAAGTTCGCCTCCGCGAGTCTCAATTTGGTTGTGTGCCCATTGAAGCCGTTGACGTCCTTTGTCGCTTTTGTTGTATCTGCGCTGAAGTCTCTCGGAGAAGAAGACTCCAATGTGATAACTGAAGTTGTCGCCAGAGAAAGCTCCGACTGCAGCGAACAAGATGACGAGCGACCAATGAAGGTCGTGAAGGCCAGCACTGACACCACCGATGATGACCATTGTTTCGCTTGGGACAATGGGAAACACCGAATCGAGAAATGCAATGGTGAGAAGGACGACGTAGAACCACGGCGAACTGGAGTAATCCTTTAACCAATCAAATGCTTGTTCAAGAATTCCGAGCATGAATTAGCCACGCGTACCAGAGACGGGAGGTTCGCTTCCCGACAAAAGACGTTTGATATTGGAAAGGTGGCGAACTTCAATGAGAAGTCCTATTCCGATGAACGCAAAAATCTCCCACGCGGGTTTTCCGGTGACGATGAGAAGAACGACAACCAGCGGAACAACAACAATGGATGCAACGGATGCTTTCTTTGACAATTTCATGATGGCAATCCACGACACTGCCGAAATGATCATGATGAGTGGATGAAGAACGAGTAGAACGCCGGCACCCGTGGCGATTCCCTTGCCACCTTTAAATCCGCGAGTAGCGGGAAAGATGTGGCCCACAATGGCGACAGCACCACAGATGTATGCGCTGGGGCGATGCCCAATAAGGAGGAGGGCAGGAATTGCACCTTTTGCAGCATCGAGTACAAAGACAATGCTTCCGTAGCGCCAACCAATTGCACGCGCCACATTGCTAGCCCCTGGGTTGCCCGAACCAAATGTTGTGATGTCGACACCCTTTGCGCGCGCGACGATGATGGCGCTGGGCAACGTGCCAAGAAGGTAGCCGCCAACTATTCCAAGAATGAGATTGATGACGTTCATGCATTCACCTTGGAGCGTGCGGGCTTTGAATGGTCCATTGATGGTCGAGGAAGAATGGCAACCGGAGTTGATGCGAGGTATTCCTCTCCGTCTCCTCCAACACATTCGGGATCTGGGCCATCAAGTGGAATTCCTGTGAAGAACTTTGCTGCCATGCAGCCGCCTTGACACGCATCGAATGCACCACACGATGCACATGCGCCCGCGCTTTGGGGTTCACGCAGTTCGGTAAACAATTCAGATTCGCGCCACACTTTCGTGAATCCGCCTGCATCCAACACGGAACCTGCTTTGAACTGGTCGTGAATGACGAATGGACACGCGTACACATCGCCAAGTGGATCAATGAGGCAGACAACGCGGCCTGCACCACACATATTGAGGCCTGGGAGTGACTCGCCGAATGCATTCAAGTGAAAGAACGAGTCACCTGTAAGAACATTCTCCCCGTGAGCCAACAACCAATCGTAAATTTGGCGTTGTTGGGCATTGGTGGGGTGGAGTTCATTCCACGTGTCTGCTCCGCGTCCGGCTGGACGCAAACGTGTGATGCGCAATTGCGCACCGAATGAATCGGCCAGCGCCTTGAAGTCGTCTAATTGATCAACGTTGTGGCGAGTGACAACAACAGAAATCTTGAACTGGCCAAACCCAGCGTCACGCAGGTTTTCCATGGCACGAATGGCGGTTGCATATGAACCGTCGCCGCGTACTGCATCGTTGACCTCGGCAGTTGTTCCATCGAGGCTGATTTGAATGTCGAGATAATCGAGTGCTGCAAGGCGTTCTGCATTCTTCTTGTCTATGAACGCACCGTTGGTGGAGAACTTCACACCAATTCCGTTGGCGATGGAGTGCTCAAGAATTTCAAAGAAGTCGCGGCGCACCATTGGTTCTCCGCCGCCAATGTTGATGTAGAAGACCTGAAGATCGCGAAGTTCGTCTAAGACCGCTTTGGCTTGTTCCGTTGACAGTTCACGAGGGTCACGTTGCCCACTGCTGGACAAACAATGCACGCACTCCAAGTTGCAGGCATAGGTGAGTTCCCACGTCAGGCAAATTGGAGCATCGAGCCCCGACTTCATTTGTGCAACAAGCGATTCAGCGGACACGAACAATCTCCGATGTAGTAAGAGAAGAAATGGCTTTCACGAATGATGGCCAACGGGATTCATCGACACCCTCTGCGGCGAGCGCATCGCGCAGTGTGGGGTGAGCTGACATGTTTCGCACAACACGAACAATGTCTGGATGACGTAGGAAGACGAGCCGGCGATTGCCGTAGTGATAGGCAAGAGCGCCAAATGGCTCTGGTCGCAACGCGACTTGCGGGTGCATCTCGCACGCCGACTCAAGGGTGAGTGTCATGGTGGCGTGAGAGGAGTGGTTCTCAGTAAACGCCGCACATGCCGTCAATAGAGATTTCCTCAACGAGGAGCTCTTCGACGACAACGTTCTGGGTTGTCTCGGTCTGCTCTGCGGCGGTGTCCTGGATGTTGTCCTGTTCCATGCCTACGACAGTACCCGCCGAGAGCCCCACTAGAGAAGGTTGGCGCCAGGTGGGTAATGTCAAAGGCATCCGCTGGACCCTCCAGTGGCCAACTAAAGGGGACTTCAATGAAGACCAAGGCAGCCGTTCTCTGGGAAGTCAATGCTCCGTGGAGCGTTGAAGAAATTGAACTCGACGCACCTGGCCCAGGCGAAGTACTGGTGAAAATTGCTGCATCGGGCATGTGCCACTCAGATGAGCACCTCACAACAGGTGACCTTCCATTTGCTTTGCCAATTGTTGGTGGCCACGAAGGAGCCGGCGTAGTGGAACAAGTAGGCGAAGGTGTCAGTTGGCTGGCACCTGGCGACCACGTTGTTTTTGGTTTCATCCCATCATGCGGTCGTTGTCCAAGTTGCTCCACCGGCCACCAAAACTTGTGTGACCTTGGCGCACTCATGGGTCTCGGATTGCAAATCTCCGACGGAACATCTCGCCACCACGCGCAAGGCAAAGATCTCACGTTGATGTGCATGTTGGGAACCTTCGCGCATCACACCGTGGTCAACGAAGCATCGTGCATCAAAATTGAAAAAGACGTTCCACTTGATAAGGCCTGTTTGTTGGGCTGTGGCGTAGTTACTGGTTGGGGTTCTGCTGTGTACGCAGCAGACGTGGCTCCCGGTGACACGGTTGTTGTGGTTGGTGTTGGCGGCATTGGTGCTAACGCCATTCAGGGAGCCAAGCTTGCCGGCGCAAAGCGAGTTGTTGCTGTTGACCCCATTGAGTTCAAGCGCGAAAAGGCTATGGAATTTGGTGCAACACACACTGCATCGTCAATGGCTGAAGCCCTTCCGTTGTTGCAAGACATCACATGGGGAACCATGGCAAACAAAGTCATCATGACAATGGGTGTTGGCGACGGACAAGTGATGGGCGAAGCAATGGCACTCGCTGCAAAGCGCGGTCGCGTAGTTGTTACCAACATTCACCCAGCATTTGAAATGGGTGGTGCCAACATGAGCCTTCTCGACCTCACTCTGATGGAGAAGCAAGTAGTGGGTTCGTTGTTTGGTTCGGGTAACCCACGCGCCGATATTCCAAAACTTCTTGGTCTCTACCGAGAAGGTCAACTTGATTTGGATGGTCTTGTTACAAAGACCTACCCACTCGAAGGCATTAACGAGGGTTACCAAGACATGCGCGATGGCAAGAACATTCGCGGCGTTTTGGTGTACGAATAACCGCACATCACACAGTCATTCCAAAGAGGGGGAACAACAATGAAGTCACGTGCAGCCGTTCTTTACGGGATTGATCAACCATGGGTGGTTGAAGAAATTGAAGTAGACGAACCAAAGGCCAACGAGGTACTGGTGAATTGGAAAGTGGCCGGCATGTGCCACTCCGACGAGCACTTCGTCACTGGCGACATGGTTCCACCTAAAGAACTTCTTGCGATGATGGGTGTTGACGACTTTTTCCCATTTATTGGTGGACACGAAGGCGCTGGTGTTGTTGTGAAATGCGGACCTGGCGTCACATCGCTTCAACCAGGTGACCACGTGTCGGCAAGTTTTGTTCCGTCATGCGGACGCTGCCGTTACTGCTCTACTGGTCGACAAAACTTGTGCAACTTGGGTGCCGGAACACTGACCGGTGGAATGATCACAGATGGCACACATCGCCATCACGTGAAAGACGGTCGCCCCGTGAAGTTGATGGCCAAACTGGGCACGTTCTCGGAATACGCAACGGTTGCCGAAGCATCCCTCATCAAAGTAGAAAAAGATCTTCCGCTCGACTGCGTCGCATTGGTGTCGTGCGGTGTTGCTACTGGCTGGGGTTCAGCAACGAACCGCGCCGATACTCAACCCGGCGACACAGTTGTTGTTGTGGGCATTGGCGGCATTGGCATTAACGCTGTGCAGGGTGCACGCATGGCCGGAGCCAAGCGAGTCATTGCTATTGACCCCATTGAGTTCAAGCGTGAAAAGGCGATGGAGATGGGCGCAACTCATACGTTTGCGTCAATGGCCGAAGCAATTCCGCACATCAATGAACTCACATGGGGCGAAATGGCAGACCGCGTCATCATGACTCCGGGTGTTCTCCACGGCGACATGATGGGCGAAGGAATGGCAATGGTGGGCAAAGGCGGTACATGCGTTGTAACTGCAATCTCACCAATGCACGAGACATCTGCCGACATCAACTTGTTCCAGCTTGCAATGTGGAACAAAGAAGTGAAGGGCACAATTTTCGGAAGCCTTAATCCACGAGCAGACATTCCGCGTCTTCTCGACATGTATCGCGTTGGCGATTTGAAGTTAGAAGAACTCATCACTCGCCGCTACACGTTGGATGAAATCAACGAGGGCTATCAGGCAATGCGCGACGGCGTGAACATTCGCGGCGTCATTGTTAATGACTAACTCATCCGCACTCCGCAACGCACTCACTTCGCAAGTGGTGGGACGTCGTCGTGAACTTGAATTAGTTCTTGCGGCTCTTGCCGCAGACCGTCATGTGTTGTTAGAAGGACCTCCGGGCACCGGAAAATCAACATTGCTGCGTGCAGTTGCACAGGGTTTAGGAATTGGTTTTGAGTTTGTTGAAGGGAACGCAGAACTCACGCCGGCACGACTCGTTGGGCACTTCGACCCAGCGCGTGTCTTAAACGAAGGCTACGACCCTTCTGTTTTTGTTGACGGGCCGCTAGCGAGTGCGCTTCGCGACGGTTCGTTGTTGTATGTGGAAGAAATCAATCGCATCCCCGAAGAGACATTGAACGTTCTTATTACGGTGATGAGTGAAGGCGAACTAAATGTTCCCCGTTTAGGTCGAATAGCCGCAGCGGCGGGGTTCCGTTTGGTGGCTGCAATGAACCCGTTCGATGCAGTGGGCACCGCTCGTATCTCTGGCGCTGTGTACGACCGAGTGTGTCGTGTTGCAATGTCGTATCAAACCGCTGAAGAAGAGGTTGCCATAGTGCAACGAAATCTCAACGGTGCATCAATAGATGCCGCGTGGCTAGAAAAAGTTGTATCAGTTGTTCGTCGTACTCGGTCACATACAGATTTACGCGTCGGGTCATCTGTTCGTGGCGCGGTCGACTTCGCGAAAGTAGCGGTGTCACTGGCTGAACTTCGCGAGTCAACTCGTGAAAACCCAAGCGTCGGTGTTGACGCTGCCTTGGTCGCGCTGTCGGGTCGTGTCCGTGTTCGCGAGGGCAGTGTGAGAACGTCGGAAGAAATCATCACAGAGATTTGGCAGGACGTGTTCGGCCGAGTGGAAGGGGACGGCGGAGAGGGAAAAGCTGGAGCCCCGACGAACCGGGGCACGACCTCCCTCTAACAAAGGAAGGCGAAGCCGCCGACCAAGCAGTTGCAGAAGCCGGCAAGCGCACCACGTCGCGGCGGGATTTGTCGCGTAACGAAAACTTTGAACAGATCTCTCCCGAAGTAGGGGAACTAGACGAAGCTGCGCTTGACGAAGCCATGCAGAACAGTCCAGATGAGACTCTTGGGTTACTGGCAGATCTCACGGGAGCCACCGATCCAAAGTTGCGCGAACTTGCGAAGCGTCTTGCCGGGAGATTGATGTTAGATCTAGGGCAACGTGGGCGCGCGCGTCCGCGCGGCATAGGAAAAATGGTGGAACAGCCCTATCGCGAAGATGCCGGCGACATCGATATTGACGCCAGCATGGATGCAATTGCAGAGTCGCGTCGTGGTGAAGCAATTGATCCAGAACGGTTACGCGTACGCGGATGGAAAAAGCCAGGTACCGCATTTTGTTTGCTTCTGGACAGAAGCGGTTCTATGGGCGGTCAGCCACTTGCAACCAATGCCGTGGCTACCGCGGCCATTGCCAGCAGAAACCCCGACGACTACAGCGTTATTGCATTCGGTAAAGACGTGGTTGTGACGAAAAGTCAAGATGTGCCAAAGGCAAGCGAACGAGTGATTAACGATGTGTTGACATTGCGTGGGCATGGCACAACAGATCTTGCTGGTGCGCTTCTTGCGGCGCGCCAACAACTGTCGCGTTCTCGTGCTGGTCGCAGAGTTGTCATCTTGTTGTCCGATTGCAGGGCAACAGTTGAAGGCGACGCAGAGAATGCTGCGCATGGAATGGAAGAACTTGTAGTGATTGCCCCGGAAGATGATCACGATGAAGCAACTGCATTTGCTGCACGAGTGGGTGCTCGTATTGCTCTTGTTGGCGGGCCTAGTGAGATTCCTGAAGTGCTGGCTCGGGTTCTTGAGCCAATTGCATAATTTCAGTTAATACTGGCAATTTGGATCATTCGGTGGAACAACGCCGCGCGTGCTTTGTTCAATCGCCACTTTCGGAACTGTGGTCGTTGTAGTGGTCTGCGTGGGCTTCACCGTTGTTTGAGTTTGCTTGGCAGTTGTGGTTGTTGATTTCACCACGGTGGTGGTGGATGCAACTACTGCCAACGTTGTGGCTGTAGTTGTCACGGTGGTTGCATCTGCGGGAGTTGCTCCGGCAATTGTTGTTTTCAGACTTGCCTTACCTTGGAAAACGGAAAGAATCTTTTTCGATGTTGCACTTTCTAAGTCCGGCACAATGACCGCCATGTCATCAATCACTTGGCCGTTGCCTGGCATGGTGTAGCTGCCCATGGTCTCGGTATTGAAATTCTTCATTGCTTGCCCAAGTTGCAAAACGGTGAGTGGTGTCAACTTGTCGTCGGTGATGATGTTCTTTAATGCAGCGTTCAGAATTCCGGATGCAACACGGGGGTTTGTCTTCGATTTCTCTAAAGATTTGCGAATGACACGCTTCATAAAGTCTTGTTGCCTACTAATGCGACCCCAGTCGGAAGTGCCATCTCGAGTCCACGCCATTGTTTTGGGGTTAAACCATCTGTAATGGCGAGAACGCATGTATGCAAGCGCGTGATCTCCTTGAAAGGTGTAACACACGCGCGCCCGAAGAACTTTAAACCCAGTCATCTTGTCTTGTGCTTTGTAGGTGAATGGCACGCGAACCCCACCTACAGCATCAACAATTGCGGCAAAGGCGCAGAAGTCAATATTGATGTAGTGGTCAATTGAAATTCCAAAGTTCTCTTTGATATTGCGAACGAGACGATTGGGATTCTTCTTCTCGAAGTTCGCGTTAATGCGGTTACTTCTATTGGACCCAGCTTGTTTCACCCACATGTCACGGGGGAACGAGAGAATTGCGGCTTGATTGTCAATGGGGTTGACGCGAACCACCATTAATGAGTCGCTGCGCTCTCCGTAGCCCGCACGATTGCTGAAACCTCCGTAGAACGGTGAATCTTTGCTGATGCATGCGTTGTTGTCAGACCCTGTGATGAGATAGTTCTTCGCGGTTCGATCACCTTCGGGCAAATCTAAATTTCCGTCGCCTTCAGCTACGGGGTCAATGCTGACCACTTGGCGATTGCCAAGTTTCCAGTTGGCATACACCAGTCCACTGCCCGCAAGCACGGTGACAACTGCCAACACAATGTTGAACAGCAGAAACGCACGTTGCTTGCCTGAATGGCCATGGCGTGACGGGGTAGTGGACATGCGACTTCTACCGTAGTTGTGCAACAGCGTTCACAGAGGTCGCTAGAGCCTGTGAACTATTCCGCTGCAGGTTCCAAAATGACGGAAACGGCGATTTCCGCAGCGTTTTCATCTGCACTGGCAGTCCATGCGGTGACAGATCCGGCATCGGCAATGTCGGGCCATGCCTGTTCCAGAACTGCAATCTGCGCAGCGGTGGCTGTAATGGTGACCGATTGAACCACTGCCTTTTGACTGACCTTGGCTTCGGTTTTGGCGCGGCGGATTTCACCCAACACGTGACAGACGGTTGTCGCAAACGATTCTCCGTGGATGGTCCACCCACTTTCACGCACAAGGTCGCCAAACGTGGGCCACGGCGCGCGATGCACAGAACCTTCTTGCCACCAACGCCATGCCTCTTCAGATGCAAACGGAAGAATTGGTGCAAAGAGACGATGCAACGCGGACAAAGCTCTGCGAAGTGCAACGCGAGCAGACAATGCTCCCTCTTCGCTGTGAGTTGCGTAGGCGCGTGTCTTGACAAGTTCCACATAATCGTCACAGAACCACCAGAAGAATGACTCGGTTCGTTCTAACGCGCGCGCATAGTCGAATGCTTCGAACGCAGCAGTCGCTTCTTTTACAACATCACCCAATTTTTGAAGCATTGCAATGTCGATGGCATGTGTGGGAGCAACAGTTTCATCTGCATCACCAAAACCCAAAACAAATTTGCTGACATTCAACAATTTCATCGCAAGTTTGCGACCAACCTTCATTTGGTCTTCGCTGAATGCGGTGTCAATTCCTGGGCGCGCACCTGCTGCCCAATACCGAACGGCATCGCTTCCGTATTTCTCGAACAAATCAATGGGCGTTACAACGTTGCCCTTTGATTTCGACATCTTTTTGCGGTCGGGGTCGAGAATCCATCCGGACAATGCAGCGTTTGCCCACGGAGCCTGCCCGTGTTCGAAGTGTGAGCGCACCATGGTGGAGAACAACCATGTGCGAATGATGTCGTGTCCTTGCGGACGAACATCGAACGGGTACACGCGACCAAACAAGTCGGGGTTGTCTTCCCATTGGCCGGCAATTTGTGGAGTGAGTGACGATGTTGCCCACGTGTCCATGACGTCGGGATCACCAATGAATCCATTTTCCTGACCACGTTGCGACTCGGTGTAGCCAGCGGGCACATCGGTGCTGGGGTCAATTGGTAATTGCGATTCGTTCGGGACAAGTGGAGAGTCGTAGACAATCTCGCCGTTTGCGTCTAACGGATACCACACAGGAACAGGAACACCGAAGTAACGCTGACGGCTCACCAGCCAGTCACCGTTCAAGCCTTCTACCCAGTTCGAATAGCGATGGCGCATGTGATCGGGGTGCCACGTCAGTCCTGCTCCACGTTCAAGCAATTGTGTGCGAAGGTCTGCATCGCGTCCACCATTGCGGATGTACCACTGGCGGCTTGTCACAATCTCAAGTGGGCGATCACCCTTTTCGTAGAACTTCACGGGATGAGTGATGGCTCGTGGCTCACCAATCATTTCGCCCGACGCTGTCAGCATTTCTGCAATTGCGGTCTGGGCTTGTTTTGCGGACTTTCCAACAAGCGACTCGAAGTGGGCGAGACCTTGTGTGTCGGTGAGGCCATGTGGTGCATCGGCAACAATGCGACCATCGCGTCCGATGATGGCGCGCATTGGTAGCTGCAACTCTCTCCACCATGTGACGTCGGTGAGGTCACCGAAAGTGCAACACATCGCAATGCCGGTTCCCTTGTCAATCTGTGCGAGAGGATGGGCAAGTACAGGAACTTCAACATTGAACAAAGGTGTGCGTACTGTTTTGCCAAAGTATGGCTTGTATCGATCGTCGTCCGGATGTGCAATGAGTGCTACGCATGCTGCAAGAAGTTCGGGACGAGTGGTGTCAATAAGAATGTCACCTGAGCCATCCGATTTGTGGAAGGCAAGCGTGTGATACGCACCGGGGCGCTCGCGATCTTCTAGTTCTGCTTGCGCGACCGCAGTCTTGAAGTCGACATCCCACAGTGTTGGTGCCTCTTGCGTGTACGCCTCTGCGCGTGACAAGTTGCGAAGAAACGCACGTTGGCTGGCGCGTCGTGAACGTTCATCAATTGTTGTGTACAGCAACGACCAGTCAACTGACAATCCGAGAGTGCGAAAGAGATCTTCAAAAATCTTTTCGTCTTCTGTGGTGAGTTCTTCACACAGTTCAATGAAGTTGGGTCGAGAGATGGGCACAGGCTTGTGGTCTTTTGGTGGGTCGCCACGAAATGGTGGCTGCAGTCCCTGCACATAGGGAACCGATGAGTCACACGAGACACCGAAGTAGTTCTGTACACGTCGTTCAGTGGGAAGACCGTTGTCGTCCCAACCCATTGGGTAGAACACACTTTTTCCACGCATACGCCAAAAGCGAGCCACGGTGTCGGTATGGGTATAGGAAAAGACGTGTCCCATGTGCAGTGAACCGCTGACCGTTGGCGGGGGAGTGTCAATGGCAAACACCGCGTCGCGAGTGGCCGATCGGTCAAAGGCGTACACGCCCTCGGTATCCCAGACGCCAATCCACTTTGGCTCGATGTTGTCAAGAGATGGCTTGTCGGGGACAGTGGACATAGGTCTTAAATCGTAGGCTTGTCAGAGTGCTGAACCTCTATGACACCGCCACGAAGAGCGTGAAACCCCTCGCCCTTCGCGATCCGGGCAAGGTCAGCATTTATCTGTGCGGTCCCACGGTCTATGGCCCCCCGCACCTTGGACACGGTCGGGCAACTCTGGTGTACGACATCTTGCGCCGCTACCTCTCTTATACGGGCTTGCAGGTGCGTCTGGTGTCAAACATCACCGACATTGACGACAAGATCATCGACCGGGCCAATAACGAAGGTCGACCCTGGCAAGACATCACTACCAAGTGCGAGAACGTGTGGTTTGAAGCCATGGGCAAGTTGGGAGTGTTGCGACCAACAGATGTTCCGCATGCCACCGAATATGTCGACCAAATGGTCGCCATGATTGGCAACCTCATCGCACGCGATGCTGCGTATGTCACGGGCGATGGCGTTTATCTCAGTATCGCTGCAGTTCCCGATTACGGGTTGCTTGCTCATCAGAACGTTGATGACATGTTGAGCGGCGGCGGTGATCGTGAAGTCTTCGGTGCCGACAACAAACGTCATCCTGCCGATTTTGCATTGTGGAAGTTCACGAAGCCTGGTGAACCATCGTGGCCGTCACCGTGGGGCGATGGTCGTCCTGGTTGGCACAGTGAATGTGTTGTGATGAGTTTGGAACTTCTTGGTGAAGGCTTCGATTTGCATTGTGGCGGTGCCGATCTTCGTTTCCCTCATCATGAGAACGAGCGCGCACAATCTGTTGCACTCGGTAAGTCATTTGCCAATCATTGGATGCATAACGGGTTTGTTGTTGACCTTGAGGGCGAAAAGATGTCGAAGAGTTTGGGGAATGTTCTCAACCTGCTCGACCTGTTAGACAAATACGATCCACGCGCCTACCGCATGTTGTTGTTGCAGACTCACTACCGGTCACCAGTACGTGTTGGTCAAGACAATATTGATGCGAGCGTTTCCGCCTTGGCTGGTCTCGATGCATTCGCTGCGCGAACAGCTGGTCACGCAACAGGCGTAGCCGATGCCGATGTTGTGCAGAAGTTCATGGCAGCAATGGACAACGACCTTGATACGCCCGCAGCAATGGCTCTTGTCTTTGACACCGTTCGGCGCGCAAACACAGCACTCGATGCTGGCGACGTAGATACTGCAGCGTCGTTGCGTGCATCTGTTGTCGAGGTTCTAGGGTCGCTTGGAATTGAACTGTCGTCTGGTGACGATATTGGTTCAGACATTCTTGAGAAAGCAGCCGCACTAGACGCTGCGCGTTCGGCAAAAGATTTTGCAGTCGCCGATGCGCTTCGAAACGAGTTGCAATCACTTGGCTACGTCGTTGAAACGTCCAAAGAGGGGACACGCGTCCGACGTGGCTAAGCGTGAGCGCTCGCCAATGCCGGCGGGATTCTGGATCATTTGGACCACGGTTGCACTTGACCTTGTGGGCTTTGGAATTGTGGTGCCCATTCTTGGTCGTTACGCCGAGCGTTTCGGTGCCAGCGGTCTGCAAGTGGGCTTAATGTTCGCAACATTCTCCGTTGCGCAAATGGTGTTTGCGCCAATTCTCGGTCGCGTTTCAGACCGCATTGGACGCAAGCCCATCATTGTTTTTTCGCTTGTCGGTACGGCAATTGGAAGTGTGGTGACAGGCGCAGCAGGCGCCTTGTGGGTGTTGTTCTTGGGCCGTGCAATTGACGGTGCATCTGGTGCAAGTGTTGCGGTTGCACAAGGCGCAATTGCCGACATAGCGCCGCCCGAACAGCGGGCGCGTTTGATTGGACTCTTAGGTGCGGCATTCGGTGTGGGCTTTGTAGTGGGTCCGGCGCTTGGTGGACTTGCCGCGCTTGGTGGTCCACATGTGCCGTTCTATGTTGCAGGTGCAATTGCTGGCATCAACGCGGTTGCCGCGCTCTTTCGTTTGCCAGAAACTAAGCCCGAAGTTATTCATTCGCCTACTCCGCGTCGCCAACGTGGCGCGCTGTCGCCATCGCTGCAGCGTTTTGCCCTTGTTGGCTTTTTGTCAATGTTGGGTTTCGCCGGATTCGAATCAACATTCTCTCTGTGGGGGCAAAACAAATTTGGGTTCACTGAAGGCAGTGCATCCCTTGTATTCGTCTTTGTTGGTGTCACGTTGGTGGCAGTACAGGGAACACTCATCGGACCAATGACTCAGCGACTTGGTTCGCGAACCCTCTTGCGTGTTGGTCTTTCGCTTGTCGCTGTCGGATTACTACTACTCAGCTTTACCTCATCGTGGGCACTGTTGTTTGTGGCCTTGTTCTTGTTGTCCCTTGGCCAAGGGCTGTCGGGTCCATCGGGTGGCGCGTTGGTGGCAGAACTTGCTCCCGTTGAACGGCGTGGAGAAGCAATTGGATATCAGCAGAGCACCGCGGCGTTTGGTCGAGTGGCGGGACCAGTAATTGCAGGTGCATTGTTCGATCACATTGGAGTGAGTGCGCCGTTTTTTGTAAGCGGTGTTCTCATTGTTGTTGCCATTGGCGCGGTGTGGAGCATCACGCGTTCCACGAGCGCCGCAACTAATTAATCATGAACCCAATGGCCGTCAGCATGACTGCATGGGACGCAATCAGCGCACTCACAAGTTTCCACGTTTGACTTCTGAAGGCGCGTTCTATTTCCGTTAGTAAATCTGAACGCAAGAGAAGCGCAGTTGTTTCTAAATCCTGACGCGTTGCAAGATGTTGCCATCCAGCTGGCGGTAAATGTTCCATCAGAATGTCCCCCTCTCGCGCTCCGAGTACGCCCCGCACTTTGGAGTGCAGTACATATCGTTCCTCGTCTACAGACCCCACGGTATCTCCCTCGGCTAGTGGCGTTTCGGGCCTCATGTGAACTGTGGCCGGATACCCGCGGAAATCCAGAAAGTTTCAAGAACAGACTTCACTTTTGTTGTGGGGCACCTACCCGGCAGTAACTTTGAGGACATGCCAGAGTTTTCCCTCCACCTCTCAGATGACCAACTCCAGATCAAAGACTGGATTCATGAATTCGCCAAGGACGTCATGCGTCCGGCCGCCCAAGAATGGGACGACCGCGAAGAGTTCCCATGGCCAATCGTTCAAGAAGCAGCCAAGATTGGTTTGTACGGCATTGACTTCATGATGAGCGCAATGGGAGACCAAAGCGGACTCACATTGCCTGTCGCTATTGAAGAAATTTTCTGGGGCGACGCAGGTCTTGGTATGGCCATCATGGGTTCCGGACTCGCTGCTGCAGGAATTAGTGGAAACGGCACACCTGAGCAAGTCATCGAATGGGTTCCTCAGTGTTATGGAACTGCAGACGACGTAAAACTTGGTGCGTTCTGCGTAAGCGAACCCGACGCTGGTTCCGACGTGTCGTCATTGCGTACACGTGCCGTCTATGACGAAGCAACCGATGAATGGGTGTTGAACGGAACTAAGGCATGGATCACCAACGGTGGTATCGCCGACGTTCACGTTGTTGTTGCTGCAGTTGATCCTGCGCTGAAGGGTCGCGGTCAGGCATCGTTCGTCGTTCCACCAGGAACAAAGGGTTTGTCGCAAGGCCAGAAGTATGCAAAGCACGGCATTAAGGCTTCGCACACTGCAGAAGTAGTTCTTGACGACGTGCGCATTCCTGGTCGTTGTTTGTTGGGCGGCAAAGAGAAGCTCGATGCCAAGTTGGCTCGTGCTCGCGAAGCAGGTCGTTCTGGCGAAGCACAGCCGGCAATGAAGACGTTTGAAGCAACACGTCCAGCGGTTGGTGCACAAGCGCTTGGTATCGCGCGTGGCGCATATGAAATCGCACTCGATTACGCAAAAGAGCGCGTTGCGTTTGGCAAGCCCATCATCATGAATCAAGCCATTGCATTCAAACTTGCAAATATGGCAACACAGATTGATGCATCACGTTTGATGATTTGGCGTGCAGCGTGGTTGGCTCGCAATGGTGGCTTCAAGAACGCAGAAGGCTCAATGTCGAAGTACTACGCATCGGAAACTGCAGTGCGAGTGACCGAAGAAGCAATTCAGATTCTTGGCGGCTACGGCTATACCCGTGAGTACCACGTAGAGCGCATGCACCGTGACGCAAAGATTCACACCATCTTTGAAGGCACTTCTGAGATCCAGCAGCTGGTGATAGCTCGCGCAATCTCCGGCTTGCGCGTGGAGTAGAGACTCACCAATGTCATGCCTTGTAGGTGGCTCACTTCGGTGAGTCACCGTTAGGCGGCGCATCAACGCTGAGTTGTCGAAGTGGGCCACTAAAGCCCACCAGCAACGTGACACCAATAAAGAGTGCACCAATTACTAGTAACAAAACCGGAATCGAGACCGACTGAACAATGAGTCCGAGGGCCAGTGTTCCTGCAGGTTGAGCAAGGTGAGTAAGCGAGAACTGTGTTCCAAAGACCGGTCCGTGTAGGTGTTGTGGCATTCGTCTTTGCACTAAGTAATTGGTCAGGGGGCTGACGGGGCCAAATGCGAGTCCAAGTGCCAGGCCAAGTGCAATAAACACAATCGCGTTAGGCAAGAACGCCATGAAACACACCGCCGCACCGATGAGGGTCATGGAGATCATGACCAGATTTCCTGGTGAGAATGTGCGAACCGCGCGGTGGAACTGAAGTGCACCAATCACAATGCCTACAGACATCGCAGACAAGATGAATCCTAAAGTCTCTGGTTCATTCAGGTCGCGAAAGTAGCGCGACAGCACAATTGATTCAACTGGCATGTAGATGGCAGTCAGCAAGGTGTACAGACCAACAAGCGACAACAATGGCGTGTCATTTAGGAGTGCTCTCATACCAATGCGAGTTTCATTCACAACATTGCCCATCGAGAAGCGTTCGTGTGAATGTGTCTTGGGCGCAACAACCGGAATGAAGAACGCGGTACTAGATGCACAAACGAAAACGATTGCAATCAAGTAGAAAGTGGAGTTGACACCCACAACACTGATTGCTAATGCTGCCCCCGTTGGCCCAATCACTGTTCCAATAGTGGCGGCCGCTTCGTATGTGCCGTTGAACTTCACTAAGGAGACAGCATCTCGCTCGGCAACGGCTTGAATAAGAGACTTACGTGCTGTAGCTCCTGCTGGATCGAACATTGCTCCAATAATTGCAACGACAAGGAGTACAGCGAGATTTACATCAAACAAGATTCCAATAATGGGGAACAGCACAACCGATGCGGCCGAAATAATGTCTGCCCAAAGAGAGACAGGGCGCGCTCCAAGCACAGCAATCAGGCCGCCAATGAGTGGTGCTGTAAAGATGACCGACAATCCGCTGAGGCCAAGAACGATTCCGGCATTTGCAGATGACCCCGTTACATCAAGAACAAGCCACGGAATAGCTACGTGTACTGCGGAGTTACCTGTAGAACCAAAGAATGCTGATGCGCACAAGAGGTGACTGTGACGAATCCGCATTCGTACAAGACTATGCGACCTCTTGAATCAGAACGTGACCGACATGAGGTCGCGGCCGACCAAACAGTTTCCGGTGTAGCCACCAGTCTTCACGTCATCTGAGAATCCTTGTTCTTCTTCTTCATTACGTGGCGGTGGCCCAAGGTGGGTGAGTAGCAGGGTCTGTACCTGTGCTCGTTGCGCCATGGCGCCAAGCGAAATTGTGTCCGCATGATAATCAAGAATCGAATTGATTCGCGGGAAGTGCTCAATGACATGCTCTAGCGGCGCGCGTCGAAATGCTTCGTGAACGAGAACGTTTGCATTGCGACTGAAATCTTCAACTTCCTGACACACGCGGGTGTCACCAGAGATAACTACTGAACCATCAGGCGTTGTGACTCTGTATGCCACTGCATCTGGTACTGGTTCGTGGTGTACTGCAACAGTTTCCACTACAACTGCGCGGTCTTCAGACGCCCAGATTTCTGCGACTGTGAATGAGGCGGGAAATTCACGAGCATCGAGAATAACTTCGCGTGAACCTGTGTGTTCGCGCCGAATGTGAGTGTCCTCTTCGTATGGTTCAAGCATTCGTTTCACGAAACGTGCCGCACCACCAGATGGCGCATAAATGGGCAATGGAATAGCCACTTTGTCAAATTGTGTTTCAATCCATCGTGACAGAACGAGCTCAGCTAATCCGAAAACATGATCACTATGAATATGAGTAATAAAGACAGCATCCAGGTCGGCCAGTTTGAGGCCTGCTTCAATTAATCGGTTGCATGTTGCACGGCCTGCGTCGAATTGCACAACTATGTCGTTGTGTTTTACGAACACGCCGGCTCCGGCGCGACCAGGAGCAACATTGGGTAATCCGGTACCGGTGAGTGTGACTGTCGTTGTCATGACGGCACTACTTCTGATTCCAACTGTGCTGAGACACGAGAGACAACATTGCTGAACTTCTCGAGATCTTTGGCGGGAATCGCGTCGTACATTCGTGCACTGTGTTCGGCTATTTGTGCGATGATTTGATCAGCAACAGCCGCCCCACTCTTAGTAATTGAAACAAGAGAACTGCGGCGATCTGAATCGTCAGATATGCGAACGATGTGGCCAGATTGTTCTAGCTGTGAGAGTCGATGTGTCAGGCCAGAGGGTGAGACCATTGCTACCTCTGCAATGAATGACGGAGTCAATGTGCTGGTACGGCCATGACGGCGCAATGTGGCGAGAACATCAAATTCACCAACTGTGAGTCCGTGTGACTTAGTGATGGAGTGAATCTTGGCCATAGCTGCTTCAGCCATGGCGTGGAATCGGAGCATGTAACCCATGGGTACAAAGTCAAGGTCTGGTCTTTGTTGCTGCCAGGTCGCCACTGTCTCATCTACGTATTTCCCAATTTTCATAGCCACATTCTAGGCAGATAGTTTGACGTCAAATAGTTTGATGTCGTACTATTTCGGCATGGCACTAAACGGTCTCTTAGATATTCAACTTTCGGTGGCAAATCCGCAGGAACTCTTCGACTTTTGGTTGGAGCACGGAATGAGTGCAACATCTGACGGCGTGCTCGGCACCCCAGACCGTCCCGTGCAGATGCAAATACAGGAAGGTACATACCGTCACCTGTCGTTAATGCATCTCAGCTGTGACACTGAAGCCGATATTGCTGCCATCACAAAGCGATTGGCTGATGCGGGAATTGCATCTACGGGTGACAGCACCACATTACGTTGTACGGACCCAATCTTTGGCCACACAATTGTCATTGATGTGGGTTTGCCGCATTCTTTGACGCCAACTCAGACACGCGCATTCAACGGCCCGGGTGAACGAACACGCGTCAACACACGCGCCGATGCTGTGTTGCACACAGAAATGCCAGTTGTTCGTCGCGTCGGGCATGTCGTTCTCGGAACGCCATTTCTAGATAAAGCAGTTGATTTTTATTCCAATGTTTTGGGTTACCGCATCTCAGACCAAATCATGAAAGGTTTCGCAACATTCATGCGTGTTGAGTCCGATCATCACAACTTGATGATTCAGCCGGGCCCTACCTCGTATCTCAATCATTACGCAGTAGAGGTAGATGACATTGATGCTGTGGGTCTTGCCGGTTCAAATGTGCTGAAAGACAAACGCGTGTCCAGTGTTATCGGAGTTGGTCGACACAATCTTGGAGCCAATGTGTTCTGGTATTTGCGTGATCCATCAGGAAATATGTTTGAGTTCTTCTCAGACATGGATCAAATTGTTGATGAGGAAGTGTGGGATCAAGTGCATCGTCGACTCGACTGGGAAGGTGAAGATGGTCCAGCAGGATTCTCAGTGTGGGGACCCAAAGTTCCGCCCGAAGAATTTTTCAACCCGTCTGACCTTCCGGCGATTGCTGCTGCTCGCGAAGCAAGCGGATTGATGTAACCCCATGGACCTTGGAATAAAGGGGAAGTGGGCAATCCTTGCGGGTTCAAGCAGGGGACTCGGGCGTGCATGTGCAGAAAGCATTGCGCGTGAAGGAGTCAATGTTGTCATCAATGGTCGCAATCAAGTAGATGTTGATGTTGCGGTTGCAGAACTGACGTCGCGTTATGGCGTCGAAGCAATTGGAGTTGTGGGCGATTCAGCAACTCCAAGTGTGCAAGACGAACTAATGGCAACGTGTCCAGCGCCAGACATTCTCTTACTGAACGGTCAAGGGCCATCACCCAAAAGTTTTCTTGATATTGAAGTCAATGATTGGAACTCTGCGGTGCTGCAAGCACTTACTGGGCCATTAGGTCTTGTGCAGCGTGTTGTGCCTGGCATGAGAGAGCGTGGATTTGGTCGAATTATTGCAGTGAGCTCAGCAATGGTTAAGTCACCTAATTCGTTGATGAGTTTGTCGCATGGAACACGTTTGGGACTTACAGGAGTCTTGAAAGGCATATCAAAGGATCTTGCGCAATTCAACGTCACAGTAAACCAATTGTTGCCCGAACGTTTTGACACTGCTCGTCAAGAACAGATGGCTCACGTTGCAATGAAGATGCTCGGCATCACATACGAAGAGGCACGAGCGCAACAGATTGCATCAATCAAGGCACGTCGCTTGGGTCGTCCCGATGAATTTGGTGATGCTTTTGCATTTCTTTGTTCAGCACAAGCTGGATATATCAGCGGTCAAAATCTGCAACTTGATGGTGGCAGTTATGAAGGAGTTTTTTGATGACAATGACAACGTCACGTGCAAGTAACCACAAGGCGCGTCCAATCGAACAGTTAGTCAGCGAAATCTCTGAGTTGCATTCGCAATTCGATGCAACTGCTGCAGAGTCTGAAGAACTAGGTGATGCTCCGCCAGCATTAGTTGACCTCATGCGTCAGATTCGCGTACCCATGATCAAGGCGCCTCTTGAAGCTGGTGGCGACCGGTTGTTATTGGCGGACCAATGCCGCTATTTCACCGCATTGAGTTACTCAAACGCAACTGCAGCATGGACTGGTTTCAATCACGCAGGTGCAGCGGCAGCTGCCGGGTCACGCCTCAGTGAAGAGGGTGTTGACTTGTTATTTGGCGCAGACCCATCGCCATTTCTCGCAGCTGTGGCATCGCCGACTGGAACATTTACTCGCGTAGAGGGTGGAGTATTGGTAAACGGCACGTGGAATTATGCAAGTGGAGTTCGTCATGCCGATTGGGCAATGTTGACTGCAATCGAAGCATCGGACCAGCCAACTGTCACTCTTGCGGTCATTCGTACTGCAGAAGCCACAGTGCACGGCGATTGGAATGTTATGGCATTGAAGGGAACCGGAAGTGTTTCCATTACAGCGAAAGATGTATTTGTTCCAACAGCCTTGACAGTAGACCCAATGGAACCGCCAAAGCGTGGCGGTGCAATCTTCGGATTGAACTACCCAGTCTTTGTAGCTGGTGAGAACCTTGGATTTACTTTTGGTGCATGCACGCGATTCATTGACGAGTTAGTTGTGTATGCGCGGGGTAAGTCACGCGGTTTTGATGGTCGCCTTGCCGATCGTGGTGCATTTCAATATGAACTCGGTCGCAGTAGTCAACAACTAAAGGCTGTGCAAGCACACGCTCTTGCCACGCTCGCAGAAGTTGACAATGCAATGGAAAACGGCGCTGAGTTCAATGCACGGCAGGAAGCCGCTGTGACCGCTATGACCGCCTACTGCACGGAGACCGCAGTGGCTGCAATTTCACGCCTTATGAGTTTTGCTGGTGCTGGTGCATTGTTCAATTCAAGTCCATTGCAACGTTGCTTCAGGGATAGTCAAGGTTCTGCGCACCACCTTGTTGCATCAAATCAGTCGCTTGATAAGTACGGTGCCGCTCTGCTAGCTGACGCATAGTTATGAAAATTGCAATTGTTGGCGGCGGAATAGGCGGACTGACTACAGCTCTTGCGCTGTCACAGCATTCTCATGATGTGACGGTCTTTGAACGCTCTGCAGGTATCCGAGAAATTGGCGCCGGTGTGCAAATTAGTCCTAATGCTGGACGTCTCTTACTTTCATTAGGCCTCGGTGCGGCATATTCAGAGATATCGGTGAATCCTCATCGAGTCGTCCTTCGTCGCTGGGAAGATGATTCCATTATCCGAGCAACAGAGCTTGATGAAGGCTTCTTGTCTCAACATCAAGTTCCGCTTGCAAACGTTGCACGTAATGAATTAGTGGAGATTCTGGGTAACGCTGTCGCTACTTGCTTGAATGTGGCTCTGAAGTTTTCAACGCATGTTGTTTCAGTCGAGCCGAGCGATGCATCGTCTGAAGTAATCTTCGCAGACGGTTCATCTCAGTCATTTGACATTGTGATTGGCGCAGATGGGATCCATTCTGTAGTGCGGCCGTGCGTTGGTGGAATTGATAGGCCGCGATTTAGTGGGTCGGCGGCCTATCGCGCATTAGTCCCGCGTAGCGCTGTTGATGATCTGCCGATTGATGTGACTAACCGAATGGGGCCGGACCGCCATGTTGTGAGCTATTTCATTGGTCGAGGTCGAAGCCACCTCAATCTTGTTTGCATTTCGCCTGAGGAATCTTGGGAAATCGAATCATGGACTGAACAGGGAACGTTGGAAGATCTGCATTCACGATTTGAAGGATGGTCTCCGGAGTTTCTCTCGCTACTTGAGAGAGTTGAAGAACCAGTTTTTCGGTGGGCGTTGTTCGACCGTGAACCATTGGAACAGTGGGGAATAGGTACAACCACTCTGCTCGGCGATGCATGCCACCCCATGCTTCCGTTTATGGCACAAGGTTCGTGCCAAGCCATAGAAGATGCCGTAGTTCTCGCACGCTGTCTGTCAGATGCAAACACCAGCGACGCAGCTGATGCATTACGTAGATATGAAGATGCGCGTCGGGGACGCACTGCGCAGGTGCAAAACTCATCATTGATGAATAGGGACCTATTTCACATGGTTGATGGCCAGGAGCAAAAAGACCGAGACTTAATTTTCTCAATCAGCCCACCAGGAATGTCGATTCTTGACTGGGTGTATGAATACGACGCACTCACTACCCCTGTCTAGTTAGTCAGAAGGAATGGTTCGAGAGAGTTTCTGCCCGATGTCTCGAATTGTGACTGTCCTTGTGAGGGAATCAACTTCGCGAGACAAGTCTGGGCCGACGCCTGTTCGAATGTCGAATGCCTCAACGTGAACATGCCGAACACCCATCGAGCGAACAGCTGAACGCATGTCGGTAATGAGTGGGTTCGGGCCGCACATCACCACATGAGAGTGCGAGAGGTCTCCACCGCGGGAAACAGCAGCTATATCCTCGTGCCGCAGCCTGTTTCCTTCGACAGAGGAATGAACGTGAAGATGAATGCGACCATGGCGATGCGCCTCTTCTAATTCGTCAAGCCCTGGCGCATCGTCTCGTGACCGCACGCAATAGAACAGATGGGGTCGTGGTGTGTTGCGAGATGACAATTTTGTTGCTGCACCCAAGAAGGGCGTTATCCCCACTCCGCCGGCTATCCAGATGATCTCGTCCGCGTTGTGAGAAGGAAAGAGTGGAAGCTTTCCGTAGGGACCTTCCACGGTGACTCGGTCACTCACGCGTAGTTTTTGTCCGACGCGTTGAGTCCAGTCTCCTAAATCTTTAATGACGAACCGCAAGACATTCTCTGAGGGATGTGAAGCAATTGTGAACGGATGTGGTTCACGAAGGCCTTTCTTTCTTACTTTCAGAAATGCGAATTGACCTGCGGTGTACTGAAGTGGTGAACCAAGCGGTTCAAGTTCAACAGTGAGTGAGTGTCCTGAATGTTGAAGGTTGGCCACACGGTGAAGTTCGCCTTTGCGCACCATGTCGCGCCACATCACTCGGTACACCCATGCAGCAACACCAATAATCATGAAAGTGGTAAACCACCAACCCCACGGTGAATTGTTTGCATACGGCTTTGTTGCTGTGTAGAAATGCCAACTCGCAAATGCATACGGGAGAATCAACGCTTTGTGGCTAAGGCGCCACCAGCGAGATGGAATCCATCGCAGAACGCTGGCAGCAACCAAGATGTAGAGCAGTGTTGACCCTGTTTCTGCAAGATCTTCCGCAGCATCAGCGATGTCCTTTGATGCGCCTCGAATTCCCTTGACATCATCGACTATTTCCATGTGTAACCACATGGCACCTACCGAGAGCGCACCAAACCACCGGTGCCATCGATACACGTGGTCAAGTCCGCCGAAGACCTTCTCTAGAGATGACGCGCGTGTAGACAAAAGATTGCTCCACGCCATCATCAAGATGGAGACAGATCCGATGAACAACGCAAATGAAGTGTTTCCATCGCCAACCGCATTTGTGAATGCGAACCAGCCAATACATAACGAGAAGATTGCAAACAACGGACCAAGTGTGTGAACACCAAGCTGGGGGAGTGCGGGAACAGTGGGGCGTTGTATGCGCCAGTCGTGTCGCGTCCCTAGCAGTAGACGCAACAATGAAAAGACACGATCTCGCACTTTGTAGACCCTAGTTGGGGCATCTTTGTGACATCAGGCGATACCCGGTCGAGTTGTCGTTCATTTACACTTCCAGTGTTCTATGGAAAGTCGACTTTTTCAGTCACGAGAAGTACGTCGAGGTCTTTTTGGTCTTGCATTTTTCTTGCTTTTCCTTGTGTCGTTTTCGGCGCAGCCCGCATTGGCTCATAACGCTCTCGTTGAGAGCACTCCTGCCAATGGCGCAGTGTTAGAGAGTGCGCCGACGGTCTGGACACTCACCTACTCCAAAGATGTCCCACTCAACAGTGCGTCTGCAGAAATCATCTCGGCTTCCGGGGTGCGGACTCAGTTGCCCACACCCACGTACGGCGTGAGTAACAAACAGGTCGTTTTCATACTGCCCGCAGATCTCACTGGCAAAGTGACAGGACGTTGGCGCTTAGTGGGACTAGATGGCCATGTGGTCTCTGCACGAGTGAGCTTCTCGGTTGTTTCTTCAACCACAATTCCACAGACAGACGCGAATGCCTCTGCAACCACCACCACTGTTGTGGACGCACAAGCAATTCCAGACGAGTTCGTTGATGACTCCGTACCTGAGCCAGTGCGGTTTGGGGTTCGACTGTTCGGTTACGTTGCGATGCTGCTTTTCGGCGGACTGCTGTTTTCAGAGATCTTCTTGGCGAAGGGGGTCTTGCGCGCTCCCCGTGCAATGGAAACACTGATTCTTAGCACCGTGGTTCTCATCGGCGCTCCGTTGTTTCAGGCCTTGGTTTTCTTGGACGACTCACAAGACGTAGGAGTTGTCGGAGCGTTCGGGCATCTCTTTTCCCTCTTCAATTCTGAAGCCGGCTTCATGATGTTCTTGAGAATGGTTGCCGGAATTGTGTTACTCGTAACTGAGGTGAAAATTCGCCGATCACAGTCCAACTTTGCAACACCGTTAGTCATTGGCGTGTCGGCTGTGTATCTCTTTGCACTCTCGTACGCAGGCCACTCGCGTTCAATGGCTTGGCCACTAATTGGGGTGCCAACTGGAATGGTTCATACAGCATCGGTCGCGGTATGGCTCGGTGGGTTAGCTGTGTTCGTTCTGTTTGTTCTTCCCGTGGTGTCAGCGCAAGAAGGTTTCAACGCGTTTCGTCGATTCGGTGATGCTGCTCAGTACGCAGTCATCGTCATGGTGGTGTCGGGCGTCATCCAAAGTCTTCGTCTGCACGGCACATTCGTCACGTTGATCACAGAAGGTCACGGCAGATGGCTTCTGTTCAAGATTGTTCTTGTTGCGTGCATGCTCAAGATTGGTGATATCAATCGACAACGAGTCATCAAGCGGCTACCCCAATCAGAGATTGCACTTGAAAAGAGAATGTCGCTTCTGCGACGAGCAAGCCTGACCGAGATTGTCAATGGCGGCATCGTTATTGCCGTCAGCACAGTTTTGGCCACAGCATCGTTTACATAGACACATGGAGAGAGAAATGAAAAACACAAAGAAAATTCTTGGTGGACTGCTACTAGCAATTGCATTGGCGTCTTGCGGGGGTTCGTCATCTTCAAACCCAAGCGACACTTCAGTCGTTGCTTCTGCTGATTTCAATGACGACGATGTGATGTTTGCACAGATGATGATTCCTCATCATGAGCAAGCAATTGAAATGTCTGATATTGCGCTTGATCCAACCGTGATGGCAGGAGACGTTGTTAAGAACCTGGCAACGAAGATTAAGGCTGCGCAAGACCCTGAGATTCAGCAGATGACGGGATTCCTAACATCGTGGAACAAAAGCCTGACTATGGATGGGTCAATGGACCACAGCGAGATGATGAGCGGGATGTTGTCGGCTGAGGAGCTGTTGCGTCTGTCGACACTTCGCGGCGCGGAGTTTGATCGTGCATGGCTTACAGGGATGATTGCTCATCACGAAGGAGCAGTCGAAATGGCAGAGGCAGTGCTGAAAGATGGCGCGAATACGGCTGTTCGAGAGCTCGCAAACGCCATCATTAAGGGCCAAGAGGCTGAAATCAGTGAGATGAGGAATCTCACAAAATAGCGAAGGCGATAGCTCGACTTTCTCGGTCTGGGAGTGGAGTGTGTAACCGTTTCTACGACATCCACTTTCAGTGTGTGACATCGTAGAGTCGCGTATGTGACTACTCCATTGACGGAAGAAGACAGAAACGCAATACGCGAGCGGTATCGCTACGAGCGTGACAAGCGCATTCGTAAAGATGGAAATCAGCAGTACTTGCAACCAGAAGGTCGATTTGCGTCGCTGCTCGATGACCCGTACGTGCAGGTAGCTCCGCGTGAGCCTGTAAATGATGAAGTTGATGTGCTGGTGGTCGGCGCAGGCTTCGCTGGCCTAGTGACGGGCGCGCGTCTAAAGCAAGCAGGAGTCAACAACGTTCGTCTTATTGACAAGGCGGGAGACGTTGGAGGCGTGTGGTACTGGAACAGATACCCAGGCGCTATGTGCGACACCGCAGCCATGATTTACCTTCCGCTCCTTGAAGAAACCGGAACAGTGCCATCGGCCAAGTATGTGCTCGCGCCAGAAATTCATGCACACGCAAAGCGAATTGCAACAACATTCAACTTGTACGACAACGCACTCTTTTCCACTGGCATCACCGCCATCACATTGGACGAGAGCATCTCTCGGTACATCGTCAACACCGATCGCGGTGACACGATTCGTGCTCGATTCTTGGCCATGGGGCCAGGTCCTTTGCATCGTCCGAAGCTTCCTGGCATTCCAGGTATTCACGATTTTGCTGGACATGCGTTTCATACCAGCCGTTGGGACTACGACTACACGGGCGGCGACCCCACTGGCGCACTCATGGAGAAACTGGCCGATAAACGAGTTGGCATTATTGGAACTGGTGCCACCTCTGTTCAGTGCATTCCCCATCTCTCGCGCGCAGCAAAAGATCTTTTTGTTTTTCAACGCACGCCATCGGCAATTGACACGCGCAATAACCATCCCATAGATAAAGAATGGTTTGGTTCGCTTCAGCCGGGCTGGCAAAACGAATGGTTGATGAACTTCACAACTCTGCAAACGATGGGTTTTGCAGAGAAAGACCTTGTGATGGACGGTTGGACCGATATCTCGCTTCGCATTCGCGATCGGGTGATCGAGATGGTGAAAGCAGGAAGCCAGGTTGGTCCAGAGACTCTCTTGCGTGCATATGAAGAGAGTGACGACGAGAAGATGTCGGAAATTCGAGCACGAGTCGACTCAATAGTGCACGATCAGGCAACGGCTGATGCTCTCAAACCGTGGTATCGCCAGTTGTGTAAACGCCCGTGCTTCCACGATGAGTACTTGCAGTCGTTCAATAATTCAAATACGCACCTCATCGATACCGACGGCAAAGGTGTCGAGCGCATTGATGAAACTGGCGTGTGGGTCAATGGAGTCCACTATGAACTCGATTGTCTCGTCATTGCATCTGGATTCGAAGTAGGAACTCCGTACACGCGCCGCAGCGGGTATGACGTTGTTGGGCGCAACGGAGTTTCTTTAGGCGAGTACTGGGCCGATGGTATGCGCAGTTTGCACGGCATTCATGTTCATAATTTTCCGAATCTTTTTGTTCTCGGTCCTTCTCAGGGCGCGAATCTCATTTCGAATATTCCGCACAACTATGTGGCAAATAGTGTTGTCATTGCGTCAACCATTGCTCATGCAATAAGCACTGGAGCGTCGGAAATTGAAGTCACCGAGACGGCCGAGAACGACTGGTTGACATTTATTACAAGTACGCAACGTGGCTTGCGTGGTGGAGAAGATTGCACCCCCGGTTACTACAACAATGAAGGCGGAACCATGGGTCGTCGTGAGCAGCTAAATAGCAGCGGCCATCCCGGTGGACCCGTCGCATATTTTGAATACATCGAACAATGGCGAACTTCGGGCGAATTCGCGGGTTTGGTATTCCGTTAACCATTGCCAGTAGGCATGCCTATATGGGCACAGTTCACATTTCGTGAAAAGGCGTCGGTGTTAGAATTTGGACTACTCATCAAGGGAGTTATCCATGCTGAACCACCGCTTCGTCGCCCGATTGAAGTCAGATTTTCCCTTTGTGGCAAGCCTCGGATCTCGTGCCTATTCAATTGTGCGCAGTGGTGCCAACAAGCGAATTGTCAAGAACGCCACCCGCCCCGCTTTTACGGGAACGATTATCGATGTCATGTCGGGTCAGGTAGTTCCGCAGAACGAGGTTCTGAAAAAGCTCGATACGGGTCACATTTTGTTGGCCAAAGACTTCCTCAATAACACTGGACTCACCAAAGACTTTGCCTCGGTCATGTCGGGTGCTTACGGAATTCCCTATGAGGATCTCAACCGTATTCATGAGTTGCTGACCATTGACCAAATTCTTGATGTCACCGAGAAATTGAAAATGGATGAACGCATTCTCGGACTGGAGTGCAGCATCTTTTACGGGTTGTTTGGCTACTCACCAGAGTTGTACGCCGAACTCATGCCCAACCTTCGCCCGCAGGTTCCGTACAAAACCGTTCGTGGAAAAGAACAAGAAATTGAAGCGCGCGTCGGCCGTGGAAAAATGAACGCCCATGGTCCCCACAAAGACTCATGGCGTTTTCACCCTTCAAACACCATCAATGTGTGGCTAGCGCTCAGCGATGTCACTCCGTTGAACGGAATGATGCTTGTTCCTCACTCAACCGATTACTTGCCAAAGTTTGCAGACAACGAGATTGTTCCGGGTTGTGATACCTACCCAGAACGCCAGTACCTCACACAGATGAGTACGGGTGATGTGTTGTTGTTCCGTGCCGAATTGATGCACGGTTCTATTCTGAATCAAACAGAACAGACACGTTTTGCATTTTCAATGCGGTGCACTGTTGAAGAACCAGATTTTCATCGTGACTTCATGTACAACTACGTTCGAATCGCGCCGTCTTTTTCGAATTTGACGAAAGTTAAAGTGGCGGCGCGTAGTTCGTTCGAACCTGCTTCACGAGATGAATCGTTTGCAGACTTTGGTCCCCAAGAGAGACCACTGCGAGACAATTCCCGAGAAGAAAATGGCGAGTTAATTGTTAACACGCCTGAGGGAGAAAAGACTTTCTGTGCTCGTTGTCCGCACCAGGGTGTTCCACTTCGTGACGGACGTCTAGAAAATGGCCGAATTGTGTGCTCGCAACATCAGTTGCGCGTTGAACCCATTTCGCGATAATTCCACGTACTTCTCTGAAGCATGAGCATCTTGAGACAACTGGTTGACAGAACACGATCAGTCGTGTCTCGAATACTTTCTCCCAGAGTTCGTAATGCACTGAAAGCCATTTGGATGGTGTTGGTCACTGTCTTTGTGGCGCGATACATGGTGCGCAATTGGGACTCCATTACAGACACCGTGCAATCCTTCAGCGCACTAGTCCTTTTGGGAACTGTGGCGGTCACCATCATTGGCAAGGTTGTCATCAGCGTTCATTCTCAACTCATCACAAAAGTGAATGGTCGTGAGTTCACCTTTCGTGAATCATTCTGGATGTATTCCGCAAGCGACCTGGTGAAGTACATCCCTGGTGGTTTATGGAATGCGCTTGCACGAGTTCGTTTGTACACAGGAATGGGGATGTCTGCAACGGACTCAACAAAGGCATTCGCTTTAGAGAAGTACTGGATGGTGCTTGGTGCACTCGCAACAGGATCACTTGCATTAACTCCCGACGGACTTGAAGCGTTGTCGCTGTCAACATCAGCCACCACGGTTGTTCTTACGCGTCTAGCCATTGTTGCCCTCTGGGTTGTTGCCACGTGGTTGGGTGGCCGTCTCACTGGGAATGTCATAACGCCGCTATCGGTTCTTCGTTCACTGTCAGAGCAAGTGATCATGGCGGTCTTTTTTGGTCTTGGTGTGTGGATTCCTCTTGAAGCAGTGGATGCAGGCATTGGTCCAGTTGTTGCTATCGGCGCTTTCTCCTTGGGACGCGGGCTTGGCTATCTTGCCGTTTTTGCTCCCGCTGGAATTGGAGTGCGTGAAGTGGTCACATTGTGGGCCTTGGGTGGAACCACGGGGCCACAGGACGCAATTGTGATTGCGCTTGCTGTCAATCGAGTCATGACATTTATTGCAGACCTTGGCTCGTTTGGCTTGTCCCTTGCGGTCAAGCCACGCACAAATAGCACTCAGTAACCCACTTATGGCAGGGTTAATGCCCTACACGGAGGAGTCCCATGGAAGTTTTGTCAGAACTCACAAACAATGTTCTTGTTGTTACCTTGAATCGCCCAGAAGCTGGAAACGCTCTGAACGGCGCACTTAGCGAAGGATTGTCGAATGCACTGACCGAGGCTGCAGAAAATGATGATGTACGCACCATTGTTGTTACTGGAGCAGGCGAGAAGATTTTCTGTGCAGGTATGGACTTGAAGGCTTTCGCTGCTGGCGAAGACATTGCAAAGATTGGAATGGGTTTTGCGGCATTGCGAAACTGCAAGAAGCCGCTCATCGCAGCTGTGAACGGTCACGCACTTGCCGGTGGCTTTGAGGTTGTCATGATGTGCGACCTTGTTGTAGCGGTGGACTCTGCTCGCTTCGGTATTCCCGAAGTAAAGCGAGGCCTTTTCGCTGCCGGCGGCGGTGTGCGCCTTCCAGCACGTATTCCGCTTGCAGTCGCACTTGAAATGGGACTTACTGGTGACCCAATTGACGCAGCACGCGCAAAAGAACTTGGGCTTATCAACCAAGTAGTTCCTGCGGCCGAATTGCGCGATGCAGCTCTTGCGCTTGCAGCACGTGTGTCTGCCAACGGCCCACTTGCAGTGCAAGCAACAAAGCAACTCATGCTTGATGAAATTGGAAATGGCAATCCTTCACTGATGGGTGAACTTCAGAAGAAGGTCTTTACCAGCGAAGATGCCAAAGAAGGTGCAACAGCATTTGCACAGAAGCGTGCTCCAGAGTGGAAGGGTCGCTAACTACACGCGACCAACTCAAAGAACTGTGGAGGATTCGAGATTTTCGAACCCTCCTCATCTCTCGTATCGTCAGCAACATTGGAAATGGCATGGCGCCAGTTGCGCTTGCCTTTGGAGTTCTTGATCTACCTGGGGGGAATGCAAGTTCACTCAGCATTGTGACGGGTGTGCACATGGTGCCGCTTGTGTTGTTCATGATTATTGGTGGTGCGGTGGCTGATCGGTTTGGTCGCGCACGCTTAGTTGGTTCGTGTGACCTCATCGGCGCAGTGTTTGTCGCGATTAGCGCCATTGAGTTTCTGACGGGAAGTGCCACTGTTCCTTTGTTGGCGTTCAACGGTTTTGTGTTTGGCGTCTTGAATGCAATTTGGTATCCCGCATTCACTGGTCTCACTCCGCAAATCGTCAAGCGTGAACACTTGCAGAGTGCAAACTCAATACTCGGTGTTGGTGGAAATCTTGCCTTTACCATTGGTTCGGCAATCGCTGGAATGGTGGTGGCGGCAGTCGGATCTGGCTGGGCCATCATGGCCGACGCAGTGTCGTTCTTTATTGCTGGTCTTTTGGTGTTCTCGTTGCGACATCTCGATCGAGTTCCCACCGACACAAAAGAAGAAAACCACGGAATTCTCCACGACTTGCGCGAGGGTTGGACCGAATTTTCGTCTCGTTTCTGGATAGTCATCACCGTGGTTGCATTTGCGTTCTTTCACCCAGCCTTTGAAGGATTTCTTGCAGTGATTGCTCCGGTTCAGGCAAAGGAAGCAATGGGTGGTTCTCGCGACATGGGATTCATGTTGGCGGGATGGGGGATAGGTGGAATTCTTGGAACCTTGGCGGCGTTGCGATTCCGTGTCCACCGACCTCTACTTCTGGCGTGTGGAGTGATGCCACTGATGAGTCTGTGGATGTTCTCTCTTGTCGGTCCAAGCCCGCTATGGGTGGCGATTACTGCCGCAGTCATTGCCGGAATTGCACTTGAAGTCTTCTATGCCAATTGGTTAACCACGCTGCAAACTCATGTTCCCGAAGAGTCCATGTCACGAGTTGGTGCATATGACGCATTCGGCTCGTTGGTGCTTGCCCCTGTTGGGCTTTTTCTCGCTGGACCATTCACACATGCAGTTGGTACGCGCACAGCACTCATTACGGTGGGTGTTATTGCCGTTGTCGCTACAAGTGTTCCGTTACTGTCTCGACAAGTTCGCACGCTTGAGCGGCGCGACTTCAACAGTGTGCAGGTTTAAGCGCGCACTAAACGACCAGGTCGCTCGCCCGTATCGACGCCATTGCGACGGGTGATGTGGCCGTTCACAATGGTGGCTACATAACCAGATGCTCCTTGCAACATTCTGCGACCGCCAGCTGGTAGGTCGTTCACTGCATGAGGTGTATGAAGTTGCAGTGCATTGAAATCGATGACATTGATGTCGGCGCGCATTCCTGGTGCAATTTGTCCGCGGTCGGAAAGCCCAATGACATCTGCAGTTGCAGTGGTTTGGAGACGAACTGCTTCTTCAACAGGAAGTTTTGGCCCACGTGCACGATCGCGTGCCCAATGGGTGAGCAAATAGGTGGGGATAGATGCGTCACAAATCATGCGAACATGCGCACCACCATCACTCAGGCCATTGATTGCGGCGGGGTGTGTGAGCATTTCGTAGATGACATCGTGATTTTCGCCCACATAGTTGAGGGTAGGGAACATCAACGATGCATGACCACCGTGTTCATTCAGTAGGTCGTACGCCATTTCGGAGGTTGAAACGCCGGCTTTGCTGGCGAGTGCTTTCACCGACATATCGGGTGTTGGTTCGTAATCAACGCCATCACCCATTGCGTAAATGAGATGAGGAATCATGCCAAGGCGTGGACCAAGACCATCGAATTGCACATGTGGGTCAACTGGTTCGTCTGCTTCACACAAAATTTGTGCTCTAACGTCTGGTTTTGCCAGTTCGATACGGAGTTCATCAAGCGATAGTGACGCTGCTAGCGCAATAAATGTTGGTCGCTTCATGAACGGGTGGTAGCCCGCCCAGTTCACCATCATGCCGAATGGACGCGCGGCTACTTGTGGTCGCAAATATCCGCCCTTGTCCAAGATGTCTTGTGAGAACGACAACGCCTGTTTCCATGCGTCGGGCATGGTCATGTACTGCAACAACAAGTAGGTGACCTTCAAGTTGGTGCGCAATGCGATGTCACCCATCCATTGCAATTCTTCGGTCATCCCCATAGTTGGTTGATCACCACCATCGGGAAGAACTTCTGGAGCTACTTCAAAGATGCCGCCGCCTGCAGCAACGAGTGCATCGGCAATTGCGTTCAGTTCATCGGTATTTGCAAAAGTTCCAGGAACTGGTTCGCCATCTTTCGCGCGATGCCCCATTGTGCGGCTTGTAGAGAATCCGACTGCTCCGGCTTCACGTGCTTCACGCACAATGCGTGCCATCTCTTCAATGTCTTGCGCTGTGGCATCTTCATTGCGCGCTCCGCGATCGCCCATGACATAACCGCGAACTGCACCATGTGGAACGTATGCAGCAACGTCGACTGCGTATCGGCGCTTGTCGATGGCATCGAGATATTCGGGGAACGTTTCCCACTCCCAATTGATGCCTTCGTGAAGGGCGGTGCCAGGGATGTCTTCGACGCCTTCCATGAGTTGAACAAGCCACTCCTGCTTGCCAGGCCGCACGGGGGCAAAACCAACTCCACAATTGCCCACCACAACAGTGGTGACTCCGTGTGCGCTTGATGGTTCTAGAAGGGTGTCCCAACTGACCTGACCGTCGTAGTGAGTATGAATGTCAATGAAGCCAGGTGTGACCAGAAGACCATTGGCCTGAATAACCTCACGAGCCTCGCCAACAACAACATCTGCAACCTGAACGATTTTTCCATCTGTGATGGCCACATCTTGAATACATGACGGAGCGCCAGTGCCGTCGACAACTGTGCCCCCGCGAATGATGATGTCAAACATGTGAAGACCCCCTCTCGGTGAACAATAACGCCTCAACAAGGCGCCAGACCACCCCGATACCTAGTATCGGTACTAGGACAAAAAGGAAGCATCCATGACCTTGGTTGACACATCGCAGTCCACATTGCGTAACGGAATAGAGCACTTCGACGTCCTCATCGTGGGAGCTGGGATTTCTGGCGTTGGTACCGCATACCACCTGAAAGAACAGGCCCCGGACAAATCGTTTGTTGTTCTCGAGTCGTACGAAACGTTCGGCGGAACGTGGCACACCCACAAATACCCAGGAATTCGTTCCGACAGCGACCTTTACACATTCGGTTATCGCTTTAAGCCGTGGACGGGTACCCCCATTGCAACATCGGCGGAGATTAAGAAATACATGGGAGAGGTGATTGAAGACAATCATCTCAACGACCACATTCGCTATAGCCATCGCATTACTGCAGCCGCATGGTCAAGTGCAGACAATACGTGGACAGTTGATGTTCATAATCTTGCGACAGATCAGAAATTCCAAATCAGCACAAACTTCTTGTGGATGTGTCAGGGCTATTACAGACACGACAAGGGCTACACGCCAGAGTGGCCCAACATGGATTCGTTCAAGGGTCAAATAGTTCATCCGCAAACATGGCCCGAAAATCTCGACTACACAGGTAAGCGAGTTGTGGTCATTGGTTCTGGTGCAACTGCGGCAACTCTGGTTCCCAACATGGCAAACGATGTTGAACACATCACTATGTTGCAGCGTTCGCCAACGTATTTCATTCCTGGTCGCAACGCGAATGAACTTGCCGACACCTTGCGTCAACTTGAAATTGACGAAATGTGGATTCACGAAATTGTACGTCGCAAAGTTCTTTTCGATCAGAAGACAATCGCGCAACTCGGATTTGAACAGCCAGAGTTCCTCAAGGACCAATTGCTCACGGGAATTCGTGATCTCTTGCCCGAAGACTTCGATATGAAGCACTTCACTCCGTCATATCGACCATGGCAACAGCGCATCGCATTTGTTCCAGACGGAGACTTATTCGCCGGAATTCGTTCTGGTAAGGCCAGTGTTGTTACCGATGAAATTGAAACGTTCAATGCGAACGGCATTCTGACGAAGAGCGGCATTCAACTCGATGCCGACATCATCATCACAGCAACAGGATTCAATCTCAGCGTGTTGGGAGACATTCCGTTCTCGCTAGACGGAAAGCCACTCGATTGGAGCCAAACGGTGACGTATCGAGGAATGATGTTTACCGGTGTACCAAATCTTGCGTGGGTATTCGGATACTTCCGTGCCAGTTGGACTCTTCGTGTTGACATCATGGCTGACTTTGTTTTGCGCATGTTTAGCCACATGGAGTCAAAGGGCGCTCATCGAGTAACACCTCAACTGCGTCCGGAAGATGCAGATATGGAAATTGGCCCATGGATGGATCCAGACAACTTCAACCCGAACTATTTGATGCGTTCACAGCACCTCATGCCAAAGGCCGGGAAGAAGCCTGAATGGATGCACAATCAGGATTACTGGGCAGAAAAAGATTTGTTGCCCAAGGCGAGCCTGGACGATGGCTGCCTGCGCTTCGAGTAAGTAATTCTTTAGCGCTGCGCGTTTGGTTTATTGCTTATGCGCAGGACAAATGTTGATTTTTTTGTAGTGGCACCAGTTGCACAAGTTGGTGACATTGCAGTGAAACTCGCCGGTAGAGCAGGCTTTGTCTAAATTTTCTTTTGTTTCAACAATGGTGCCTTTGGCGACAGACAACTTCACGGGAGTTGCAGCAATTTCTAGTTTCGTTGAATGCGAGAGATACAAAAGTTCAAGCTTGCTGGTGGGAACACCGTCTGATGCTTCCAACATGAGCGCATAAGCAAGTAACTGAAAGAACGTTTCGTCTTCTGACTTGAACTGGGCATTCGGAACTTTGCCCGTTTTGTAGTCGGAGATAATTGCCGACTGTTCATCGTCAATTGCGAGCCGGTCGATGTAGCCGAGAAGACGGACCCCTTCAACTTCGGTATCTAGTTTTAGTTCCATCTCGTCAAGATCTGTTTCTGCGGGTTCTTCGAGGTCCCACAAATTGACCATGTTGGTAAATGCGGCAACTTTGAAGTCTTTAATAGATCCGACTGGCTCTTCTAACGCCAAGACTTTTTGTTCCCACTCATTGGCAGTCCATAACTGACCAGCAAGGGTTTTTACGGCATCAACGGTGCGTTCTTCGTGGGGGAGGCCGTAGAGATGTTCTAGTACTTCATGGACAAAGGTGCCAAGGTGCATGTGCCACGTGGAGGGCTCTTTCACTTTGTCGAAGCGATTGATTTTGAACTTCTGAGGGCAGTCGATGAACGTGCGAATAGACGACGGTGAGAGGTAGTCAGGTGGCGTAAACACGGGGACAGTCTTGCACCCCGGTGTGGCACGTGGTGACTATGAGGCGCGGCTCAAGATGTCCAGGTTCAGGCCGGCCGTAATTTCCTCAAAATAGGTAGTAATGACACGAAAAGGGGAATAGAGTCACTAATACATAAATGTGACAGACCCGTTCCGTACCTTCTTGGTTGTGGGGCCAGTCGGTCCCAAGAAGGAGAAAAAATATGTCAATAGAACTACTTACAAAAACCAAGGTGGGTAAGCCCATCCGTCACGGTGGGGTCACCATCTTCCCCCTATTTCTGGGGTCTAATCGCGGCTCTGGAGCTGTCGTAGCGGACGATTCATTGCAGGTGTCAGAACTTGATTCCGCCACCGTGCCACAACTGCAGGTCACCAATCTGAAAGATGTCCCGGTCATCATTCCCGCAGGTCGCGTCCTTGAAGGGGGCCGTCAAACACGAACGGTCAACGTGTCCATCTTGGTGCCAGCGGGTGCCACCATCACTATTCCCGTGTCCTGCGTCGAGGCAGGTCGTTGGCACGGCGGGTCTCAGTTCCGCGACTCCAAGCGCGTTGCTGGTCGCAATGTGCGTATGGCCAAGCAACGTGGCGTGAAGCGCAATATCGACTCGTACGGCCAGAAGTTTTCCGACCAAGGCGATGTGTGGCGATCAATCGATTATGAACTCTCGTCGCGAGCTCTTCACCACGAATCCAGCAGCTACTTGGCAGCAGATGGTTTCGTAGAAGCAGACGAAACTTTGTATGCAACGTTGAGTGAGTTCATGAACGAACCACTGGCCCCTGGCCAAACCGGAATTGCAGTTGCATACGGCAACAAGGTTGCGGGTGTAGAGGTATTCACCAATCCCGACGATCTTTCACGTAGCTGGGAGACACTTGTGCGCTCTGCCGTTCTTGACTCGCCACAGTCCGACGAGCAGGACATCACTGTCGACGTAGCAGACATTGAAAAGTTCCTTGCCGATGTTGCAGCACAAGAGGTAACAGAGGCGAAAGGTACCGGCTTGGGAACGGAGTACCACATTGCAAGTGACCGCCTTGTTGCTCACGCTTTGGTGGACGAGGCGGGCGAACTTATGCATGCCTACGCATTTGCAGAGATTTAGTCTCGAACAATTCCACCAAGTGCACCGCGCGCGTGGACTCGCTCAATGAACTCAGATTCATACGCAATCCATGGGTCTTTACGAACTTCTTCGTCAATGACTTTCGCGTCGTCGCCAACCAAAATGCGCCAATCGCCCCGCGCCACGCAGTCAAGTATGTATTTCGATGCTTCGGCTGCGCTGGTGGGGGCATTGTCGCGAAATCCTTCGGCGCCCATCTGAAGAAGTACGCGCAGGTCCTCATCACTGACCGACGAGGTATCCACACCCTGACGTTCAAAACGAGAACGAACTTTTTCAATTTGTTCAGCGTTCATTTCTTTCGGATCGTTGCCGTGCAATTTGCCTGAATTAATAGCGATGTCGGTACCAATGTGGCCTGGCATCACCACATGTGCTCGAAGGTGGGGTGCGTTGTTGCGAAAATCGGTAATCAGTGCTTCGGTAAAGCCCTTCACTGCAAACTTCGCAGCGCTATACGCGGAGTGAGAAACAGATGGCCCTAATGACGCCCAGAACCCGTTGATTGAGCTTGTATTCACTAAGTGACCAAACGGGGCAGCCATGAGCAGTGGAATGAATGCACGAGCGTTCAAATACACGCCACCCCAGCACACATTGAATGTCTTTTCCCAACCGTCGCGTGGATCTTCTACAAAACTTCCACCACCACCGATGCCTGCATTGTTGAAGAGTAAATGGATGTGCGGAGTCCACGCTGCAACCGCATCACGGAAGGCCAGCACTTGATCTTCTTGAGAGACATCTGCAATATGTGTGAGAATCTTGCCGCTGTTTCCGGCTTTTACGCAGATATCAACTGTCTCGGCTAGCGCATCAGCATTCACATCGCACGTAGCAACGTTGCATCCCTGTTCTGTGAGTTGTCGAACAAGTTCGCGTCCCATTCCGGTTCCGCCACCAGTTACAACAGCGGTCAACCCGCCATAGCCATTCTTCAAATTCTCCGACATGCCGCCCCCTTCGCTGTGTGCGTAGAAACAGTAGCCCTGAAAACTTCTTGGGTCTCAGACGGAATCTGTGGGGTGCTAGCGCAAATGTTCGCGCATCCACGGAAGCAAACGCTGCACAATGCCCACATCTCGAACAATCTCGCCGGTGATGTCGGTATCGAACTTGCTGACTTGGCCGCGAACACGTTGTAGGTCTGTAGCCCAACGCATGAGGCGATATTGGGGGTCGGCTTCAAGGCTTGGTTGCTGGTGACGAATCCATGCATTGGTGTCGTCAAGATCGAATGCAGAGACATCATCGGCCCAGTGAATTTCCAGAACTTTGTCTAGCCATGCCTGATGTTTCTCATGCTGAATCGGAGCAAGAACTTCAATGCGAAGATCGAGGTTACGTTGCATCACATCGGGCGATCCGATGTAGTGAATGGGAGTGTTGTCTTCACTGCCGTGTGCAAATCGATAAATGCGAGAGTGTTCTAGATAGCGACCAAGAATGGAACGAACTCGAATGGGTAGTCCAACAACGGCAGCTTTGTTGAGGCAACAAATTCCGCGAACAAGAAGATCGACGGAGGTACCTTGCTGGGCTGCCGCCACAAGCAAAGTGATGATTTCGGGATCGACGAGCGAATTCATCTTCAAGCTGATGTGACCCTGAGCGCCAAACGTTGCTTCCTTCTGAATGAGTTCGGCGAGATGTGTTCGGAATCCTTCGGGAGCAACAATTAATTGGGCGTATTCAGGGGCTTTGCTGAAACCCGTGAGATAGTTGAATAAGTTCGACACGTCGTTTGTAATGGCATCGTCGTCTGTGAAGTAACCAATGTCTTCGTAAATGCGAGCAGTGGTGGAGTTGTAGTTACCGGTTCCAATGTGGGCATATCTCTTTAAGCCACTTTCTTCATCACGCACCACCAATATGCATTTGGCGTGAGTCTTTAGACCCACCATTCCGTACACCACATGAGCGCCGGCTCGTTCTAATTCTTTTGCCCATGCCACATTTGTTTGTTCATCGAAGCGCGCGGTGAGTTCTACAAGTGCAACCACTTGAACACCACGTTCGGCGGCTAACACGAGGTTGCGAGCGATGGGACTATCTGCAGATGTGCGATACAGCGTGGCCTTGATTGCGCGAACAGAAGTATCGTGAGCGGCCTGTCGAATGAACTCTTCGGTTGAACTGGAAAATGATTCGTACGGGTGATGAACCATTAAGTCTCTGTGGCGAAGAACGCTGAAGAAGCTCTGGCCAGCATCGGAAGCAGCGGACAATCGTCCCGCAGTCGTTAACGACCATGCTGCGTCGTGAAGTTTGGCGTCTTTTATTCGGTGTAATTGCCACAGTTCGGTTCCACCGACGAACCACTCGTGTCTGTAGACGTCTTCAGGATCTAATTCAAGTTCTTCAAGAATCATTGACAGAACATCGTCGGTCATACTCTTCGAGACTTCTAATCGAACTGCATTACCGAAACGTCGTCGGCGCAACTCGAGTTCCACCATTTCCAACAAGTCTTCGGCTTCTTCACTATCGATAGAGAGGTCGGTGTTGCGTGTCACTCTAAAGACAGACGGAGAACCAGTTTTCATTCCGGGAAACAGCAAGGACAACTTGTCTGTGATGACAGCCTCGAGTGGAATGAAGCGATTATCTCCCAGATCAATAAATCGAGGAATTGTGTCGGGAACCTTCACGCGCGCAAATCGTGTTGTATCGGTCTCTGGATCGGTGACAAGTACACCAATACTGAGAGCCAAATTCGAGATGTAAGGGAAGGGGTGCGTTGGGTCTACGGCCAGTGGTGTGAGTACCGGAAGTATGTCTTCAGAAAAATACTGGTCGAGTGTTTGTTGTTCGTTGAATGAAAGTTGATCAACAGTAAGAAGCGAGTAGCCCTCGTTGCGGAACTCTTCAATCAATGAATTCAGTATTTCGTCTCGTTGGGACACCAATGAAAGAGTTCGAGCACGAATTGAGAGCAATTGCTGGGTTGGGGTCATGCCATCGAAACTCAGTTGGGTAATGCCAGCTTCGACGCGGTCGTGCAGGGCCCCCACCCGTACCTGGAAAAACTCGTCCAGATTTGAAGAAAAAATGGCGATGAACTTGAAACGCTCCAAAAGTGGCACAGATGAATCTTGGGCGAACGCCAATACCCTGCGATTGAAATCCAGCCAACTAAGTTCGCGGTTGACGAACAAGTTGTTTCCCATATCTCAACAGTACAAACCACAGGCAATATGACCCACGCAGCACCAACATTCTTCTCAACTGTTTACGAGGAATTTGGTTTGCCTTTACCTGCTAGGTGCCGTCTCTCATGACCAATCCAACATCTCAGAACGCTGTTGTGGCCGCAATAGACATTGGCACAAACAGCGTGCATATGGTTCTGGCCGATGTCGACCACTTGGGATTCCACATTCTCACCACCGAAAAAGAGGTGGTTCGATTAGGCGCCGGTGTGCAGGGATTCGACCATCTGGCACCCGACGCCATGGACCGTGGAGTGGCAGCCCTTCGCCGAATGAAACATATTGCCAATGCTCATTCCGCCAGTGTCAGAGCGGTGGCTACGAGCGCTGTTCGTGAAGCCGATAACGGCGAAGATTTTGTAGAGCGAGTGAAGAAAGAAGTGGGCATCGATGTTCAGGTCATCTCCGGCGCTGAAGAAGCTCGCCTAATTGCACTTGGCGTTCGCCATTCGCTAGCTCTTGCTGACGAACAAGTTCTCATGATTGATATTGGTGGCGGATCAACTGAATTCACCGTGTCAAAGGGACGTCGCACGTTTATTTCTCAGAGCATCAAATTGGGTGCTGTTCGTCTTACCGACAAGTTTCTTGCAGATGGACTGTCGTCGTCTGCACTCGAGAAGTTGCGTGCGTATGTGTCGTCCACGTTCGCACCACTAGCGAATGACATTAAGCGCACGGGGTTTTCGCGAGTAGTGGTGTCATCGGGTACGTGCGAAACAATCGCACGAGTTGCCATTTTGCAGCGCGGTCGCGATGTGGTTGGGTCCCTGAATGGGCAAATGTTTACTCGTAAAGAAGTAGACGACGTGGTGGACAGCGTTATCGACGCTGACATTCCATCTCGAATTAGTGATATTCCGGGAATAGATCCGAAGCGATCGGAAATCATTGCCGCCGGAGCATTGATTCTTCAGGAAGTGTGTCATGCGTTGAAAGCAGACACAATTGAATACAGCGACTTTGCATTACGTGAAGGTGTTCTTATTGATGCAACCGAACAACTTTTGGGTCGTCCAACATCTAAGCGAGATGCAGCACGAGACGGAGTCTTGCGATTTGCCCAACGATGCTCGGTAGATACACAACATTCAGAACATGTAGCAAAACTGTCAGGAGACATCTTCAAGTCACTTCATAGGCATTTTGAACTTGACGAACGTCTCGTGCCGCTACTTGAAGCGGCTGCAATTCTTTCCAATGTCGGAGCATCGGTGTCATATTCGCGTCACCATCTTCATTCGTATTACATGATTAGAAATGCCGAGTTGGTTGGCTTTACAGACGATGACATCGAACTTATTGCGCTGGCAGCGCGATACCACCGAAAAGGGGCGCCCAAGAAGTCTCATGCCGAGTATGCCGCCCTGGATGAAGACAGTCGCCACGATGTTGACCTCATGGCGGGAATTTTGCGTATTGCGACGGGGCTCGACCGATCTCACGACCAGTGCGTGCGTTCAGTGTCGGCATCAATTCGAGAAGTCAACAGCAAAGAACAAGTACAACTCAATGTTCGTAGCGAATGCAACAATCGTGAAGTTCTGGAATTGAATTTGTACACATCACAGGAGCGAACCGAGCTACTTGAGGAGTACCTCGGATGCAAAATTGTTGTGAAAGGCGCGTGACGACAGTCAGGGTTCGACAACGTTGAAACCAACGGTGAAGGTATCGAGGTTTCCGAAGATGGTTAGTAGTGCGGCTGGGTCACCATCGAGAGTGATTCTTCCAGCCTGAATTTCATCCATAAACGTTGTTTCTTGAGTGACAACGGCAACCAATAGCGTGCGCGGCAGCGTAACCGTGACTGTCGCACGAGCATCGTGTCGACCTTGCACATGAAACAACGTTCGGTTTGACAATCCGAGAACCCATTTTTCATTGAGGTCAGTGAATGTCCAGTTCACAAAAACGGTGTGTCCACCAACATCTTCCGATTTCAAACGAACTGCAATTGCATCGAACACTTGCTCGACGGACATGGCACGCAATAGGCCTTTGCCGCGACCTGGTCCACCTGCAAGTTTTGGCGGACCAATGCGGAGTTCTTGTGCGGCATTCAGATACGCATTTCGGAAGGTTGCAGATTCTGATTGGTAACCAAGTTGTTCAAGCGCATCTGCTTGTAAGTCTCGCGCAGCCGTATTTGCGGGGTCTGCAAACACCAAATGGTTCACCAGTTCTGTCACCCAGCGGTAGTCACCATCATCGAAGGCGGCACGTGCTTTAGATAGGAGAGCATCGGCACCACCAGCAAGGTCGACGTAGCGCTTGCCTGCTTCAACTGGCGGATACTTCTTCAAGTTGGCTGGATTTCCGTCGTACCAACTGAGGTAACGCTGGTACACAGCTTTTGCGTTGTGCACCAAGTCTCCGTAAAAGCCACGAGTGTGCTCGTTAGCCAAGAACTCGCTAGGTAATTGCAACAGTTCAGCAATTTCGGCAGCGACAAGTCCGTGGTTTGCATAACGCATGGTTTGATCGTGCATCCACTTGTACAAATCTCGTTGCTTCGTCAGGAAATCGTTGAGATCTTCGTTGCCCCATCGTGGCCAATGGTGTGAGGTGAAGAGAACATCGGCTTGTGCACCAAACAACTCCATGGCTTCATTGATGTACTTCGACCAGTTCATTGCGTTACGAACAAGCGCACCACGAATGGGGATGAGATTGTGCATGGTGTGGTTGCAGTTCTCTGCCATGCACAGAGCACCAAGATCGGGGAAGTAGAAGTTCATCTCTGCCGGAGCTTCCGATTCTGGAGTGAGTTGGAAGATAACGCGAACACCATCAATGACCATTTCTTCGCCTGTGCGAGTGATGTCGTGTGTTGGTGCAATGAGTCCCGGAGGACCAACGGGAACTGACGTGCCGAGTCCTGCGTCAATATGCCCAGTGGGTCCAGGTGGCAACAGTGGCCCGAATTGGAACAATGCACGGCGGCCCATTGCGGGGCCAGCAATAACGTTTTCGCCAACGGTCTCATGCATGAAGTGTTCGGGAGCAACCACAATGCATCGACCAGCGGTGACATCTTCTTCGGAAATAACGCCCAACACTCCACCGAAGTGATCGGTATGTGAGTGGGTGTAGATAACCGCGGTAATGGGGCGGTGACCAAGTTGAGCAGTGACTAGGTCGTAGCTATCGCGTGCTGTTTGTGCAGTCGTGAGCGGGTCAATAACAATCCAACCGGCATCACCCTTTATGAAGGTGATGTTTGAGATGTCGTATCCACGTACCTGGTACACGTCTGGGCGAACTTCAAATAAGCCGTGAATGTGGTTCAACTGCGCATGGCGCCACAGGCTGGGATTTACCGTGGCTGGTGCAGGTGAATGTGGCGCAAGGAAGTCGTAGTTGTTGACGTTGATGACGGTTCGTCCCATCTCGTCAACAATGTGACCGGTGGGGTGGCTGGCAATGAAGCCACGAGACGCCCGCTCGAAATCTGCGTGGTCATCAATAACCGAGACCATGGCGTTCTGTTGCTGCGTATGGACGGTTGCGGGCTTGTGCTTGTGTGCATCTGCCATCTGGGGCCTCCCTAGTTGGTGCGACCCTTTGACATTACTTTCCGCCATGGTGCGCGGGTGGGGTAGAGAACTAGGGTGAGGGCGTGGGGCCATACGAGCCCCGTACAAAAGGGGAGACCGATGCCCAAGTCAGGAATGCACGCAGTATCTGAGACCGATGATTCGTTGAATCTTGCAATGTCTGAAAAGGCAGTTCCATTGTTCAATGCGGTGAAGAAATTCATTGCGGAAGAGGTTGAACCTGCATCTGCAAAGTTTTACGAACTGGGCGAAGTCCGCGAGAATCGATGGGACTATGCACCAGGTCAATTAGAAATTCTTGACGGACTGAAGGCAAAGGCAAAGTCACAAGGTTTGTGGAACTTCTTCCTGCCCAACGCAGAAACAGGCGAAGGTTTGTCCAACTTGGACTACGCATATATCGCTGTTGAGCTTGGCAAGAACCCGCTTGCGTCCGAGAGCATGAACTGTTCAGCTCCCGACACCGGCAACATGGAAGTTCTCGAGCGAGTCGGAACACGTGAACAGAAAGACACATGGCTCACTCCGTTGTTGAACGGTGAAATTCGTTCGGCCTATGTCATGACCGAGCCCGATGTTGCATCGTCAGACGCAAAGAACCTGCAGTGCCGCGCGTATCTCGATGGTGACGAGTGGGTAATCAATGGCGACAAGTACTACGCATCTGGTGCCGGTGATCCTCGTTGCAAGATTCTTATCGTCATGCTGTTAACAAGCCCTGACGGTCCACCAAGCCGTAAGCATTCACAAATCCTTGTTCCCATGAACACACCTGGTGTGCAAATTGTTGGACCAATGGAAGTTTTCGGCGAAGACGATGCACCACACGGTCACATGCACTTGCGTTTCAACAATGTTCGTGTGCCAAAGGAAAACATGTTGCTGGGTGAAGGACGCGGATTTGAAATTTCGCAGCTTCGTCTTGGACCAGGTCGTATTCACCACTGCATGCGCTCCATTGGTGCGGCCGAGCGTGCTCTTGAACTCATGATTCGCCGCGGCCTTACTCGTGAAGCATTCGGAAAGCCCATTGTTCGTCTTGGCAAGAACCCAGAAGTCATTGCAAAGGCACGAATCGAAATTGAGGCATGCCGCCTTATGGTTCTTCGCGCTGCGAAGGCAATGGACACAATGGGTAATGCAGAAGCACGCATTTGGGTCAGTGCGGTTAAGGCAATGGTTCCCATTCGTGTATGCCAAATCATCGACGAAGCAATTCAAATGCACGGTGCAACAGGCGTGTCACAGTGGAGCCCATTGGCTCGCATGTATGCAAGCCAGCGCACACTTCGTCTTGCCGATGGTCCAGACGAAGTTCACTGGGGAGTTGTCGCTCGCGCCGAAATCAACCGCTACGAAGGTGAAACCACGCCGCCGAAGCCACAGGTGTATCGCGGCATGTTCTCCGGACCAGCCTGAATATGTTTTTCTCTGCATGGGCAAATAGCGCTCACTCATGGACCGAAGTGCGCGACTTTGTTCGTGCCGTAGAAGACATGGGGTGGGACGGCTTCTGGTACGCCGACCACTACATGCCAAACACTCCCGACGGTGAACCCATTGGCGGAAATTTCCATGAGTGTTTCAGCGTGTTGTCGGCTCTTGCAGCAACGACATCTCGCGTGCGGCTGGGCTCTCTCGTTACTCCAACCACCATGAATCATCCTGCGCTTATCGCGAACCGTGCTGCAACCATCGACCAAATAAGTAACGGGCGATTCGTTTTGGGTATGGGTGCTGGCTGGCAAGTGAACGAACACAAGGCATTTGGAATTGAACTGTTCGATGCAAAGCCACGCGTAGACCGTTTTGCCGAAGCAATTGAAATTGTTGCCAGCATGTTGAGTGAAGATCGCACGTCGTTTTCTGGTCAACATTTCACCATTACCAACGCACCGTGTGAACCAAAGCCAGTGCAGTCTCCGCTTCCCATCTTGGTGGGCACGGGCGGCACGCGCATGTTGCGTCTCACTGCTCGTTTTGCCCAAGAATGGAACACCTGGGGAACACCAGAAGTAGCCGGCTCAGTCCTTCAGAAGTTGCGAGTTGCGTGCGAAAAGGAAGGTCGAGACTTTTCAACCGTTCGTAAGTCGGTTCAGCCACTGTTTTTCTTGGTTGCCGATGGTGCATCTGCTGAAAAACTGCGCTCACTTGTTCCGGCAGACCGTTCAGTCATCGGAACCCCATCACAACTTGTTGACATTGTTGGTGAATACAAAGATCTCGGATTCGATGAAATTTGTGTTCCGGACTTCACCTTGGGTCAATCAGCACAAGAACGTCTTGCGAACTACACAACATTTTGGAATGAAGTTGCGGTTCACTTTCGCTAATTAGCGACAATTCGGGCACAACGGCTCATCGTCTGTGCTGCAGTTGGAACACACCAATATGCGAGTTCTACACGACAGAACTTGGCAGTTGTAAAAGTCGTTCGTAGGTTCTGCGCAGAAATCACACGATCCGAGAATCTTTTCTTCCTTGCCGTATTCCACTTTCAATCGTGCATCAAAGACATACAGCGAACCTTCCCAAAGTCCTTTGTCTCGGTACTGCTCGGCATAACGAACAATGCCACCTTCAATTTGATACACCTCTTGGAATCCGCGGTTTTTCATGATGGCAGATAACACTTCGCATCGAATTCCGCCTGTGCAGTAGGTGACAATTGGTTTTCCTTTGAGATGGTCGTATTTGCCGCTCTCAAGTTCGCGAACAAAATCTGGCGTGACGCGGGTGTCGGGAACGATTGCATTCTTGAATCGACCAATTCGCGCTTCAAAAGCATTACGACCATCAAAGAACACCACATCGTCGCCGCGTTCTTCGACGAGTGCGTTTACTTCGTGTGGGCTGAGGTGAGTGCCGCCACCAATAATTCCGTTTTCGTCCACCTTGATTTCGTGGGGAACACCAAAGGTGACAATTTCGTCGCGCACACGGACGCTTAGTCGCGGGAAATCATCACCCAGCCCCTCGCTCCATTTGAAGTCAATGTTCTTAAAGGCCTCGAATTCGCGCGTTTCTCGGACGTATAACTTCACATCCATAAGGCGACCACCAACAGTTCCATTGATGCCATCTTTGGAAATAATGATGCGACCCTTCAGGTTCAGTTTTTCGCAGAGGGCGCGCTGCCACAGCCGAATGGCAACTGGATCGGCAAGTGGAGTGAATTTGTAGAACAAAACAATCTTGTATTCGATGCTCTACAAACTATCGGCTTCTCTAATCCGGCTCTGAAATCTCAATACTGGCAACAGTTGTGGAAGTTGTTGACGAACGGGGCGTTTCTCGTTCGCGCGGAATGAAGTTTGCGGCACGGGGCTTGCGCGCTCTGACGGACGTGGGAGACGACGTGGTGAGAACGAGTTCATTGTCTTTTAGTGCGATATCGACGTGCTCGCTTGTGTCGGGCGCAAAGATGGGAAGCGAAGCGGTGACATCTTCTGCAATGCCCTTCACACTGATGGTGACAGATTGATTAGAGATTCGTGAGATATGAAATTCTTCGGCCGGGTCTAATTGCTTTCGGGCCAATGTTCCATTTCTGGCGATACTGACAGAAATAGAGTGGAGGAGCGGCGCCAAAATTGTGACGTTGGCCTTCCGCGCCGACATCACCGGTAGTGCGGTTTCGTCCCACGCATGTGTCGCTAAGTTTCCGGCGAGTTGAAGTCGGGCAAACCCGGGCTTATCGATTGTCATGACGACGTCTCCAGACGGTACATCTGCAGAGCGTCGAGTGACTTCAATATCGAAATCAACAACGGATGCAGGCAGTGTGAGGGTTGCAAGACCACCAGCGCCCTTGCTCACCGAGAACGTGGCGTCGTCAATTGTGCTTGTAAATCCAGTTGGAGTCATTTCTGCGACTCCTTTCCGAGACGTCACGCGCAAAAAGCCAGGTTGCTGAGCATCACGCGAGGCCAAGGAAATAACAGTGGGCGTGTCTTCATTCGGCTTTCTACAGAAGGGACATGTGAATGGTCCTTGTCTTGATGACATAGAGGTCAGTTCAAAAGATCCCTTTTCTCCGGTCCAGTCAACGGGGCTGCCATCTATTCCAGTTGATGCACCGAGATACGTCCATGTGTCGGTGTACTTACTGACCAAAATCTCTCGGCGTTTGCCAGGGAAGTTGTTGTCGTAGGCATGAATAACAAAAAAATCGTCTCGTTGAGTTACGGCGAACGGCGTGACTGTGTGCCCTTGCGTTTCGAAGTACAGACCAAGCGTGTAGCCAAGCTTGTTGTACAACCCTTTAATAAGTTCGTCAACAAGTTGGAGAGGTGATTTCAGCCGTGAGTCGGATGCCGTGCGTTTCACTTCGTCAATTAATTGAGTGGCCCACCAATAGACAACCGCTCCGGAAACATCGGGGTCACGTGACGACAGTTCCGATGTGCGATTTGCATTTCCAGAAAATTGTTGAGGTTCATCTAATGACATGTGCAACCGCGTACTGAGCGTTGCTAATCCTTCGCACCGACCGCCAGCAAGCGCTGTGTTCCACAACTCGATGAGTTGTACTGCCGATGGTCTGACGACACATTCAGTTGCAGGGCCCGGAGTGCAGACAGTGTCGTAGCCGAAGAGGTCTATCAATGTTTGTGCTGTCAGGTTGTCATCGGCGCGGGGTGAACGACCGTAGTTGGCAAATGAGAAGTCGTCTCGCTTCAGTCTGAAGCCATTGTCTACACACAGTGTTCCCGGACCAAGTTCTGGCTTCACAACGTCTTTGCAATTCGACATGATGCGCGCAACCAATGTGTTGGGCTGCGAAGACGATGTTGGAGATGATGTGGAAGAAGAGCACGAACTCAAAGAAATCAGTGCCAATCCCAAAAACGGAACGATATTTTTCGCTCGCATGCATCAAACGATAGGGAACAGAAGGCCGAGTGTGTCACCATGGAACGCAATGAGTGAAAGTTCTCCGTCACCTACCCACCATTCGGCCTCAACTAGCACCATTGTGCTCGTTGGCATTGCCGCCGGATTTCTCTCTGGCATGTTCGGAGTTGGAGGCGGAATTCTCATTGTGCCGGGACTTGTGTTGGTGGCAAAGATGGATCAACGCATCGCCCATGGCACGTCCTTGGCGGCGGTTCTTCCAATATCTGCATCCTCTCTTATGTCGTATTGGGCGCACGACCATGTGGACTGGCGTGTTGGTGCCTGTCTCGCGGTTGGTGCACTTGCGGGCGCACTTATCGGAACCCGTCTGTTGCATGTTCTTCCGCATCGCACACTGGCCATTGGATTCGCAACGCTCCTTGTGGTGACCGCAGTGCGATTGTTTCTTCCCCTCGAAAGTGGCACCCGCGACGTGTTGTCGGCGGGCACCATCTCTGGTCTTGTATTCATTGGAGTTGCAACGGGAATCCTTGCCGGGCTACTCGGTGTTGGAGGCGGAGTTGTCATGGTTCCCGCAATGATGATGTTGTTGCAAATGCCCGCTGCCGTCGCGAAAGGTACTTCCGTCGCCGTCATTATTCCCACTTCCATCATGGGAACATGGCGCAACCGCACTAAGAAGAATGTCGATCTTCGCGCAGCCGCCATCTTGGGACTTGGTGGCATTCTCGCTGCTGTGGCAGGCGGCTGGATTTCTGCTCGCATGACCGACACCGTCTCAAATGTCCTATTTGCCACCTTGTTGTTGGTGGTGGCCACTCGGTTGATTCTGCAAATTCGAGCCGAGGACAAAGCAGGGGTAGTCCACAACTGACCTCATGGAGTAGAACTCTCCTATGGGTAAATCACGTCTTGACGGCAAAGTCGCTCTTATCACCGGTGGAGCACGAGGAATGGGCGCTTCGGAAGCGCAACTCTTTATTGATGAAGGCGCTCGAGTCGTTATCACCGACATTCTTGACGAGGACGGTAAGAAGACAGCAGAGCGCTTGTCACCAGACGGTTCGCGGTGTTTGTTCTTGCATCACGACGTGACAAACGAAGCCGATTGGGATGCGGTGTTAAAGGAGACGCTTTCTGCATTCGGTCAAATTGACGTTCTGGTCAACAATGCAGGAATTTTCGAACGAGGCACTGTTCTCGATACAACACTTGCAATGTTTGAAAAGACAATGGATATCAACGTGACTGGCGTCTTTCTTGGAATGAAGACCGTTGCTCCACATATGGTGCAACGTAAGTCGGGAAGCATCGTCAACATCTCATCTGTTGCCGGACTCAACGGCACTCCTGGTTTCTTGGCATACGGTGCAAGTAAGTGGGCTGTGCGCGGCATGACAAAAGGTGTTGCTAAAGAATTAGCCCCCTTTGGCGTTCGGGTGAACTCCATCCATCCTGGAATTATCGATACTCCAATGCTTCAAACTTTTGAAGCCGCCGGCGAGGGAGTTCGCGAGGCTGTTCGTATGCGTATCCCACTTGGATACGAAGCCGAACCAATTCATGTTGCCCGCCTTGCGTTGTATTTGGGAAGCGATGACAGTGCATACTCAACAGGGTCGGAGTTCATTGTTGACGGAGGATGGTCCGCATGAGCATTTTGGGTACACGTGTTGTTCGTGTTGAAGACCCCCGCTTCCTTAAAGGTGAGGGAACCTACATTGGGAACTTAGAACTGCCGGGTGCGCTTCATCTCACTTTTGTTCGCTCGTCTATGGCGCACGGAAAAATTGTGTCTATCGATGCCGAAGATGCGCGTGCAATGCCAGGAGTGGTGGCGGTATGGACTGCCGCCGATGTTGATCTAGAGCCAGCACCTCCCGCACACGGATTCATGAACAAAAAAATTCGTTTTCCGTATCTGGCCGTTGACACAGTTCGATTTGTAGGAGACATTGTTGCGGTCGTTGTCAGCACCGACAAAACATTGGGTACCGACGCTGCAGAAACTGTCATTGTGGACTACGAACCACTTCCAGTGGTCCTAGATATGGACGATTCATTCCGTGGTGATGTGCTTTTGCATCCCGATGCTGAATCAAACATTGTTCTCACGTTTGCAAGCGACAACAACGACGACATCTTTGCCGATTGCGAAATGGTCGTCGATTTGGTTATTGAAAACCAGCGCGTTGCGCCAGCACCAATGGAAGTTCGTGCATGCGCCTCGGTGTGGGATGGTGAACGGCTTACACAATGGGCATGTAGCCAAGGAGCACACGGTGCGCGCGATGGTTTGGCCGACACTCTTGGTCTCGACAAGTCACAGGTTCGCGTCATTACCCCCGACGTTGGTGGTGGCTTTGGTGCAAAGTCAGGCGTGTATGCCGAAGAAATCCTTGTGGGATGGGCTGCACGCAAGTTGAACACACCTGTTCGATGGACGGAAACTCGTACGGAAAACATGGTGTCAATGGGCCACGGTCGCGCGCAACGTCAACGTACGCGCATGGGCGGCACTCGCGATGGGCGCATTACGGCGTATCGGCTCGATCTGCTGCAAGATGCAGGTGCGTATGCAAAAGCCGGAGCTGTTCTTCCATTCATGACTCGCCTCATGGCTGGTGGTGTGTATGACATTGCCAATGTGCAGTTTGAATCACACTCCGTTGTCACAAACACAACGCCAACAGTTGCCTACAGAGGTGCGGGTCGCCCCGAAGCAACTGCAGCAATTGAGCGAACAATCGACGAGTTTGCTCGCGTGTGCGGACTTGACCCGGCTGACGTACGTCGTAAGAACTACTTAACGCCGTCATCGTTCCCACTCACTACAGCAATGGGCGCAAAGTATGACTCTGGCGAGTATGCAGCAGCGCTCGATAAAGCGTTAGAAGCCGCCGGCTATCAGCAGTTACGCGAAGAGCAAGCGCGTCGTCGTGCTTCTGGTAGCCCATTGCAGATGGGAATCGGCATTGCATCGTATGTAGAAACCACAAACCCAATGGGTTCTGGTGACTACGGCGCAGTAGAGATCACCGATGAGGGCGGCGCAATTATTCGCACTGGCTCGTCGTCTCACGGACAAGGTCACCACACTGCGTGGGCCATGTTGGTGTCAGATGCAACTGGAATTCCTTTCGACAAAATTGAATTCCGATTTGGTGATACCGACGACATCTCGCGTGGCGGTGGAACAGGCGGATCTCGTTCATTGCAGGTGGGTGGCAGTGCCGTCAAGTTGGCCACTGATTCAGTCATCGACAAGGCACGTCAACGCGCCGCAGATTTGTTGGAAGCTGCAGTGGAAGACGTGGTCATCGACACTGTTCGCGGTGGATTCCACGTTGTTGGTTCTCCCGCGCCACTTCGCACGTGGAGCGAACTGATGGTGGGTCTAGATGCTCCCCTTGAAGCCGAAGTGGACTACGTACCCGAAGGCGCAACTTTCCCATTTGGCACTCACGTCTGTGTTGTTGAAGTAGACATAGAAACCGGCGCAGTAGGCGTGATGCGACACATTGCGTGTGACGACGCTGGCATCATCATTAACCCGCTTATTGTTGATGGTCAGGTTCATGGTGGAATTGCTCAAGGTGTTGCGCAAGCACTTCTTGAAGTTGTTGCCTACGACCCCGACGGAAACCCCATCACGTCGAACTTGGCCGACTACGGGTTTATCTCTGCTGCTGAACTTCCTAGTTTCGAGCGCATTCCAATGGAGACGCCCACACCGCGTAATCCGTTAGGGGCCAAGGGAATTGGTGAAGCGGGAACCATTGGTGCAACACCTGCGGTCCATAACGCAGTTGTTGATGCAGTCAGTTATTTAGGTGTCACACACATTGACATGCCCTGCACATCAGTGAATGTGTGGAACGCACTTCAAAAAGCGCGTTAAGCCTGAACGTCTGATCCGCGTATAGATAAGTGCGGTTTAGCTAAGAGAGCTCCTAGGGCAATGCAGAACAGCATGACCACTGCGCACACAACATAAGTACTTTGTCCGATTCTGTCGTATGTTGCGCCTGCCACACCCGCGGCTAAGCCCCCGGACAATGTGAGTAATCCGTTGTAGACGCCCTGGGCAGACGCAAGTCTTTGAGGTGGTGCAACTAATGCCAACGCTGCAGATCCACCAGTAATTGTGAGACCGTCAACGACGCCATGAAGCACCCCAACAAACAACATGATGTACGGCGATGACAACGTGCCATACAGGGTCATGAAGACGGCAGCAATGGAAAGCCCAGTAATGCTGGCACGGAAGGGTCCGTGCTTTTGAGTAAGGCGTCCACCCATAGGGGCAAGAAACATCATGGGCAGTGCAAAGACGGTAATTCCAACACTGGCCACCCAATCGGGTGCATCAATGTCATCCATCATGACGGACCAAATGGAATCAAATGTGCCAATCATGATGTACAACGCAAGTCCGATAACAATGACTCCAAGAATGGCGCGCATCTTCAAAAGGTCAAACGCAAAACGTTGAGATGGAGCAGTGTGCTCATCTGCTTCGTCAACATGCACCTTTGACAGCAGAATGAAGACAACGAAAAGGCATCCACCAACAATGAGGAACGGACTTGCTAATCCAAGTGGTTCAACAGTGACTGCGGCGATAACGGGTCCGAGAGCAAATCCAGCGACACCTGCAGAAACAATGCGTCCAAGATTGGATCCCATCTCTTGCGGATTGGCCAAGATAATGATGCGGCTAAGGGCAGGGGCTGCAGCGCCACCTCCGATTCCTGTGAGGAATCTTCCCAAGATGAGAACAAGAAATGATGACCCAAACGCCATTACTAAACACCCAACAATTTGAGTGAGAAGTCCGAGCATTACTAAACGTCGAGCGAATCCTTTGTCGGCGATTGGCGCGAGGAAAACATTCGATAAGAAACCAGCAACAAACCCAGATGCAACGATGAGTCCGAGTTTTGATTCAGAGATTCCGTATTGATCTCGGTAATCATCGAGCACGGTGAACATCACGCCGTAACTCATTGCCCCAAGTGCGCTCGCAGACTGAAGAATGGTGACAAGTCGTTTTTGCATAGTGGTTCGCATTAAGCGGTGAGAGTCGCTTTGACGTGGTCAATCAGGGTTGGCCATGTGGCGCGCAAACCTGGATGCAAGTTGAAACCACCAACATTGTCAATTGGTACCCATTGCAAATCTTCAGATTCTGCATTCGCTTCAAACTCGCCAATTTCGGAATGCGCGTGTGCAATCACCGTGTCGTAACGCCAGTTTCCGTGGTCGTCAGTAAAGATTGCTTTGAAGTCGAGGATGTCTGGGTCAATGCCTGCTTCTTCGTAAGCCTCACGCGCTGCAGCCATCACAGGGTTCTCGTGCGAATCAAGTGCGCCACCAGGCAGTGCCCATGTGCCGCCACCATGTACCCAGCTGGCACGTAATTGCAGTAGAACGCAAACAGGGGAGAGATCGGTACGCACCAATAGAAGGCCGGCGGCACCGTAACGACCCCAATGGCGTGCGTTGCATTGCTGGCACAACACCCATCCGTCGCCGTCTCGAAAACCCACGAACTAGATGTTGGCACAGAGCCCCGCCAGTTCACTGCACGGCGCGGGTGTTCTACGGTGGGGACATGAAAGTTGAACGGTTAACAGGGGTACTTGGTGCCGAATTGACAGATGTCAACGTCACCCAGTTAACAGATACTCAGTTTCAGGAACTTCGTGAACTGGCGTGTGAATACGGTGTGGTGTTCTTGCCGCATCAAGTGATGACGGTTCAACAGCAAGTGGAATTTTCGCATCGATTCGGACCAGCCGCAGAGTCTCCATTCATCGAGCCAAGCCCCGATCATCCAGAAGTCATCAAGGTTCTGAAAGAAGCAAGCGATGGAAAGGCATTTAACTTCGGCGGTGCGTGGCACAGCGATTTCAGTTTTCTCGCAACGCCACCGTCTTTCACCATCTTGTATGCATTAGATATTCCTCCGTATGGGGGAGACACATTGTGGTCGTGCATGGCGGCGGCCTATGAAGCACTCTCTGAGCAACAGAAGGAACAATTCGCCACGCTTCATGCGGTGCACACTGCACGTGACGCCTATTCGCCAAAGATGCAGCCCATACATTCAGGCTTGTCAAGCATGAACATTGTGTGTGACGATTCGGCGAACGAAGCACAAGTTCATCCGCTTATCACCACGCATCCAGAAACGGGTAAGAAGATCTTGTTCTACAACAGGGCATACGTGCGAGACCTTGTTGGTGTTTCAGACGACGAAAAACTTCGCCTCATGGAGTGGTTGCATCTGCACACCACGGATGCGAAGTTCAGTGTTCGGCATAAGTGGTCGGTTGGTGATCTTGCTGTTTGGGATAACAGATCAACGCAGCACTACGCACTCAATGATTACGCCGGGTTTCGACGTGAGCTTCATCGCACCACTGTGGCGGGAAGTCGTCCACTTCCGTGAGCAACTTTTTGTGGAGTGATGCGACCGATGAAGATGTCGACCTTCAGTACTCACCCTCTCGCTTTGCCCTTCGGCCGTTAGACGAGTATCTCGTCGAGTATGCAACTCTTAGCCAGCCCTATCGCAATTCATCGTTAACTGTTCCAGGTCAACCACTTCTTGTCTACATTCACGGTGGCTATTGGCAGAGACTGTCTGCCGCCGATTCTCTTTTCAACGCACCAGATGCGCTGGCGCACGGCGTTTCACTACACGCAGTGGAATACACGTTGGCTCCACACGCAACAGTGGCCCAGATTATTGACGAGTGCGTTGTCGATGTTCAGAATGTTCTCAATACTCTTCAGCCTTCTCGCGTTGTTGTTGCGGGCTGCAGCGCTGGAGCGCATCTCGTTGCCATGTGTGCACGACATGCGTCGCTACAAGGCCGTCTTCATGCAGTTGCGTTGTTGAGTGGCATCTATGACGTGCGGCCCATTGTGCGAACTCCCACGAATGATCCACTTGGCCTCACCAACGAGACGGCAGCAGATATCAGTCCACAGTTGTTAGCCCCAGTTGCTTCTCCACCACACGCTCTGCTTGCCGTTGGGCAACATGAATCGGCCGAGTTCATTCGTCAAAATCGTGAATATGGAGAACTCTTGCAGCGCAATGGGGCACAAGTGACGATTGATGTCGTTGAGAATCGCGACCATTTCAATCTTCCGTACGACCTTCTGCGCAAAGGCACTCGCGTGGGAGACTGGGTGCTCGCACAGTTGAAAGGGTGATGTCATGTCAATGCGCGACGCATATGCAAAAGCGGCTCAGCTAGATGCAGTAGACCCGCTTGCTTCTCAGCGTGCTCACTTCGACATACCCGAAGGAACGTTGTACTTCGATGGCAACTCATTGGGGCCGCTTACTTTTCAATCACGTGAAGCTCTGCATCACACAATTGAATATGAATGGCGTGAACGACTCATTCGCTCATGGAACGAGACATGGTTACAGATGCCCTCACGTGTGGGTAACGCAATTGCTCCACTCATCGGTGCAGATGCAAACACCGTGATCTGTGCCGACAACACGTCTATCAATCTCAGTAAAGCGCTTCACGCCGCTGTGGCTCTACGTCCTGGTCGAACAGAAATTGTTGTTGACATCAACAACTTTCCTACCGATATCTACATTGCGCAAAGTGTCGCCACGCAACACGGCCTCACTCTCGTTGCTGTTGCGGCTGATGAAATTGTTGGTGCAATCTCCTCGCGTACTGCAGTAGTCACTGCAACTCATGTGGACTATCGCAGTGCACGAATTCTTGATGCAGTCGGAATTACCTCTGCTGCACATCAGAACGGTGCGCTCATGGTGTGGGACCTTGCACACACCGCTGGGGCAGTTCCGTTCCACGCAGGTCAACTGAACACCGACTTCGCGGTCGGATGCGGATACAAATATTTAAACGGTGGGCCAGGGGCGCCTGCATTCATTTATGTGGCACCTCGATTGTTGGAAGAAGCCGGTCAGCCACTTCAGGGCTGGTGGGGTCATGCCGAACCGTTTGAGTTTGAAGTGGACTACCGCCCAGCCCCTGGCATCTCGCGGTTTCTCACCGGTACAGCGAACGTTCTCAGCATGAAATCGTTGGAGGCATCGCTTGATGTGTTTTCAGGGGTCACCATGACCCAGATTCGGGAAAAGAGCATGGCTCTCACCTCATTCTTTGTGGAACTATTCGACCAGTTCTTAGCCCCAAAAGGCTTCACCTTGGGCAGCCCGCGGGATCCAGTGCAGCGTGGAAGCCATGTGGCGCTTGGGTTTGCGGGCGGCAAGGCTCTGGTGGAGTCCATGGCCGAACAGGGTGTAATTGCCGACTTTCGGCCCCCCGACCTGATGAGATTTGGCTTTGCCCCCCTGTATAACTCATACGCAGACGTGGTGAAATTGGCAGAACACTTGGCCAACCATTGAGTTACAGGTGGTTTTACAGGTAGTTTTGCTCTACTACCCAGTAACGGCGGGTAACCGCCACATTCCTTAAAGGGGAAAACACATGAAGAAGAGTGTGCTGCGCGCAGGCGCAACATTGCTCGCTCTGTCACTCGTAGGCGTTGCCTGCGGTGGCGGTGACGACGCTTCCGGTAACGGTTGTGAAGGCGACTTGAAGATTGCATTCTTCGGCGCACTTACAGGCGATGCAGGAAACCTTGGCATCAACATCAAGAAGGGTCTCGACCTCGCTGTTGCACAACACAACGCCGAGAACGCAGACAACCAACTCGTTGTTGAGGCTTACGACTCCCAGGGTGACCCCGACCAGGCACCTGCTCTTGCTGACAAGGCAATTGCAGATCCTTGCGTCGTTGGCATCGTTGGACCTGCATTCTCTGGTGAGTCTGCAGCAGTCAACCCGAAGTTTGAAGAAGCAGGATTGCCAATCATTACTCCTTCGGCAACAAACCCAGACCTTTCAAAGAACGGTTGGGACATCTTCCACCGTGCACTTGCAGGTGACGACAAGCAGGGTCCAGGCGCAGCTGCAAAGATTGTTGCTGACGGCAAGATGAAGGTCGGCGTTGTCGACGACAACTCTGAATACGGTAAGGGTCTCGCTGACATCGTTCAGGAGTCACTTGGCGACAAGGCAGTTGAACTCAACAGCCTCGACCCAGAAGCATCTGACTACTCAGCAATCATCACCGCAGCTAAGGACGCAGGCGTTGACGCGGTGTTCTTCGGCGGTTACTACGCTGCAGCAGGCAAGCTTGCAAAGCAGATGGCAGACGCTGGTGTAACAGCAACCTTCTACTCAGGTGACGGAACACTCGACGTTGGATTCATTGAAGCAGCAGGCCCAGCAGCAGAAGGCGCAATCCTTACCTGCACCTGTGCTCCATTCGACACCAACCCAGAGTTCCTCAAGGCATTCCAAGATGCGAATGACGGAGAGAACCCAGCAACCTACGCAGCAGAGGCATACGACGCAGCATCAGTATTCATTGCAGCAATCAAGGACGGCAAGACAACTCGCGCCGACATCCTTGAGTTCATCAACGGATACGACGCAGCTGGTGTGACCAAGCAGTTGAAGTGGGACGAGACCGGCGAAGTCACTGGCTCCGCTGTGTACGCCTACGAAATCAAGGACGGCGCCATTAAGGGCATCGGCCTCATCGAGTAATCCTTAGGGACTACTAAAAGACTGGCAAACGGCCGGGGAACTTTGTTCCTCGGCCGTTTGTTTTGTCTACGCTGTAACAACCGTCACAAAATGACATTGTCCAATTACAGAACTGGTTTCACCAATGCCTGACTGGCTCATTATCCGCACTTTTTGGGATCTCACCGTCACTGGTTTGGCGCTTGGATCCATTTATGCACTCGTCGCACTGGGGTACACGTTGGTGTACGGCGTCTTGCGACTGATCAACTTTGCCCACTCCGAAATCTTTATGGTGGGCACTTTTGGTTCTCTACTGGCCTCGTCGCAGTTCTTAAACATTCCACTTCTTGAAGACGGTAACTATCCGTATCGCGCGGGAATGACTCTTATCTTCTTTCTTGTTGTCATCCTCATTATCGCAATGGTGTTCTCGGGCATTAGTGCAGTACTGCTCGAACGCGTGGCGTATCGACCACTTCGCGGCAATGGCGACAGCATTGGCGCAGTTGCGCTTGCATTCCTCACAGCATTCATCGTGTCGCTCATCTTTATTGATGACACGCAGGTCAATGTCATTATCTCTCTCGTTCTCACTGCACCTATTGCGTATAGCTATTTGCGAATTTTTAAGCGCGGCCGTAAAGCACCTCGTCTTGCATTCCTCATCTCTGCCATCGGCGCATCAACAGCAATAGCCGAAGCAGTTGGCGTGTGGGGCACACATGGTCGTGACCAATACCAAACAGCACGAATTCTGGAAAAGAAGACTGTATTCAACTTGTTTGGCACAGACGTGCGAATTGACTATGTCATTGTGATTGTGGGCGCATTGCTCATGATGACAGCACTCACGTTGTTCGTAAACAAAACCCGCCTTGGTCGTGGTGTTCGCGCAGTTGCACAAGACGCAGAAACATCACGCATCTTGGGCGTGAATGTCGACATGATCATCATCGTCACTTTCGCTCTTGGTGGAGTCATGGCCGGTGGAGCAGCCATGTTGTTCACATTGGTGTACGACCAAACTCGTTTCAACATTGGTTTTATCTTGGGAGTGAAGAGCTTCACCGCGGCAGTTTTGGGTGGCATCGGAAACTTGAAGGGCGCACTTCTTGGCGGTCTCGTTCTTGGGCTAGTAGAAAACTATGGCTCTGCAATCTTTGGTGGGCAATGGAAAGACGTCATTGCGTTCACTGTCTTGTTGGTTGTTCTTATGTTCCGTCCCACTGGCCTACTTGGTGAGTCGCTTGGAAAGGCACGTGTATGAGCACCATCGGAAACGCTTTCGCGCCTGTCAGAGACGCATTCGATTCAATTGGTGATGCATTCCATCGAATGAACCAATGGCAGAAGTACTCCTTCTACGCCATCGTCATCATTGCTCTTTATCTCGCGCCCTTCTGGACAGATATTCCCGTCATTGGCCCAATTGTTGACACCCCCGGAACACAGTTCTCCACGGTACTTAACGACCAGGTCATCATCTTTGTCCTCGTTGCACTTGGTTTGAATGTTGTGGTGGGGCTTGCCGGTCTTCTCGACTTGGGATACGTGGGCTTCTATGCAGTTGGCGCATATGTCACCGCAATTCTCACCAGCGCCCACGGAAATCTTCCCTGGTTGTTGTCGCTTCCCATTGCTGTGGTTGTCTCCATGTTGTTTGGTGTCATTCTTGGTGCACCAACCCTGCGCTTGCGTGGCGACTATTTGGCAATCGTCACATTGGGCTTTGGTGAAATTATTCGCCTAACTGCAAAGAACATGGACTGGCTTGGTGCAAGTCGTGGAATTAGCAACATTAAGAAGCCACCGTCAATTTTCGGTTTGAAATTTGGTGTTATCGATCCGAAGCCTTATTACTACTTGGGTCTCACGCTTGTTCTCATTGTGGTGTTCGTTTTGCATCGCATTGAATACTCGCGAGTCGGTCGCGCATGGGTTGCCATTCGTGAAGATGAAGATGCCGCAGAACTTATGGGTGTACACACCTTTAAGTTCAAGTTGTGGGCCTTCACAATTGGCGCCGCAGTGGGCGGTCTTGCCGGAGTTCACTACGCCGGCAAGGTGGGCTTCATTAACCCCGACAACTTCCCGCTTCAGCTTTCCATTCTCTTCTTGGCCGCAGTTGTATTGGGCGGTTCCGGAAACATGTACGGAGCCATCTTGGGTGGAGTCTTAGTTGCGTATGTTCCCGAGCGACTTCGCAACTTTGCCGACAAGCGCGTCTTCGTCTTTGGCGTAGTTCTTGTTCTCATGATGGTGTTCCGCCCAGAAGGAATTTTGCCAAAGCGAGTAGGCGATGAGCACAAGAAACGACAACGGTCTTCCCAGAACGAGGAGGTGGCACAGTGAGCGAGATACTTCTTGACTTCAACAATGTCACCATGCAATTCGGTGGCGTCACGGCACTGAGCGAAGTCACACTTCAAATTTCTCGCGGAGAAATCCTTGGACTTATTGGGCCAAACGGTGCAGGGAAAACAACATGTTTCAATGTGATGACTGGCGTGTATGCGCCCACCATCGGATCAGTCACTTTCAATGGTCAGTCTTTGGCAGGTCTCAAGCGATTTGAAATCACAAAGGCGGGCATTGCACGTACGTTCCAGAACATTCGTCTCTTCTCAGAAATGACAGCAGTAGAAAATGTCATGGTGGGTGCCGATGCTCGCAAGAAGTCATCAGTCGGTGGAGCAATCTTACGGACGCCACGTCAACGTCGTGAGGAAAACGAATCACGCGAGCGCTCGATGGAATTGCTGAAATTCATGGGTATTGCAGATCGTGCGCATAACGCTGCTCGCAACTTGCCGTACGGATATCAGCGCCGCCTAGAAATTGCTCGTGCGTTGGCAACCGAACCACAGTTGTTGTGTTTGGACGAGCCAGCGGCTGGTTTCAACCCTGCAGAGAAGCAAGAACTGAATGAACTTATTCTGAAAATTCGCGCACAGGGATACACGGTGCTGCTCATTGAACACGACATGAACGTTGTAATGAAAGTCAGCGACCGTGTTGCCGTACTCGACTTTGGCAAAAAAATTGCCGATGGCTTACCCGACCAAGTTCGTAGCAACCCCGATGTCATCGCGGCCTACCTAGGAGTGGACGACAATGCTTCTTGAAGTCACAGATCTACATGTCTTCTACGGACGAATTGAAGCAATTAAGGGAATCTCTTTCGGCGTTGGCGAAGGAGAAATCACCACTTTGATTGGCGCTAATGGTGCAGGAAAGACCACCACCATGCGCACAATTTCGGGTGTTCGTACCGTGACCCAAGGGTCTGTCATTTTTGATGGTCAAGACATCACCAAAATGGCGCCACATGATCGCGTCAAGTTGGGTATCTGTCAGGCGCCAGAAGGTCGAGGCATTTTTCCAGGCATGACGGTTCGCGAGAACTTAGACATGGGTACCTACGTGCGCGGTGGTGACTCTGCACAAAAGGCAGCAGACCTCGCACACGTCTTCCATCTGTTTCCACGCCTTGAAGAGAGAATCTCACAGTTGGGCGGAACACTCTCTGGTGGTGAACAACAAATGTTGGCCATTGGTAGAGCACTCATGAGCCGTCCGCGGTTGTTGTTGTTAGACGAACCATCTATGGGTCTTGCTCCTATGTTGATTGCTCAAATTTTTGAAATCATCAAGCAAATCAACTCAGAAGGTATCTCTGTGTTGTTAGTGGAACAGAATGCAACGCAAGCGCTTCGTGTCGCCCATCGGGGTTATGTGCTGGAAACCGGGTACGTAGTGAAAGACGGGTCTGGGCACGACCTTCTGGAAGACCCAGCGGTTCGCGCCGCATATTTGGGCGGTTAGCTCCGCATTTCTCTGCATTCAGTGGAGAGACCCGAAAAGTTCATCTACCTGTTCACCCCTCGTTCACCTTGTCGTCTATTGGGGTACAGGTAGTACTGGAAAACTTTCGTCGTGCTAACGATGGACTCCCCGCCAGAGCAGCGAGAGATTAAGACCTACTACACCACGGTCGACAAAGTCTTCCGCGGATTTGTTTCCTCAGCGGCACTGTTCTCATTGGTTGTTCTCATCCTCATTGCAGCGTTTTTGTTGTTCCGCGGTTTCGAAATTTTTGCGGACTACGGCCTGAAATTCATTACAACATCAAAGTGGGATATTGGAAATCCAGAAGATCCAAGTACTGCCGTATTGGGTATTGGCGCCATGTTGGTGGGCTCTGTACTGACTGCGTTCATTGCTATTGCAGTTGCTGTTCCGTTTGCAATTGCTGCAGCACTCTTCATTGAATACTACGCACCACGTTTTTTGCGCACACTGCTCACCGCAGTTCTAGACCTAGTTGCTGCCATACCATCGGTTATTTATGGCATCTGGGGCTATGTGGTTCTGCTTCCACTTGTTGAAGACTGGTCGGCAACGTTGTACAAGTACCTGAATTGGTTTCCGTTGTTCAATGTGCAAACACCAATTTTTGGTAGGTCTCCTTTGCTGGCGGGACTTCTGCTAGCCGTCATGATTTTGCCCATCGTCACATCGGTTGCACGCGAGGTGTACGGCCAAGCTCCGCGCGATCTTGTTGACGCGTCGTACGCGCTTGGTGGCACGAAATGGGCTGGCATCAAAACGGTGGTGTTGCCATTTGGCAAGAGCGGGCTTGTAGGTGGTGCCATGTTGGGTCTTGGCCGAGCAATGGGCGAGACCGTTGCTGTGTACCTCACATTGAATCTTGTGTTCAAAGTGAATTTCCAAATCTTGGCTTCATCTGGCGGCAACGTTGCCTCGTTGATTGCGAACAAGTTTGGTGAGGCAACGGCGTACGAACTGAAAGGTCTTATGGCGGCCGGACTTGTGTTGTTCTTGGTCACGCTCTTGGTGAACTTCTTTGCCACTGTCATTGTGAACCGTTCAAGGAAAATTGTATGACCACGTATCAGTACACCGACGTCGTGCCACAGCCACGTCGCCCGTGGGACCATTCGCGCGCCACGGCTCTTCGAGTCGCAGTTTTGGTCGTTCTTTCCGGTGTGTTTGGTTCGCTTTTGAACTCGTTTACCGGACTCAGCGGTTTCCTTGGTTGGTATGTCGGTCTCGCATTCGCAATGCCGTTACTTGCGTTTGTGGGGTCCGTGAAGCACGGATGGAACATGGCGACTGACCGCTTGGCCACGTCATTAATCACCGTTGCATTTGCAGCAGTGACAATTCCATGGGTGTCAATCGTGGTCACGGTGTATCAAAAAGGTTCTAAGGCGTTTCATGCCAAGTACCTCACGGACGACATGCGCATTACCCCGTCAAGTGATCTCTTGCAGTACGGGGGAGTGGCACACGCAATCATCGGCACGCTCTTGATGGTTCTCATCGCATCGCTCATCGCGGTCCCATTGGGAATTCTCGCTGCTGTCTACATTGTGGAAATTAAAGGGCGCTTCGCAAAGATGGTGCGTTTCCTTACCCAGGCAATGAGCGGTGTGCCGTCAATTGTGGCCGGTCTTTTCATCTACGCCACGGTGGTGATCTTTTTCGGTGGGTTTAGTGCATGGGCTGGTGCCTTGTCGCTGGTCATTCTCATGCTTCCCACCGTTGCCCGAACATCAGAAGAAGTGCTGAAGATTGTTCCAGAAGATCTTCGTTCTGCCAGCTATGCGCTTGGTGCGTCACAGGCGCGCACCACATTTCGAGTGGTGCTACCAACAGTGGCATCGGGATTGGTGACAGCAGCAGTTCTTGGAATTGCGCGTGTTGTGGGCGAAACAGCACCACTCATCTTGACTGCTTCATATTTCGTTGCGACGACGACAAGCCTTACCGAACCTATTGCAAGTCTTCCTATTTACATCTTTTCAAGTCTTGGTTTGGGCGACGACAATGCCACCACACGCGCATGGGGCGGTTCTCTTGTGCTTCTTGGTGTTGTCTTCGTCCTCTTTGTTTTTGCTCGACTCTTCAGTTCACGCCTTTCACGAAAGTAAGTACACACAATGGATAACAACATGAATAACGAAATCGGTTCACCAGAAGTCATCGTTCCATCGGTTCCGGCCGACAGTGGCATTGTGGAAGATCGCACTCAGCGCAACGCCGGAAACTTGGAAGTGTCTCGCCGCGGTGGACTTGAAGCGGTTGGTGTGCACGCATGGTTCAACAAGCACCACGCGTTAGCAGATGTTTCGTTGCACTTTCCCGAAAACACGGTGACTGGCCTTATTGGTCCATCTGGTTGCGGTAAGTCAACTTTCCTTCGTTTGCTCAACAGAATGCACGAGTTCATTCCAAAAGCAGCTATGGCTGGTGAGGTGTTGTTTGAAGGCAATGATATTTACGCTCCAGGAGTGAATCCCATTGAAATTCGTCGCCGAATTGGCATGGTGTTTCAGAAGGCGAATCCATTTCCTGCAATGAATATTGGTGAAAACGTCGTTGCCGGTCTAAAACTTGCCCGCGTAAAAACTGACGACAAAGATGCGCTTATTGAAGACTGTCTTTCTCGCGCTGGTCTTTGGAATGAAGTAAAAGATCGTTTGAAGGCTCCAGGTGGCTCGTTGTCGGGCGGACAGCAACAACGTTTGTGTATCGCCCGCGCATTGGCATTAAAGCCGGATGTGTTGTTGCTAGACGAACCATGTTCTGCTCTTGACCCAGGCTCAACCCTGCGTGTCGAAGAGACAATTGTTCAGCTTTCTGAATCCATGACAATTGTGATGGTGACGCACAACATGCAGCAGGCAGCACGCGTAAGTGATTACTGCGCATTCTTCTTGTCCGATGGCGGACCAGGTCGTTTAGTTGAAGCCGATCTCACCACCAACATCTTTTCGAACCCCTCCGATCAGCGCACGGCGGACTACGTACAGGGTCGTTTTGGCTGAATACGCGTTCACTGTTTGTTCACTCAAACATTGTCAAACGTTTAACGCCCGTAAGGATTGCCGATAAGTAGGTTTCGTAGGTTGCCACTGGGAAGAAAACCCAGAAGGAGAAACCCCTATGAAACTTCGTCGTAAGTTGGCGGCGGTTGCAGCAATTGCAGCAGTCGCGAGTATGACTCCGGTCAGCCCAGTAAGTGCTGCACCAATCGGTGGAGGCGGCGCAAGCTTCCTTGCCAACATGATGGATATTTGCGCTGCGTTGTACAACCGCAACTCGCAATACAACACCGCATCAGATGTCGTCACCTACGCATCAGTCGGATCTAGTTCCGGAAAGACCAACTTTGCAAACCGCACCTATAAGTTCGGTGGCTCAGAGTCTGCGTATTCATCAGGCACAGCGCCTGCTGACTTGGTCTACGTGCCACTGGTAGGCGGACCGATTGCCATTGGCTACAAGGTTGATGGTTTGAGCCCAGCAAATGCGCAAGTTCGACTCACTGGTGAATTGGTAGCAAAGATCTTTGCCGGCCAAATTACGAACTGGAATGACCCAGCTATTGCTGCTGTCAACAAGGCAACCAACGTCAAGAAGAAACTGACATCTTCAGCTGCAGGCGTCACTGCAACTGTGGCCAAAGTAGGCACGAAAGTCAACTTCACAGTAAAGATGAGCTCGGCTGCTCGCGCAAAGTTTGCAAAGTCAAAAGTGACTATCACTCGCACTGCACTTGGCGGTTCACCAAAGATTGTGACTTCAACAGCACCACGTGCAACCGTGACACGTTCTATTAACTACGCAAAGGACACTGTGTACACAGTGAAAGCTGGCAAGACAACCATCGGAATTCTGGCGGTTGAAGACGTAGTCGACGGTGTCACTATCACTTTCCCGAATCTTCCCATTCGTGTTGTTCATCGCAGCGATGGATCGGGAACAACGAACAACTTTGCAAACTATTTAAACAAGTCGTTCCCAGCAATCTGGACAAAGCCAACCAGCGACACCTTCGCCACAGCTTTCCCCGGAACTGTTCCCACCGACGGTTCGTTCCAGTCGGCACGTGGTAACGAAGGACTTGCAAACTATGTTCGTGATAACAACGGTGCAATCACCTATGCAGAACTGTCGTTCCTCGACGAGCGTGGCGTGAAGTCCGCAGCAGTGATGAACCCAGGAAAGCGCTTTGTTCAGCCATCTCCAGTGAGCTCGGCAATCTGGTTCGAGGCCGCAGAAGTGGCAGACACGGGACTTGTTACCCAGAACTTCGCTAACACCGCAGCAGATGCGTATCCCATTAACGCAATCTCTTACGGACTTGCATCGAAGACCGTCAGCGCCGACAACACATCGGTGAAGAGCTACTTCACCTTCTTCTTGAATCAATGTGCGCCAAAGAATGCTGCCGGAGCCGGGTACACCGCGCTTCAGGGAGCCATTTTGACAAAGGCAATTGCTCAGGTAGCAAAGATCAGCGCAGGCTGATTCTCTCCATCCCCATTACGGAACGACCCGGTGCATTCGCACCGGGTCGTTCTGCGTTGTCGGGCAGAATGGTGTGATGGCGACAATTGAAGTGTTAAACCCTGCGACTGGTGAAAAGGTGGGTGAAGTTCCATTGCACACCACGGCGCACTGTCTGGGTGCCGCAGTAACAGCATCTGAAGCGTTCATACCGTGGCGCCAGCGCACAGGCCGTGAACGCGGGGAGATGTTGCGACGCGCATATGAAACGATGCTGGCTGAGCAAGAGCAATTGGCCGAACTTATTGTGCGTGAAAACGGAAAAGTGCTGTCCGACGCAAAAGCAGAAGTGCTGTATGCAGCAGAGTTTTTTCGTTGGTTCAGCGAAGAAGCAGTTCGCGTCGATGGTGACTTGCGCCAAGCGCCGAATGGGTCTCACTGGTTTGCAATTACTCGTCAACCAGTTGGGGTTGCCCTGTGCATTACGCCGTGGAATTTTCCAGCAGCAATGGCTACTCGAAAGATAGGTCCTGCCTTGGCAGCAGGTTGCACAGTTTTGCTGAAACCTGCGAGTGAAACTCCGCTTACCGCATATGCAATTGCAGACATTTTGTATCGCTGTGGAGTTCCAAAAGACGTGCTTCAGGTACTCACGCCCGACCCACCTGGTGAAGCAGTTCATGCGTTGTTGTCGTTGGGTGTTGTGCGCAAATTGTCATTCACCGGAAGTACTCGTGTGGGTTCATTGTTGTTGTCGCAGGCGGCAGAGCGCGTTGTGAACTGTTCAATGGAACTTGGGGGAAACGCTCCGTTCATCGTGTGCGACGATGCAGATATTGATGCCGCAGTGGACGGTGCCATGATCGCGAAGATGCGCAATGGGGGAGCGGCGTGTACTGCTGCCAATAGATTCTTTGTTCACTCCGCAGTACACGATGAGTTTGTACAGAAATTCACTGCTCGAATGTCTGCACTCGTCGTTGGTAATGGTCTGGCAGATGGGGTCACACTTGGGCCATTAGTGAGCAACGCTCAGCAAATTCGTGTGGCGCACCTCATTGCAGCGTCAGTGGATGCAGGAGCAACTATTGAATGTGGTGGAGGAATAACGCCGGCTCCAATGCACGGTGTCGACGCCACTGTTCTAACCAATGTCTCGTCCACTAATCCCATCTTGAATGAAGAAGTCTTTGGTCCCGTAGCTCCCATAGTGCGAATCGATTCAATAGAAGACTCACTTCCTTTGTTCAACAATGTTGAACACGGCCTTGTTTCGTACATCTACACACGCAATGTTGGGCGCGGCATGAGAATCGCCAACGCATTAGAAACCGGCATGGTGGGTTTGAACCGCGGATTGGTGTCAGACCCAGCCGCTCCATTCGGGGGCGTAAAAGCATCGGGCCTTGGTCGCGAGGGTGCCCACGAAGGGTTGCTGGCCTTCCTCGAAACGAAATACGTATCAACAGAGTGGTGAAAATCCCGTAGTAATCTCGGCGGGAATGAGCGAGCAAACCGACACTCAGCACGCCTGGCTGAACCCAGAAGACATCCAGGCGGTACGTAACCAGGTACCCCTGGTGTATGTCGACGCTGTTCCCGTGCGCACCGACCATGACGGCACTGTCACCCACGTTGGCATGCTGTTACGACAGGCCGCAGATGGCACTATCAGTCGCATGGTGGTGTCGGGTCGAGTTCTGCTGAATGAACGCATTAGAGACGCTCTCATGCGTCATTTAGAGAAGGATTTAGGCCCAATGGCCTTCCCGCGCATACCACCAGAGCCATCACCGTTCACTGTGGTGGAATATTTTCAAGATCCGTCGGTGTCTGGTTTTTATGATCCGCGTCACCATGCCGTCAGCCTTGCGTTTGTGGTCCCCGTCACTGGCGAGTGTCATCCCACCCAACAAGCCCTCGACCTTGCATGGTTCACTCCGGAACAAGCAGTCAGTACAGATGTCATTCGTGAAATGACAAGTGGGCACGACCGGTTAATTCGATTGGCTCTTGCGTCTGTTGGTCAACTGCCCTGAACTACTCTTAAGGCGTGCCCGAGGGAGACACCATCTATCGCGCAGCCGCAGCGTTGCGAACAGCGTTAGTAGGTCGAACTGTCTCCAAATTTGAAGCCCAACGATTAACTGGTCCGGCTCCTCGTCGTGGAGCAGCAGTGGAGCGCGTTGAGAGCCACGGAAAGCATCTTGAAATCGTGTTTGACGATGGAATCATTTTGCATACGCATATGCGAATGACTGGTTCGTGGCACTTGTATCACCCCGGAGAAAAATGGCGGAAGCGTCGTCACCAAGCTCGTGTCATTATTGAAACGGACGAATGGGTGGCAGTGTGTTTCAACGCGCCCGTTGTAGAGACATATCGCGAGTTCGATCAAACTCGACATCCACGAGCTGGTCGTTTGGGTCCAGATCTGTGTAACGAAAACGCCGACCTTCACGAATGTGCTGCGCGCTTGTTTCATTACGACAATCCCGACGCAACAATTGGCGATGCGATTCTCGACCAGCGAGTGATGAGTGGAGTAGGAAACGTTTTCCGGTGCGAAGTGTTGTGGGCATGCGGAATTCATCCGTGGGCAAAAGTGTCAAATGTTCCCCAATCAACCTGCCTCGATCTAGTTCTCACCGCAGCAACACAACTGCGTGCAAATTTGAATTCTCCTGTACGCGTTACTGCTCCCGATGTGCCGGGAGGTCTTGCCGTGTACGGACGTAATGGTCAAAAATGCGTACGTTGTGGCGATGTCATTCGGTTAACAAAAATGGGCGAAATGGCCCGACTCTTGTATTGGTGCCCAGGGTGCCAAGTGGGATGTGAGCCATACCCCGAACGCGACGACAGTGATCCCATTGCTCGCACAATCGACCCGCATCCCGCCGGTTCACAGTTTGTTAGCGACATCTTGCGGTCGCGTACAGCCTCGTAGAGCTTCTTTACGCCCTGCCCAGTATTCGGTCTACAGCAATTTCAATTGCGACGCGGTCTTCTCGTTCGCCTGGCTGGCGATAACGCGCCGCGTAACCCGCAACAGCGGCAGCAACGCGTGCGGGATCTGCTGTACCACTCACAGTGCCTTCTAAGGTCAGCCATCGTCCGCCATCCACTTGGCTGACAACTGCTCGACCGCCGCGAAGCGCGTTCTTGTACTTCAGTGAAGATGCGAACGTGATAACTCGAACCGTTTGTGCTTCGTGGTCGTAGGAAAAACCAACGGGAACTACATGTGGTGAGCCGTCGGCTCGCATGGTGGTGAGTGATGCCAGGTGATACTCGCGCAAGAACTCCAACATCTCTGGAGTGATGTCGTGTGGAGTTTTCATGTCAGTTGGTGTTTAACGCATCGAGCATGTCGACTTTGGTTGCACGCCATGCTGGGTACACCGCGGCTAACACACCAACAACGAATGACATCACCATGATGAACACGGTGGAACCGACGGGAATCTGGAATGACGTGAGGCCTTGATCGCGAAGAGCGAACACAATGACCCAACCCAGTCCAAGTCCAAGAAGAATTCCCACAACTGCACCAAGTAATGACGTGATGACGCTTTCCCAGCGCACTGTGGTGCGAACTTGTGAACGCGTCATACCTACTGCACGCAATAGTCCGATTTCTCGCTGACGTTCAAAGACGGACAACAGCAAGGTGATGATGATTCCGACAATTGCGATGATGACAGACAGCGCCAACAGGCCATAGATGAGTCCGAGAAGTTGGTTCACTTGACCCGCTTGTTCATCAATGTACTCGTCACGTGACAAGAGTTTTCCTTGACCGTATTCATCTACAGCCTTCTGAAGCTCGGCGCGAACTTTTTCATTGTCGGCACCTTTTTCCAACGTGACATAGATGGAGAAGTCAAAACTAGACACTGTTGTATTGGCAAAAGTCTCTCGGCTTATGACACGGTCTCCGGCAAGATCGTTGTGAACATACAACGCGCGCACAGTGAGGTCTCGAGTAACACCGTCTCCAAATGTGACAGGGATGACGGAGCCAATTTTCAAGTTGTCACGCTCGGCCAACGATTCAGAGATGAGAATTCCGTCTTTGTCCAGCACGGAATAGTCGGCATTAACGAGGCCAATGTCGTAGTTGCCACCAATGGAGGATGGCGTGATCACAATAAGTGTTCGGCCCTTGTCGTTGATTTTTGTCAGGACAGTTCCGATACCCGAAGCATCATTAACTCCGTCAATGCTGGACAGTGTTGTTGCAAGGTCGGGGCTGAGGCCGCCAAAGCCCTGTGCGTTGCTATTGACGGCGTAGTCACCCTTGAACTGTTCTGTGAAGATGTCTGCAATTTGGCCGTTGATGCTGGCAGCAAGAGCCGATACAGCAGTCACCAAGGCAACTCCAATAAGTACTGGTGCAGAAGTGCGCGACGTTCTCTTCGGATTACGTGCGGCGTTCTGGCGAGCCATTTGGCCCGTGACACCGCGCAAGGTTTCTGCGGGTCGTCCCAAGAACAGTGCAACAGGTCGAGCAATTGATGGCCCAATGACGATTGTTCCGATAAAGACAAAGAGCACACCAAAGCCGAGAAGATTGTTGGAGCTTCCACCAATGACGGCACCAATAATTCCAAGCCCAACAAGCATGGAGCCGAGCCCCCAGAACAAGCGAACGCGGCCCGGACCTGCAGTTTCGATGGCTGTTGCGCGCATGGCGGCAAGAGGTGGAACTTTGCCAGCACGTCGAGCGGGAAGCACTGCAGACAAAACTGTTACTACCAAGCCAACAATCACCGTGTTGATGAGAATTGATGCAGAAATAACAAGTCCACCACTTGGCAAGTCAAAGCCAAGCGCAGGTAGCGCAACAGAGAGCAACTTGGAAATTCCAATGCCGCCCACAAATCCAAGCAACGAACCAAACAATCCGACGACTATTGACTCAATCAGCATGGACCGAGTGATTTGTGCTCTGTTTGCACCAAGTGCACGAAGAAGTGCATTTTCTTTTTGTCTTTGAGCAGCACTAATGGAAAACACGTTGTAGATAACGAAACTTCCCACACCTAAAGCAATAACGCTGAAGATGGTGAGAAAGATGCTGAAGAATGACAGAGCCTGACCAATGTCGTCTTGCGTTTCTTTTGTAATTTCGGCACCAGTCAGTGTTTCTACTTTCTGACTGGGTTCGAAGATGGCGTCAATGTCTTTTGCCAATGCATCATCGGAACGTGAACCGTCGCCGACCACCAAGATGGCATCTACAAAACCAGGCTTGCCAAGAAATTCCGCAGCAGTAGGTACATCGAACAGAGCAAACGTTGCTCCACCTGGTGAGCGAACATCTCCATACGACGCGATGCCCACCAAGGTGAAGGTGCGACTACCAGATTGTGCAACAACCTTCACCTTGTCGCCCAGAACGTATCCGGCCTTTTCCGCAGACGCTTCGTCAAGTGCTACTTCCGTTGGGCCCTTAGGAAACTTGCCTTCCGCAATTGTCCACAGTGCACCTTTAAATTCCACCGCAACGCTGCCGAATGTTGGCGGCCCGGCGCCTTCGGTGCCAATGGGTTTGCCATCTTTTCCAACAATTCGCGCGAACGCCTGAATGTCGGGAACAGCGTCACTGACACCAGGAACAGACAAAACTTTGTCGACGTAATCGGCCGGAATACGTTGACGTTCAATAAGACCAAAGTCGCCTTCTACTACTTGTGTGGAACGAACGTATCCGTCGATGTTCTTGAACACATCTTCAAACAAGTTGTTGAAAGTTCGGTCGAGAGTTGCAGAAAACACAGAGGTGCCAGACAAGAACGCCGTGCCCAAAATGACTGCCAACGATGTGAGCACCAAACGTGCCTTTCGGCCCACAATGCTCTTTAATGCAATACGAAACATGTGATTAGTTGCCGAGGCTCTTCATGCGGTCGAGGACTTTTTCTGCAGTGGGCTCCAGCATTTCGCCAGCAATTTTGCCGTCGGCCAAGAACACAATGCGGTCGGCGTATGCCGCAGCAACAGGATCATGCGTCACCATCACGATGGTCTGGCCTAATTCATCAACTGCCATTCGCATGAACTTCAAAATTTCGCTACCGGTGGTGGAGTCGAGGTTCCCGGTTGGTTCGTCGGCCAGGATGATGCGGGGCTTACTTGCCAACGCGCGTGCCACCGCAACACGTTGTTGTTGTCCGCCTGATAACTCACTGGGGCGGTGTGTAAGGCGATCGTTTAAGTGCACGGTGGAAATGACTCGTTGAATCCACTCTTCGTCACCCTTGTTGTTACCCAACATGAGCGGCAAGCGAATGTTTTCTTCTGCTGTCAGTGTTGGCACCAAGTTGAAAGATTGAAAAATGAAGCCAATCTTCTCGCGACGAAGCTGAGTTAAGTTCTTGTCGCTGAGTGTTGACAGTTCAACGTTGTCAATAACAGCGGTGCCTTCGGTGAGTTCATCAAGACCTGCAATGCAGTGCATAAGGGTGGACTTGCCAGAACCACTGGGGCCCATGATGGCGGTGAATTGTCCGGAGTAGAAGTCGACGGACACATTGTTGAGCGCGTACACCACGCCTTCGTCTTTTCCGTATTTTTTCGTGGCGTTTTTCGCCGAAGCGGCAACCGTAAGGGTGGGGGAGGTCATAAAACAAGTCTGTCGGAGTTAGGTCTTAGACCCAACTCCGACAGAACAAAAAGGCAATAGAAATGCAGGTTATTTAGGTTGTGGCAAGACGCGAAGGTACGGCTTTACCGTCTTCCATCCCTGTGGGAAGAGTGTCTTTGCTTCATCGTCAGACACTGCTGCACCGATGATGACGTCTTGGCCGTCTGTCCAGTTAGCAGGTGTTGCCACTTTGAACTTTGCAGTGAGTTGCAGCGAGTCGATAACGCGAAGAATTTCGTCGAAGTTGCGGCCTGTTGATGCAGGGTACGTAATGCTCAACTTGATCTTTTTGTCTGGTCCGATGATGAACACGGAACGAACAGTCATGGTGTCGCTGGCATTTGGGTGAATCATGTCGTACAAGTTCGACACGTTCTTGTCTGCATCGCCAATCATGGGGAAATTCACAGGTGTTCCCTGTGTTTCTGCAATGTCGGCTTCCCACTTTTCATGAGAGTCGACGGGGTCAACAGACAAACCGATGACCTTTACGTTGCGCTTGTCGAATTCGGGCTTAATGCGTGCCACATATCCAAGTTCGGTGGTGCAGACCGGAGTGAAATCTTTCGGATGGCTGAACAGAACACCCCAGGACTCGCCGAGCCATTCGTGAAAATTGATGGTGCCTTGGGTGGTGGCAGCAGTGAAGTCGGGGGCGGTATCGCCAAGACGCACAGTCATGTTGTTCTCCTTGTAGGAACGGTTATTCAGACTGAGGATACGGCAAAATTTCCTATTCCCGACAAGATTGGTCGGGAATTAAATCCCTTTGTTATTGGTTAATGGGCATCCAGTTTCCGTGGAATCCATTGGGGACTCGCACAGGGAGATGCACCACCGCCACCGGATCGTCGGTGAAACCACGTGAATCGAAGATAGCTAGCTCGGATAGGCCCGAGTCCAAGTTCTGTCGTAAGGCCATGACAAATCCGTCGTCTTCGTTGTCTGGAGTGACGGGTGCATCGGAACGCGGAACAAAGACAGGTTCGCCGTAACCAAACTGCGCTGCATCGTTGCGTGCCGTGAATGTCTTCTTTTCTAAGTCGGCTTTGTACAGAACGTCTTGTGAAAAGCCGTGTGCAATACCTGCGGCGTAGCCGTATCGGTTGGGTAACCCAATGAGTCCTTCGTGAATGCGAGGAAATTCTTGTGCTCGATCATCGAGAACTTCTTCTGTTGCGCGACCTGTTGCAGGGTCGAGAATCCATCGCACCAGTGTTGGCGGACCTTCGCTTGGGCCGCGGCGTTCGCGGTCGAACATACGCGGGTGACGTGCTGCGTCGAGCACAACGCGACCATCGGGGAGGTCGTAGGAGTTCATGGGGTGGAAGAAATAACACGAGTTAATGGTGACCCACGAGATGTCGTGTGCACTTCCGTTGCGTGGCAACAAACCAATGCGTGCTTCGTAGTTGTTGTCCCAGTAGTAGGGAAGGCCTGCACCGTTCACCGCGGCTTCAATGTTGAACACGCACGGAAGGTCGAACACCAGCGCATATTTCTCTGTGATGGAGATGTCGTGAATCATTGGGCCACCAGGAAGTGGAATGTCGACGGTGCGCGAGACACGACCATCTGCGCCAACAACAACGTATTGCACTTGATTTCCCCAGCCCCACCAGTACGTCATGACGTGAAGTTCGTTCGTACGTGGATCACGCTTTGGGTGGGCAGAAAATGCCATGGGCAACGTGCCATCAAGGTTTGAGATGCGCACGGTGTCTAGTTCAAAGTTCAGTTCAATAGGTGGAGCCCCTGCTTCAACAATTGCATAGGTTTTTCCATTGTGCTGAACAACATTTGTGTTTGCAGAAAACGTGTTGTGATCTGCGGGCCAATCTGATGGTGGTGCTTCCACTCCCATTTTCTGCGCAAGTCTTGGTTCACGAACCCATCGGTTGCGGTACCACTCGGCTTTGCCATCGCGAATACGAATTCCATGCACCATTCCGTCACCGGAAAACCAGTGATACTTCTCTTCGTTCACTGCACCGTACGGGTTTGGTCCGTTGCGCACGTAGCGACCATCTAGTTGTGGTGGCAACGTACCGGTGACACGCAAGTTTGTTTCGGTGACTTCTTCGGTGACAGGAGCCAAATTTCCTGACAGAAATGGATTGGCTGAAGATTTCATTTGGTGTTCCACTCGGTGAGTTGTGCAACTTTGTTGACTAATTCATCGAGATTTGTGTCGGGAGGAAGTTTGTCGAGAAGTGGGCCATCGATAAAGAGAGTTGCCAATCCGTGAGCTTGTGCCCACAAAGCGACGGGTAACGATATTGCATCGGCCGCATCTCTCTGTGGGTGAATTGCTTCGGCCAGATCCAGAAGAGTGAGGAATGCTTCATCGGCAGCTTTCATGGTCTGTTCGTGTGTTCGTATTCCGCAAATGTCTGAACGGAACATCACGCGGTAATGACCTTTGTGTGCTACCGCAAATGACACGTATGCACGTAAGCAGTTGGCGGCAACATCTCCTGGAAGTTCAAGCGCGCGACGGAACTCTTCGGTAAATCGTCGAAACCCTTCTTCTGAAATCGCTGCAAAAATTCCGGCGCGGTCCCCGAAGTAGTGGTACGGCGCTTGGTGGCTGACGCCAGCGCGTCGGGCCACTTCTCGCATGGAAACCGCCTCGGCACCTTCGGTAGCAATGATGTCGAGAGCCCCGTCTAATACGGCGCGCTGAACGTCAACACTTGCCTCTGGGGTAGCAGGAGTTGAACGTTGGCGCGCCATACGCCTTGCATATTACAAGAGAACTTGACAGTGTCAAGAGGGTTTGTTAGACAATGTCAAGTATGAATGCATCAACACCCTCCGACCGTGTCTACGCCCAGCGTTGGCTTATCTTGGCCATCCTCAGCGTCAGCGTTTTTCTTGTGGTTGTTGACAACCTCATTGTCAACGTGGCGCTCCCCACCCTGCAACGCGAACTCAACGCAACAACCACTGGTCTTCAGTGGATTGTGGATTCTTATGCGCTGGTGTTCGCTGGATTGTTGTTGGCGGGCGGAGGCATTGGCGACCGATACGGGCGAAAGCGAACATTGCAGGTGGGCCTCGTTCTGTTTGCGGCGTGTAGTGGTGCGGCGGCGTTTGCAAACACCAGTGGATCACTTATTTTTTGGCGCGGAGCGATGGGCATTGGCGCAGCACTTGTCTTCCCAGCAACTCTGGCAATCATTACCAACTTGTTCATTGACCCCATCGAGCGTGCGAAGGCCATCGGCTTGTGGTCGGCGGTGTCGGGTATGGCCGTTGCGTTTGGTCCCGTAGCCGGTGGTTTCTTGTTGGAACATTTCTGGTGGGGCTCTGTGTTCCTCATCAACATTCCCATTGTTGCAATTGCGCTGTTGATTGGTGCACGCATTATTCCCGATTCGCGAAATGAAAATGCGCACAAAATTGACAAGACGGGGTTCGTGCTCTCGGTCGTAGCAGTTTCCGCGCTCGTGTTCACCGTTATTGAATCTCCACATTGGGGGTGGGGAAGTCTGAAATCAAATGCAGGTTTTGTTCTTGCTGTCGTTGCGTTATTCGCTTTTGTAAAAATTGAAATGACAAAAGAGGAGCCCCTTCTTGAAGTGTCGTTCTTCAAGAGCGCACGTTTTAGTGTGGCCACTTCAAGCATTGGAATTGCGTTTTTCTGTCTCTTTGGTTTCACATTTTTGGTCACTCAGTACTTCCAGTTTGTTCGCGGATACGACACTCTGAGCGCGGGTCTTCATACCTTGCCGTTTGCAGTGGCGGCCGGCGGTACTGCACCGTTTGCTGCCCGTGCAGCGTTGAAGTTTGGAACTAAGCGAGTAGTCGCGCTTGGGTTGTTGAACATGGCGATTGGATTCATCATTGCGTCGCGCATGGATGCGGGGTCGTCGTATTGGGGGCACGTTGTCATCGGAATGGTGTTTATGGCAAACGGGCTATCACTCGTCACTTCTCCCTCTACTGACGCCGTCATGGGATCACTTCCACGTGAAAAAGCTGGTGTTGGTTCTGCTGTAAACGACATCAGTCGTGAAGTAGGCGGAACACTTGGAGTAGCAGTGGTGGGTTCGGTGTTCGTCAGCATGTACGGACCCAAATTGGTGGAAAAGTTCACGGCGTTGCCTGGTCTTGTACAAGCACTTCCTGCGGGTGTGTTTGAGAGCGCTCAAGATTCAGTGGGCGCGGCGTATTTCGTGGCCCAAGAGGCTCCGTCTGCAGCACAACAAAGTGTTCTGAACGCGGTTAGTGACTCGTTCATGCATGGCTTTTCTACGGCGTGTTTAGTGACCGCAGGAATGGCCTTGGTGGGCTCATTGTTTGCGTTGAAATTCCTTCCTGCACGGCCCGATTCAGTTCAGTCTTAAGGAATTCTTCACTTCCTGAAGTCACAGAAAATGGGGTCACAAGTACGATGACACCATGAGTTCTGGTGTCAACACGCTTTCACTTGCGGGTGGCCCTGCTCGCGATGCGTTATTGGCGTCCTTGTCTGCTCGTCTTGAAATTGCCGGATCGCCGCGCATTGTGCTGGCAACAGTTCTTGTGGGTAACGACGCGCCAAGTCAGAAATACGTGGCTAGCAAGCACCGTACGGCAAACAGTCTTGGTCTCCAGTCCGTGCACGTAGAACTGCCACAGTCAACAACTCAAGAACAACTTGAAGATTGTGTTCGCGATTTAGCAAACAACTCAGATGTCCATGGCATCTTGGTGCAGTTACCTCTTCCCACTCATCTCAACGCGGATGCCGTGTTGAACTTGTTGCCCGCCGAAAAAGATGTCGATGGGTTAACAAGCCAGTCCATGGGTCTTTTAATGCGGGGGTTACCTGGCCATGTTGGTTGTACTCCGCTTGGCGTACTGCGACTCCTTCAGCACTACAACATTCCAACGGCCGGAAAACATGCTGTTGTCATAGGTCGGTCAACACTTGTTGGGCTTCCGTTGTCGGTGTTGCTTGCGCGCAAAGGAATTGACTGCACCGTCACGCTTGCTCATTCGCGTACCGAAAATCTTGTCGAGATTACTCGTAGTGCAGACATTGTTATTTCTGCCACCGGAATTGCACACTCCATCTCTGCTCAACATATTTCTCCCGGCGCGGTGGTTGTCGATGTTGGTATTTCACGCACTGAGGCGGGAATAGTTGGCGATGTTGATCCAGTCTCGGTTACTGGAATTGCTTCTGCACTCACCCCAATGCCTGGCGGAACAGGTCTTATGACGGTTGCCTGCCTTATGGAGAACACGGTGAATGCCGCCATCATGCAGGGCGTGCGCGTGTGATGAAGCGGTGGGGCGGTGTTGCCGCGGTAACGGCTCTTCTTGTCGCCGTACTTTCCGCAACGCCACTGCAAGCACAACGTGTAATTCAGGCAGAACCTATTGCGCGCCGATTGGTGACATCGTCTCCACAAACAACCGGGCCAACAGGTTCGTTGTCGTGGGGACTCGATCGCATCGACCAACGCACTCCCGTGACCAGCACTCGTTCATACAATTTTTCCAACGATGGAACGGGTGTCAACATTTACGTTCTCGATTCTGGTGTTTCGGGAAATCATCCTGAATTTGGATCTCGCGTGGCAAACGGATGGAGTTATCGCTCTAGCGCTACCGCATTGAACAGTTATCGAAACGCACTGTCTAACCCGCAGTCCGGAATTCAAGCGTGCCCAAATGACGGTAGCCACGCCGTTGACCCTGCAACATTCGATGCGCCTCAATTACCCGATGCCACAGATGTTGGACGTACCGACAACGACGGGCACGGAACACATGTTGCAGCAATTGCGGCAGGAGATGGAGTTGGTGTTGCAAAGAACGCAACAGTCATTCCTATTCGCGCACTCGATTCGTGTGGCAACGGAACTCGCACAATGATTGTGGAAGGTCTGGCGTGGATACTTGCCAACCACAATCCAGGCACGAAAGCCGTTCTAAATCTCAGTGTTGGTTTCGGCGAGCAAGTCGCCGAAGTAGACAACGCAATCACGTCTCTTATGAACGAGGGCGTTCTTGTGACCGCTGCAGCGGGGAACAGTGCAACATCGGCGTGTAGCGCTACGCCAGCGTCTACGTTCGGAACTGTCTCTGTGGGCTCGTCCACATTGTTAGACGGCGAGAGTTCCTTCAGTAACTACGGCACCTGTGTGGACATGTTTGCACCAGGCGGTTCATCAATACAGGGCGGCGCAATCCCTTCCGCGTACCCATATCTGAATGGAGTAACCAACACGTATGCCGGTTTGTCGGGTACATCAATGGCGTCTCCCTTTGTTGCTGGCGCATTGGCTCGTTATCTGCAATTAATGGAAGTGGGGCCAACGTCGTTCGCTACCGGATCCACGGCTGCATGGAACTGGTTAAGTGGCAACGCAACTCTGAATGCCATTACCTATTTCAATTCGGGTCGTACGTCGCAAACTCCTAACAGACTTCTGTATGTTCCGTCTGTGCCTAGTCAGGTGCGTCAACTTGCGGCAGTTCCATCAAATGGTGGGGCTGTGGTGTCGTGGGACGGCATTTCGGCCGGCGCCACCTACACGGCTACCGCAACTCCGGGGTCTGCATCGTGCACAGTTGTTGGCGGAACAACGTGCACAGTGACTGGCCTAGTGAACGGAACCACATACATAATTTCAGTTATCGGATCAACCGCAGACGGATTCGGGCCTGTTGCCGAGACAACGGTTGTTGCGGGACAACTTCCTCTTGCACCATCGGTCGCAACAGTTGCATCGCTTAATAAGTCTGCAACTATGTCGTGGACACCAGCACCTGTTGTCGGATCTGTCTACGTGGTGTCATCTGTTCCACCATCGGCTGGATGTGTCACAACAGAAACAACATGCACCATTGGCGGACTTACCAACGGAACGAACTACACATTTTCAGTAGAAGTTCGATCTGTCACCGGACTGTTGTCGCTACCCACCACAATTACCGTGCGACCCGGATTTACCGTGAAGAAAACCGCCGTAAAGAAAAGTTCGCGAACCCCTTTGTCATGGATTCTCACGACGCCATCGAAAGGGAAAAAGACATGGACTGAATCGGGGTTGTGCTCTTTCTCATCTGGTCGACTCGTTGCTCCAAAGCGCACAACAACGTGCACCATCAGACTGACTGTGGCGAAGTGGCGCACATACCCAAAGATGAGCACCACGCTGAAAGTCACAGTGCAGTGACGCCAATTTCAGATACCCTAAGGGGTATGAAATCTGTTGTTCAACGAGTTGGTCTGGCGGTGGTACTCAGTGTTGGTGTAGCCGCGTGTTCGTCGGGCAACAGTGGCGCAGAATCGTCCGATACCACTGTTATCGATATTGCTCTCGTCCCCGCTGACAAGGTCATCGACGTTCGCACCGCCTCTGAATTTTCTGAAGGTCATGTAAAAGGCGCCCGCAACTTGGACATTCAAAATGGCGATTTTGACAATGCCTTAGCCGTCTTAGACAAAGACGCTGCGTATTCGGTGTATTGCCGATCTGGCAATCGTTCAGCAGATGCTGTTGACCGTATGCGGAATGCAGGCTTCACAAATGTGGTTGACCTTGGGGCGCTTGAAGAAGCGGCTCAATCTCTGTCGCTCCCCATCGTTACCAATTAAAGAAACGGACTCCCCATGGCAACTCTCACACTCACAGAACAGAACTTCGAAGAGACCGTTCTGGCCGAAGGCATCACCATTGTTGATTTCTGGGCCGACTGGTGCGGTCCGTGCAAAATGTTTGCACCCGTGTTTGAAAAGTCATCAGAAGCCCACCCCAGTGTTCGTTACGGCAAAGTAGACACCGAAGCCGAACAAGGCTTGGCTGCAGCACTGCAGATTCGTTCTATTCCCACCATCATGATTTTCCGCGACGGCGTCTTGTTGTTTAACCAGGCGGGTGCACTGCCCGAACACACGCTTGAGCAGATCATCACATCGGCCGAAGGGTTAGACATGGACGAAGTACGTCGTGAAATTGCCGAGGCCGAAGCAGCCGAGGCGACTGGCAACTCTCAGTAGTCGTTCTACACTTTCCCCGTGGGTGTATCCGGGGGGACAACAGCACGAACTCGTTGGAGTGTGCTTGTTGTCGTGCTTGCACTACTTGGACTTCCGTTCGCTGCGCGAGTGAGCGCTGTCTCTGTGTCATCACTGCCAGCAGTGGGGCGCATAGCGGCCGGAGATGCACACACGTGTGCCATTGCAAGCAACGATGTGGTGTGGTGTTGGGGCGACAACACGTACGGCCAATTGGGGTCTAGCGCGCACGCCAGCATTCCCGATGGTTATGCGCTGTCTCCGGTGCAAGCAGCCACATTGCCAGGTGGTCGCGTGGCGCGACGCATTGCATCGGGGAACAGGCACGTTTGTGTGTTGGCGAACGACGGAACAGTCTGGTGTTGGGGTGAAAACGGATATGGGCAAGTCGGAGATGCAAGTTTGAGCAATCAACCGAATCCCGTGCAAGTAACTCTGGGTGACACCGCAACACTTGTTGCTGCCGGTGGAAATTCAACGTGTGCCGTCCTTGTTAATAACGCGGTGTCCTGCTGGGGTCGTAACAATCGCGGGCAGCTTGGCAACGCAGCAACAAGTACGTTGGCGCAGCCAACACCGTCGGCAGTGACGTCTATCCCGTCGCAATTCACTGTGGCTGCGTTAGATGTGGGTGCACTGCATACATGTGCAACAAGCACTAGCGGTGACACGTGGTGTTGGGGAGCATTCAACCACGGTCGTCTTGGTACAAACGGGTCATCCGATGTGTTAACTCCGCAACGTCTTTCTGCGTTGGCATCGGGTGTGTCAGCAGATGTGTCTGCTGGTTCAGATCACACATGTGCAGTTGTGGGCGCACTGGCGTGGTGTTTTGGTCGAAATAACTACGGCCAATTGGGCGTTGATTCCAGCACAACTCCCGAAGGGTTTCCACCGTCTGCAGTGTCGTTGTCTGCCAACGCTCGTTCTGTGCATGCGGGTACGGGGTTTACCTGCGTGGTGTTGGTAACGAACACAGTGGAATGTTTTGGGCTGAACAACAACGGCCAACTTGGTGACACCACAACTACATCGCCACGTCACACTGCGATGGCTGTCAGTGGCCTCAGCGCAAACATTGTTGATGTTGCCGTAGGAACAAAGCACGCATGCGCAGTGACCGACGCTGGTGCAGTGAAGTGTTGGGGTGAGACCACCGTTGGCCAACAAGGCGAGTCGCCAATAACGCGTTACACGTCTGCTGCCACCGTGTCGTTGCTGACTGTGTCGCCCACAACAACCACCACCACAAGTACGTCAACATCGTCTACAAGTTTGTCAACGTCAAGTACAACGTCCACATCAAGCACGACGACTACCACCACAGTGGTACCGCCCACAACTACAGCGTCAAATCAGCAATTCACGTCACTTGCCGCTCGCAACTTGCGTGTGAAGCGCAACAGATTCATAACTGCGCGCGCAATTGCCGCTCATGTTTCGCTCACCATTCCCAAAACATCACAAGGCTCAATGCGATTCACCATTGTGCGCGGGTCGCGCTACTGCACGTTTGTAGGAACAAAGGTAAAAGGAATCCGAAAGGGCACCTGTTCGGTGCTGGTCACGCTTATTCCCAAGCGAGGAATACGAACCTTAAAGACCGCAAAAATTGTTGTGTCGTAGCCGTTCCCTCGCGTGCGCGCATCACGCGCGCGTGCGCCCGGCTTGTCAAGTTTTTCTTTTTTCCTTGCAGGACAAGGCTTTTCGTGGGGTAGACCCACCCACTTTGCAACAGGCATGGTTTAAGAACTGCCGCCATGAATAAACGCAACACTTCCTCGTCCCGCCCTCTCGTCATTGTCGAGTCCCCCAACAAAGTGAGCACAATCTCGAAAATTCTGGGAGATGGCTTCACTGTTAAGGCGTCGTACGGCCACTTCGCAGACATTCCCGCAAAGCGCGGTTCCATAGACACGGCCAAGAATTTCACTGCCACCTATGTTCTTTCAAAGAAGGGGCAAGAAATTATCGACATGCTTCGTGACGAGCTGGCTACGGCAAGCGAACTCATTCTGGCCACCGACGGTGACCGCGAAGGAGAAATGATCGCGTTCTTGCTGGTGGAGTTCTTGCAGCCCACAGTCCCGGTGTCGCGCATTGTGTTCAACTCCATCACTCGAATTGAGGTTCTGGCCGCTTTGGACGATCGCAAGCAAATTCGCCCAACCTTGGTAGAGGCCGCACGTACTCGTCGCTATCTCGACTACTTGTACGGGTTCAGTGTGTCGCCGGTGTTATGGAGCAAGGTGCGAGGAAATCTGGGTGCAGGTCGTGTGCAAAGTCCCGCACTGCGAATGGTGGTAGAACGCGAGAAGGAACGCCTTGCATTTGTAGAAACGACCTATTGCGGAATTGAAGCCACACTTGCGATTGATGCACAAGTCGTTGCGACGTTGCGCACAATTGACACTGTTCCTGTGGCGAAGTCCGACGATATTGACGATGCTGGCTCTGTTGCCCCGCCCGCACAGTTGCTGTTACTGCCAGATGCGCAACAACTTGCAGCAGCACTTCAGGAAACTTCTCTCACCGTTGCCAATTCGAAGACTGAGGCGTATTCACGGAAGCCGCGTCGTCCGTACACAACAAGTGATCTGCTGCAAGACATCTACAGCCGCTTAAAGATTGGGGCGTCACTAGCACAGGTGGTGATGAACCAGTTGCACGAGAAAGGCCTTATCTCGTATCCGCGAACAGACAGCCCCGCTTTGTCCGGAGTTGCCATGGCTGCCGCACGACAGCAAGCCATCGAAATGTTTGGTGCGACGTGTGTTCCCGACAAACCACGTTTGTATTTTCCGAAGCGCAAGTCGGCGCAAGAAGCTCACGAAGCCATTCGGCCTTCCAATCTGTCGTTGCGACATCCGAAGGGTCTGTCTGCGCAGCAAGCAGCGGTATACGACATGGTGTGGCGGCGAACTGTGGCATCGCAAATGGTGAACACCACGGGCACAACTGTCACCGTTACGTTGCACGCAAACACCACGCACCCAGAGCACTGGTGCGTGCTGACGGCATCGGGCACCACAATTGTCGAGCCCGGACATCGGCGTTTGTACTCAACTCCCGAAGACGAAGAACCAACACCGCTCGCTGAATTCACCGTGGGCGACGTCTATGCGGTGTCGGCAGTAGAAGTGAAAGAACATGTCACTCGTCCACCTGCTCGATACACAGAAGCTTCTCTCATCCGAGCACTTGAGGCACAAGAAATTGGTCGTCCATCAACATATGCCCCCATCATTCAGTCACTGCGCGACGAATACGTGTGGTCAAAGCGCGGCGACCAAGCGCTTATTCCCACACTCACGGGTGTTGCGGTGCAGCAGTTCCTTGCAGAGTGTTTTCCATCGCTTATCGACTACACCTTCACCCGTGAGATGGAAGAGGAGCTCGACTCAATTGTCGAAGGTACGGCAACGTTGGTGGACATGTTGTCAAAGTTCTATTCACGCGGCGATGGTCATTGGCCTGGGTTGGTCTCTGTTATTGACGACGTAGAGAAGTCGTATAAACCTGCCGATCACGACGTACTTGTCATTGGTGTCCACCCAGAAACGGGCGACCCCATCGTGCTGAAGCCAGGCCGCTCGTTTGCGGGAAAGAAATCTGTTCGCGGAACTCGCTCGCGTCCATCACGAACAAGTGGGTCCCCGTATATCAAGTGTGGTTCTCGCAATGTGGCCGTTCCCGACAACACCGAGTTGTCGCAACTCACTGTTGAGTTTGCGTTGACGTTGCTCAACACACCAACAGAAGCACGCATTGTGGGAGAGCACAACGGCGAAGAAGTCTCGGTGAAAGTGGGGCCGTATGGTCCGTATGCCACGGTGGGTTCACGCAGTGTGTCGCTACCTGCAGACACCGACATAGCCACGGTCTCGCTGGCCGACATTCAGCCGCTACTGACCTTTCCCCGCAGTCTTGGGGTTGACCCGGTGTCGGGTGACGAAGTGTTTGTGAAGCGTGGCCGATACGGCATCTATGTAGAAAGAGCCGGCGATACGCGTCCGGTCCCTGCCGAAACCGACCCCACAACGGTCACGTTGGAAGTTGCCTTGGAGCTACTTGCCCGACCGAAAAAGGCTCGAGGCAAGCGATAGGGTCACCCCTCGTGGAGCCACATCACACCCCATCATCACGTGAGCGAATCATCGCTGCAGCCCGTGCAGAAGTAGAGACCAAAGGAATCTTGGGTCTTCGAGTTCAAGACGTTGCGCAGAACGCAAAAGTTTCTGTGCCGCTTATTTACAAATACTTCGTCGATCGCGACGGCCTCTTGGCTGAAGTGCTTGGCGAAATGTTTGAAGAGTATGTGTTGGAACAACTCGATGCATCCGAGGCCTACTTCAATGCGTTGGAATCACCTACAGTCGACGATTTGTTAGCAGTGCTTGCGTTACCGCAACAAGACTTCCGTCGTCCACGGCGTTGGCAACGCATGCAAATTCTTGCGGCATCAATGGAAATTCCCACGTTGCGTGCTCGCCTTAGCTTGGTGCAGAACATTTTGCACGATCGCCTTACCGCATTTGTGGACAACGCTGTGCGTCGAATTACACATGCAGAGCCCACCATGTCCACTGCTGCACTTTCAATGTTGCTGCAAAGCTACGGATTCGGATTTGTTCTTAATGATCTTCTTGAAGAGGGTGGCGGCGGCGTCACAGACGAACAGTTCGCATCGCTAATGCGTTCAATGTTGAACGGAGCCATGGGGCTTCAGAACTCACCCGCCATAGACTGACTCAATGGAAGTAGAGATGGTGGTGGAGATCCCTCAGGGGTCTCGCAATAAGTACGAGATGGATCACGAGACCGGAGCAATCTGGCTCGACCGAACTCTGTTCACTGCCACGCAGTATCCGCTTGACTACGGCTTCTTTCCCGGAACTCACGGCGAAGATGGTGATCCACTCGACGCACTGGTGTGGTTAAGTCAGCCAACATTCCCTGGCTGCCACGTGTGGGTTCGTCCAGTAGCGGTGTTCTGGATGGCCGACGAAAAAGGCCCTGATGCAAAGGTGTTGTGCGTTTCGTCTCATGATCCGCGATTTAGCCAATACGCAGACATTGATGACTTGCCAGAACATCTCCTCGATGAAGTGGGCAACTTCTTTGAGGTGTACAAACTTCTTGAGCCCAACAAAGACACCACCGTCAAAGGTTGGGAAGGTCGCTCGGCAGCCGAGAAAGAAATTGTCGACGCTATTGAGCGTTACAAACACTTAGATCACTAAGCGGTTACTTCACTCGTAACAGTTTCCGACGTCGTCGCACTCGCTAGTTACACGGCGCGAGAGCGCAAGATACGAACGAGGCTTGTTGCATTAGTGACAGCTACTGCTGCGCCAATAACGCGTGCGCCCATACCAATATCGAGTGCAGCCAACCATGCACCTGCGGCAATTCCAATGGTGTTCAGGATGAGCGTAACCATGCGACCTAGTGCACTTTTCGGTGTGCGGATGACGGTGAAGGTAGCAACCACTCCGAGAACAATGATGCTGAAGACAATGATGGCTGCCGCTAAAGCCAGACTTTCCATACGCGCACTGTAGGCGTAAATGCCGCATCACTCAGATGCATCCACCATCCAGAAACTCAAAAGCCCAATGGGGGATTCATTGACGGTGACGGAAACATCTATTTGCCCAGCGTGTGGCGCGGCAATTCCTTGAAGGGGGAGAGCAAAGTGAAAGTTCAAGCCCTCACCTGGGTGAAGATCGGCATCGCCATGAAACTGAAACTCGATGCGTGCAATCTCTTCCACAGTGTCGGGGAAACGCAGCACGATGCGACCTGTGTGGGTCTCTGCCACTCGATGCGGGTGCACATAGACAGACATTGCGAGATGAGCATCTATAGCGGTGGGGAAACCAACCGAGCTTCCAATACGAGTAATGCCACCACTAACGATGTTGATCATTCCTTCGCGAATATTGGCGTAATCGCACAGAAGAAGCGTGGTGAGATCAATGCCGGTCTCTGCCATGGGGTCGAGGTTCATGACCTCACGGTACTTACTCGCCAGCGGGAACAATGACCACAGGCACTTTTGCATGCCGTGACACATAGTCGGCAACGGAGCCGAGCAGTAGACCCATAACACCACCATGGCCTCGGGCGCCAACAACAATCATGTCGCATGACGTGGACAACAAGGCATTGCGTGGGTCATTGTTCTCGAAGTGTCGAGCAAGCGATACGCCTCGATTTGCTGCCGCTTGTGCAACGCGCTTGGCTTCCTCTTCGAGAAGATTGCGCGCCCCAGTGTCGTCAAAGGTGTAGGTGGTGGCCATTTCTGCCGGAACCACAATGGGGCTCCACGCAGAAAGAAGAATGACAGTGTCACCCGAATGCGCAAAAGAAATTGCCCAGTCCACTGCTTTCGCACTATTGGGTGAACCGTCAATGCCCACCAAAATCCGACGCTTACCTGATGCATTCGTTGTCATGATGTGAACGTATCGCCGTTCACAAATTTTGTGAAGGCTTACAGAACGTGGAGGTAGTCACGTACCTGTTGAAAGGTATGCCTTCGGTACTAGTGAGAATGATCGTGATGTTCGTGTGTGTGGTGAACATATGTGCGTTCGCTGCGAGCGAAACGAAGTGCATACAACACGATGAATGTCAGTGTGGCTCCCAATGTGATGGTGGGGCCTGGCGGAAGGTTGAGATGGTATGCGGCAACAAAGCCCCCAAGAACTTCAACAAGTCCGAAAGCTATTGCGCCACGTGTAATTGACACCACATTGTTGAAGAACAACCGCGACGTAGCTGTTGGCGTGATGAGAAGCGACACCGTGAGCGCAATACCGACGGTGTTTAAGCACACCACCACGCAGACCGCCAACAGTACGAGCATTGCTGCATCGAGGCGTTGAACACGAATACCAATTTGTGTTGCATGATCGCGGTCGAAGGTGGAGAAAGTGAGGTCGGGGAAGCGCCACCACACAAACGCAAGCGCAAGAACCGTAAGCACAAGCGTGATGTAAAGGTCTGTTGTGGTGACAGTGAGTAATTGACCGAAGAGAAAATGGGAAACGGACACGGTGCTGTCGATGGAGTTCAGTGCGATGACGCCAAATGCGAACATTCCGCTCCCGACGACTGCGATGACAGAGTCGTTTGACAACCGGCGGTTCTGCGACAGGTAGTGAATGGTGAGGGCCATGAAGACGCCGGCCACGAGTGCACCAGGCAACACCGCATTGGTACCGAACCATGCAAACCCAAGAGCAACTCCACCCAGAACACTGTGAGACATTGCATCGCCCAGATAAGCGAGTCGTCGCAGCGACACCCATGTGCCGACAACGGGCGCAAGAACACCCACCATGATGCAAATAAGACCTGCTCGCTGGGAGAAGTCCGACTGAAACGGGTCAAGCAGCCAGTTCATGCTGCATCGCTTCCAGACGGTGAGCCGAAGAGGCGCTCGAGTTTGTCCCCAGAGAGTTCAACAGCAGGGGAGCCGTCGCCCAGCACGCGGCCATTCACGGTGAGGCATCGCGTGAAACGTGAACGCACGAGCCCTAGGTCGTGGGTGGAGACCAACACACTGGTTCCGCGCGCGCACAAAGTGGAGAACAGCGAGATGAGTTCATCGGTATGTCGAGTGTCTACTCCAGAGAGCGCTTCGTCAAGAAGAAGAACATCGGCCTCTTGGGCAAGTGCGCGTGCCAGTAAGACTCGTTGTACTTGCCCGCCGGAGAGCGTGGAGAGCGAGCGAAATTCTGTGCCTGCTAGATCAACTTGTTCAAGGCACGATGCGACAGTCGCATGATCGTGTTGTGTTGCACGCATGCGGCCGGTGTGGAAACGACGGCGACCTGCCATAACAACTTCGCTGACAGTGATGGGAAAGCGAAGGTCGAGGTCTGATTGTTGCGGAATGTACGCAATGGCTTTGCGTTCAAGGTGGTGGCAATGTTCGCCGTGAACCACTACATCGCCTTCGTGGTCAACGAAACCGGCCAATGCCTTGAACAACGTGGACTTACCAGCGCCGTTTGGACCAACGACCGCCACAAGTTCACCCGCGGCAATAGAAAAAGACGAATACAGAAGCGCCCGTGTGTCGCCGTAGGACACTGCTACGTCGACAGCTTGAAGGACGCCTCCAGTATCGGTCATGAACAGCGCAACGCTTTTGCGATTCGTTGAATGTTGTCTCGTTGCGCAGAGATGTAGGTAATGCCATTGGCAATGTCTTCGTTAGAGAGACCTTCAACGCCATTCAAGACATCGGTATTGACGTTCAGTGAATCTGCAAGGGCTTCGGCAGCAGATGAAGTAATGAGGGATTCGTAAAAGATGGTCACGTCTTTCCCTTTCAAATCTGTTGCTAGTGACTCAAGATACTGCGCAGATACTTGTTCATCGGGGTTGATACCACCAATGGGAACAAGGGTGAGCCCTGCGCGATGGGCAAGGTATGTGAAGCCTTGGTGCGCGGTGTAGAGGTTTTTCTCTTCACAGCGGGTAGCAGTCTTTCCATTGGGGATACCAATCTCTGCATCCAATAGTTCGCCAATCGCCGTGAGTTCAGCAATATAGGAGTCGCCGTTATTTGCAAACGTAGTTGCTGATTCTGGCTGCAGTTTTGACAATGTTGAGACAACGGTTTTGGTCATGGCAATCATGTTTGCGGGGTCTAGCCACACGTGCGGGTCGTGCTCACCGTGGTCATGCTCACCGTGGTTGTGCTCGTCGTCGGCTGGTTTTTCGTTGGCGTGATCATCTTCGGAATGCTCATCTTCAACGGCGGACTCGCCAATGGCCGCATCGAGTAGTTCTACCGAATCAAAAAGGTCTACTGATGTCATATCGGTGAGCGCGGTGATTGCTTTCTGCGTTCCTGGCTGAAAGTTGTCGCCGAAATAAAACACTGCATCCGATTCTTCAAGTTTCTGCACTTGCTTTGCTGTGAGTTCAACGTCGTGTGCATCGGTGCCGGGAGGAGTGAGGTTGACCACTTCAACTGTGTCTCCACCAACACGTTGCACAATTTCAGCAATGGGGTAGAGAGCGGCCGATATCTGCAATGCATTGTCTGTAGACGGCGATACCTGCAATGCATCATTCGAAGATGTGGACGATGAACCCCCACATGCCGCAAGAGCAGGCAGTGTGAGTAACAGGGCGTTGGCAAGCAAACGAGATGTCATGCCAACACCATACTGAGAATGAGAACGATTACCAAAATAGAACCTCAGGATGGCCATGGATGGGGACCTAGGGTGGCGAGGTGGCCAAGCGCGGGTACCTATTTTTCGACCTGGACGGCACCATCGCCGACTCCGGCGCCGGAATTACCCAGTCGGTGAACGACATGTTTGCGGCCGTGGGGGCGGGTCCACTCACCCCGGCAGAAGTCACGCGAATTATTGGGCCACCGTTTCAGACCACCATGCCTGAACTACTGCGTGCCCGCGGGATAGACGAATCACGAACCAATGAATTCATTTACGAGTATCGACGCATTTATAAGGCACATCACTTGCCACACACGCCGGTCATTGAAGGAATGCGCGATGTCGTTGACGAACTCGCAAAACATTGGCATCTCTCTGTAGTGACAGCGAAGCCGCAAACTCAGGCAGATATTGCAGTGAAAGCAACACGAATGGATCATCACATGGTGACCGTCGTTGGCCCTGCCGACGATGCTCCCGTTCATAAATCGGTGTTGTTGCGCCAAGCATTGGACGATGTCCAACGCGAGCACGGTTCACTACCCGAACTATCGACGTGTTGGATGATTGGTGATCGCCACCACGACATAGAGGCGGGCGTGCAGGTGGGAACGCGGTCGGCAGGTGTGCTGTGGGGTTTCGGCGACCACGCAGAACTCAGTGGGGCGGGGGCCGATGTGGTGCTGAGTTCGCCATCAGAACTCTTGTCACTCTTGCTTTCTGATGTGTGAGTGAGCGTGTCCGTAGGGGGCATCGGTACAATTTGCCGTCCCCCTCCGTGTAAGGAAATAAACATGGCCAACGCATGGTTCGAAACAGTCGCAGAAGCGCAACGCCGCGCCAAAGCTCGCTTGCCAAAGTCCGTGTACGGTGCCCTTATCGCTGGTTCAGAGAAGGGTTTGTCAACAGCCGACAACTTGGCCTCGTTTGATCAGTTGGGGTTCGCTCCGCATGTTGCAGGTTTGTCAAACCAGCGCGAGATGGCAACGTCTGTCATGGGTCAAGACATTTCAATGCCCGTTCTTATTTCGCCCACAGGTGTGCAAGCAGTACATCCACAAGGTGAAGTTGCCATTGCGCGCGCTGCACAAAACCGCGGTATTCCCATGGGCCTCAGTTCGTTTGCATCAAAGTCAGTTGAAGAAGTAGCAGCAGTAAACGACAAGACGTTCTTTCAGATGTATTGGTGTGGCGATAAAGACACGCTTGTGCAACGCATGGAACGTGCTCGTGCCGCCGGCGCTAAGGGTCTTATTGTCACTCTTGACTGGTCATTCTCGAACGGCCGCGACTGGGGCAGCCCATGGATTCCAGAAAAGATCGACATTAAGGCAGCAGTAAAACTTGCTCCCGAAGTTCTGCAGAAGCCGGGCTGGTTGTGGACCTTTGCAAAGACTGGTCGAATTCCCGACCTTTCAGCACCCAACATGGCAAAGCCAGGAGAAAAAGCACCAACGTTCTTCGGTGCGTATTACGAGTGGATGCAAACGCCACTTCCTTCGTGGGAAGACATTGCATGGTTGCGACAGCAGTGGGGTGGCCCGTTCATGGTGAAGGGCGTCAGTCGCGTTGACGACGCAAAGCGTGTTGTAGACCTTGGTGCAACTGCGTTGTCCGTGTCGAACCATGGTGGAAACAACCTTGACGGAACTCCAGCACCAATTCGAGCATTGCCTGCAGTAGCCGATGCCGTTGGTTCACAAATTGAAGTTCTTCTCGATGGCGGAGTGCGTCGTGGTTCCGACGTTGTGAAGGCGCTTGCTCTTGGCGCGCGTGCTGTCATGATTGGTCGCGCATACTTGTGGGGCTTGGCTGCAAACGGTCAAGCAGGTGTAGAGAATGTGCTCGACTTGCTTCGTGGCGGAATTGATTCGGCGCTACTTGGTTTAGGAAAGTCTTCGGTTCACGAACTCACACGAGACGACGTTGTTGCCCCCGACGGATTCTTCCGTCCGTTGGGAACTAAGTAACTTCCTAAATTTCGATGGTCGTCGGACCATGAAAAATGTCGCCGTTGTTGAAAATTGCGACGCGAGCCGGACTCGGCAGATCAATCACCAAATCTTCAGTCAATGTAATGAAGTGAGATGTCCACCCCGGCGGCATTGCGCGAGGGGTGCTTTCAGTTCGGCGTTTCTTCAGATGTGATTCTGTTACCTGTGGAACGAGTGATGTACCACCAGGAAAGTCGTCGTTGGTGTTGATGATTTCCAGTGTGCGGCCCGCGCGAAACAGCAAGCGGTGGCTTTTATAGACAGGCAGCACCATCACGCCATCAAAACCAGTTTCGGGCACACCTGGCCGCGCAACAAGAGCAAATGTGTAATTGCCAACGCGAATTGTTTCAACGGGTCCATCAACATCTGCGTTTGGCGGACGCCGAAAGAACGCGGCGTCGTGTTGGCTGCGTCCGCAACCAGACTTACGGAAACCATCGGGCGCTTGAAGTTCTGCATACTGCTCGGGAGAGATTGGCTCGGTGGTTAACCACACGCCGAAGGTGGACGTATCCATTATCTCCCCGTAGAACTCACATCCACCAATGGTCCAATTACCAGACCACTCAACGTTTCCGCCGAGAAGTTCTTGTGGGCTGCGGTTGTTCATATCTAAACGGTTCTCGTGTTACGCAAGACGCGAGAGAAAGGCCTGAACGATTTCTGGGCCGTGTGAGTCTTGCAAAAAGTGTGCAGCACCTTCCATCACATCGAGAGTGGCGTGAGGAATCAGCGAATGCCATTTCTTTCCCCAGTCCAATGTGAAGACCGCATCTGAGTCGCCCCAGATGAAATGAACGGGAAGTTGCGTGGCGTTTACCGCGGCAAAGTGTTTCTCTTGCTCTACGGCGTTACCCGCAACAGGGTCATTAAAGGGAATACACAGAGGGAAGCGACGTGGACCTGTCACTCCAGCGTCACCTAAACCGGCAAACGGTGAGTCGTATCCGCGCTTTACGCGAGCGGCGTCTTCGCTGTAGGAAGGTGTTTCACCCGACAGTTCCAAGAACAGCGACTCTTGTGGTGCGACACGGCCCGTCGACATTGCCATCAATGTTCCCCATTGAGTCTTCTCGGGAATGTTGTCGCGGAAGATTCCGCCTGGCTTGTTTTGCGTGATCCAGTTCTGAATTGCGGGGGAGTACTCGTATTCCGCGTGATGCAGCCACGTGTTCATAATGACCAAACGTGAGAAACGCTCTGGCATTAGTGCGTATTGGGCAAGTCCAGTGGGGCCACCCCAATCTTGAACAAACAGGTTGATGTTCTGAAGGTCAAGGTGTTGCACGAGACGAGTGATGTTCGCCGAATGTCGAGCGATGGTGTACCACTCAGGATCGGTGATCTTGTCTGATTTTCCAAAACCAATGTGGTCTGGTGCAACGCAACGGAAGCCTGCTGCCAACAGTTGAGGAATCATGTTTCGGTACAAGTAGCTCCACGTAGGCATTCCGTGCATGAGAAGTGCCACGGGCGCATCTTTCGGGCCTTCGTCCACGAAGTGCATTCGCACTCCGTCAATGTCTAAGTAACTGGGGGCGTAGGGAAAATCGTCTACGTGAGCAAAGTTTGAATCTGGTGTACGAAGCGAGTTCATGGTGTTGCCCTTAGAAAGAAAGGATGTGCCCGGTTTCGGGAGAAATTTTCCCTGAAACGAGTTCGTTGTATGCAGCTGCAACGGCATCTGCGCCGTGAGTCTCTTGAATGTCCATCCATCGCTGTGAGTCGGTGGTGAAATCTGCAAGTGCTGAATTCATTCGCGAGTTCAATTCGTCGCGTCCCCATTCCTTGCCGCGCTTTGCCAATTGGCTAGGTGCGAAAAAGAATGTGGGGGCTGGACCAGGTATTCCCTTGAGCGAGCCGTTCTGTTCCCAGTGGGTTGCTCCAATGCGGCATGAATACATGAGTGACTCACCAAAGTGATTGTGTACACGCGAAATGACATCTGTGTTTCCTGCCATGTCCACAAACACCGTTGGAGCCCAGTCGGCTAAGTCTTCTAATGAGTCATAGGTGGCTACTTCGTCGTACAAGTTGACCATCTCAACGAAAGCAACATTCGATGATGATGTGAGAGCAATGCAGTGAGTATTACCACGCGCACGTACACGGTGAGCAAAAGCAATTGCAGTTTTGCTTGATGCACTGCTGACAACAATTTGTCCAGCGCCAAACATTGCGTTCTCGAAGAGGAAATCTTCTGCCAAATACGATGTGACGAACAAGCCGCGCAAGAGCAGAATTGCGTTGTCATCTGGCGCGGGAGTGTCAGATACTTTGTCAAAAGCTCTGTAGGCCATTGCGTGCTTCTCGCGGTAAGGAGCAATGTCTACAAAGCCGCCACTTGTTCGTTCGGCGTGAACAACATGCTCTTTACCCACGGGGAAGAATCCGAAGTAACGACCGCCCACAGGAATCGCATCGTTCTTCGATTCAGTGATGATGCCGTATCCCATGGCGGGGAGTCGGCCCCAGCCAGCTTCGGTGGGGAAGAAACCCCAGTAGTCAAGGAAATCTCCGCCAAGCGCATAACTGATGTTGTTGGACGTGAGAGCGAAGTTCTCAATGGAAAGGCGTACTTCGCCATCTTTCAGCGGAGCGCTAGAAGAATCCACAAAACGATGGGTGCGAATGTCGGTTCTATCTATTTCTAAGTACATACGAACTCCTTAGGTGGTGCGTCCCTATCGTTCCACGGTGGCGGTGCGTCTGCCCTAGTCGCGTGGAACATTCTGTATTCTCGCTGGACTTTCCTGCAGGGTGACAGGTGGGGGACAATTAGGGTCACAGTGCAGCACTAATTAGTTGTGAGGGACCATGGCTCAGAAATACGAATTCCCAGGCAAGATCAGCCGGTACGTTGCGGATTCGGAACCGTTTTATCCCGAGCCAGCGCATCCGGGTGACCAAGCGCCCAACGTCATTCTTATCTTGCTGGACGACACGGGCTTTGCCCAGATGGGTTGTTTCGGGTCAGACATTGACACGCCGAATATTGATGCGCTTGCGGCCAACGGATTGCAGTTCACGAACTTTCACGTGACACCGTTGTGTTCACCTACTCGCGCTGCGTTGCTGAGTGGTCGTGCAAATCATGCAGTGGGAATGCGCACAGTGTCTAACTTCATTACGGGCTTTCCGAATCAGTTAGGACACATCAGCAATCACGCGGCAACTGTTGCTGAAGTTCTCGGTGATGCTGGGTATGGAACATTCTGTGTTGGTAAGTGGCACCTTGCGCCAATGGAACAGTGCTCTGCGGCAGGTCCGTTCGACCAGTGGCCACTTGCTCGTGGATTCAATCGGTTCTACGGATTTCTCGATGGTGAAACCGATCAGTTCTATCCAGAGCTTGTTGCTGACAACCATCCCATTGATCCACCTGCAGGACCTGAAGATGGCTACCACGTATCTGCAGATCTTGTAGACAACGCACTGAAGATCATTTCTGACTTCAAAGGTGTTCGACCTGATCGTCCGTTCATGGGTTATGTGGCTTTTGGCGCAACGCATGCTCCGCACCAGGCCCCACCCGAATACATGGCGAAATATCGTGGCAAGTTTGACGAAGGGTGGGATGTTGTTCGCGAGCGTTGGTTTAAGAAGCAGATTGAAACAGGAGTCATTCCTGCCGATACTCAACTTGCACCACGTAACCCCGGCGTAAAGGCGTGGGAAGACCTCTCCGACAATGAAAGGCGACTGGCTGCACGTATGCAGGAAGCATTCGCTGCATTCTTGGATCACACCGATGATCAAATTGGTCGTTTGGTGGAAGGTCTGCGTCACTTAGGACAACTGGACAACACCATTCTTGTTGTGCATGCCGACAATGGCGCGTCGCAAGAAGGCGGGCCGTTTGGTGTCATGCATGAAATGAAGTTCTTCAACGGAATCATCGAGATGCCAGACGAAGCCATCAAAAACATTGATGACATTGGTGGACCAAACAGCCACTGCAACTATCCGTGGGGCTGGGCGCAGTGCGGCAATACGCCGTATCGCTGGTACAAGCAGAACACCCACGAAGGTGGCGTACACGTGCCAATGATTTTCCATTGGCCACAAGGAGTTCCAAACGAACAAAAGGGGAGCAAGCGCGACCAGTTTGTGTTTGTCGCCGACATTGTTCCAACGGTGTATGACCTCATTGGTGTGACCCCACCCGATGTTCGTCGCGGGCTAGAACAACTTCCCGTCACCGGCCATTCATTTGCGTCGGTATTGGGTGACCCCACAGCGCCTGCCACCAACACCGTGCAGTATTTCGAAAACGCGGGAAGCCTTGCAGTGGTTGCTGGAGAGTGGAAAGCGGTGTTGAAGCACACATCGGGTCAGCCATACGGTGACGAGAAGTGGGAGCTGTATCACTTGGCGAATGATCGTTCAGAGTGCAACGACGTGGCCGACTCCAATCCACAAAAACTGGACGAGATGGTTGCCCTCTGGTGGGAACAAGCAGAAACCCATGGCGTTCTTCCGTTAGATGATCGCGGTGTGCAATTGTTCGGTGCGCGTTTCCGAAAGAACTCACCACACCCCGAAGATCGTCGCTATGTGTATCGCCCACCAATGTCACCGTTGCCCGGCCAGGCAACAGCGGGTCTTGGCGGACGCAACGTAGACCTGTACGCAACAGTTACGTTCACTCCAGGCGACGAAGGTGTTCTGTACGCAACCGGAACACAGAACTCTGGTTTGTCTTTGTTTGTTCAGAACAACAAGTTGGTGCTCGACTACAACGCCTTCGGCGATCACACCATTGTTGAATCAGCCAACGCTGTTCCCGCTGGCGACCACGAGCTTCGCTTGCTCTTGCGTCGTGGAGACGGCATGGCAGGTCAACTCACATTGCAAATTGACGGTAGTGAAGTTGCTACAGCATCGGTGCCGTTGTACATGCGCATGATGTCGTCTGTGGGCCCCAGTATTGGGCACGACCATGGCTCACCAGTTTCCACTCGGTATTCCGCGCCGTATTCCTACACCGGCGTCTTGCACGAAGTAGTGATTGAGTCTGGGAAGCCACGCGCAGACGTGAAGGCTGCTGAGGCTCAATCAGAAATGAATCGCCAGTAATCACATCTCGCCACGCTGTTGTGCGCGCTGCGTTTCAGAACGGCCCAACTGGGCTGACTTTATGAAACGAACGTGTGGATGATGGCCACAAGTTCCTCAGGGGCATCTTCTTGAATGAAGTGATTTGCCCCTTCAATCACGATGTGATTGAGGTTCTTCGCACCAGGCACACGCTCTTGGAATTTGAGATGTGCGCCTGGCTTAAATGCGATGGGGTCTGCTGATCCGTACACAGTGAGGAACGGCTTTGTCCATGTATCTAGGTAGTTCCAGGTTTCTCTGTTTTGTGGAACGCCAGGGTTGTCGGGCTGCACCGGAATGAGGCTTGGGAATATCTTCGGGCTCGTTTGGTATGACCCGTCGGGGTACGGCGCGTTATATGCGGCCATTTCTGCAGAACTGAGTTCGCGCGTGGACCCTCCGTTGAGAAGAAGCCCAATAGGAAGTTCGGGAACTGAACTGGAAAACTCCAACCAGTCACGCATGGCTTTGTTGGCACCTTCACCCACGGGAAGTCCCGTATTTGAAGCGATGACACGTGCAACGCGATCACCAATGTTGACGAGAGAGCCAAGCCCAATCATGCCGCCCCAGTCTTGGCAGTACATGGTGACATTGCGGAGATCTTCGGCTTCGAACCATGCAGACACCCACTCAACGTGGCGAGCAAGTGTGTAGTAATTCGGGTCATTTGGCTTATCGGATCGACCAAGGCCCATGAGGTCGAGTGAGATCACTCTGTGACCGAGCGCAACGAGACCGCTAATCATGTGGCGATGGAGATACGACCATGACGGATTGCCGTGCAGCAACACAATGGGGTCTGCATCGCGGGTGCCTTCGTCTACGAAGTGGAAGCGAAGACTGACACCGTCTGATCCCGTAATGGTGGTGTAGTGCGGTTCAAAGTTGTAATCGGGAAGCCCAGCAAAACATTCGTCTGGGGTGCGCAGAATTTCCATAAGTAATGCTGGTCCGTGTTGTGTGAAGGTGTGTCGGCTGTTAGTCCAACTAGTCAAGCGTGAGGGAGTCGAGTGTGACCTGAACACCCATCACGTATGCATCACCGTTTTCGGTGGACACGCGCTTCGCAATTGCATCAATTTCGTCAACCGAATTCACGGGAATGAACTGAACGGTGTCCCACTTACGTCCGTCACCAATGATGGTTCCTTCAGCAGAAAACTGAACTGCTTCTGGCAAGTCTGCAAAGGCAGCAGAACGATCCGATGCTTGACGCACAATCATGGCGACAGTGCGAAGTTCAAGTGGAGATGGACGATTGCGAGAGTCGAGCGATACGTCTTCAGGACGGCAACACACCAATGTGGTGCGAGCCATGCCGGCTGCTTTGTGAACATGCTTCTCACCAAAGTCGGAGCGGCTCTGCATGTCAATGAATGACTTACGGGTCGCGTAGCGAACAATGCCGATGCGGTCCCAGTCTTCATCACCAAGGGCCATCTTCTTCGGGCGGACGCGTGGCAAGAAACATTCCGTATTCCTTGTCGATGGTGCCGTACTTGTGCTTCAGTGGCTTGTTCTCGGTCATGATGGCCTCACTTCGTGATGGAGTGGAAATGACCGTAGCAACGAAATCCAGCATCTGAAAGACCCAACGGGAACACACATCATTCGTTAGGGCCGGCACCGGTTGCCTGGTCTAATTTCATTGGAGAGAGAGGGGCACCCAATGTCATCTGCAGCACCACAACGAGTTATTTCGAACATGCGAAATGTGAGATACGGCGAGGTCATTCTGGTGCTGGCGAAAGACGACACCATTTCTGCAGAGGTCTTCGGGACACAGATGCTGAATGATTGCCCAGCAGAGTTGTGGGACACGTTGGACGCTGAAGAAATTAAGGCGAACGAGGGCGCGCTGTTCGCGAAGTTGAATGGCCCGCGTCATTGGTGTCTCGATGGTCTTGGAACCAAAGCCGCAGTAGTCGATCCCGTATTGAAAGATTTCAACGGTCTCACCATGCGTCGACTTGCAACAATTGACTTAAGTGCCGGCATGGGAAGCGTCCCCTACGAAGAAAAATTTGTAAATCGTGGTGCTGTGTTCTTCTTTGATGCTGGAGCCAAAGTATGGGAGTTAGTAAACCCAGAAGGCAAGGCCTATGTCATGCAGGCTCTGTGCGTTGGCGTTGACCCCACCATTTCGCTGGACACCCTCGATTCATTGGGCGACAAGCTGGCGTTGCCGCAGGGTTGGACATATCGCTCGCGCATTCTGGACGAAGAACTTGTGGTGGACACCTCAGACCACGATGCAACAGTTCTTCAAGATGAGTTTGAGAACACCTACACCTGGCCGTTCTAATCGGAGGGTTTGACACCCTCTGTCAATAGTCGTAGTTTCAACCCATTGCTCGTAGATGGGGGTCTTATGGAGCAGGCGATTATTGATTTACTCATGCGTGCAGAATCGGGTCTCACCGATGTCTCAATTCTTGATTTGCAGCCAATTCCTGGGGGATTTAGCCGCGAGACATTCAAGTGCGATGCAACGGCTCATCGTGCAGGGGAAAAGGTGACTCTTCCGTTAATTGTTCGCAAGAACCCACCCGACATTGAAGCCATTTTGAACACGAGTCGTGCTGTAGAGCACAACTTAATTGAAGCGCTGCGCAACAACACCAAAGTACCTGTTAGCCGTAGTTACGGATATGAACTTGATGCTCCACCTTTCGGTGAACCAGCCATGGTTCTTGAGAGGGCGTCGGGAAGTGGGCAAACTTCTGCACTTTTCAATGGTGGGCCAGACGAAGACCAATGCGAAGACGTCGTGCGTCATCTGTGTGAAGTGTTGGTGGAACTTCATTCTGCTGACATCAGTTCAATTGATCCAGACGGATCTCTTATTGACCCACGCGGAGTTGGAGTGCGCGCTGGTTCATGGGACGAATACATGGATTCAACATTCGAGTACTACATCGGCGAATACAAAACCATCGCGTGGGATCCCGTCATGATGATGCTTCTCGATTCATTTCTCACACTTCGTCGAAATAAGCCCCGACCTATGCCATTGGCAATAGTCCACGGCGATTTCAATCCCGCCAACTTCCTCTATGAGAACGGAAAAGTCTCGGCACTCATCGACTGGGAGAACAGCCGAGTGGGCGACCCGCGAGAAGATCTTGGCTGGATGGTGTTAATGGACATTCTCAGCAACACGCAGGTCATGAGTTATCCCAAGAAAGAGGGTGGCTTTCTCGCGTATTACAACAAGCTCACAGGCAATAACATCACGCCAGAAGAACTTGGATATTTCACATTGTTTGGCACCGCAAACATTGCAGTACCAGTGCATCAGTCGGTTGCGCGAAGAATTCGTAAAGAACACATGTTGTTGCTGCCGCTGTACTTAATTCAGTCAAGTTTGCCAGCGCTTCCCGCGATGGCGCAATTGATGGGCTACCCAGGAACCACAGTATGAACACAACACCGTCAATAGATGATCTTCTAGAGGGCCTCATTGTTGGGCTTCAGAATGAAATCATTCCTCATCTATCGAATGCAAAGTCAGTTGCCACGGCAATGATGATGCAGTCGTTAACCTTACTTGGTGATGTACCAGGTCCAGAGGCAGATCGCATTCGCGCTCGAGCCGCATCTCTGGGCTCACTTGCCGATGTGGCAATACCTGCAGATCAAGCGCCTGTGCGTGAGGCCCACGCACAACTGGGTTATGGCTTGCAAGACACCATTTCTGACTTGGATGTGCTGCAACGCGGCGGACACGCAACTGCCGACGCGGCATTGAATCGAGTACGCGAGTTTCTCATGCCAACAATCATGCAGAACATCGCAGCCATCAGTATCGGCGGCGGCATGATTGGTCGCGGTTAGTCAATTCTTTTTCGCGGCAAGCGAGTAAGCAAAATTCCAACGATTAACAGAATCAGTGCGTTGATGAGCACCGATAGCGGCGAAAGACCAGTCGTCGGGAGGGTCGGTTGTTGCGCCACTGTTGGTACGAACACGCTCGAAGCACTGTTCTGAGCACTGGTGGAAGAGTTTGTGACTTGATAAGTAATTCCATGAAGAGCGGTTCCGGAAAAACCTTTTGCATGAGTAAACGAAATCACTCCAGTTTTGGTATTCACACGGTACGTTCCCTCCGGTGTGACAACTTCGGTTGCTGAGCACGAGGGAACATTTTCCCCCTTCGAACAGAGGCGAACCGATGTGGCAAGAAGTGTGATTTTTCCTTGGGTTGATACGGAACCAGCAGCGGCTTTGTCATTACTAAGAGGGTTAATTGAAATCGTGCTTCCAGACTTCCCAGTCTTGTAGTCGGGATGTGCGACTGGAACAGGTGATGATTCAATTTTGGGTGAGATACGTGCAGAAGCTGAACGATTTGCAGAATCTTTCACGATGTACTGAACACCAAGACTGGCACCAGTGAAATTGCGATGGGGCACGAACTTCACGATTCCATTGTTTGTCACTGAGTATGCTCCCTCATTGGGAACAGTGACAGACAATTTTGAGCACTGAGGCGCAACTTCGCTAGCTGCGCATAACCGAATAGATGATGGCTTCAATTGCTTCTTGTCTAGCGCTGGTGTGTCATTTCCAAGCAGAGAAATCCACTGTGTTGTACCAGGGGCACCAACGGACACGTCGTCTCGCGCTGCGGGGCCTTGGTACACGGTGGGAGTGAGTTGAGCAGTAACGGTACGACCAAGAGCATCGGTGATTCTGTAGGTGAGGGGCGTCACCGGGCCAACTGGCGTAGTTGAGAGCGAAGTGAAAGTGATAATTCCAGACGAGGTATTCAATGAATAAGTACCGACACCTTCGATGACAACATCGTTAGTTGTACATGAGTTGTTGGCAGGGTTCACCACGCACATTGATGTTGGTACCAGAGCCGGAGCCCCCGTTGGAGTGCGAACTAACCCAGAGGTACCAAGAAGTGGCGAGAAATTTGCCTCTGCTCCTTGTGAGACCTGACGAGTTTCTGATGTTGCAATTGAAGCGGCTGGGGTTTGCACTGTCACTTGCACAGTTGCGGTCGCTGTCTGGCCCAGAGCGTCAGATACTTGGTACGAAACTGGCGACACTTGCCCAACGAACGTGGGGAGGGGTTCAAACACAACCGAACCGTTCGATCCGAGTCTGAAAGTGCCCTCATTAGGGATAGTCACAGACGATTGCGTACATGACGGCGCAACTTGCTGGGGAGAACGGCCACATAGTGCCACTGATGCTGCAGACAAAGTAGTTCCAGTTCCGGCGGCATCGTTGTTGATGACTTGAGACGTAGCGCTTGTGTTCCATGCCGTTGTGATTTGGTCCGGCGTCGCCGTTGGGGTGGCAGGAATAACGGGTGTGAGTGAGGCCGTTGCGGTTCGTCCGAGTAGGTCTGTCACGCGGTACGCGACACTTGTCAGTGAACCTGGAGTTACGTTGGGATTGGCCGCAAAAGAAACAATTCCTGTTGTTTGGTCAATAGTCCAGGTTCCTTGGTTTGCGATTGTAAATGTGGATTTGCATTGAGAATCAGATGGGTCAATCAAACATGGACCGTTTGAGACGTTTCCTGCTACGACTAAGTTGCCACTGACAAGTCCAGTTGGGGTAACCACAGAACTAAAGAGCGCCGTCTGACCGGCAAGAAGTGTTTTTGATTCTGGCAAAGCAATTGGCGCGGGCGGAGTAGCAACTTGCGTGCTTATGGTGGAACTTGCTGTCTGCCCGAGAGCGTCGGAAGCGACGTACTTGATTTGTGTGGCAGTGCCTGCAAACGAAGGCAGAGGATCGAAAGTGATGGTGCCGTTGGGATTGACCGTGTATGTCCCTTCGTTAGGGACAGTGAGAGTGGTGAGAGTGCACGCCGCATTGCTTGTAGAGGTAGTACAAATGCGAACACTTGACGCGTTTAATGTGGTGCCCGAAGCTGCTGCATCATTTGAAAGAACTGAAATAGTTTGCGTGACGTCATACGCACCCGTCGACACGTCGGAAGTAAGCGTTGGAGGCGGAACAACAGACGGTGAGTACGTGGATGAGAATGTGCGCGCGAGAGAATCCGTCGCTACGTATGTAACGCCAACTCCTGGTCCCGAAAAACCCGCAGTTGGCGCAAATGTAATTTCGCCAGTTGTTGTATTGACTGTGTAGGTTCCCTCGTTTGGCACGGTCACAGACGTTGCCGTGCAGTTAGGGCTGGTTTGTGCGCTGCCACATAGGCGGACGCTTGCCGCATTCTTGGTGACACCGCTTGGTGCACTGTCGTTTTGTAAGGGGTTTACGGTTTGGTTCTGGCCGGCAATACCGCTGGAAGTGTCAACGGCAGGTACAACCGCATTTGGCGCGCTAACCGTCGCATCAATGAGCGCTGAGTTGGTCTGCCCGAATCCATCTGAAACCACATACTTAACATCGGTGGCGTTTCCAATAAATGTTGGCAGAGGATCGAAAGTGACGGTGCCGTTGGGATTGACTGTGTATGTCCCTTCATTCGCAACGACCAAGGACGTAAGCGTGCATGAAGCATTCGCTGTTACTGCGGTGCAGATGCGAACTGTTGATGCAGTGAGCGTTGTGCCACTTCCAGCCGAGTCGTTGCCAAGTACTGAAATGGTTTGGTTTGTGTCGAATGCTCCACTGGAAGAATCACTCTGTGTTTGTGGCACACCAGCGACAGTGAGAGAGAGAGTTGATTGTGCTTGCTGACCAACCGCGTCAAAGACGCGGTATTGCTGGGGCGTGGCGTTGCCGGTAAACGTTGGCAGGGGGTCAAAAGTAACGGTGCCATTTGCGTTAACTGTGTACGTACCTTCATTCGCCACAACCAAACTGCGCACACATGAAGAGCCTGAGACTATGCACGTCTGTAACGGGTCAAGAGAGGTTCCAGCACCTGCTGCTGCGCTTAACGCAATTGTTTGATTGGTATCTAGTTTTCCGGATGATTGAGTTGGTGAAGCAGACGGTGCATCTGGTGGAGCCACCGCCATCGAGAGCTGAGCTCCATCTATTCCGCCAAGTGAGTCGGCAACTTGATAGTCAATTGAAGCCGATCCCGTAAACGTAGAGAGTGGAGTAAAGGTGATTTCGCCTGTTAAAGAATTGCGGGTGAAAGTTCCCTTGTTTGGAACAGTCACGCTTGATGCGGTGCAGTTCGGCACAGTTTGACCAACATCACAAAGTTTCACCGAAGTTGCGTCGAGAGTTGTTCCTGCCGCTGATGAGTCATTGCCGAGAACCGCAACTGTTTTTGCAGTGTTATAGGTAGTGCTTGATGAGTCATCCAACGCAGTTGGACGCGCAACAACTGTGGCCGACGCAGTTGATGTTGACTGTCGGCCTTGAGAGTCCTCAATTCGATATGAGATGGGGGCTGCGTTCCCCGTAAAGGAAGACAGTGGATCAAATGTGATGGATCCGTTGGCGTTAACTGTGTACGTACCTTCGTTCGGTACAACCAAACTGGAGACGCACGTGGCGCCAGACACGATGCACGTGAGGCCAGCAACAAACTGTCCTTGTGAAGTGGCGGGAGTAAAAGTTTGGTTGCTGTCCTGAGTTCCGGTCGATTGGAGCGGTGTTGCGGCCGGGGGAACGGGAGAGACCAACGCAATTCGATAGTCCTCCACCTCGCCTGAATCGACTGGACCAGTAGGGCTAGAGGCTCCAGTTCCGTAAGAGGCACGAAGCCGTAGCCCTACCGTTGCGGGAGTTGCTCCGGCAGGCCACTGTGCTGATGTCCACGCAATCACAGCAGAGGTGGCATTGGCTGCAAAATTCGTGCACGCTCGTTCGTTCGGATTGCTAGTTGTGTAGGTGCCACTGTTGTTCAAGTCGATATACCCGCAGACTTGTCCAGATTGACTCGCACCTGAAATTGGAACTGTGAGCGAGTAATCCTGACCAATACTCGCGTCAACTGGGGATCCAGTAATTGCGTCATCGTTGTCACCTGTTGCATTTGCTGATGCAAGTGGAGATGCGGTGATGGGTGCTGACGAAGAATTCAATGTGGTAGCAGCCTCTGCCGAGAGCGATGCAGAACCCATTTTTAAGTCGCCAATGACATGGCTGGCAGCACTGGATGATTCCAGAGAAGATGGACCATCTCCCAAGTCTTCTCCGTACGAGAATGTTGCATTGAGCCGTTCGCCCGCAGACATCAACATTGTGTCGTTGTCATATGAACATGTGGATCCTTGTCGCGTGAGAATGACGGAGTAATTAAACGTCAATGTTTGGACAGTTCCGTTTACTCGCACGGTGCCACTTGAATGGCTGGACTCTGTCATCGGTGCAGTTGCAGCACGTCCTGTAATGGAGGTTCCTGACACAGTGATGCCGCCAGACAATTTTGTAAAAGTCGCACCGGCAGGCGACGAACTGGCAAGTGCCATGGTCCCCTGAATTGCGAGTTTGCAGTTAGCTTCCATTCGTCCACCAAAGTCGTGGATATGAAATGCGGGATTTGCAACTGGCCGCGAAAACGTAAAGGTGACAGTTCCTTTTGAACAACTATTTGTTGTGGCGCCTGCCGCGGGCATGGGACAACCAGATCCATACGTCACCCATTGAAGACCTTGAACTCCAGTGACATTTGGTGTGTATGTACTACCGTCTACGGACCCATCTCGACCACTGTTCATAAAAGATCCGGGTTCGATTGTGACGGCACTCGAATTACTGACAGAGATGGTGGTTGTTAGACCGGAGTAACCGGTTTGCACCGCCATTGAAACCGTTCCACCTGCTTGATATGCGTGAACTATGTGTTGCTGTAGTGGGACCATCAGCACTATGGCTAGAACCCAACTTGTCACGAGGCGCATACGCCGACAGTTGGTGAGTACAGGAAGAAATGTCGTACTCAGAAACTGCATAGAAAGAAAATAGCGAGGGTTAAGAATTTCAATCAGTTCGTTGGGCTCGGAAGTTTTTTACTAATTCCGAATTCGAACTTTGCTGAGTCTCAAGTTGAAGTTGAGAGATCGTTGTTAGCGATGTTTCCTCTTTAGCATTTCTGCTGACCGCGGTATCGTAAAGTGTGAGAGCGAAATGCGTAAATTTTTTCCGCAGTTGGAAGCATCTTGTATTGACCTTCTTTCTTCTGATGTCGTCAGTCGCTGCTTTTTCGGGCTCTCTTAATTCAGTAAGCGCGGCGGCAGGAACAGTTTCCGGACGCGTGTTTGACGACAAGTTGGTCGACGGAACATTCAACGGTTCCGATGTTGGAATTCAGAACGTGACAGTTCGCGCCTTCGATTCAACCGGAGTTGTTGTAGGAAGCACACAAACAACCGCAAACGGAACGTACACACTGAATGTGTCGAATGCTTCCACCTCCAATGTCCGAATTGAATTTGATACACCAAGTGGCTTTCAATCGTCTTTTGTTGGCACTGACAATAAGACGAGCATTCAATTTGTTTCGGTAGGTGCAACCAATGTGTCCTACGGAGTTGCTAATCCAGCGCAGTACTGCGCAAATCTTTTTGCGGCTGGCGTTCAAGGAAACGAACTGGGAGCAACTTGTTTTCAACCGTCAAATGCTCAGAGCATGTCCACGGTCTACATGACTAGTTGGAACTCACGCATCCGTCGCGACAAGGTTGTTAACGCAAATCAAACGGGCTCTGTGTGGGGTCTTGGATACGACGGCGCTCGTGGTTTGTTATGGACGTCGGCAGTTGTTCGACGCTATTCGCCAATGGGGCCAAAGAAGCTGTGCGGAATTTACGCAACAAATCCCAGTACGGGGACGCTTGCATTGTCCTTCGACTTGAAAGCAGATTTTGGACTGAATTGCGGTGACGACACCAGTTTTGGTTCAAACCAGACAACTGCACGCGACCTGCAGAGTAGTTCGCATCAGGCCTATGACCTTCCTGCGTATCCACTTGTAGGGAAAGCCGGATTTGGAGATCTCGACGTATCTCCCGATGGTCAATACCTCTTCGTCACTAATTTGCACGACAAGAAGGTGTACCGATTCGGAATCAGCGGCACTGCGACGACTCCCACATTGACTGCGGCTGGTTCATGGGCTGTGAACAGCACATGCGTGGCTTCTGGATCGGTCGTTCGGCCATGGGGTCTTGACCCAGTTGATGGTGACACTGTGTTTGTTGGTTCAGTTTGCGCAAACGAAGGCGTTACCCCTTCGTCCACGGCCGCGCCGGAAAACGCAACCGTTCAAAAAATGGTGATTACTGGCCAATCAACGGCAACATGGTCAACTGCAGCAACCGTCGATTTGAGCTACGTACGGGCGTGTAACGCAAATAATTGTCAGGCTGGTCAGATTCCATTGTCTAAATGGAAGGCCTGGACAGATGATTGGCCGACGGTTAAGACCCTGAATAACAGAAACAATGTGGTGTATCCGCAGCCGATTCTGTCTGACATCGACTTTATGAATGACGGATCAATGGTCATTGGTGTTCTCGACCGTTTCTCAATTCAAATGGGCTGGCGCAATCTGGCCCCCGATACAAATAAGACTGACCTAAATCTCTATACGGCTTTTGTTCATGGCGACACCTTGTTGATGTGCAAGCAAGGTCAAACTTTTGTGCAGGAATCTGATGGTTCCTGCACGAGTGATACAGAGACGCATACGGCCCCGTCGCGATCGTACGCAATGCAGAATGCCACCGCTCCCAATCGTGAGTTCTTTGATGACAACTACAACGACAGCACGCACCTTGAGCAAAGTCAAGGCGGTATCGCTATTCAGAACGGTTCAAATGAAGTAGCGGTATCAATGATGGACCCAGTTGACTGGATTAATGAAGGCGGAATTCGCTTTATGTCTCAATCAACCGGCAGCGTCGGCGGTTGGCCATATGGAATCGTGCTATCGAGTGACGCGATCGCGCAAGCGGAAGGTCTGACAGGGAGTGACGTTTCGTTCTCAAAAAGTGGCAGCATCGGCGACCTTGAGGTGTTATGCAATAACGCTCCTGTTCAAATTGGGAACCGAATTTGGAATGACATCAATGCAAACGGCATTCAAGATCCAGGAGAACCAGGTGTTGCTGGAGTAACTGTTCAGTTAAAGCGCGTAGCTGATGACTACATCTGGGGTACTGCAGTTACCGATGTAAATGGAAACTATTACTTCTCTTCCAATCTCACTGAACGTTGGCAAGGCAACGGGGATTCCACTGGAGGCGGTCTACTTCCCAACGAAGCGCATTATTTGCGTATTGCGAACAGCGCCGACTTTTTATCGAATGGGCCGCTAGGGGGTTATCAACTCACAACAGCAAACGCCACTTCGGCTGCATCGTCGTTAGATATGTCAATTGACTCAAATGCTTCTGCAACGACAGCGACCGACTGGCGCGTCCCTGTTACGGCGCCGCCTCCTGGGCACAATAACCACACGTACGATGTGGGAATAACCGGAGTCGTTTCAGTGGGGGACTTGGTCTTCCTTGACGCAAATGCGAACGGCATTCAGGATCAAGGTGAAACAGGGATTGCTGGCGCCGTACTCACACTGACAGACATGAACGGTAATCCGGTTCAAAATTCTTTAGGCCAGATAGTGGCCCCTGTAACAACCACATCAAACGGTGCTTATTCGTTCACCAACTTGCCGGTGGCGCAATACAAAGTAAAGATCACCTATCCAAATGGATATGGACCAACACTTGTTGGACAGGGTACGTCTAGTACCGATTCGTCGGCTAACGAAGCAACAAGCGTTGCGTTTACTGGTGCATCGCAGTCAGATAACTCTCTCGATTTTGGCGTTGTCCCAAAGGTCTCGGTGGGCGACTATGTCTGGTACGACGTCAATCATGACGGACTTCAGGACTCAACCGACATTCCCTTGCAGGGTGTCACATTGACATTGACAAAGGCCGACGGAACTTCTGCCTACGACATAACAGGAAATTTGGTGACGACCACCACAACCAATGCTGCAGGTTGGTACACCTTTGACAATCTTCCGTTTGGTCAATACAAGGTGACCGTAACGCCACCGTCTGGCTACGTGCCAACAGTGGCGGGCGTGGGAACAAGCGCCAACGATTCATCAACTGGTTCAGCAGTATCGGTTCAGTTGAATACAAATGGACAACGAGATCCAACATTAGATTTCGGATTTTGGGGCGAGGTATCTATTGGCGATTATGTGTGGCTTGACATGAACGGCGATGGAATTCAGGATGCGACAGATGTTCCGCTAGAGGGAGTTACCTTGAGCATCACGAAAGCCGATGGTTCTGCGGTAACGAATACTGCTGGGCAACCGGTAACAACGACCAAGACTGATGCAACTGGACGTTATTCGTTCGACAATCTTCCGTTTGGTCAGTACAAGGTAACGGTGACACCGCCAGATGCGTACACATCAACGAAGTCGGGATCTGGCACCACCGCGACAGACTCTTCAAGAAATTCGGCAACATCGCGTGTTCTCTCTATAAACGGTGATCGTGATCCAACGCTTGACTTTGGTTTTGTTTACAAGTCTCGTGCGGCAGCCCTCGCTGCCATTCCGAACGTGACTATCGGTGACAAGGTGTGGCGCGACAAAAACGGAGATGGACTACAAGGTCCAGCCGACTGGGGCTTACCCGGAGCTGTAGTTTCCGTCGAGAATATGGATGGGACGCCAGTGGTAGATATCACTGGTGCATTGGTGAAGCCAATAAAGACAGCGAAAAATGGCACGTACAAGTTCGATGGATTACAGCCGGGCAAGTATCGGGTTCGAATCAAGTATCCATCTGGTTGGGTTCCAACTGTTGCAAACCGACCTCACCGGTCAAAGAATTCATCGTCGAGATTTGCAACTTCGGCACTTCTCGTTGCGGGTAAGACTGACTTCACTCTCGATTTTGGTGTCGTTACCGACAAGAGACTTAACCGCCTACCAGTAACGCGTTAGAGCGCACCATCTTCCAATCGTTGAAGTATCGCTTGAGCGGTAGCCCGTACATCATCAACATCTGACAACTGTTGCCCCGCGCGCACTTGTCTAGCCACGCGTGGATTCTTCACAAACGTCTCTTGGTGTCGCAACATAAAGTCCCAATACAAATTTGTAAATGGACACGCATCGTCTCCAACGCGCTTCTTGCGGTCGTAGGCGCATCCTTTGCAGTGATTACTCATGCGGTCGATGTACGCTCCACCGCTGGCGTATGGCTTTGTGGCCAATACACCTCCGTCGGCATAGAGCGACATACCCACCACATTCGGCACCATTACCCATTCGGCTGCATCTATGTAGCTATTCCACATCCATGTTGTGAATTGCTGCGGGTTGATTCCTGCGATGAGAGCAAAGTTGCCAAGAATCATGAGGCGTTCAATGTGGTGGGAATATGAATGTTGTTCCACACCGCGCAAAACAGTGCTGAGACACTTCATTGATGTTGCATTTGGATTGGTAAAGAGGGGAGGAAGGTTCCGATTCGCACTCAGTTGATTGCGTTCGGCGTATTCGGGCATGTACTGCCAATAGAAATTCCAGATGTATTCGCGCCATCCGAGAAT
>JAJTEL010000006.1 GCA_021299715.1 Ilumatobacteraceae bacterium | reverse complement strand
AGAGGCGAATGCCTCGTTGATTTCGGTGATGTCCATGTCACCCATGGTGAGACCAGCTTTTGCCAATGCCTTTTGCGTAGCAGGAATTGGTGCGGTGAGCATGAGTTGTGGGTTGTCACCAGCAAGACCAAAATTCACGAAACGTGCGCGCGGTGTAAGACCAAGTGCGCGGCACTTCTCTTCACTCATGATCAGAACTGCTGATGCGCCGTCGGTGATTTGGCTGGAGTTACCAGCGGTGACGCGGCCACCTTCTTCTTCACTGCGGAATGCAGGCTTCAATGTCTGCAATTTTTCGAAAGGAGATTCACGAATTCCTTCGTCGGTGCTCATCAACTTTCCTTCGGTGTCCAACACCGGCAGAATCTCGCGTTCGAAACGACCTTCGACAGTTGCTTGTGCGGCAAGTGCCTGCGACCGTGCACCAAAGCGGTCCATGTCTTCGCGAGTAATGCCCCATTTGTCGGCGATAATGCCCCATTTGTCGGCGATCATTTCTGCGCTGATGCCTTGTGGAACAAGACCGCCTTCTGGTGCGTAACGTGCAGACACCATTGGTCCGAAGGGGAAGCCGTACTTGCCGTCTGCAATTGCTGAACCCATTGGCACGCGAGTCATTACTTCAACACCTGCGGCAATAACAACGTCGTATGCACCGGCCATTACGCCCTGTGCTGCAAAGTGCGCTGCTTGTTGGCTAGAACCACACTGACGATCAATGGTGGTACCAGGAATTGTTTCGGGAAGACCTGCTGCAAGAACTGCGTTGCGTCCAACGTTCAGGCTCTGTTCGCCCACTTGCATAACGCAGCCCATGATGACGTCTTCAATGAGATGTGGGTCAATGTTGTTGCGCTCAACGAGCGCCTTCAATGTGTGACCAGCAAGGTCCACAGGGTGCCAATCTTTCAAGCGACCATTGCGCTTGCCAAGAGGAGTACGGAGTGCGTCAACGATGACTGCGTTCTGCATGATGGTTCCTTTGTGGTTCCGAGTGTGGTGAGAAGTCTGCCCTGTTCAGAGCCCTCACGCCAAAGCAGAGACGCCGTGGTCTGCTACCCCTCGAGAACCTTGGCAAAAACACGGTTCAGCGCCACAACATCGGTCTCGGTCAAGGTGTTGGTAAAGGCATGGCGAACAATGCGGTAGTAGGTGAAACTGGCCTCACGCCAGACCTCGTGTCCCTTCGGCGTCAGCACCACCAAAATTGCCCGGCCATCATCTAGTACAGATTTCTCGCGCGCAATCAGTTTGCGTTCTTCCAACTTGTCTAACTGGCGAGACAAGCTGGAGGGGTTCACCATGACACGTTCAGCAAGATCGGTAAAACGAAATGATGCTTCCTCGCCTGTTGCCAGCGCATCAAGAATTTCGTACCACGGCAACTGCAAACCATCTTGTTCATCTAATGCGTGCGTCAACATTTTGTCTAACGCAGCGTGTGCAGTGCGAAATGCGCGCCACACGCCAAGACGATCTGGGTCGGGCAATGTCATGCTGGTGGAGGGGCCGTTACTCGAGCGAAATGTGCAAGTGCATCATCACGCGTGGTGTGGGTAGACAACAAGGCTCGGCTTGGCATAACAAGTTTTGGTTGCGACACGCCGAGTACTGCGGTTAAACGATTGTTCACGCTGTAAATAGCGCACCATTTCCCGTCTGCTGTGCTTCCGGCAACAATATCCACCTGTGCTGTGCCGCTTGGTCTGCCCAAACATTGAATTCGTGCATCGAATTGATCACTCCAGAAAAACGGAACGGCTTCGTATGGTGCACGTTCTACGTTGTTCAGAGTTGCCAATAGGTTTGTAGCGGCGTGAGCACCTTGTTCTGCCGCGTTGGTCCAATGTTCAACACGCATGTCTGCTTCAACATCGGCAAACAAGGCATTTGGCCACCGCAAAACATCACCCGCTGCGAATACATTTTGTGGACCGGCACACAAGTTGGCGTCACACACAACGCCATCACGAATGGTTAATCCAGAATTGTCTAGCCACGCTGTCGCGGGCGAAACACCAATTCCCACAACCACAACATCTGCAGGAATCTCTTCACCAGAGGTAAGCGCCACGCTTGTCACGCGAGAGTCTCCACGAATTTCTGCTACCTGTACTCCGCACAGCACGGTGACGCCGTTATGCCGATGAACCTCGCCAATTGCTGCACCCATTTCGGCACCCAACGCGCGAATAAGTGGTGCTTCCAAGCCTTCTAGCACTGTCACATGTGCGCCACGCTTCGTTGCTGTTGCGGCTGCTTCTAGACCAATGAAGCCGGCGCCAATGACGACAACGTGCGCACCTTCGGTGAGTTGGTCACGTAGTGCTGTTGCATCGTTCAATGTTCGCAGCACATGAACACCCGCTAGTTCAGGTTGATTCGGTAGACGGCGCACTGTTCCACCCGTTGCAATGATGAGACCGTCGTAGGAAATGGTCTCGCCCGATTGCAGAGTGACGGTGTTTGTCGTTGTGTTCAGCGACGTTGCGACGTGTCCCAGTTTCCATGTGATGTTCAGTGCATCGAGTGCTTCTGGCTTGCGTAAAGCAACGCGTTCTTCGTCCCAATCGCCTGCCAAATAGTTTTTCGACAATGGTGGGCGGTCATACGGCTTGTGTGCTTCGTTGCCCACCATCACAATGTCTCCGGTGAATCCCCCAGAGCGCAGTGTTTCCGCCGCACGGGTACCGGCCAAAGAGGCTCCGACAATCACAATCTTTTGCACTCCCACACATTACGAACTCACTCCGCCTCTTCCCTGCCTGCTCCGCTGTTCTTCGTACACATTTCGACGAACAGGAATTTAGGAAGGTGCCTACAATGGCAATGAGCGAGGCTCAGCGGTTCGAGTTACATCTCGGGCTGCAGAAACTTATGGGAGAACCCATGGCAACAACTTTTATGGAGAATGTGCCACCAAGTGGATGGAGCGACGTTGCCCAGCGTTCAGATCTTGCAATGTTGGACCGTGAGCTTCGCGGCGAAATCAACATTCTTCGTGTCGATATCGAGCGACTACGAGTAGATGTGGACAGACTTGACCGGAAACTCAATATGGTCATCGGAATTGGTCTCTCTTTCGGGCTCGCACTCCTTGCACTTCAAGTGCAGATCATGTTGAGCATCGCCAGCCTGTAGAACTGCGTCCATGACCACTGTGTGGACATATGTCCGCCAATAGGATTTGAGCACCTCCTACCGTCAGGACATTTTGTGGCATCGCATCTCATTCCCAGCACACACACCGGAAGCCTCCCCCGCCCCGACGACCTCATTCAGCTGATGTGGGCCGTAGGCGACGGTATTCCCGTAGACAAAGCGGCACTCGATGCGCGTGTCTCTAAAGCAATTCAAGAAGTAGTCAACAAGCAAGTCGCTGCGGGTGTCACCATCATTAACGATGGCGAAATGTCAAAGCCGTCGTATGCAACGTATGTAAAGGACCGTTTGTCCGGTTTTGCTGGCGAATCCATTCAAAACTATTTCTTCGACGACCTTGTCGATTTTCCGCGAAGTGCTGAAGCGGTTGCTGGAAACCCTGGTCGACGGAAACGTTCGGCACCTGCTTGCACCAGCCCAATTGAAGTCATCGACCGGGATGCTGCGGTGAAAGACATGGTCGAGTTGTCTGCCGCTGCCAAGAAGGCGAACCACGAGAAAATCTTCACCAGTGCGGCATCTCCCGGCGTGGTGTCGTTGTTCTTTGGGAACGAGTATTACAAAACACAAGAGGAGTATGTGTTCGCAATTGCAGAAGCCATGCGCTTTGAATACGAAGCCATCGCCGCTGCCGGTGCAACAGTGCAGGTGGATTGTCCAGATCTTGCTATGGGCCGACACTCTGCATATGCGCAAATGTCGCTGGAAGAATTCCGCAACACCATTCGTATGCACATTGAGGCGTTGAACCACGCAGTTCGAAACATTCCCGCAGAACAACTTCGTATGCACTTGTGTTGGGGTAACTACCCTGGTCCGCACCATCACGATGTTCCTATTCAAGACATCATCGACATTGTGTGGACTGCAAAGCCACAAACAGTGTTGTTTGAAGGTGCCAACCCACGGCACTCACACGAATGGCGCGTGTTGAAAGCGCTTGGTGTTCCCGATGGCAAGTTCATTTGTCCCGGCGTTATCGAGCCACAGTCGAACTACATAGAGCACCCAGAGCTTGTTGCCCAGCGTCTTGAACAGTGGGCGCAAGTGGTATCGCCAGATCGCTTGTTGGCCGGCGTTGACTGTGGTTTCTCTGTTCATGTGGGAACTACCACCATTGACCCCGACGTTGCTTTCGCAAAGCTTGCAGCGTTGTCGCAGGGTTGCGAAATTGCATCAAAGCGTCTCTTCAAGTAACCCCACATAACTGTCGTACGTAGCAAAGAGCCCAGTCCTTTCGGACCGGGCTCTTCGTTTAGTTCTTTTCGCTCACGCGATTCGACTAGTTGTTGTCCTTTGGCTGGTACAGAAGACCAATCACTGCACCATAAATGAGGTGCCACAGGAGAACGCCAGCAGGAAGTTTCCAACCGTTTGGTGTATCGAATGAGAAGAGGCCGTAGCCCTGCTTCGGTGCATATGCGTATGGAACAAGGAAGCCGATGCTGATGATCGTCATGATGACACCATAGATAAGGCCCTTGACAACGTGGTTCGCCACAGGAATCGCCTTGTGGGCGATAACGCCAAACAAGATGCAGAACACGATGCCATTGACAAAGTGCATGGACTGACCAGTGAAGTACTGGGCCATCGGGCTACCCCATGATGCGCCCTTGTCACCAGCAGCTCCTGCAATCAGAGCGCCGTTATAGGCAGGCCATGGAAGCTGTGGAAGGCCGATTGCGTTGAAGCAGTAGCCGAAGTAGGTGCCAAGTTGGGTCGCGATAACGCCGATGAGGGCAAGGCTGCCCACAGGGTGCTTTTCAACCCAGCTATGCCAACGCTGAGTAGCGCTGGGTGCAAGTGAATTTGCCATTTTGTTTTCCCCCAGGAGGTAAAAAGTCGGAGTTGCCCGACTAGCGGACAAATTACCAATGGGCGGTCAACAGAGGGTGGATTTCCGTGCCGCGGGTCACACAGGTGGCTGATAATCGATGTTTCGATCGACGTTCATATAGATATCCACGCCAATGGGGTGGGTCTGCTCTTCCACAATGTGGCCCAAAAGACCCGCGCAACGGGCCAGTAAAGCCACGCCGCGCATAACGCCCAAGGGCAATCCCAGGTCTGCCAGAACCGCCCCGCAGACCCCCGCACCGTTCAGTGGAAGGTGCTTGCCCAAGACATCTGAATGGGACCGACCAATGGCCTCGAAGAGGGCCAAGTGTGGGCCGAAAGTGCCGTTTTCGCGGGCCAGGGCCATGAGAACCGGGGTACGGGGGTCACCCTGTTTGTGAACGGGATGACCAAGACCAGGAACAAACTTGCCTGATTCTTTCTGCAAACGAACAACCTCGCGGGCTACGTCGTCCCACTCGGCCGGGGTGCGATCGTTAAAGCCCACGCGCGTGAGTTCACGATTCAAGAACAACGCGCAGTCTTCGGTAACGCCCAAGAAGCGTGAGCCACCACCCAAGAGTCCGGCAGCCAACGCGCCTTGCAACGAGTCGGGTGCGCTGGCGTATGTCAGGCGTGCCGCAATTGCGGTGGGAGTAAATCCATGGTCGGCTAGTGCGGCAAGCACTGCTTCGAACATGACCAACTGGCCTTTGGACGGGCGCTGCTTTGCAATGAGGTAATACGCGAGTTCGCCAAAGGAAATTTTTCCGAGAAATTCCGAGGCAAGATCGTGACCTAACAGTGTGATGCTGTCGGCGTCCGAGGTACCGAGGCCTGTTCTGTAGGTGGGTTGTTCTGTTGTCATGGTTTTACATTCCTTCCAGCCATGTGCGAATTTCGTCTGAGTGCTCACCCAATGTTGGAGGTGGCAAGCGATAGTCCAACTCGCCGTCACTAAATGTGATGGGGTTGCGAACCAACGTCACTTCACGCTCACCCTCGCCCACTGTTACTCGCGGACGTAAACCAAGTTTTTCTGCAAGTTCTACGCCATCGCCAATGGAGTTAATGGGGCCACACGGAACACCCACTTTGTTCAGTGCAATGAACAAATCGTCGGAGTTCCATTCAGCAAGTTTCTCTAACAAATACGGGCGCAGCTCTTCGCGATTCTTTGTTCGGTCGGCGTTAATGGCGAACCGTGGATCTTTTGCAACGTCATCAAGACCCAGTACTCCACACAGTGCGTGAAACTGCTTGTCGTTACCTGCGGCAATAATGAGGTCGCGGTCTTTCGTTGGCAACGCTTCATACGGGAACAAACTGGGGTGTGCATTTCCCATACGGAATGGCACAACACCTGCTGCTGTGTATGCAGCTGTTTGATTCACCAGACCAGACATTGCAGATGACAGCAAGTTGACTTCGACGTGTTGACCGCGCCCAGTTTGCGCACGTTGATTCAACGCAGCAAGAACGCCAATGGTTCCGTGCAAGCCAGCCATTACGTCAAAAACGGAGATTCCGGCGCGGAAGGGAGGACCATCGGGCTCACCTGTGAGGCTCATGAGTCCCGATACTGCTTGCACAATGAGGTCATACCCGGGAAGCCACGCGCCTTCTGCGGTTCCGAAACCGCTGATGGACAGATACACAAGGCTGGGGTTATCAATAGAAACAGATTCATAATCCAGGCCGAACTTTTTCAGACCGCCTACTTTGAAGTTCTCTAAGCAAATGTCTGCCTTGCTCACGAGTTTCTTTACGAGAGCGAGGTCATCGGGGTTTCCGAAATCCAAAACAACCGACTTCTTATTGCGGTTAATGGACATGTAATAGGTAGCGACTCCATCTTTCGTGGGCGGTACCCATGTGCGTGTGTCGTCTCCAGCAGAACTCTCCACCTTGATCACCGTTGCGCCCATGTCTGCCAGCAGCATGGAGCAATACGGGCCAGCGAGTACGCGTGAGAGGTCGGCAACCAGTAATCCGTCAAGCGGTTTGGCCATATTCTGAGAGGAGTTCATTTTGTAGGTCACTTTCCGTGGTGAAACGATGGACAATAAGACATTTGGAAGGCTCTGCTGATGACACGCGAACGCAATGAAGGCGACTTTGTAGAAGCGTTGTCGCGCGGGCTGAGTGTGATTCGTGCGTTCTCTACTTCACACCTTGCGTTAACCGTGACCGAAGTTGCCGAGGCAACAGAACTAGCACGACCAACTGCACGTCGTTTGTTGCTCACGTTGGAGAACTTGGGATACGTGCGTTCTTCAGATGGCGTGTACACGTTGACTCCCAAAATTCTTGAGCTGGGGATGTCGTATATCAACGCGCAAGGAATGTGGGACATTGCACAACCGCACCTTGCTGCACTCGTTGCGCAAACACATGAATCCAGTTCCATGTCACAGTTGGACGGTAGCGACATTGTGTACACGGCTCGAGTGCCGGTTGCAAAAATTATTGGTTTGTCCGTGCACATTGGTACACGTTTCCCTGCCGTTGCTACTTCGATGGGCCAGGTGTTATTGGCCGATCTTTCAACAAAAGAACTTGATGCCGCATTGAAAGCACCGTCGCTGTCGCGCGTTGTTCCACGCGTGCGACCATCGCGCAAAGAGATTGATGCTGCGTTAGCCGAAGTACGTACACGTGGCTGGGCAATGTCTGACGAGCGTTTGTCATTTGGTATTCGCTCTGTTGCTGCGCCAGTACGCGATGCACAAGGCAAAGTTATTGCAGCCGTCAATGTCACGGTGAATGCTGCAGAGACATCAATTGCGGAATTGAAGAAATCACACTTACCGTTGCTGTTGCGCACCGCAGAAGCAATTACTGCAGACTTCACCCGCATTTCGTTATTGCCAACAACAGAACCACTACAGCCGTAACTCATTGTGTTACTTCCCCACTTCAGTGAGGTGCATCTCTAACAAGAACTGGGCGGTTTCGTCCGGGGCCGAGAAGAACGGTGAGTGATCGGCGTTGAGTTCTACTGAGTGCTTAGCCCACGATGCACGAAGGCGTTGCTGATCTAACTGAACGGCACGATCATCTGTGCACACCACATAACTGCTGGGAACCGTGATCCACGCTGGGTTTTCCATTGGTTCAACAGGAATCTCGCTACGCATTGTTCGCCTGTATTGCATGGCGAGTCGCGCAAGTGACACAGGGCTTCGGTGGAACAAGAAGTCGTATGCACCTTCGGTTAATGACAGTTCGCCGTCACTAGCAATCTGTAGACAACTGCGAAAGTCTGGGTTGCCCCACTTTGGTGACAGTTCTGTTTGCGATTCGCCAAGTGCAGGCATGCGAGCAGCCACATACACAAGGTGTTGTGCGTTATGTGCAGCGGCCGACACCGTGATGCCGGTGTAGCTGTGCGACACAACGGTGACTCCGCGATCGCACAGTTCGTTCACCTTGTTTCGTACTACTTCAACATCGTCTGCCAACGATGTGAAGGGCAGTTCAATGGCGTGACAATCCACCCCGTGTCGAGACAGTCTCTCGATGACCGGGACCCATGTCCATCCGGAAAAGAATGATCCGTGAACAAAGAGAATGCTGGTGCCAGCCATCTCGGGGGGAAACGGATGTCTAGCGGTAATTGTTGTTGCTGGTGTGATCACCAGCAAGCCAACGCTTCAACACATCGTGTGCGTCGTTGCGGCGATCTGCGTTGATCTTTGCTGCACCTGGTGCATCTGCGGTGAACTCAAGAAGCATTCCGTTTGGATCTTCTGTGTACAGAGAGCGGCAGTAGCCGTGCTCAAGAACGTAGGTTCCTTCTGGCTTCCATCCGGCCTTCGTGAGGCGAGCAAAGATTTCGTCTTGTGCTTCTGGCGCAACATTCAATGCAATGTGACGGAAGGGAGATGGTGTGAGTGGTGGATCGAACTCATCTTGGTCGGACTTGTTTGCGAACTGGAAGAACGCAAGTGCGCTTCCGTCTGGCATTCCGAAGAAGCAATGGCAGTAGACGCGCATTGCGCCGAACAGTTCGTCTGTCTCGGACCATGTAGCAACAAGCGGAAGACCAACAAGGTCTTCATAGAACGCACGCGTGGCTTCAAGATCTTTCGTGAGGTACGCGGTGTGGTGGAGGCGGGTGGGTGCACTGCTCATGTGATTCTCCTTTGTGGAAAATGGTCAGATGTCCGCTAGTCGGACACATAACCGTTGTGCGTACATTATTGCCCACTGACGGCTGCCACAACCTGCGCCCGTTGGTTGTCTATCCAAAGACAATGGTGCGGTTGCCGAAGGTGAGAACTCGGTGTTCCACATGCGCGCGAATAGCTCGGGCAAGAACCACGGTTTCCAGGTCTCGGCCCGTACGCGTGAGTTCGGCAACGTCATCGCGGTGAGTGACTCGAGCTACATCCTGGGCGATGATTGGGCCTTCATCCAACACATCGCTCACATAGTGGGCCGTTGCGCCAATAACTTTGACGCCACGATCGTGGGCCTGGCGGTACGGGTTTGCGCCAATGAATGCCGGCAAGAACGAATGATGGATATTGATCATGCGGCCTGTCCATGGCGCCACAACTTTCGGTGGCATCACCAACATGTATCGAGCCAAGACCACCAATTCCACATTGAGTGAATCGAGCAAAGTGCTGAGAGTGTCTTCTTGCTCGGCGCGGCCCTTGGCGCCTTCGCCAACAGGCACGTGGTAGTACGGCAAACCGAAAGACGTGGCCACAGGTGCAGCATCGGCATGGTTCGACACAACGGCAGCAATGTCTAAGCCAAGGTCGCCGTAGGTGGTGCGAGACAAAAGGTCTGCAACGCAGTGCAAATGCTTCGAACACAAGATGGCCGTGCGCGGCTTCCATGGCGATGCATTAAGCGTGAAGGTCATTCCCCAATTGCTGGCAACAGCTTGAAAACCGGCAGTGAGAGTGGCAAGCGTTGTAGAGGATGTGTGTGTGAATTCAACACGCTGAAAGAACATGGAGTCAGAAAGGTCGGTGTGTTGTTCGGCGTGAACGATGTTTCCGCCAACAGAGGCAATCCAAGTTGCAACCGCAGCAACAATGCCGGGTTTGTCCGTGCACGAAATGAGAAGGACGGCCGTTGATTCCACAGTTGTGGAGACGATGGGAATCGAACCCACGACCTCCTGCTTGCAAAGCAGGCGCTCTACCAATTGAGCTACGTCCCCGAAGGGCAGGTAAGAGACTATCGGCGCAACATCAGAACTGCCTCAGGCCCATACCCATTTGGCACGGGGTCGGCGCTCACAACGAACCCCCGTTTCTCCCAAAACCCCCGTGATCCCCCTCAAAAATGCCGATATTTGGCGATTATTATTTAAACGATGAGCCTTTCTCACGACGTCACCCTCGACGAAACTGCACAGAACACATTGGCGCTTGCCCTGCTTCGAATCATGGATCTAGACATTGCAGCATCATCCGGCGTTGATGCTCAACGGAGAATCAGCGAGCGAAACAAGCTGGTTGAAGCCCTCGGCAATGTGGTTCCTATGTCAGGGCGAACATATTCTCCGGCTTTGAACGGAGAAACTGTCAACCAACTACAGCGTTCGTGTTCTCTCACTAATCCTGTGCACGCGTCAATGGTTCTGTCCGAAGTTATGCTCACGAACCCTTGGTCGTCAGAGAAACTAAATCCTGATGTGAAACGAATTGGAATGAAGGAATTGGCTTCATTTCTCAGGTTTCCAATTCCTGACACGAATGTCGATGTGATTCTTAATCAATACTTGCCAAAACAGAGGAACTTCAAGCGAATCGCTCTAATTACACTTTTTTCTGTTGCAGGCGGTTTGATTGCTGCCCCGCACGTCGGTGCAGCAATTGGTGCAGCAATGGGTCTCAGTGGTGCGGCCGCAACGAGCGCCGGTCTTGCTGCATTGGGTTTTGGCTCGGTGGCAGCGGGAGGTTTCGGCATGGCTGGCGGAACACTTGTTGTCGGAGTTTTGGCTGGCGTCGTAGGTGGAGGCACAACTCTTAAGGCAGCGTCGTCGCACATCAAGTCCAACCCAGAATTAGAAGCTTTAAAACTAAAAGTCTCTCTCTACCTTATGAATCTCCTGCCTGAAGCTCACGCAACCCGACAAGAAATCATTCAGACCATTGAGAATGGAATTAAGAATGCTCAGGGAAACTTGACGTCGTGCGAAAAACAAGTTGAATCACTTGTCCAAAAACTGCACGAGTTGAAAAAGTCCGATCAACGTTGGGCGGCAGAAACGCCTTCTATTAAGTCAAAAATTAAAGACCTGCGGAAGAATAAAATTAAAGAATTAGAGGAAGAAATCGAACTGCTCAAAAGTTCACTTCCCTAACCCAGCTAGCTGTTAGCGCAACATCAGAACTGCCTCAGGCCCATACCCATTTGGCGCGGGGTCGGCGCTCACAACGAACCCCCGTTTCTCCCAAAACCCTTGTGATCCCTGCACCGACACCAAGGCATACGCCGTGATGGAGTGATGGGCACTGACCAGTGTGAGTTCTTCCAACAGGTGGTCGGCCACTGCCCGACCGCGCCAGGTGGGATGCACTGCAAGGTCGTGGACATACATGGCAGTGGCCTCATCAAGTGAAACGGGTGACGCGACCGATGAATTAAGGGCGACGCCCGCATGGCCGTCAACGGGAAAAGCAATGAGATACCCCACCATTTCGCCGTTGTGCCAGGCCCCGAATGATGTCGTAGACGATGCCGCAATCTTGGACACAAAACTGTCCGCGCCTTCCAAAAAGTTCGCTGCATACGCGGTTTCTTGAATGCGAAGAACTGACGGAACATCTGTTGCCGTGAGTGCTTGAATCTCCACCTCTTGATGCACGCGAGAACTGTAGTGGTGAGGTGATATTTGAGTGAATGCTGTTGGTGACCTCAATAATCTCCCCATTCGCCGTAAGTGGCGAGGGTACCCTTGACCTATGGCAGGCGAACTCATCTATGCATTCCGAATCATGCGCCTGCCGTTGCTTGACGCCGGCGGTGCGGCCATTGGCCGAATTGACGACATTGTGGTGGTTCCAGGCCGCAGTGGCGTAGCCCCACGCGTCACTGGTTTCGTTGCCACCAGCCAGCGCCGTCGTATTTTCGTCAACGCCAACCGCGTTGGTTCCCTAGACACTGAAGGCGCTCGCCTGCGTAGTTGGGACGTCGACCTCAACCCCTTCAAGCCGCGAGATGGTGAGCGTCTGTTGGCCGCCGACATTATCGACAAGCGCGTGAACGGCGAGAGCGTCAGCGATGTGGCCCTTCGCCCCACCGTTACCTCGCGTGAAGCCGGTTGGGAAGTAGCCAAGGTGCGCCTCAGCCGTGGTGGAATTTTTGGCAAGAAGAACACCTACCGCTTGGTGGAGTGGAACGAAGTGGGTGGCTTGTTTGCTGCCGTTACAGAAATGGCTGCAGAAGCTGCGCGCTTGCGTGACATGCACCCATCCGACGTAGCTGCTGTTGTGCGTGCGCTTCCTCTTCCGCAACGACAACTGTTGGCAAAAGAAATGGACGACGACCGCCTTGCCGACTTGTTGGAAGAGTTGCCAGAAAGCGAACAGCTCACACTTATTTCAAACCTCGATCTTGATCGCGTCATTGACGTTCTTGAAGAAATGGAATTCGACGACCTTGCCGACCTTCTTGCTGAAATGCCTGCGCAACGACGCGCTGAAGTGTTGGAAGCAATGGACGACGAAGATGCCGATGTTGTTCGGTCGCTGTTGTCATATGCACCAGGCACTGCTGGTGCGTTGATGACGCCTGAAATCATCATTATGGGTGCCAATGCAACTGTGGCTGAAGCGCTTGCGCAAGTGCGAGACCCCGATTGGTTGGTGTCTATTGCAGCACAAGTGTTTGTCACGCAGCCTCCCTACAAGGCTCCAACAGGCACATACCTTGGTGTCGTTCACTTGCAGCGATTGCTACGTGAACCACCCAGCACAGAACTTGGTCGTTGCATTGCCAAAGAACCCACCGTGTCACCGTCGCTGTCCGATCGCGAAGTTGCAGAATTCTTGGCTTCGTACAACCTGCTTGCCGTCGGTGTGTGCGATGGTGCTGGCCATTTGCTTGGTGCCATCACAGTGGACGACGTTCTCGACCGCATGCTGCCCGCCGACTGGCGCCAGCGTCGACGTCAGGCGGCTCAGTCATGAAGCGCCGGCAAGATCTCTCCACCCCACGTCAGCGTCGACGCGTTGGAATTCACTACGACCCCGATGCATTCGGTCAGTTCAGCGAAGCAATTGCACGTTTCCTTGGCACTGGTCGTTATCTCGTCATTCAAACGGTCATTGTGTTTTTGTGGGTCACGGTCAACGTGTTCAACATTGCGCCGTTTGACGACTACCCATTCATCTTCCTCACGCTCATCTTGTCGCTTCAAGCGTCATATGCAGCGCCGCTCATTCTGTTGGCGCAAAACCGCCAAGAAGATCGCGACCGTGAACAGCTAGAGCGCGACCGTGAAATGGCGGCTCGCACTCAGGCCGACACCGAATACCTTGCACGAGAGCTTGCTGGTGTGCGTTTGGCTTTGGCCGATGTTGTCACCACGGAAGATCTTCGGGATCAGTTAGAGCGCATTAATGAAGCGCTCGACAAATTGATTTCTAGCGCGGACGATTCGTCACCACGCCAACAGCCCGACGCGTAGCTGCAGCAAATTCGCGCGGCATCTGCATGGGTGCAAGGTGGTCCCCTTCTAAGTGCACAACTTCTGCGCGAACTGCTTCGGCAAGCGCTTTCTGTTTGTGCGGCGGTACCAGGCGATCATGCGTTGTAAGAACGAAAGCGGTGGGCACATCGATGTCTCGTGCAAATGAACGTGCATCGAAACGAGAAATGGCGCGTCCGGCTTCACTAATCATCCATTGATCATTGCGGCGTACTTCGCCAACAATCCACGGAATGAATCTGCTGAGTTCATGGCCACGCGGAATTGCTTTGCGTAAACCAAAACGTATGAGACGTGGCGTGCTGACTTGTCGGAACACAGGACCAAGCACGTGACCCACTCGCCACCGAGCGCGTTCGCTGCGAGTGGCGTTCCATTCAAGTGCGGTGGCTTGCAACACCATGCCGTCCACTAATTCGGGGTGACGTTTCCAGAACAACAAGCTGATGGGGCCACCCATGGAATAGCCCACGGTGGTGACCGAGCCCACACCCAATGCGCGCACTACATCGGCTGCGTCGTCGGCGCAATCTTCTAAAGAAAATGGCTGATTGGGTCGAAGGCCTCGACCATGTCCGCGATGGTCAACCCCAATCACAGAAAAATCTTGTGCGAGTTCTTCATACGCAGTGAAGAACTGCAGGTCGGACGATGCTGTCCAACCGTGTAACAAAAGAAGCGTGGGTGCTTCAGGGTCACGATGAATGTGGTGACGCACGAAGATTTCACCACGGCCAGGCAAATGCACAACACGGCCCGGAAGCAATGGTGGGATTTCTAATGCGGACGCAATTCTTAACGGCATGCGCGACACACTCCCACTACATCGAGACGATGATGCGCCATCTTGAAACCAGACTTGGCGGCAACGCGCTCTAGCGCGGCATCTAACGCTTCTTCAATTCCGTCGGGAATACGAACATCGTCAACAGAACCGCACACGCTGCACACCATGTGATGGTGGTGACCAGTGATGTCTTCACTGAGTTCAAAGCGTGCCCACTCGTCTGTTGTAATAACGCGAACAACAACACCCGCATTTTCCAACACGGTGAGATTGCGATATGCCGATGACTGAGCCAAGCCAGTGGTGTGTTCCAATATTTCTGGAATAGACAACGGCCGCTGTGCATGTGAGAGTGATTCAACAATGGCTCGTCGACCACTAGTAAATCGCTGTCCTATCTCGGCCAACTTGGTTGCCACGTGATGTGCAATGTCAGATGCAGCAACATGCTGATGTTCTGTCTTTGATCCGGGCATGAATGTCACGCTACCGAGAATGAATGAGAATCAGCCGTTGAGAATGGCGAGTGCTTGCCGTACAAGTAGATCAACAAGGGATTCAGACTCTTCAATAGATGAAGGCAAGAGCGCAAAGCGCCCGTTGTTGTCTTGTGTGGCAATGGGACGAGTTCGGGGGCCTGCGCCAAATGTTTTTTGCGCGCGTGACCGATGCGCTCCCCATCCCATTAATTGAAAGAGTGCGGCGTTCTTTTGTTGTTGTGAGAGTTCTGCAGACGAGTTAATAACGGAGAGCGCAGCAAGTGCAAGTCGAGCACCTTCGTGTACCGCTTCCACCCACGGTGCAAGTTGTGGGTCGTCGCTTGTGACGTCAACAACTGACTGCCACCATTCTTGAGACGGTGAGTCGCCGGGCCAGTGCGTGTCACCTCTATACGCAGTTGCTTCTGCAAGTCCTCGTAGATCATGCGAATCAACAAAGCGCTGCCATGCGGTGAATTCATTTTCGCCACGCGACCATGCTGCAGCCGAAAACAGTGTTGGTCGAGATGCAGCGAACTCTTCCATGGGGTTCCACAAAAAGCCTGAACACGTAGAGAGCAATTCCGGGTCCCGCCCCATGAGTGGACCCATGTGTAGATGCGCACGCATTCGAGCATCGTTCACTGGTGTGTTGTCCCACAGAAGTGGCAAACGTCCGCCGGTAACACGAGAGCGTTCACGGGCGTACGACGCAGTAACGGAATCGGTAACCACGGTGTCACCCGTCCACATCACTTCAATGTCGTCACGAAGTCCGTTGCACAATTCTGTGAGATAGGGAGATGCGCTCATGCCCGCATAGTGCGTGGGCACGATCCACACCGGAACACCAACGGCGTCTCGCACGGCATGTGCCAACTGCCGATGTTGTTGCGCTGCGTTAAGAACGGGCAAATCATCGAAGCTCAAGACAACAACCTTGCACCCCGCATGAATGGCGGGAAGCAGTTTGTTGATGACGTGTTGTTCGCTTGCGTTGTCACCGGGAGTCAAACCAACGGCTACCTGCACCGCAGCCGAGCGTTGGGACAGTTCTGCGAAACATTCCAACTCTTCATCAGTGAATGGTTCACTCCATTGCTCGCGATGACGTGGTTCTTGTTTTGCGGCCCACACATAGGTGTTCCAACCCCACGACTCCATGTCTGCAATACACGCAAGTCGATCTGCGTGCGACCATGGCGTGCCGTAAAACCCTTCAATAACTCCAAGGATCTTCGGTGAGGTCACTGATCGGTTCCTACGAACTGGTGCAAGGTAATTCCTGAGTTCACGGCCCCATCCAGAATGTCGGCGTTCGGCAAGACTGCCTGCCCAAGGTTGTGAACTCCCGCAGGAACAACACCTGTGGCAACTGCAAGAGCAGTATGCGCTGCAACCACACCGCTAATTGACCCCACTTTGTTTGCGATGCCAACAATCTCTACATGGCGGCGGCCATTTCGTACTCCGCGAACTTCCACGCGCAACGCACCTTCCAAACCTTCGGCGTGAGGGCGACGCAACATTGGTAGTCGTGCGGTGAGTCTGTCTCGACGAGTTGCAGACACGCGAGCAGTAATTCTTTGCAAACCTGGTTCTACTCGCTGCATCAACACTGGTTCGGGTGACGCAAAGCGATAACAATCGCGTGCACCTACCGGATCGGGAAACCAGCACAACTCGCGACCGCTACCTGCTGGCCTTTGCAGCCATTCGCCATCGTGCCAACCAACCGAGAGACCCGCAAGAGAATCGTGGTGTTGGCGCGCGCACATTGGCCCGCCAGTTCCGTGAACCGCTGTGTGTACCTCGTCAATTGATTCGAATGCTCTGCGCATGTGGCTGACAAGCAGACCCGACATTCCCGGTGAACACGATGCACCAGCAACGATGACTGCATTGCGTGCTTCGGCGCGCTCTTGGGAGTCAAGCATGGACATCACGTCTTCCAAGTTGTCGCCAGTAGACACAACGGAGATTCCTTGCGCGATGAACGTAGATGCGAGTGCGGCATGCGGCGCACCGTGCGCCAACACCACGACCGAACAATCAAATAATTCTGTTGCTGTGCGCAACGACGCGACTTTCACAGAATGACCAAGAGTTTGCAGTGTGAGTGCAGTTCGCGAGCCAACGATGCCGTGACCAACAATGCCGATAGAGGAAGTGGGTGCCGATGTCATGGCGGTTATCGCTGCGGCGTTACCTCACGCCAGCCACCTTGTTGTGGGGCGACGACTCCCTTGGTGCGACGACGAAGAACGCCCGCCACCATTCCGGCGATGGAGATAGCAAGAAGGACTTGGCGAATGAACTTCACAACTGCCTCCTTTACGCTCGGGCCATAAACAATGAACCTCTCTCTAGGAAAGATACCTGTCTTCTGGGTCGTGAAGTCTTTTCGTTCTTTGGAATTACACGCACGCGACAGTCGTTATTCTTGGCCTTGCAGTACTTCATCTTTGCGGGCCTGAACGGCTTGCAAATTGACTCAATCGTTTTGGAACTATGGCAAAAGCGCGCAGGAATGCGAAGACTCAACGGGCCCGCAACAAGAAACGTAATGGCGCTCGGGCTATTGGAAAGTGCGAGTCTGGAAAAGTTCGATTCCCTACGAGGCTGGAAGCGATGATTGCGTTATCCGATACACAGCGAGCAAGAGCGGGGGCAAAACGTGAAGAAACTCGGTTCTACAGATGTCCGGACTGCCACGGCTGGCATTTAACCAGTAAGCGGTAACGGTGATTACCGAGACGATGGCCTCTTATAAATCCGCAAACGACGGCCATTGAATGTCCAGTCCGCTTCATTCCACGACCGAACGGTTCCGATGAGTTCCCATTCTTTTGGATGTGTGGTGGGCGGGCGCTCCACCTGAACTTGCTCAAAGCCAGTCACAATCTCGCCAGCAACAACACCGCAGTACTCAAACGGAAATTTCCATCGTGGATTATCTGTGCGCGGTCGACGACAATAGAAGCGCGTATAGCCGCCTTGTCTTTCAGCTCCTTGAGTTCCGACCCGATACACGAAAATGATTTCTAGACCATGGGATTCGGCGTAGTACTTGAGAGTTCCAATTGTCGCAACGGACGTACCGCCTTCTTGATTGCAGTCGTATTCCCATTCACTTGGTGTTCCTAAGTTTTGACACTCAAATGAGATCACTAATCCCGAATTATCAAAGTCGAAGCGTCGTGGGTCCCAACCTTCATCACTAAGACTCCGCAACAGTTCTCTGTCTTCGGACCAACCAAGATCACGCCCGGATTCGGTAATTGTCATGCGAGATGGAGTGGCCATGCGGACCTTTCTTGATTCCAAAAGGCAAATGGTGGGGCTAACAAGAATCGAACTTGTGACCTCATCCTTATCAGGGATGCGCTCTAACCGACTGAGCTATAGCCCCATTACGGGACTTAGAACTCTATCCGTGGGTCTGGCCAGGCTCAACCGGCCGAGCCACCACTTCTTCTTCCAGAACGGTGACCCGCACGCCCCCCACCAATTCGGTGATCAGGTTGAAAACCACGGCCCCCAGCACCCACAGTCCCGTTCCGAGGGCTATTCCGAAAATTCCCAGAATGGCAAAGGATCTAAAGAGTTCTGCCCCCTTAAAGGTGAATGAGTCCCAACCGAAGGATTCAAGAAACTGCTCCACATTGTCGATGGTGCCCGTTGCGCTGCCCACATTCCATAACAGGACACCGGTGATGAGTAGGACGACATACAACGCTGCATGAAAGACCAGACCTACTTTGAACACACTCCATGCATCGATGTCGCGAATGGTTCGAGTAACCCGACGAACGCGCCGACGTTGGGCGGTGGATTCAGCAGTGCGGGACATATTACGAGCGTAGTGAGTATGCGTCGATCAAGTGAGTCACAGCGCAGAGAGTGCAGATGCGGTGGCAACACGACTTGCCTGCTTCACCACAACCGTGACGACTGATTCGTTGTGCTGAAGGGACACAAGTTGCACGGAAAGCCGAGTGGCAAATGTGCGAGCCATTGCGTCTCCCCTGCTGGCCGCAACAAGTGCAACAGAGTCGGCAGCGGTTTGCAGTTGTGCACGCTCAACGACATGTGCAGTGGCGGTTGCAACAGACCACAGTCCACCACTAGTGATAGCCAGCCATACAAGAGTAAGAAGCGCAACGTTTGCGCGCTGCGAATTACTCTTCGTCGGCTGCGAGGATGGGCGCAACTGAGGCAACAACGGCTCCGTCGTCAAGGTTCATGAGACGAACGCCAGTAGCGGCGCGTCCTTGACTGGAGATCTGCTTGACCTCGGTTCGCATGGCAACACCATTCGATGCAACGGCAACAATTTCGTCGTCGAGACCCACCATAAACGCGGCAACAACTTTGCCCTTCTTGTCGGTGATCTTGACACCAATAACGCCTTGTGTGCCACGGCCCTTGCGTGGGAAGTGAGCGATTTGTGTGCGCTTTGCGTATCCGGCGTCGGAGACAAGAAGCAATGCATCGTCGTCGTGACCGGGGTCTGCAGACACCACTTCGTCGCCAGCACGCAACTTCATTCCGCGAACACCAGCTGCGGTACGGCCCATGGGTCGCACTTCTTGTTCGTTGAAGCGAATGACTTGGCCCGAACGGCTAATGATGAAGATGTCGTCGTCGCCCGATGTTTCAATAACGCGAACAAGTTCGTCGCCATCTTTCAAGTTCAACGCAATAAGTCCGTCGCGACGGCTTGAGTTGTACGCATCGAACGCAGTCTTCTTTACTTGGCCACCCTTAGTGACAAAGAACAAGAAACGTTCACCTGGGAATTCACGCGTGTCGATAATGGCCTGAATGGTTTCGCCGGCCTGAAGTGGCAGCAAGTTAACAATGGGTATGCCCTTTGCCGTGCGCTCGCGTTCGGGAATGTCTGCTGCGCGCAACTTGTACACACGACCTCGGTTGGAGAAGAACAACAGATATGCATGCGCGGTGGTGAACAACACGCGACGCACAATGTCATCTTCTTTCAGCGTTGCGCCCTTTACGCCACGACCACCACGTGCTTGCGCGCGGAATGAACTTGCCGGAACAGCCTTCACATACTGCGCCTGCGTCATAACAATGACGAGTTCTTTGTCGTCGACCAGATCTTCCAATGCCATGTCGCCAGAATCGTTAATGATTTTGCACACACGGTCGGTAGCGAAATCTTTTCGTACTTCGGTGAGTTCGTCTTTAATAACGCTGCGCAATTTTGCATCGGACGCCAAGATTGACTCGTACTCTTTAATGCGCGTTTGTACATCGCCTAGTTCTTTTTCAAGATCTATACGTGACAAGCGTGTGAGTTGACGAAGTTGCATGTCCAAAATGTCAATTGCTTGACGCTCGGAGAATTCGTACGGCTTCTTCATCAGCGCATCTTTTGCAGATGCAGCGTCTTCGCTTTCGCGAATGAGTTTGATGATTTTGTCAATGACATTGAGAGCCTTGATACGGCCCTCAAGAATGTGACCGCGATCTTTTGCCTTGTCTAGACGGAACTGTGTACGACGAGTAACGACTTCGATTTGGTGACGCACGTAACCATTGAGTGCATCGGCCAAATTCACTGTGCGCGGAACACCGTCGACAAGTGCAACCATGTTGACAGGGAAACTGCTTTGCAGCGATGTCATCTTGTAGAGGTTGTTAAGAACAACGTTTGCGTTTGCATCACGCTTCAACAAAATGACAAGGCTTGTCTTGCCACCCGATGAAGCATCGTTTACGTCTGCAATGCCATCGAGTTCGCCGCTGTCGACAAGTTCTTGAATTCGTGCAGCAATAGATGAACAGCTTGTTTGGTACGGAAGTTCGGTGACTTGAATTTCCATGCGGCCAGCGCGATTTTCTTCAATGGTTGCCTTAGCGCGGGTCTTAATGCTTCCGCGACCCGTGCGATATGCATCTTGAATTCCGGCTCGGCCAAGAATAAACGCACCCGTTGGGAAGTCGGGACCCAAGACGAACTTCATGAGATCGTCGGGTGTTGCTTCGGGGTTATCAATGAGGTGCATGGTGGCATCGATAACTTCGCCCAAGTTATGTGGCGGAATGCTGGTGGCCATACCAACAGCAATGCCTTGCGAACCATTGACCAACAAGTTGGGGAAGCGTGCAGGAAGCACCGATGGTTCTTCTGATGTGCCGTCGTAGTTGGGCAACATGTCGACGGTGTTTTCGTCGATACCAGCCAGCAATTGCATTGCAAGTGAGTGCAAACGAGATTCGGTGTAACGCGCAGCTGCCGGCCCAAAGTCTGGTGATCCGTAGTTGCCGTGGAAGTCGATAAGTGGGTGACGCAATGAGAATGGTTGCGCCATACGCACAAGAGCGTCGTAAATGGCGCTGTCGCCGTGTGGGTGATAGCGCGCCATGGTGTCACCCGTAACGCGAGCGCACTTTACGAATGGTCGGTCGGGGCGGAAGCCTTGTTGTTCCATGTCCCAAATAATTCGGCGGTGAACCGGCTTGAGGCCGTCGCGAACGTCTGGCAGTGCGCGCGACATGATGACCGACATTGAGTAGTCGAGGAACGAGCGTTCCATTTCATCTTGTAATGGAACTGGTTGGATCTGGTCGAACAGATTTGGATTGTCACTCATTGGTGGCTCCTGCCCGAATTAGAAGTCGAGGTTGCGCACGTCGCGCGCATTGGTTGTGATGAATTTCTTACGGCTGTCGACGTCGTCACCCATAAGAACGGAAACCACTTCGTCTGCAATTGCAGCTTCTTCCACGGTGACCTGCAGCAATGTGCGCGTCATGGAGTCCATAGTGGTGCTCTTTAATTCTTCCCAGTCCATTTCTCCGAGCCCCTTCAAGCGTTGGAACTCTTTCTTATGGTTGGGCTTTTCTTCAAGGAACGCCGCTTTTGCAGCATCGTCTTTGAGATAGACCTTTTCTTTGCCCACTTCTGTTGAGTACAACGGTGGCTGAGCGATGTAGATGTAGCCAGCTTCGACCATGGGTCGCATTTGCCTATAGAAGAACGTGAGCAACAACGTACGAATATGGCTTCCGTCAACGTCTGCGTCTGCCAACGCAATGATCTTGTGATAGCGCGCTTTTGTCACATCGAATTCGTCGCCTACTCCTCCACCGATTGCGGTGATGAGTGCTTGGATTTCGTTGTTCTTCAACATTTTGTCGAGACGTGCGCGTTCTACGTTGAGAATCTTTCCGCGAATGGGAAGAATTGCTTGCGTTCGTGGATCGCGCGCGTCTACTGCGGTGCCACCAGCAGAGTCGCCTTCCACAATGAACAATTCGCTCTCTTCGGGCTTACCGCTTGAACAGTCTTTCAACTTGTCGGGCATTCCGGCACCAGACAATGCAGTCTTTCTGCGAACCGCATTACGCGCATTCTTTGCGGCAAGACGCGCCTGAGCGGCGGCCACTGCTTTCTTGACGACTTTGTTTGCTTCGGTGGGGTTTTCTTCTAACCACTCTGCCAAGTACTTGTTGGTGCTCTTTTGTACGAACGACCGCATGGGAACGTTGCCCAGTTTGGCTTTGGTTTGGCCTTCGAACTGTGGCTCGCGCAACTTCACCGCAATGATGGCGGTGATGCCTTCTCGAATGTCTTCACCCAGAAGGTTGTCGTCTTTTTCTTTCAGCAAATTCTTTTCGCGCGCGTACTTGTTAAGCACCGACGTGAGAGCCGTCTTAAAGCCTTCAACGTGCATGCCGCCTTCTGTGGTGGAAATGCCGTTGGCGTAGCCGTGAATGCCTTCGTAGTACCCGGTGTTCCACTGCATGGCAATGTCTAATTGCATGCCTTCGTCTTCGTCTTCGTCTTCGAACGCAGCCACCTTGTTGAACAACGATTCTTTTGACTGGTTGAGATGCTTTACGAAGTCAACGATGCCGCCCTTGTATTGGAACGTGACTTGTTGTTCTCTGCTTGGGCGCTGATCTTCGAACACCACTTCGAGACCCTTGTTAAGGAAGGCCATGGTTTGCAGTCGCTCCATAACTGTGCGCGCAACAAACTCGACGCCTTCGGACGCAAAGATGGTGGGATCGGGATAGAAGGTGACCGACGTACCGGTTTTACGACCGCGAGCAGGAGTCTTGCCCGTGTTCACCAGTTTTTGCTTTAGCTTTCCGCCGTCGGCAAATTCCATGGTGTAGCGCTCGCCGCCACGGTCTATTTCTAGAAGAACTTTGGTGGACAACGCGTTGACCACGCTGACGCCCACGCCGTGAAGACCGCCAGACACTTTGTATCCCTCGCCGCCAAACTTTCCGCCGGCGTGAAGAACTGTAAGAACGACTTCAGCGGCGCTCTTGCCTTTATGGGGCCCAGAGGGGTACGGATCGACGGGAATTCCGCGGCCGTTGTCGTCGACGCGGCATCCGCCGTCGTCTAAAAGAGTGATTCCGACACGGTCACAGAAGCCGGCCATGGCTTCGTCGACGGCGTTATCGACCACTTCCCAAATGAGGTGGTGAAGGCCGGCGAGGCCTGTTGACCCGATGTACATACCGGGGCGTTTACGGACGGGGTCGAGTCCTTCGAGAACCTGAATGTCTTTAGCGCCGTAGTCGGCAGACGGGTTCTTTGCGGGAGTCTTTTTAGATGAAGACATTGCGTAGACATCCTAACAATTGGGTGGGCTCGTTATCGGGAACGTCGCACCTTGATGTTGAGAGAATCGACTTCGTCACCAATGTGCTCCCTCAATGTGGACAACAATTGCGCTTCGAGGAATTTGAGTTGAGTAGCCCATGCGGGGTCATCTACTTCAACAGTAAGAATTCTCTTTTCGAGTCTCTTTGGAACCACATGTTCTGCGATTGCGTCACCCACAATTGTTGACCAATTTGAGAACAGACCAAGCGCGGTTGATTCATCGCTGACTTTGATAGAGCGAAGCACTTTCCCCAACACTTCTGAAAGTGGTCGGGGTGCGCGACCCATTGGAATGTCGTCGTCGTTGATCATGATGTGCCATCACTATCAGGGGTGTCTGTCACCACAGCCCCGCCAGAGATGCGAATAATGCTGTCGGGGTGTGCAGCTTCTGGCAAGACCTGCGCTGTTGTAATCAATACCTGGCCTGGCGGCATGTGGCGAAGCAGGGCCTCGCACCGTTGCGGGTCAAGTTCTGACAACACATCGTCTAACACCAGCAGCGGAGTGGCACCCACCACTTCTGTCACTAATCGGTGAATAGCCAATTTCATGGCAAGAGCCAACGTGCGGCACTCGCCCTGCGACGCGTGTGTTTTTGCTGGCATTCCCTTTATGAAAAACAGCACATCATCACGATGTGGCCCCACCGAACTAATTCCCCGACGAACATCCTCATTACGGGCTTCGGCAAGAGCTGTTGCTAAGCCAATGCGGCGCCATTCAGGTTCGTACACCAGATCTACAGATGTGGGTTCGCCAGCCAATTGCTCGTATGCCTCGCGCACAAGCGGCGTGAGTCTGGCCACCACTTTGGCGCGGGCCTCTCCCAAGTACGAGCCCTTTTCAACAAACTGCGCATCCCACACATCGAGTGTCATTTCAATGTCTTCTGTGAGACGACCATTGGCTTGCTTCAACAACACGTTGCGCTGACGAATAATGCGGTCGACTTCAACGCGCACAGAATCGTTGCGGGTGGCCAGCGCAACCAATGCATCGTCCAACATGTCTCGGCGTGTTTCCGGGCCTTTGTACACCAGCTCTAAGTCGGTGGGTGCAAACACAGTGGTGCGCACCACACCCAACAAATCTTTCACGCGCGCAAGCTTTTGTTTGTTTACTAAAACGCGATTGCGGCCTGCGCGATTGATTTCTGCTTCAACCAAAATCTCGCGACCGTCGTCATGCACGATGTCGGCGCGTATATATGCGGTGTCTGCGCCGGTGCGAACTAGTGCGTCGTTTGCTACTCCGCGAAAACTTTGAAGAGTTGACAAATAGCTCATTGCTTCTGCAAGAGAAGTTTTTCCTTGGGCATTGCGACCAATTACCGCGGTGACGCCTTCGTTTAATTCAATGATCGCGTGTCTGTACACACGAAAGTCAGTGAGTTCAATGCGCCGGATCACGTCACAGACGTTGAGGCATGAGGAGATACAAGTACTCGTCGTTACCAACAGGCTTAATGATTGCGGGCTTGTTCGGAACGCTTGTGGTGATGATGACTTCTTCGCCGCCACATGCATCGACACCGTCTGCCAAATACTCAGAGTTGAACGCAACAGTGATGTCTTCGCCAACAAACTTGGCGTCAAGATCTTCAACGCTTGTTGAACCGTCTGTGAGTGTCACTGTAAGGCGAACACCTTCGCTGCTCATGCGCATACGTACGGGTGTCATCTCCGATGCAAGTACGCGACTTCGGCGAAGTGCATCGAGAAGTTCTTCACGATTAATGGTGGCTTCGTTCGTGTTGTTTTTAGGAATGATGTTCATGTATGGCGGATACTCAGCGTTGATGAGTTTTGTTGCCAAGGTCATTGTTTGAGACTGGAATGTTGCGTCGAAGTCGTTAAAGCGAATAACAATTTCGTCGGAGATGTCTAACAACCGCTGAAGTTCGGCGAACGCTTGCTTCGGAATAAGGAACGTGTCGGTGGACATACCGCTCGTGCCGGGAACATCGCGCATTGCCAAGCGATAGCCGTCGGTTGCTACCAGACGAATTCCTTTTTCTGTTGACGTCATCATGACGGCAGACAAATGCAGTTTGTGCGTTTCACCACTTGCCGCAAGAACCACTTGTTCAAGAGCAGCTTTAAAAACTGAAGATGTGAGTGTGACCGGTTCACCCGTTGGTGCAGGTGGCCGCGGAAACTCAATTGCATTCATTGTGGGAATGGTGAATTGAGAACGTTGTGCGGTGACTGTTGCATTGTCGCCAGCAAATTCAACGGTGATTTTTCCGGCTGGCATCACGCGAATGATGTCGTTCAATGTTCGGGCACTGACCAGACCTTGACCGTCTGTGTCGCCAGCAACGGGAATGGTGAATTGCAAAGAGAGATCTTGGCTGGTGCTTGATGCCACCAGTGTGTCTCCGGTGAGAATCATCTTTACGCCGGCCAATGCGGGAGTACCTGCGTTTTTCGACGTAGCAACACGAGCGAGTGCTCCGAGTGACTCAGCGAGAATTCCTTGTTCGCTTTTGAACTTCATGCTCTGACCTTCGTGATTGTTGACCCAGTGTAGGACGGTGCGATTACCGATGCCGTAAGGGGATGTATGTAAGTAATGGTTGTAATAAGTGCTGTGGATTGTGGATGAGTGGCCACAAAGCCGTGTGGCTGCTGAAAACTACATGTGCACGACGACTGGGGTGTTTGCACATGTTTCACGCGTGCAACTTGAGCGAGTGTGGAAGACCCAGGGTTTGTCCCCCGTCCCCCACAAGCACCCCACAATGTCGTCCCCATGAGATTCACAGCCCTTATGAGTTCTTTACGCGGCCGATGATGTCGGTGACTTGGTCGAATGTGGCCTTGTCCTCACGCATGAGGCGCTGAGTTTTGTCGACGGCGTGAATGACCGTGGTGTGATCGCGACCACCAAAGAGGCGGGCAATGGCCGGATAACTCAGTTCGGTCATATCGCGGAAGACGTACATGGCAATCTGGCGTGCCGACACCAGGGGGCGCTGACGGGACTTGCCCTTCAGGGCCTCCACCGAGAATCCGAGGTACCCAGCAATTTCGGTGAGCATCTCTTCGTCGGTGCGGTGCTTTGGAGCGGTGGCAGTGAGAAGGTCGACCAGTTGTTGCTGCGCCATTTCTATGGTGGCGGGCTCGCGGGTCAGGTTGGCATAGGCCGCCACGCGAATAAGGGCGCCTTCCAATTCACGGATGTTTGACGTGATGTTGCTGGCGATGAACTCCAGAACGTCGGCCGGCAACGGGGTTTTGTCCCGCTCGGCCTTGTTTCGCAAGATGGCGAGGCGGGTTTCTAAGTCGGGTGGCTGAATATCGGTAATCAGGCCCCAACGGAAACGGCCACGCAGACGATCTTCCAGGGTGGGGATGGCGTCTGGCATGCGGTCGGACGAAATGACGATCTGCTTGTTGGCTCCGTGGAGGCTGTTGAAGGTGTGGAAAAACTCCTCCTGGAGACCCTCTTTTCCTTCCATGAATTGAATGTCGTCAATGAGCAAAACATCGACGTCTCGATAGCGACGCTTGAACGCTGCAGTGGTGTTTGTACGAATGGCGTCGACGTATTCGTTCAAGAAGGTCTCCGTAGAGACGTACCGCACTTCGTAGTGCGCATAGTGCGCGTGAACGTACCAACCGATTGCTTGCAGAAGGTGAGTCTTTCCAAGTCCGGCGGAACCGTAAATGAACAGTGGGTTGTACGAACGTGCAGGAGTCTCTGCAACACGAAGAGCAGCAGCAAGAGCGAATTGGTTTGATGCGCCCTTCACGAAGTTTTCGAAGGTGTAACGAGGATTGAGGCCAACCGCATTTCCCTTGCCGTTATTGGTGTTTGTGGCCTCTTCAACAGGTGTTGCGGTATCAGCAGCAACGGCAACCGTTTCGTCCACCATGGCGATGTCATTGATCTCGATGATGAGCTCACGATCGCTCTCACCAATCTCGTCGAGTGCGTCAATAACGAGTGGGCGATAGCGAGTAACAATGCGATCACGCACGTGAGCGTTTGGTACTTGCAGTCGAAGTGAGTCAGCGTCGCTTGTTACTGCAACAACATCGTTGAATGTTGAGTACCAAACCCCTTCAGACACTTGTGCTTTCAACAGTTGCGCAGTTGCATTCCACACCGCTTCGTGGTTACTCATGATGTGCCTCCTCAAGTGTCGTCCACAACGAAATCCACAGGGTGTGGATGACGCCCCTAGCCATTTGAACTGGGAATGTGACCGTAGTCAGAGCCTGTGGATACTCCAAATTGGAGCCATGGTGGGAGGACCACCTGGGGCGAGGGGTCAGAGTTCTGTGACCAACGTTGCCATAGTGGGTCGTGGCGGCGTTAGCCTGTGGTTCGCTTTCGTCTCGTGCCGCTGGCACAGGAAAGCCACATAGACCGCGTGCTCCCGAATGGGAGCTTGTCCCCACAGGAGGCGCCATGAAGCGCACCTTTCAGCCCAACAACCGACGCAAGGCCCGCAAGCACGGGTTTCGTGCACGCATGAGCACCCGCGCTGGACGCGCCGTGCTGAAGTCGCGTCGGGCCAAGGGCCGTCACCGCCTCAGCGCTTGATCGGCCGCATCCAGAGCCGTTCGGCCTTTCTCCGGGTTCGCCAGGAGGGGGCACATCATCGCTCCGGTCCCCTGTCCTGCACCATGTTTGTTGACGCTTCTTTGTCCGCTCCCCACGTTGGCTATGCCCTGGGCCGCTCATACGGGTCTGCTGTGCGCCGAAACAGGCTTCGTCGCCAGTTGCGCGAACTGGTGAAGACCCGTGAATCGGCCATGGCCCCTGGGGTGTATGTGTTCGGCGCCTCTCCGCGAGCCGCAACTGCGTCATTTGCTGAATTGGGCCAGCACCTCGATCGACTTCTCGTGAAGTGCTCTGGTGAGGTGAAGCCATGACCGCCACACACCATTGCGCCGACACCCACACACATCAAGATTTCACAAAAGCACAAAAGGTCATGTTGAAGGCGATTCGCTTTTATCAAGAAGCTCGTGAGGGACGCCCATCCCCTTGCCGGTTCTGGCCGTCGTGCTCTCACTACGCCGTTGAAGCCATTGAAACCCACGGTTCTGGCCGCGGGCTGTGGCTCACCATTCGACGTCTCTCCCGCTGTCGTCCCTTCGGTCCCTCCGGAGTTGACCCCGTTCCTGCGCCAAAAGGGCGCGCATAAGAAAGGCTGACCCATGTTCAAAGCCGCCGCTTGGTTAATTGACACCTTCTACGGATGGGTGAACAACTACGCCATCGCCATCTCTTTGGTGGCTGTTGCCATCATGATTCTCATTACCCCGCTCACGATGAAGAGCACTAAGGGAATGTTGGAAATGCAGCGTCTGCAGCCAGAGATGAAGAAACTGCAGAATCAGTACAAGGGCGATCGCCAGAAACTGAACGAAGAAATGATGAAGCTCTACCAAGAGCACAAGGTGAACCCCTTGGCGTCATGCTTGCCGCTGCTGGCCCAGATGCCGGTTTTCATCATTATGTTCCAGGTGCTGAACGGCCTGGGTCGTATTGGCGCCGACGGCACATTCGACCCAAAGCACATTGCTGCCGACTCGGCTCTGTATCAGTCCCTCGACACGAAGAACGAAATGCTGTCGTTTGGATTGGACCTTGCCATCAGCCCCGCGAAAGCAATGGGCGATGACTTTGTACGCGGAATCCCGTACGCCCTTCTCATTATTGGTCTTGGTGGGCTGTTCTTTATTCAGCAACGCATGGTGGCTAGCCGCACAACAAGCCCCACCATGTCGCCCACACAGGCCAAGATCATGCAGTACTTGCCTGTGGCATTCGCACTGTTTCAAGTGTTCCTGCCCACCGGCTTGGTTGTGTACTACGCCGTTCAGGCAATTATTCGAATTCTTCAGCAGGGCTACATCACCCGTCGCTTCTATGGCGAGAACGGACTTGGCCGAGAGGCTCAAGACGCCAGCGCTCGCGCCCGTGAACTAAAAGACGACGATGCTAAGCCCAGCAAGCAGAAGAGTGAACAATCGCAAGCAAACGCTCCTATTCAGAGCAAGCGGGTGACACCGAGCAAGAACCGACCAACACCAAGTGGTCGCCCGGCTCGCCCCGTGCCACCAAGCAAGCGAAACAAGTAGTTGCGCCGCGTGCGCACAGCAGAAAAGAGGATCCCATGGAATGGGTAGAAACCACAGGTGAAACACTGGAAGAGGCAAAGGAAGCTGCACTCGACCAGTTGGGTGTTGCAGAAGACGATGCCGAATTTGAAGTTATTGAAGAACCAAAGCAGGGCTTGTTTGGTCGTACTCGCGGAGAGGCTCGTGTTCGTGCACGCGTGAAGCCAAGCACCCCACGCGGCAAGACCGAGCGTCGCCCACGTCGCGAGAAGGAAAAAGGCGGTGAGCGTCGCGAACAGCGTCCACGCAATGACCGCCAACGCAGTGAGCGCCCAGAGCGCGAGCCACGCCCACCACGAGAAAAGGTAGATGTTGACCCCGCAGTTGTGGGCCAAGCAGCATCTGAGTTCTTGTCTGGTTTGGTGGATGCCTTTGGTACCAAGGGAACCGTCACCGTCAACCGCGAGGACGGCGAAATTGAAGTACGTGTTGATGGCACCGAGCTTGGCCTTATGGTTGGCCCTGGTGGAGCAACTCTGTTGGCTATTCAAGACCTCACCCGCGTTGCTAGCCAGCGTCGTTTGGGAGACCAAGACACGCGTTTGCGTATTGACATTGCCGGTTACCGCGAGCGCCGCCGCGAAGCGCTGAGCCGCTTTGCGACCAAGGTGGCAGACGAGGTAAAGGAAACCGGGTCGGCTCGCATGTTGGAGCCAATGACCTCGGCTGATCGCAAGATTGTGCACGACACCTTGGTGGAATACGAAGGTGTGACAACACGCAGCGAGGGTGAAGACCCCCGCCGTCGTGTGGTTGTTGAACCCGCATAATCACAACACATCACAGTGCTTTGGGCCCGCCGACAGGCGGGCCCTTTGCTTTGCCCACTACATTCGTGGCGTGACACCGCGCCGCACAGTGACAGACATTCTCCAGGCTGCACAACGGGTAGGCACCTTGGGCGACCGCCCCATTCCCGAAGTCATCGAGCATGCGCGTCAGTTCGTCACGGCATTGGCAGACATTTCAGGGCGAGTGATCGACATCGGAACTGGGGCTGGTGTGCCAGGTTTGGTCATCGCCGACGACCGACCAGACCTGGACATTGTGCTGGCCGATCGTCGAGCTACACGCATGGACGCTCTTCGACTAGGGGTAGCGGCATTGGGCTGGACCGACAGGGTCACGGTGTTGACCACCGATATTGACGAACTGGGAAAACATCCCGAACACGCCGGACGGTACGACGCAGTGGTGTGCAGAGGGTTCGGTCCACCGGAGTCAACCGCCCCCCTCGCCAGACCCCTCCTAAAAAACGGAGGGTCATTAATTGTGTCTGAACCCCCCTCTCCGGACCCTTCTCGATGGTCCGAAGACCTGCTTTTGACGGCCCGTTTTCACCCCCCGATTTACCGTCCAGGCGTGGTAATTCTGGTTGCAAAGCCCTAATTGCAAGGGTCTCAGATTGTTTCACGTGAAACAACCGAGGTTTCTGAAACCTTCAGATGTTTCACGTGAAACAATGGAGGATCTCCTCCCCCAGCCGGAATGTTTCACGTGAAACAGACCCCGACATCCACCAGTTGTCCACAGGCTGCCTCTATGCTTGCCTCATCCACCCTCAACGCTTTTCAGCAGGAGCGACCTTCACATGAGCGAATCCGGCACCACTGTCCTCGCCATCTCCCTTCAAAAAGGCGGGGTGGGAAAGACCACCACAGCCATCAACCTTGGTGCGGCACTGGCCGAGATGGGTTTTCGAACACTCATCATCGACCTTGACCCACAAGGAAATGCCTCATCTGGTCTTGGTGTCAATATTCCGGAAGACGCGCCCACCATTGCCGAAGTGCTGCGTCGAGAAGAGACTCTGGACTCCATCATTGAGCCCACTGCGGAAAAGAATCTGTTCGTTGCCCCAGCACCTAAAGGTCAGCAGCTTGCTGAAGTGGAAGCACAACTCGTTGCCGAAATGTTCCCCCAGCCGCGATTAAAGGACGCTATTGATACATGTCGCGACGAATGGGATTACATCTTGATGGACTGCCCTCCCACCCTGGGACGACTCACCGTGAACGCATTCATGGCCGCCGACGCCATCTTGGCTCCGGTGCAGTGTCAGTATTTTGCGCTGGAAGGCTTGCGAGACTTGAGCGATGTGGTGAAGCAAGTGCGTCAGGCGCTGAACCCAGATCTTGAAATTGCCCACTATCTCTTAACAATGTCCGAGGCAGCAAAGAAACTCTCACAAGAAGTAGAAGCTGAACTACGCGGGGCATTTGGCGACCGAGTGTTCAAGAACGTCATCCCCTACAACGTTAAGTTGGCCGAAGCCCCCTCAATGGAGATGTCTGTTCTTAAGCACGCCTCTACCTCGAAAGGCGCGAAGGCATATCGCGCAGTAGCAAAGGAGTTGACACATGGCCGAACGCCGAAAGCTAGGTAAGGGGCTTTCCACCCTTATCCCAACAGAGCGCACCGATGCACCCGCACCAAAGGGATCCCCAGCGCCATCTACTCCGTCAACCACCGAACTTCCTGCGTCGGCTCTTCGCGATGTCCCGACCAACGCGATTAGCCCAAACCCCAATCAGCCTCGAGTTCACTTCGACGAAGACTCGTTGAACGACCTAGCGAACTCCATTAAAGAAATTGGCGTTCTGCAGCCTTTGTTGGTGCGCGAAGTAAAGCCGGGTGTGTACGAATTGATTGCGGGGGAGAGGCGTTGGCGTGCGGCCCAACGAGCAAAACTCACTGAAGTCCCCGTAGTTGTTCGCGAGATCAATCAAATCGAGTCAGTAGAACAAGCCTTGGTGGAAAATCTTCACCGTCAGGATCTGACTGCGCTAGAAGAAGCGTCGGCGTATCAGCAACTGGCCGACGACTTTGGTTTAACGCACGAAAAGGTGGCCAAGCGTGTCGGTAAAAGCCGCGCCGCCGTCACCAACGCGTTACGTCTTCTGAGTCTGCCCGCATCTATTCAGGGCTACTTGGCCGACGGGCGACTTCATGCCGGACACGCACGGGCTCTGTTGGCATGCAAAGACACCAAGACCATGGAGTCTCTTGCTGCATCGGCGGTGCGTGAAGAGTGGTCGGTTCGTCAAGTGGAAGAGGCGGTGAAGGGAAACAATCCTTCAACTGGCGGTTCCACGGGTGGCGGTGGAAGCGGTGGCGGCACAACTTCATTGAAGCCCGCCGGGCTTTTGGAACTGGAAAGTCTGTTGGCGGAGTTCCTAGATACCAAGGTGGGCGTGTCTATGAATGGCAAGCGGGGCCGAATCAGTATTGACTTTGCTGATCTCATCGATCTTGAACGTATCTATCGTCGAATGACCGAGTCGTAGACCCTAAATTTCAACGGCGTAATTTTTTCCACAACCATGAACCTCAAGTGAGGGGTAAAGGTTGACGGTTACCCACATCTGTGGATTGTCTGGGGATAACTAGATTTCTGTGGTGGGATCTGCTCGCCATGCATCAATTGCATCGGCAACTGCGGCAGAAACTGCCGATGTCTTCAAACTGACAATGTTTGCCGGGCCCATGGAGCACAGCACCGCAGGCATGCGCGTTTCTCGCAAAATGGGATGGCGCACTCCTTGAATACGTACAGACAATTCAGGAGCTCTGTCTCCTAGTGCTGCCGCAATTCGCTTTGCAAGATTGCGACCACCAACGCTGACGAATGTGGGAACTTCGTAATACGACAACGTGCATCCCGCGTCATCACTGACTTCAAAACCCACATACACCTCGGCGAGAAATCTGTTGGCTGTTTGCGCTTGTGTTGATGAATCAAAATCAACAGTTGTTGTTAGCGGATGTTGTTCGCGCGCGCACCGCACCGTTGCATGCGCAAGTGCAGCACCACCGTGAAAATACCCAATGACAATGCGCGCGTCATCGTGCACGCGATCTGCACCTAATTCAATTCCTTCGCGAACGACAGCCACACCTGGTCCGGTTCCGCTTTGTGATGCCATGCGTCGCAAAACACCAACAAGTTCGGGCGTGCAAATACCGTTTCCTTCAAGTCCAACATTGACTTGAAAGTCGGAAATAGCACGCACCAACAATGGTCCAAAGATTCCGTCAACACGACCACTGTCAAAGCCCAGTCGATTCAGTAGTGATTGAAGCTCTGCAACATCGTCACCGCGGATGTTCGGTGAACGAAGAAACAGCAATCGTTCACCCAATGACCACGATGTTTCTATGAGTGCGGACCACGTTTGATCGTTGCATTCACCAGTTGCGGGCAAGCCGTATGAATCTTGAAATGCAAGCAGTGCTGCATGCGTGCGCGCGCAGAAGTTTGAATCTTCAGCCGAACCCGGCGCAAGAAACCCTGCAGCGGAAAGCTTTCGTTGAAGTTCGCGAACTGCGGGGCCGCGATGGCCTGGACCGATTAGGAAATCGGAAGAAATGGCTCGAGCTCCGACAACATGCGGGTCTTTGGCATGGCGCCAACAATCTTGGTCTTAATTTCGCCCTTGTCGAACAACAACATGGTGGGAATGCTCATGACATTGAAGCGACCAGCGATGTCTCCGTGATCGTCAACGTTCAACTTTGCGATAACAATGCGACCAGCTTTTTCATCGGCGATTTCAGCAAGGATGGGCGCAATTTGCTTGCAAGGTCCGCACCATTCGGCCCAGAAGTCCACAAGGATGGGGGTATCCGAACTGTTGATTGTTTCGTCAAAAGTTGCGCTTGTAAGAGTGATGATTCCGGCAGCCATTGCGGTGTCCTTTCGTCTGAGAACACTTTACTGCCGCACTGCTCAAGATGGGGGAGGACGCCAGGCCTGCAAAGACTCGATGACATCAATGCGTGGCCCACCAATGAGGTCGATGCAATCGGGAACTGCAGGAAGCACAGCGTCGAGACATTCCGCTATGGCTTTGGGGTTGCCAGGCAAATTAATGATGAGGGACGCCCCGCGAGTACCGGCCAATTGCCGACTGAGAATTGCTGTGGGGATGATGGCGTGCGAGATGCGGCGCATGAGTTCACCAAATCCAGGAATGATGCGGTCGCACACAGCTTCGGTTGCTTCGGGGGTCACGTCGCGCGGTGCAGGACCAGTTCCCCCCGTTGTCAGCACCAAACAGCACCCTTCTGCCTCTACCAACTCGATGATGGTGGAAGAGATGAGGTCTTCTTCGTCGGGAATGAGCCGACACACGCATTCGTGTTCCGTTGTAACGGTGCGCGCAAGATAGGAAACGAGTGCAGGAGTACCGCGATCTTCGTATTGACCTGCAGATGCTCGGTCCGACACCGCAATCACGCCAATGCGGACCATGCGAGGTTCCTAGTGCTGCGACTCGAGCCAGCGCTCGGCGTCGATTGCAGCCATACACCCCGACCCAGCAGCAGTAATTGCCTGACGGTAGGTGTGGTCTTGAACATCGCCACACGCAAAAATTCCAGGAACGTTTGTGTACGTAGAACCTTCACGGGTGAGCAAATAGCCGGTTTCTTCCATATCCAGAATATTGGTGAACAGCCCCGTGTTTGGCTTGTGACCAATTGCAATGAACAAACCAGTAACGGCCAAGGGGCGCGATTCATTGGTCACGGTGTCGGTAATGGTGACACCGCTCAAGGTGCCTTCGCCGTGCAATTCGCTGACTCGTGAGTTCCACAGAATTTCAATCTTTGGATTATCGAGCGCGCGTTGCTGCATGATGCGCGAAGCTCGCAATGCGTCGCGACGAACCACCAGGTACACCTTTGATGCGAACTTGGTGAGGAAGTTGGCTTCTTCAATGGCGCTGTCGCCACCGCCAACTACTGCAATTTCGTGACCACGGAAGAAGAAACCGTCACACGTTGCACAGGTAGACACGCCGTGACCAATGAGTTCACCTTCGCGAGGCAGGTCAAGCATGAGCGACTGCGCGCCGGTTGCAACGATGATGGAATCGGCGGTGTATTCGGTGTCGCGCACCCACACTTTGAATGGTTTTGAAGAGAAGTCAACTTTTGTGACCTTCTCGGTGATCATTTCGGCGCCGAATCGTTCGGCTTGTGAACGGAAATTGCCCATGAGTTCGGGGCCCATGATTCCTTCAGGGAAACCAGGGAAGTTTTCAATTTCGGTGGTGAGCATGAGCTGTCCACCAGGCTGATCGCTGGTGCTGCTGGGTTCACCTTCAATAACAAGTGGCGACAACGATGCGCGTGCTGTGTAGATGGCCGCGGTGAGTCCGGCGGGACCGCTTCCAATAATGATGACCTTACGTGCGTTGCTCATTTAGAGATCTTCTTTCGGGGTATAGCGCTTGCGCATGAGAACAATTCCGATCACAAGGAAGAGTGCGCTGAGAATGAAATACGACAACCACACCGATACCTCGTGGCTGACGACCGCGTCGAGTGCTGCCTGCAAACCGCGAACGAGCCCGATGAGCAACAACACCAGACCGGTGATGATGCCAAACGATGCCAACAAGCCAAAGACAATTCCGCGCGCCGTGGTGACGAGAGGTTGCGTGGTGTATTTGCGGATGGTGCCCACCACGCGGTCGATGAAATCGACTGTGCGGTCCGCCCATTCGGGATCGGTAAGGGGGTTTGACACCATAGGTTCAGCCTAACGGCGCACACAGTGCGCACTCTGAACGTCTATGGCAGAGCCAATGTGACCAGGTCTACGTCGCAACGGTCGGCGAATCGGACGGAAATACCGTTCTCGGTATGGAGAACCACGAGTGAGTAGTTGTTGTCTGCATCGTTGAACTGGTGAACCACGTCTTGGCTGTTGCAGCTTTGTTCGGTGGGCGAGGTGGCCTCGTTTGTGCGTGCCAGCAATGAATTGGCGTAGTCCAGGGTGCCCACCGACGTACAGGTCGGCGTCGCACGGTAGACGTCAACGGCACCGTCGCGAAAGAACAGCGCGTATTCCTTGTCTTGATGGGTGATGGATTCGGAATGTTCTGATTCGCCTGATATTTCAGAGAATGTGTCGGCACATAAGGCACCGGTCTTTGGGGGCAACGTGGTGACCACGCCATTAAGAGCCGGTCGTGACACATCGTCTTGCTGTGCAACAAAAGCAGCACCACCAAGTGCCACCGCGGCCGCGGCGGCAACTCCCGTAAGAATGCGCAGCCGACCAGGCGCGCGACGAACGGACGGGTTCATTTCAGCGAGCGCAGCAGCAATATGGGCATCACGAAGAGCCGCCCCAGCGGGCGGAACATCCCGCAGTGCTTTCGCAAGTGCGGGGTCAAGCTCTTCGTTGTCGCTCACGGCTGACCTCCGGTATCTAGGTTCTGACGACTGTCGGTGGGGGCGCGGTTCCCCAAAAGCTGTGTTAATTGTGTCCGCCCGCGGGACAAACGCGACCGAACTGTTCCAACGGGTACATCGAGAATGACGGCAATCTCTTCATAATCCAAGTCAGCAATGTGGCGCAGGACGAGAGCAACGCGGAATTCTTCTGGAATTTGGCCAAGGGCAGCAGAGACATCGAGTTGAGCGTCAACGGCTGCTGACCCGTCGGCAACTGGGACCGATTGAAATATTTGATCGTCGTGGGGAGTTGCTCGCCGACGGATTCGGCGTACTTCATCCAGGGCTGCATTCGTGGCGATGCGATACACCCATGTTGAGAATTTCGAACGGCCATCAAATGATGGAAGTGCACGAACAATTGCAATGAGAGCCATCTGCGTTGCGTCGTCTGCATCATCTGAATTGATGACAATTCGGTGACATACTGCGCGCACAGAGTCATAGTGTTCGCGCAGAAGTGAGTCAACGGCTTTTTGATCACCGCGTTGTGCGCGGCGCACTAGAAGTTCGTCGTGTGTCACTTTGCCGACGTGAACGACAGGTCAGACAACATTGACTGATACGGGTTCTTGTTACTGCAGTCTGGACTACGACCCATCTCGCGAAGATACACAAGAACGTTTCGCGCCGGAGTTTTCACGTCGAATGTTGCAAGACCTGGCTTTGTTGAATACGAAGTTCCAATACGCGTTCCCCATTCAGGCAATGTTGCAGGAATTACCTCTGCTGTTGACACATATATTTCTGCATTCCATGGGCCATTTGCGAAGTTTGCATTTAACGTTCCGATGCCAGTGCCAGATAACTGCAGCACTAAGCCAAGACCAGCTTTTGACCCGAAGTATTTGCTGCCGTAACACAACGAGGTCCACAGAGTGGCTGGGTTGTTATCAAGCAGCGCCGGCACCATTGATTCGTTCTCCTCGCCATCGTCGCCACCGGGGTCGTAACTGCGAATGCCAAGCAAGGTGACCGGAACAACTTCAACATTGTCAATAACTGTTCCTGGTGTAGATCGAGTGTTCTGTAATCCGTTCCACAAAAAGAGCGACATCACTAATGCCGATACAAGCAAGAACACGACGGGAATGTAATTGCGACGTGTTGATGTTTGACGAGTAGGCGGCAACGTTGATTTTGTGCGCGTAACGCCCCGTGGCGTTGGGTCTCGACGAGCCATGGGCTGGTCAACGGGCGTGTCGGAATTTGGAACAACAGCCAATGTCCTTGGAGCTTTTGGCGTCATTAATGGGTCAATCAATGGCGGACGCGAACGTGGAAGCGACGGTGTGACACCTGCGGGAGGAGTAACTGAATCGTGCAAGTTATTCAGAGCATCATCGAGTGCTTGTACAACTTCAAGACAGTTTGAATAACGAGCTTCTGGTTTACGACGCAACATTTTGTGAATGACACTGATGACCGTGCTGGGAACATCGGTGCGTATGCCATCTAGCGGCGTTGGGTCACGTTCAAGACGAGCGATTGCTGTTGCTTGATTGTTTTCCTCGTGAAAAGGAACTTCTCCGGCAAGACATTCGTACAACACAATGCCTAGCGAATAAATGTCGGCGCGCTCATCAAGTTCACGTCCCTGCACTTGTTCGGGGGAGAGGTACTTGACGGTGCCCATCATGATGTCGGCGCGCGTGAGATCGGTTCCATCTTCTTCTGTGCTGCGCAGCGGTTTTGCGATACCAAAGTCGGTGAGGAGAATTTCACCGCCCTTTGTAATAAGAATGTTGCCCGGCTTAATGTCGCGATGAAGAATGTTGCGTGAATGTGCTCGTGCAAGTGCTGCAGCAATAGAGCGACCAATGTGCACGGTGAGGTACGCGCTGATTTGTCCGGCACGATTCGCTGTTCCTGCATCATCAAGAACTTGACGCAGAGAATTTCCACGGATGAGTCGCATGACAAGAGCAACTTGACCATCGTCTTCTTCAATGCAGTCGTACACAGGAACAATGTTTGGATGTGTGAGTTGTGCAAGTGCGCGAGCTTCGCGTCGAAAGCGTTCAGCAACTGTGTGATCGTCTGCAACACTTGCGCGTAACAACTTCACTGCCACTTCGCGACGCAGTTGTAAATCTGTTGCAAGCCATACGTCGGCCATACCACCTGAAGCGATCGTGCTCTCTAGACGGTACCTACCGCCTATGAGGTCTTCGGAGCGTCGTGTGGCAGCCATTACTGGGTGCTTACGCTAGTTGTGGATAACCCCTTGATGGGGCGATACCCCTTATGCGGATTGACGAAACGCGATTCCGATGGTGCCTTCACCAGCGTGAGTTCCGATGACTGCACCGATGTCGCCAACGATGACGTCACCTGAGTACACCGACTTCACTGATTGAAGAAACGCGTCAATGTCTGGGCACTGAGCATGAAGGATGCCGACACGTTCCAACTTGCCGTCGTGTTGCTTCAAGACATCGATAAGGAAGGCGAGCGCCTTTGATCGTGTTCGCTGTTTGCCGGCTTCTTCCACCAGTCCGCCACGAACTTCGATAAGCGGCTTGATGGACAACGCACTTGCGAGCATGGCTTTGGCACCGCCAATGCGTCCACCCTTTTTGAGGTTCTCCAAAGTGTCGAGAGCACCAAAGACATGCGTGCGGGGAATGAGTGAATTGGCGAGCGCCACCACTTCGTCGGCGGTGGCACCCTTGTTGGCGGCTTCTGCACAGTCGAGAACGGTGAGCCCAAGCCCCATGGAGGCATTTCGGCTATCGACAATGCGTACATCGATGCTGCCGGCAACACCCTTGGCAGCAATCTCGGCACTCTGCATGGTTGCAGAGAGTGATGAGGACAACGCGATGACAACTATGGCCGTTGCTTCGGCAGCCTGCAGGTCTGTGTAGGTCTTTTCAAACTGGCCAGGTGATGGCGCGGCAGTTTCGGGAAGCACGGGCGACTGCGCGCACTTTTTCCAAAACTCATCGGTGGTGATGGTGGTGCGGTCAATGTATTCGGTGTCTCCAAAGCGAACGCTGAGGGGAACAATTGTGATGCCAAGGGCATCGGCCATCTCCTGTGGAAGGTCGCAGGAGGAGTCGGTAACGATACGAACTGTCATTGATCAGAAACCGTAGTCGCAGTGGCGGCCTGAAGTCGTGAGCGGCGCCAATGAGACCACCACCACGCAAGGATGATGAGCAGGAGAGAAATACTCAACAACTGCCCAAATCCGGCAATGGCGTTCACCTTCGCAGTGATGGTGATGTACGGAACTACCTCTAAGTCGCCCTGGGGAGTGGTGACTCGAACAGAAATAGGGAATCGGCCATTTGTTCGTGTTCCGGCCGCCACTTCCACTTCAGTAGTGCTTCCGGCAGCAAGGGTGACAAGACGTACCGGCTTTGTGAGGTCCAATTTGGCGCTCGCCATTCGCACCTTCACCGTGAGCGGTTGGGCAGAGTCATTGCGCAGTTGAATACGAATGGCACCTTGACGACCCGACAACGTGATGGAGCCAGGTGTTGTCACCGTCACTGCGCTTCGCGTCGAAGCCAGTTGTTCACGAAGACCGGCGACGTATTCATTTGGCTCGGACACTGCAGATGACTCGCCGAGGGACAACTGTGATTGCCACAGCAGACGGCGAGGGTCGGCCTCGTCGGTCATGGAGATGGTGGCAGTCAGCTCGGCACGAGCAACGGCCATACCCGCGGCACGCGTTTCTCCTCCGTGACGGGTGTTCTGAGGGAAATTAATTGACGGAGTCTCAGCGGTCACCAATTGCGGGGCGGAGAAGTCAGTGGCAACAAGACCTGCAAGTTGACGCGCTGCTCGTTCTAGTGATCCGTTGGCATCTAAAGCGCCCGTTGGCGTTGAGAGAACAAGACGAATCTGAGAAGCGAGGACACCACGAGCAAGTAAGTCGTCACGCTCCATGAGAAGTTCCGCAACCGCTCTGTATGACGCTGGTGGTTCTGCACCCGATGTCACGGTTTGTGCCACACCTGCATCGACAGACACAACAGACATGAACTCGGTTGTGGATCCATCGGGTCGTGCAAGAACTCCTAATGGCACTTGCGAGCTTGTTCCACGTTGTGCAGCGGGAGACAACAGAAGTGAAACGATGCCAGCGCGTCGTAACAAGTTCACGCCTGCGGAGCTAAGCGGGTGCGTTGCCCACCATGTTCCGCGTTGGAGTGGAACACCAGGAAGAATTCGATTCAGGGTTGCCTCACCAAAACGTATTTGGTCGATGAATTCGTCTGATTTACCGATTGCAGCAAAGAGAGATGGATCAAGAGTGGCGAACGCAGTAGTCGCAATTGTTCGCGAACGTAACAAAGTGCTGAGTTGATTAAGCAATTCAATGTCTTGTGGGTCTGTAGACGATGCCAACGCTGCAACTAACTCTGGTTGAACAGACACTGTTAGTGGCGCAAAATATGAACCTGCAAAACGAATGAATCGCTGAGTGTCTTCACGGATCTTGCTAGTGATTGCAATTGTTCCATTGGGCTGAAGCGCTGGTACTGGAGCGAGCCGAATGGCAACAGAAACCTGTACTGGATCGGTTTTGACGGACGAATCGTATTTATGAACAAAGGTCAAAACGCGCGCAAGCGGAAGTTCTTCGCCGGCATTTCGAAGCTGGATAGATATGGGATACACACCATCAAACGGAATGGTGAGTGATCGAATTGAATTCACGCGCGAAGAAAAAGGCACCGTGATTGAATACGAACCCGCTGTAGTTCGAGACACGCGGGATAAATCGACAGTGAATGTGTCGACAACTGCAGCTTCTACATCTTGGTTCGCAATTGATTGAAACGAATCTCGTGAGGCAATGCGACGATGCACACGAATATCAACGACAGTCGTTCGCGTTGGCGAAACATTGTCTGGAGCGCGAAAAATAAATCGACCACGCGTTGTTGGTGTAATAACAAATGGCTGCTCTTGAAGAACAACTTCAGGTATCAATGTTTGTGGTGTTGCCGCCTTCACTGAATGAAGAGGAATTGTGGCCAGCACCGCAGACAGCGCAATTCCCAACCGGACAGACGCGCGCATCACAGTTCGCACTCCAAAACCACGAGACCTTCGTCCATAGGTGCAAATCCAAACGCTGCGTAGACACCTAATGCCGCGTCGTTTGTAGTTTCCGTGTTGACGACTGTGGTGCTGCAGCCTTTTTTGTGCGACCACTGAAGCGCGGCGGCAACAAGACGAGTGGCGGTTCCTGTACGTCGAGAATTCGGATGAACGGCCAAGCGCTGTAGGAATCCGGTTGGGCCAGATGCACCAACAAGAACGAAACCGTCAATGTGGGAATGACGCCGGGACACGAAGAGTCGAGATGACTGTGTGGCGTGCATTGCTTCACGCAGAGAATCGGCATCTAAGTGCCATGGAGACGGGAATGACATCTGGTCAATGTCGATGATGTCTGTCATCACGGTGGACGTACGCGATAAACGGCCAGCACGGACAGGCCGTGGAGTGACGTCTTTAGGAATATTGAAACGGGGGCGCTCCGAATGGGCCACTGAGAGAAGCGTCAACTGTTGGGCCGTCTGAAACCCAAGGTCATAGAGGGGGGCCGCCAGAGACGGGGTGAGGGCACTGGTTCGAATGCGGTCATATCCCCATTGGTGGGCGGTACTGAGCCACTGTTCAAGAACTGCTGCATCGGGCAAGGTCAAACGGTTGGCAGTGTCTCCCGTAATAAGAAGGAATGCGCAGTGCGGGTCATTGACCCATGGGCGAACCTGTGCGCTGGTCGTGCCCGACCAGATCACGCCCCGCCGAGGGGTCTGCTCCACAACACTCATCTCTATGACGGTAGTGCCCGACCTTCGCGCGCGGGGACGGTGCAGAGATGGCCACCCAAGAGGGCCCGTGACTGCCTAGCCTTGAGCCGTTCGTGACCACTACTAATGGCCACTTCGTCGTCCCATGATTCCAGCCCGTTTTTCCCCAGTTCTCCAGGAAATGGCTCCCCTCGCCGCGCGTTTTCGTGAGGCGGGGCATCGGTTGTACCTCGTGGGAGGCACGGTTCGCGATCTACTGATGGGCGACGCCGCCACTTCGGTGGACCCCAGCGTGATGGATTTTGACGCCACCACCACGGCCCGGCCCGAAGAAATTAAGCGCATCGTGGCCGACATTGCCGACGCCGTGTGGACTCAAGGGGAGCGTTTCGGCACCATTGGTTTGAAAGTGGGAGAACGCGTTTACGAAATCACCACACATCGTGCCGAGGCGTATTCGCCAGATTCTCGTAAGCCAGAAGTGGTCTTCTCGCATGAGATTGAAAAAGATCTTTCACGCCGCGACTTCACCATTAATGCTCTTGCACTCGAAATCACTAGTGACACGCCAACATTGGTAGATCCCTTTGGCGGAGCAGCAGACCTTATGACGCGCACGTTGCGCACTCCGTTGTCTGCCGAAGAATCTTTTGCAGATGATCCATTGCGTATGTTGCGCGCGGCTCGATTTATTTCGCAATTGGGTGTCACGCCAGATCCATCAATTACGCAAGCTGTCACTGCAATGGCAGATCGTTTGTCAATCGTGTCTGCAGAACGAATTCGAGTTGAATTCGACAAGTTGATGACAACAGATTCACCAACCGCCGGTCTGTGGTTCTTAGTAGATACATGTTTGGTGGATCACTTCTTGCCTGAGTTGCGATTAATGCGCTTAGAACAAGACCCCATTCACCGACACAAAGATGTCTTAACGCACACGCTTGCTGTTGTAGAAAATGTTCGACCCGACGCACGCGCCAATTTTGATTTTCGTATCACACGTCTTGCAGCGCTGTATCACGACATTGGTAAACCGCGCACTCGCGGATTTAAAGAGGGCAAAGGCGTCACCTTTCATCATCATGAAGTAGTGGGTGCGCGCATGACGCGCGAGCGCATGAAAGAAATGAAGTACCCAAATGAAGATATTGCTGCAGTATCGGAATTAGTAGCAATTAGTGGGCGTTTTCACACATATCAAATGGGTTGGACCGATTCCGCTGTGCGTCGATATGTACGTGATGCAGGTCCATATCTTGCAGAACTTAATGTTCTGACGCGTTGCGACTGCACAACTCGTAACGAGAAGAAAGCACGCATTCTTGCTCGTCGAATGGACGAAATGGAAGAGCGCATTGCTGAAGTAATGGCGCGCGAAGAACTTGCAAGCTTGCGCCCTGAAATTGATGGTCAGGGCGTGATGGATTTGCTGGGTGTTCCTGCTGGGCCAATAGTTGGTGCTGCGCTCGAGTTTCTTATGGACATTCGTCTTGAAGAAGGAATATTGGGTGAAGACGTTGTTGCACAACGACTGCGAGCATGGTGGGCAGAGAATGAATCTCGCGCATCAAGCTTGAAGCCATCGCGTCGAATTAATCGCGCGTAAGTACAGGCTTACGAACCAAGTTTGCGTGCACGCACAACAAGCGTTGATGGTGCAACTGCATGTGGTTGATGCAATGGGGTGAGTTCGTGCATGACATCAATGGTGAAATTCGCACGTTGTAACGCCATGGTGAGATCGCCAATGGTGGGAGAGCTATCTCCGTAGCGTCGACGTGCCACTGGATCGTTTCCATCGAACACCGTTGACATGGGGTGTGGAAGTGCAAAAACAAAGCCAGCTTCAGGCCGCAGCACGCGATGCACTTGGCGGAACAGTCGAGCAATATCGGTGTTCAAATCAATATGGTGAACACACACAGCAAGATCGATGGCTGCATTCATGAGAAAGCCAAGGTCGGCAAGTTCTCCCTCGTGAAATTCCACCACTACTTCTGAGTTTCTCGCCGCCTGTCGCGCGCGCTGCACATTTTCCTTGGAAGGATCAATGGCAATACTGCGTGCTCCACGTTGAGCCATGGCCACGCAGTTGGGAACAGTTCCGAAGAGTCCCAGTTCGAGAACTCGCTTGCCTTTTACGTCGCCGCAGACCCGTAATTCATCATCGTTATAGACCGATGCGCCATATGACACGGCGCGTCCATCTGTGACAACTGAAGTGGGGTCTGACATGTCCGAATCTTATGACTATCTTGTGGCGTCATGGGTTTCTCCGTCGACATGTTGAGAGGTGACATCGGAGTCGTCGACCACCAACTCTCTCGGCGAGCACTCATCAATGAAGTAAAGCGCGGTCGCGTCAGCAGAGATTCTGTCTGTGATGCACACCCGGAACTCATTCGCGCAGCGAAACATTTGGGAGAACCATCAAAAACGGTGTGCCCCATCTGTGAAGAAGTGAATGTGGTTCTGGTGACATATGTGTTTGGCCACGGTTTGCCCAGCCACGGAAAGTGCGTCACCGACAAAAAAGACATTGAAAAACTGCAACGCACTGGTCATGAATACGCTGCGTATGTGGTGGAGGCGTGCCCCGAATGTCGATGGCATCACTTGTTGCGGGTGCTTCCCATCGCTGGGCGCGGTCGCTCTCGCGCTGCCCGATAAGTCACGAATGAACCTCTCACTGCATTCCACGTTGTGGTGGATTCGGCACACACTCCTTTGCCAGACAAGGGTTTTCCTGGTCTGACTCACCCCTGTGGGATGGTGGCGACCAGCAGATACGCTCTTGGGGTCATATTCACCCTGCTCCACAAGTGGGGCCCCGAGCCTCGTAACTCGGGTCCGAAGGGAGGTCACACGCAATGCGTGCTTACGAACTCATGGTCATAATCAGCGGCAAGCTCGAAGAGAGCAACGCCCACGGTTGGTTGAAGACCATCTCCGCGTCCATCACCTCAGTTGGTGGTTCGGTCCACGGCAATCCCGACTGGTGGGGCAAGCGTCGTCTTGCATATCCCATCCAGAAACAGGATGACGGCTACTACGCAGTGTTCAACATTGTTGCTCCTGCAGGTGCACTCGACGAAGTGGAGCGCGGTTTCCGTCTCTCCGACGACGTCCTTCGCCACAAACTTCTTCGTCTTCCCGACGATGAGGCAGCCCGTCGTGGAATGGTGTCGGCGGCCTAGGCCGTCCTTTCGAGCCCTCTGCTCTCACTCATCACTTCTTAATTGGAAGGAGCCACCAATATGGCCGACAACTCAGTAACTCTCGTTGGGAACATCACCCGAGATCCCGAACTTCGCTTCACCACCGGTGGTCGCGGCGTTGCCTCTTTTGGCCTCGCTGTGAACCGTCGCTATCAGGTGAACGGCGAATGGCAAGACCAAACCTCCTACTTCAACATTGTTGCGTGGGGTCAGCTTGGTGAAAACGCAGCATCTTCTCTTACCAAGGGAATGCGCGTTGTTGTCTCGGGTCGTCTCGAACAGCGTGAATACCAAAACCGTGAAGGCGAAAAGCGCACCACCATTGAAATCAATGCCGACGAAATCGGACCCAGCCTTCGTTGGGCCACCGCATCAGTCGAGCGCAACCCTCGCGGCGAAGGCGGCCAGGGCGGCAACTTCGGTGGCGGCAACAGTCGTGGCAACACTGGTGGAAACACCGGTGGCGGCGATGGCGGCTACTTCCCATCCGACGAAGAACCTTTCTAATTCTCTTTAATTCCCACTTCCCTCATACAAGGACCACACAATGACTAGCAAGAAGAACAAAGCGCGTGCAGCCCGCGAGTTAAATCGCAAGTTCAAGAAGAAGGCCAACCCACTCGCAGCCGAGAAGGTTGTCTTTATCGACTACAAAGACGTCAGCCTGCTTCAGCGCTTCATGACCGACCGCTCAAAGATCCGCGGTCAGCGCATGAGCGGCACAAATGTGCAGCACCAACGTGAACTGGCAACAGCAATCAAGAACGCTCGCGAAATGGCTCTGTTGCCATACACCAAGCGCACTGTTTCTACTCGCGCTCCTCGCCCAGGCAAGGAAGGCCGTGAGGACGACAGCACCCTTGAGATGCCAGAGCAGCCAATTACATCCGAGTACGCAAACGTGAACGACGATGAAGATTTCACCACCGAGTCGGCAGCTGAAGAAGTTGTTGAGAGCGCAGAAGAGGCCTGATATGAACGTGATTCTTCGTGAAGACATTGCTGGCGTCGGACGTCGCGGTGACATTGTCACCGTGGCCGACGGACACGCACGTAACTATCTCTTGCCACGCGGCATGGCACTTGTTGCCACCGATGGTGCGGTCAACCAAGCCAACGCAATGCGTCGTGCACGCGATCTGCGTGAAGCAGCCGACCGCGACTCAGCTCGCACAATCGCCGAAGCACTCACCGCTAAGGCATTCACTGTGAAGGCAAAGTCCGGCAACGAGGGTCGTTTGTTTGGTTCTGTTACCACTGCAGACATTGCGTCTGCCTTGGCTGCACAAGCTGGCGTTTCTCTCGACCGCAAGAAGATTGTGGCTCAGCCCATTCGCACCACTGGTTCACACAGCGTCACCGTGCGTTTGCACGCAGACGTTGAGTGCACCGTCAAGATTTCAGTCGTGCCTGGCTGATTCAGCCAGCACACCGTTATCCACAGAGTGCCCTCTCTATCCCCAGCCGAATCCACAAGGATTTCGCAGGGTTGTCCACTAGCAATCCACAGCTGTTTGCGGGCAAGGTAGAGGTCTCTTATGTCAGACAACAGCGACCGCTACGAGCGGACCAACTCTCGGCCTGCGCCGCGCACCGATAGTCGTACGCCACCACACAATCTCGATGCCGAAGCATCGTTGTTGGGCGCCATGTTGTTAGACGACACGCCTGTTGGTCTTGCCATTGAAATGTCGCTCGACCCCAGTGACTTCTACAAACCATCACACGGTCACGTCTACGCCGCTATTCGTTCGCTGTCTGGCCAAGGTGAAGCAATCGATGCAGTCACCGTGTCGGAAGAGTTGCGCCGTAGCAATTTGTTGGATGACATGGGCGGGCTCAACTTTTTGAACGAACTGCAAAATGCAACTCCGTCAATTAGCAGTGCAGGCCGATACATCCGCATTGTGCGCGACACCGCAATGCTTCGCCGTCTTATTAAAGGCGCAAGCGATATTGCCGACATTGGCTATTCGGCTCCCGCCGACGTTCGCATTGCAATTGATCGTGCAGAACAAATTGTGTTCGATATTGGTGACGAACAAATCACCGACACACTGCAAAAACTGAATGAACTCACCGGAATCGTTACGTCCATTCTTGAAGCGCGATACGACTCCGGTACCGACATCACAGGAATTCGCACTGGCTACTCAAAGTTGGACAAGTTGCTGTCTGGTATGCAGGCCGGAACTCTCAACATTGTTGGTGCTCGTCCTGCCATGGGTAAATCTGCATTCGCATTAGGAATGGCCGTCAGCGCTGCCCGAACAACAAATCGCCCTGTGCTGTTTTTTTCCTTGGAAATGTCAGCACCAGAATTAACGCAACGTATTTTGTCTGCAGAAGCACAAGTCGATTCCGATCGCATGCGAAGCGGCCGTCTACAAGACGCCGACTGGACAAAAATTACACACGCGATGAATCGTTTGAACATTCCGCTGTATATCGACGACACCCCGCAAATCAGCGTCATGCAAATTCGTCAGAAATTGCGCCGCGTAAAAGTGTCCGATGCTCCGCCGGCAATGGTGGTTATTGACTACCTGCAGCTGATGGGTGGCGGCAATCATGAAACACGCCAATTAGAAGTTGCTGAAATTTCTCGCGGTCTCAAAATGCTTGCGCGCGAATTCGGAATTCCTGTTGTTGCACTCAGTCAGTTAAGTCGCGGTATTGAACAGCGCGCAGATCGTCGTCCAAACTTGTCAGACCTTCGTGAATCGGGAGCACTCGAACAAGACGCCGACGTTGTTATGTTCTTGTATCGCGAAGAGGCTGCAAATACTGAGGTTCGCATGAACGATCGTGGCTTTGCCGATGTCATCGTTGCAAAGCATCGTTCTGGCCCAACAGACACCATTCGCCTTATCTTCAACAAGGCATACACCCAGTTCGTCGACGAACCAGAGTGAGTTCTTCGCTCAGTGAGTGGGCGGATGAATTGTGATTTTCGGATCTTTGTCGGCGGGCGGATTGTCGTGACCGAGAAGTTCGAACGCACGCTGTTTTTCTTCCGCGGTGAATGGTCGAATGTCGTGGCAAAACTCAACAGTGTTTCCGTCTGGATCTGTTGTGTAGATGCTGACGCAAAATTCGTGATCAACCTCTGCAACGGTGTGCCCGTGTGCGCACCAATTGGCACGCCGGTCGTCTAAGAACTCACGCGTTGGCGCGTTGTAGGCAAAGTGATTCACCCAACCAGGCAAGCCAGCAGTTTTGTTGATGTTGGTGGGGTAGCCGTCGGCCCACTGCGCATCGTGAAGATCCCAGAAAGCAATCATTCCGTCCGATCCGGTGTCGTAGAAGACGTGGCGTGACCAACCAGCAGTGGGGGAACCAGGAACTGGCGCAATAACTGTCTTCACCAGCGAGAACCCCATGACCTCGGTATAGAAGGTGTGAGTTGCGGCGAGGTCTTTGGTGGCGAGTGCAACGTGGTGGAAGCCCATACGCGAGAGTCTGCCACGCCTAACCTGTGTGCATGTTCCTTGGAGACAATCTCATTGTGTATTTGGTCCTCGCACTTGGTGGGGCACTTGCTGTGGGGAACATTGCCGCATTGGTTCGCCCCCCTAAAGCGCAGCCAAAGAAGCCCAATTCACAGTCGGACGATAATGAATCGGACAGCGCAGACCTGGACAAAGCCCCCGTTGTTCGCAGTCTTGTAATGGCAATCATTGGCGCAACCGCAGCAGTGTGGTCAATTGCCAGCCTTCTGAAGTAACGAACGACCCCTTCGCTACGGTCATCTCATGGCATTCGGACAACCTTCTGGCCCACCAGCAACGGGCAAACAACTACAAGAACTTATGCAGTTGCTCAATGCTGCCGGCCATACAGATTTTCGAGACGCTCGTGGTCCAATGGGTTTCACGCAACGTCAGGCCGGTGGCAAGTTCACTCGCGACGAAGCCGATGCATTTATTGCTCAATTACAAGAGTGGGCAGCCGTAGTTCTTATTTCGTTTGCATGCGACACGCAGCGTCGCAACGAATTGGTCGACCCACTAAAGGATTAATGGGGCACAGTCCAAGAATTCCAGTTATTGGCGGCAAGAACCCGAAAATTGCGAGTGCAGTACCGCCTGCACCACCAATTGCTAGTCCGGCCCAAATGATGATGGCACCCATGACAACGCGTAACACGCGACCCAGGGGTGTGCTCATGAACGACAGAAATTTCATAGGGGTCTCCTTTTGACGGTGAAGTGAGTATATACCCTAGGGGGTATGGTATAGTCGATACTTATGAAAACACCTCCAGCACATGGCCCCCTCGCCAGCATCGCGAGATTCTCTGTGGCCAAAAAGAAAACCGTGATGCTTTTGTGGGCGATTCTTACTGTCGCCGCAGCACCCTTAGCAATCTCGCTCACCAGCGCATTGTCTGGAGCTGGGTGGGATGCCCAAGGTTCAGAAGCACAAATTGTCCGCAACGAATTACGTACTCAGTTCCCACAGGTTGGAGCTGAAGCCGCCATGATCGTGGTTCAACAAGACCAGTCAGTTCAGACCAGTCCACAGGCTGTACAGACATTGGCGACGGGCGCTTCAACAGCCCCAGGTAGCGCCGGCGCAATGAACCCACTAGAGATGCCGAAAGAATCTGGTCTTATCTCTATGGACGGCAAAACCATCATCATCCCCGTGATGTTGGAAGGAACCGAAGATGCAGATCTTCCTATTTCAGCCGGGCATCTCATGGAGTGGTTGGACGAACAACAACTTCCCGAAGGCACCGTTGCGAACGCAACTGGCGAATGGGCAATGTGGGAAGACTTCAATAAAGAAAATGAAAAGGCATTGCACAAGGCAGAACTTTTGTCAGGCCTTCCAACATTGATTCTGTTGTTCATTGCGTTCGGTTCTGCAATTGCTGCAGGTGTGCCACTGATTTTGGCCATTGCCGGAATTGCAGTTGGATTCGCAGTCATCAACTTGGCAAGTGCTATCACGCCATTGTCTGTGTGGTCAATGAACTTCTCAATGATGATTGGTCTTGCCGTTGGTATTGACTACAGCTTGTTCATCGTGTCTCGATACCGAGAAGAACGCGAAGAAGGAAAAGTAATGCCCGAAGCAATGGCTGGTGCATTAGAGACAGCAGGCAAGGCCGTGTTCTTATCCGCGCTTACCGTTGTGTTGTCACTAGCTGCACTCTTCTTTGTTCCCATCATGGTGTTTCGGGCCATGGCTTTTGGAATGATTGTGTCTGTTATCGCAGTTGCAGCAGCATCATTAACTTTGCTTCCTGCAGTTCTTGCTGGTTTGGGCGACAAAGTCTTGGTGAATCGTGCAAAGGAAGATCCGGACCGAGCCGCCGAAGGCCGTTGGGCGCGTTGGACATCGAAGGCTTTGTGGAAGCCACGTCGCACTTTGATTGTCGGATTGGTTCTCATGCTTGCGCTCGCCGCTCCAGCACTTTCCATGCGATTAGGAATGCCGGATGCAACAGTGGTGGACAAAGGTGCACAGAGTCGTGACGGAAACGATGCGGTGGTTTCCGCATTCGGACCTGGTGCGGTTGCACCGTTCTATATAACAACACCTGAAGCCGATGCACAGAAGATCGTCGACGTTGTGGCCTCTGACCGCAACACAATGATGGTTGCTCCCATGGGAGTGAAGTCGGCCGAAGGTCGCACCGTTGTTCGTGCGTTTGCAAAGACAGGTGGTAGTTCAGAAGAAACACAAGACATGACCGGCCGTCTGCGCACTGCAGTACAGAAAGTGTCGCCAAGTACTCTCGTCGGTGGTCCAGGAACTCAGAACCACGACCTCACCGACGCTCTTATCTCTAGCGCACCGCTAGCTGTTGGTCTCATCATGTTGGTTGCATTCTTGTTGCTCTTGGTGGTCTTCCGCAGTCTCACTATCGCCGTTGCATCCATTGTGTTGAACCTCATCAGCGTTGCTTCAAGTTTTGGATTTGCCACATTGGTCTTCCAGCATGGATTCGGCGCAAGTCTCATTGGGATAGAGCATCAAGGGTTCATTAATGCGTGGGCTCCATTGTTCTTCTTCGCTCTGCTATTCGGATTGTCCATGGACTATCAGCTGTTCCTGTTGGCATCCATCAAGGAACACCATGAGAAATCCGGGGACACACAGATCGCGGTTCGTGAAGGAATCGCCCGAACAGGTCGACCCATTACGAATGCGGCACTCATCATGATTGTGGTGTTCATCGCTTTTGGTGTGACGGGACCTATTCCACCTACTGAGCTAGGAATCACCCTGGCTGTGGCGGTGCTCTTGGACGCCACTGTCATTCGAATGATGTTGGTGCCTGCCCTTCTTGGTCTTTTGGATAAGAAGGCGTGGTACATACCCAAGTGGATGGCCAAGGTGCTCCCCGAGATTTCCTTCACCCACTAAGAAATACTCTCGTTCTGTGTAAATGCCCCCCTCGTGAGAGGGGGGCATTTCGCTAGGGTTTCCTCTGTGATTCTTTCCGACCGTGACCTTCGCGCAGACCTGGCAGCAGGACGCATCATCATTGAACCCTTCGACGAGTCCTGCGTTCAGCCCAGCAGCATTGACGTGAAGGTCTCGAACCTCTTTCGTGTCTTTCGTAACCACACCGCAGCAGTTCTCGATGTGAAGCAAGATCTCACCGGCCTCACCGAACTGGTGGAAGTTGCCGATGGCGAAGCTTTCCTCTTGCATCCGGGCGAGTTCGTGCTGGGCTCCACTTTGGAACGCGTTGGTGTGCCAAACAATTTGGTGGCTCGCGTCGAAGGCAAGAGCTCGCTGGGTCGTCTTGGCCTTGTTATTCACTCCACGGCTGGGTTTATTGACGCTGGGTTTGATGGTCACGTCACTTTGGAACTCGCCAACCTTGCCAACCTTCCCATCACCTTGTATCCAGGCATGAAGATTGGTCAGATCAGTTTCATCACCATGACATCACCCGCCGAGAAGCCATACGGCTCAGGCGCTCAAGGCTCGAAGTATCAGGGTCAACGCGGTCCTACTCCTAGTCGCTATTTCGAGAACTTCAAATAGTCATGCCCTCAGAAATTCACCAGTCGCACAAGCTGGAAGATGTCTTGTATGACATTCGCGGTCCCGTTCTGGTGGAAGCAAAGCGTCTAGAAGAACAAGGTCATCGCATTACCAAACTAAATATTGGTAATCCCGCGCCTTTTGGTTTTGAAGCACCGCCAGAAATTTTGGTGGATGTTGTTCGCCATCTTTCAGAATCACAGGGTTACTCAGACTCGCAAGGAATTCGTAGTGCTCGAACTGCAATCGTGCAGCACTACCAACTTCAAGGAATAGACATCACCGATCCCGATGACATCTGGTTGGGAAACGGAGTTAGTGAACTTATTCAGATAGCCATGAATGCTCTCCTTGACCAGGACGACGAAGTTCTTATTCCCGCACCTGATTATCCGTTGTGGACAGCATCGACAAGCCTTGCTGGTGGTACGCCAGTGCATTACATGTGCGACGAAAATGATTCATGGAATCCAGATCTTGAAGACATTCGTTCCAAGATCACTCCTCGCACTCGCGCCATTGTTGTTATTAACCCCAACAACCCAACAGGCGCTGTGTACACCAAGAAAGTTCTTCGCGACATTGCCGATCTTGCGTTAGAGCACAATCTTGTTGTCTTCGCAGACGAGATCTACGACAAGATTTTGTACGACGACGCCGTGCATCACACGTTCTCCTCTGTTGCACCAGAAGTTCTGACGTTCACTTTCAACGGAATTTCTAAGGCATATCGCTTGGCCGGTTTTCGTGCTGGCTGGATGATGGTGACCGGGCCACGCAAACACGCGGCAAGCTACATAGAGGGCATCAACATGTTGACCAACATGCGTTTGTGCCCAAATGTGCCGGCGCAGCATGCAATTCAAACCGCATTGGGTGGTCGCCAAAGCATTAACGATCTCATCCTTCCTGGAGGTCGTCTTCTTGCACAACGTGATGCAGCAGTGAAGGCACTCGAAGAAATTCCTGGCGTGTCCTGTGTGACCCCTAAAGGTGCGTTGTATGTGTTTCCAAAACTCGATCGCGAGATGTATCCCATTGAAGATGATCGTCGTTTTGTTCTCGACTTTTTACGTGCTGAACATGTGTTGTTAGTGCAAGGCACTGGCTTTAACTGGCCAACACCAGACCACTTGCGCATCGTGACTTTGCCATGGGCTAAAGATCTCACCGAAGCAATTGGTCGACTCGGACGTTTCTTGTCCACGTGGACTCCCCCAAAGGACTAGTGCATCCACTCAGTTGGTAGGGAACTGTTACGAGTAACTATTCCCCAGGGCTAGCAGCAAGCGGAGCATCTGCAGCCGCGAGCGCCTTTTCGCCATTTTCCAGTGCTTCCAGCACGTGAATGGCAATGTCGGCAACCTTTACCTGATCTTCTTCAGCACCAGCAGCCTTCACGCCGTCATCCAACATGATGTAGCAGAACGGACATGCGGTGGCCACGCGACCAGCACCAGTGCTGATTGCTTCTTGCGCGCGCTCGTCGTTCACCTTGACGCCGATGGACTCTTCCATCCACATACGTGCACCGCCTGCGCCACAGCACATTCCCTTGGTGCCGTTACGTGGCATCTCCACAATTTGTAGACCCTTGATGGAGCCAACAACTTTGCGTGGTGCCATGTACACGTCGTTGTGACGGCCCAAGTAGCACGAGTCGTGATACACAATGCGGTCTTCCAACGATGCATTGCGCATGTCGAGTTGGCCAGTGTCAATGAGGTGTTCAAGGAACTCGCTGTGGTGAACAACTTCGTAGTTGCCACCCAATTGCGGGTACTCGTTCTTCAATGTGTTGAAACAGTGTGGGCACTGTGTGATGATCTTCTTCACGCCCATGCCGTTCATCATTTCAATGTTTGGCAAGGCGAGCATTTGGAACAAGTACTCGTTGCCTGAACGACGAGCAGAGTCGCCGGTGCACATTTCGCTTGGTCCAAGAATTGCAACGTCGACGCCTGCGCGCTCCAACAACTTGGCCATTGCTTGCGTGACCTTCTTGTTCTTGTCATCGAACGAACCAGCACAGCCCACCCAGTAGAGGTATTCGTGGTTGAACGCTGCGCCTGGGTCTACAACCTCAACGTTGAGATCCTTTGCCCAATCGGCACGATCGTTCTGGTTCATGCCCCATGGGTTGCCCTGGTTTTCCATAGCGCGGTATGCGTTACCAAGTTCTGCAGGGAAGTTCGATTCCATCAATGACAGATAGCGACGCATGTCGAGAATCTTGTCGAGAATTTCGATGTTCACCGGACAGATCTCGTCGCATGCCTTACACGTGGTGCAAGACCAAATTTCTTCAGAACTAATGCGCTCGAACAACGAGTTGGCACCAATGGTGATTTCAGAATCAACAGACAATGGCGGAGACACTTTGCCACCAGGTGCGTGTGACGCAGTGGCTGCCATTACTTCGCCGGTCTTCAACACAATTTCGCGTGGGTCAAGAGGCTTGCCTGTTGCATGTGCGGGGCACACGCTGGTGCAACGACCGCACATAGTGCATGCGTCGGTGTCCAACAATTGCTTCCATGTGAAGTCCTCAACAACGGAAGCACCAAATGATTCAAGAGATGTTTCGGTGAGGTTTGGCATGGCGCGCATTGCACCCTTGGGACGATCACGATCTTTCAAGTACATGTTCAACGGTGAGGTGAAGATGTGACGAAGCATGGTGATGGGGAGAATTGCAAGGAATGCAATAAATGCCAGAACGTGGGTAATCCACATTGCTTGGTGCCAGTTTTCTAAAGCTCCGAGCGACAGACCGTCGACTGTTTGTGCAAGTGGGTAGCCAACGAATGACCACACCTCAAAGCCCATGTCTTTTCCTGCTGCAGTTGATGCAGCAATACGGAACATTTCTGCAGCAAATCCGGTGAGTCCAAGCGCAAGCAGTACTCCGAGGATGACTCCGTGTTCGGCTTTTGTCTTAATGCGAATGCGGTAGGGCTGTTGGATGTATCGGCGAACGATGGCCCACAACACTCCAACGGTGAAGACAAGGCCACCAAGGTCGCCAATGAACGCGTAGCTCTGGTACACGCCACCGTGCAAGAACTTCAATGATTCGGGCAACTGGTGATCGATTTCCAACGTTGTTGTAACTCCCAACAACACCAAGAAACCGAAATAGATCATGGAGTGCATAAGGCCAGCGGCTCCATCACGCAACAAAGTGCGCATGTAGACGCCAGCTCGGTAATCGGCAAGACGACGCTTGGCATTTTTGGCAGTTGTTCTGCGACGGTCCGGCGCACCACGTTCCCAGTTGCGAATGCGGTCTGCGAAACGGAATGAACCCCACACCAACATGACTGGCATAACGGTGTAGAACGCAACCTTCAGAGCACTTGGGATGCCACCGAATACTTCGCGGTGAATGTCGGATGTGCTGTGCCATCCGGTGAAGTTGGGGACAATGCCCGACAAGAGGGTGAAAGTGCCCATTCCAATTCCGATGGCAATCGAAAGTTGGTAGGGACGAAGGCGCTTTGGCCCCTTCTCTGTGGCAGGTGCTGCGTTCGTACTCATAGCGAACACAACGCTAGTGCCGACAGGGGACTAAGCCCTGCTCCGCAGGGATGTGACATGCCCGATGCGGGCGAAAAATCAGCCGTAATGGGCGCGGTCGAGTTCGCGAACTCGGGTGGCAAGTGCCTTCAGCAACTTGCGAGAGATTGCCGGAATGTTGTCGATGGCGCCTTTCAGGGCACGCTCTGACACAACCAGCAAGCGAACATCAGAATCGGCAATGACGGCGGCGGTGCGAGGACCATGGTCGAGCAAAGAAAGTTCACCAATGACCGAGCCGGCCTTTGCAGTACCAATCTTCTTGCCGTTGCGCTTCACAGTGGCGGAGCCTTCGAGAATTACGTACGCCTCGCGACCAGTTTGGCCTTGATCCATGATGATGGTTCCGGCTTTAAGAACTCTCTCGGTGGAGTTCTTCACAACAAGACCGAGCTCCTTAGTGGAGCACTCGGAGAAGAGTGCAATGTTGCGAAGGTGATCAACGGTGGACTTTGTGCTTGCCATGTGAATAAGTGTAATCCACTTTCAACGGGTGATTTTTCACTGAAGCACAAGAGATGTGTTGAGAGTTGTCACATGTGACGTGCATCTACATGCGTGAGTGGAATTGGCTATTTGGCCTTTGCCTGATTGGCCACACCTTCAATGGCGACACGAATTTTCTCTTGGTCACCCAAGTACGACACATCGTTCACATCGAGCGAATCACTCAATGAATACAGGCGTGGAACACCTGTGGGGATATTGAGGCCGGCAATATCTGCTTCTGCAATACCTTCCAAAGACATCACCAGTGCACGCAATGAGTTGCCATGCGCAGCAACAAGGACATTCATCCCATTTCGTAATTGGGGCACCACTGTTTCCATGAAATGGGGAACCACTCTGGCCACCACATCTTTGAGACATTCGGTTGCAGGCAACACCTTTGGGTCAATGAATCGGTAGCGCGGATCGTTCACGGGGTGCTCAGGGCTGGAGGTGTCAACGGGTGGAGGAGGAATGTCGAAACTGCGACGCCAGGCCGTGGTTTGTGCCTCACCGTGCTTTTCGGTGGTGGCTTTCTTGTCGAGGCCCTGTAGTGCGCCGTAGTGGCGTTCGTTCCATTTCCAATGGCGCTCAACTGGAAGCCACACTTGCCCCATCTCGTTGAGGGCTAGGTGGCAGGTCATGCAGGCCCGCGTTAATAAAGAGGAATGAGCCACGTCAAAGGTCAGCCCGGCTGCCTTCATCACCTGGCCAGCGTCGGCTGCTTCGCGCTCACCCTGGGCCGACAGGGGTACGTCGTGCCACCCAGTAAAGAGGTTCAGTTCGTTCCACGTACTTTGGCCGTGGCGGAGGAGGACAAGTTTTCCAAGCACGCCGCCATCGTAGAACTGACCCCTGGATGAGGCGAATTTTCCTGCTTTCCAAAAGTTGAGTCACTTCGTATCAAGTTTTCTGTCACAAGGGTTGTGATGGGGTCCTGAAGTCCTTATTCTGACCACATCTATCCACGCCGAACCTCGGCCACGATCAGGAGAACCCCCCATGGCAAAAGCAGTCGGAATCGACCTTGGAACTACCAACTCAGTAGTTGCCGTTCTTGAAGCTGGCGACGCAGTCGTCATCCCGAACTCAGAAGGTGCACGCACCACTCCATCAATTGTTGCGTTCTCGAAGACCGGCGAAGTGTTGGTGGGAGAAGTGGCAAAGCGTCAAGCCATTACAAACCCAGACCGCACATTCCGCAGCATCAAGAGCAAGATGGGCCAGGCGTGGCAGTCAGAAGACATTGATGGCAAGAAGTACACGCCGCAAGAAATCAGCGCACGCACACTTATGAAGTTGAAGCGCGACGCAGAGGCGTACTTGGGTGACACCGTTACCGACGCTGTTATTACTGTTCCCGCTTATTTCGACGACGCTCAGCGCACCGCAACAAAAGAAGCCGGTGCAATTGCTGGCTTGAACGTGTTGCGCATTATCAACGAGCCAACCGCCGCTGCGCTTGCATACGGATTAGAGAAGGCCGCCGAAGACGAAACCATTTTGGTGTTCGACCTTGGTGGCGGAACATTCGACGTTTCCGTTCTTGAAATTGGTGGCGGTGTTGTTGAAGTAAAGAGCACGCACGGTGACACGCACTTGGGTGGAGACGACTGGGACCAACGCATCATCGACTGGTTGGTACAACAATTCAAAGCAGCGCACGGCGTAGACCTGTCGCAAGACCGCATGGCGCTTCAACGTTTGAAGGAAGCAGCCGAGAAGGCAAAGATTGAACTGTCGCAAACACAGCAGACACAAATCAACTTGCCGTTCATCACCGCAACAGCAGAAGGTCCATTGCACCTCGACGAAACACTGTCGCGCTCCAAGTTTCAGGAAATGACTGCTGATCTCATCGAGCGTTGTCGCGTAGCTTTCGAAAAGGCACTGAAAGATGCTGGTCTCACGAAGAACCAGGTCAATCACGTCATTCTCGTCGGTGGCTCAACACGTATGCCCGCAGCACAAGAACTTGTTATGTCGCTCACCGGCAAAGAACCAAACAAGACAGTGAATCCGGACGAAGTGGTGGCTGTTGGTGCAGCAATCCAGGCCGGTGTTATGAAGGGCGACGTAAAAGACGTTTTGTTGTTAGACGTCACTCCACTTTCCTTGGGAATTGAAACCAAGGGTGGTGTTATGACCAAGCTCATCGAGCGCAACACAACCATTCCTACACGTCGTACCGAAGTGTTCACCACAGCAGACGACAATCAGCCTTCTGTAGAAATCAATGTTCTTCAGGGTGAACGCGAAATGGCTAGTTACAACACATCGCTGGGCAAGTTCCAATTGGTCGACTTGCCTCCAGCACCTCGTGGAATGCCACAAATTGAAGTCACCTTCGACATTGATGCAAACGGAATCGTTCACGTGTCTGCAAAAGACCGTGCAACAAACAAAGAACAGTCAATGACCGTCACCAACTCAAGTTCTTTAAGCAAGGACAAGATTGAAGAGATGATTCGCGACGCCGAGGCACACGCCGAAGAAGATCGCCGTCGTCGCGACGAAGCCGAAGTGCGCAACAATGCAGACTCATTGGTGTACCAAACCGAAAAGGTCTTGCGTGAACAAGGCGACAAAGTATCGGCCGAAGAGAAAGATGCTGTTGAAGGCCCGTTGTCTGCACTGAAGGCTGCAATTGCCGGAAACGATCTCGAGCAAATCAAGTCCGCTACTGAAACCTTGATGGGCGCAAGCCAGGCATTCAGCCAGAAGTTGTACGAAGCAGCAGCTCGCGACTCAGGTGCAGCAGGTTCGTCTGCTTCGGGCGCATCCGCAGCATCGGATGACGACATTGTTGATGCAGAAATCGTGGACGAACAGTAACCACTATGTCTGAGCAGGAAAACGTTGAACAGCCCGATGAGGGTGCAACCAACGAGTCGAACGAAGTAACTGCCGACGAAGCAGTTGTTGAGCACGACATTGCTGCGTTGCTGGCAGAACGTGATGAATTCAAAGACATCGCGCTTCGCTTGCAGGCCGATTTCGAGAATTACAGAAAGCGCGTTGCACAAGTGCAGGCCGACGAAGTCGACCGCGCTACCGGACGCATTGCCGAGGCACTCCTTCCCGTTCTCGACGCTTGCGAAGCAGCATTTGCACATGGGTCAGATGGAGTTGAGCCAGTGTGGAAGTCGTTGCTTGGTGCGTTGTCAACGCAAGGGCTCAAGGCATATGACTTGTTACATCAACCATTCGATCCGGCTACGGCAGAAGCAGTGATGCACGAACCAGGTGATGGCGGTGAGCCTGTTGTGGTGGAAGTACTTCGCACCGGATACGAATGGAAGGGCCGCGTGTTGCGCGCAGCCTTAGTGAAGGTGAAGGGGTAGGTCTTGACTGCCCAGCGCGAGTGGTTCGAAAAGGACTACTACGCCGTACTTGGCGTGTCGAAAGATGCGTCCGATAAAGACATTACGAAGGCGTATCGACGTCTTGCACGTCAATATCACCCAGACACCAATCCCAATAACCCCGAAGCCGAAGAGAAGTTCAAACAGATCTCTGCTGCGTACGACGTAGTGGGCGATGCAACAAAACGTGCTGAGTATGACGAGGTGCGTCGCATGGGCCCCATGGGTGGTGCTGGTGGTGGTGCGTTTAACTTCGACATGGGTGGCGATGGCCTTGGCGACATCCTTGGTCAAATGTTTGGCGGTCGTGGTCGTCGAACTGGTGGCGCTGGCGTTGGTCCACAACGAGGTCGCGACATTGAATCGTCACTGACGTTGTCGTTTGAAGATGCAGCACACGGTCTCACAACAACCTTGCATCTCACCGCCGACGCAACCTGTACGTCGTGCACGGGATCTGGTGCTCGACCAGGAACATCACCAAAAATGTGTAGTGCGTGTGGAGGTCGCGGGTCCATTGCAGACAATCAAGGGTTCTTTGCAATGTCATCACCATGTCGTTCATGTGGTGGCAACGGCACCGTCATTGAGTACCCATGCGCAACATGTCGTGGTACCGGAATTGAACGGCGTCCGCGAGAAGTAAATGTGCGAATTCCTGCTGGCGTTAGTGATGGTCAACGCATTCGTTTGAAAGGTCGCGGATCACCAGGTCGCAATGGTGGACCACCGGGCGACTTGTTTGTTGAATGCAGAGTGACTCCACATCCCATCTTCACGCGCGAAGGCCTCAACTTGTTGGTGCGTGTTCCGATTTCTTTTACCGAGGCTGTGCTTGGCGCCACAATTTCTGTTCCCACTCTCATGCATAACGATGTGATGTTGAAGCTAAAGCCCGGCACGCAGTCGGGTTCTCGCCACCGCGTGAAGAGCAAAGGAATTGAAACCCCGAAAGCCTCAGGCGACCTCATTGTCACTGTCGATGTTGCAGTTCCAACATCGTTGTCAGATAGTGAACGCGCTGCAGTCGAAGCTCTTCATTCCGTTCTCTCTTCACCGCGTGAAAAGGAGAAGCCATGAACAGACCTCATCATCAGGCCGTGTATGTCATTTCCGTCGCGGCAGAACTTGCGGGTATGCATCCACAAACTCTGCGTATCTATGAACGTCGCGGATTACTGACGCCAGCCAGAACCTCTGGTGGCAACCGCAGGTACAGCGACGCAGACATTGCGCGCCTTCGCCGTATTGCCGAATTGGCATCCAGCGGAATGAATCTTGAAGGTATTCGTCACGTCATGTCTCTAGAAGAAGAAGTACAAAGATTGCGTTACGAAGTGGCCGAATTGCGCCAAGGTTTGATGGACGCAGTGAACGCTCTTGAACATAATTCGCGCGGGGCATTGGTTCCATTACGTCAGGCCATTGCGCTCTTTGGTGAGCGCCCCAGCATCTTTCATCCCAACAGGTAATAGGGGAACTTTCCATGGCAATTGACCCAAAGAAGTGGACCACGAAGACCAATGAAGCAATTGGTGCTGCCGGAAATCTTGCACGCCAATACGGCAACCCCGAAGTAACACCCGACCATGTGATGTTTGCCGTTACATCCCAAGACGACACCATTGTTTCTACATTTCTGCAGAAACTCGGCATTGCTGCCGGAATGTTGCGGGCAAAGGCAGAAGAAGCTGTTCTCGCATTGCCCCGTACGCAAGGTGGCGTTGAAGCGCGCATGAACCGTGAACTCAGCAATGTGTTTGAAAATGCAGACAGCGCGCGCAAGGACCTGCACGATGATTACCTGTCTGTTGAGCACTTGATGCTGGCCATGAACCAGCGAGTGGGCATCTCTACGGAAGAAATGCTGCAAGCACTTCGTGAAGTACGAGGATCACATCGCGTCACCACACCAGACCCAGAGTCTCAGTTCGCTGCACTGGAAAAGTATGGTCAAGATCTCACAGCCCGTGCTCGTGCCGGAAAAATTGATCCGGTGATCGGTCGAGATGAAGAGATTCGTCGAGTCATTCAAGTGTTGTCGCGTCGCACCAAGAACAACCCTGTGCTTATTGGTGAACCTGGAGTAGGCAAGACCGCCATTGTGGAAGGTCTTGCTCGCCGTATTGCCGATGGCGATGTCCCGGAAGGTTTGAAGAACAAACGACTTGTTTCCCTCGACCTTGCCTCAATGCTCGCTGGTGCAAAGTATCGCGGTGAGTTTGAAGAGCGTTTGAAAGCGGTGTTGAAGGAAATCATCGATGCTGAAGGTGAAATCATCACATTCGTCGATGAGATGCACACACTTGTTGGTGCTGGTGGCGCAGAAGGCGCGATGGACGCAGGCAACATGATTAAGCCCATGCTTGCTCGCGGCGAACTGCGCATGGTGGGCGCCACCACGCTGGATGAGTTCCGTAAGTACGTCGAGAAGGACCCGGCTCTTGAGCGTCGCTTCCAACAGGTGTATGTGGGTGAGCCAACCGTTCCCGACACCATTGCAATTTTGCGCGGCTTGAAGGAACGATACGAAGTTCACCACGGTGTGCGAATTCAAGACTCCGCCTTGGTGAGTGCCGCGGTGTTGTCAAATCGCTACCTCACGAATCGCTTCTTACCCGACAAAGCCATTGACCTTGTTGACGAAGCGGCCAGCAAGCTTCGCATTGAGATTGACTCATTGCCAACAGAGATTGATGTTGTGCAACGTCGCGTTCTGCAGTTGGAAATTGAGAAAGTAGCGCTGGAAAAAGAAACCGATGCCGCATCTCAAGAGCGCATTAACGCATTAGATGTGGAACTCACAGACTTGCAAGCCCAAGTAGACAAAATGAAGTCTCATTGGGAAGCAGAGCGCGAAGCAATTTCTGCAATTCGCACCCTGAAAGAAGAACTTGAATCGTTACGCATTGCGGTAGAGCGTGAAGTGGATCTCGAGCGCGCAGCAGAGATGCGTTATGGCCGCATTCCCGAATTAGAGCGTCGCATCGATGGTGCAACAGCGCACCTTGATGTGTTGCAAAAAGACAATCGAATGCTGAAAGAAGAAGTAGACGCCGAAGACATCGCAGAAGTGGTGTCGAAGTGGACGGGTGTGCCCATTAGCAAGTTGCTGGAAAGCGAAATGCAAAAACTGGTTCACCTTGAAGTGTTGCTTCATCAGCGTGTCATTGGTCAAGAGGCCGCAGTGTCCGCAGTTGCCAATGCAATTCGCCGTAGTCGGGCAGGTTTAAGCGATCCGAACAAACCGATTGGTTCGTTCATGTTCTTGGGGCCAACAGGTGTTGGCAAAACTGAACTCGCGCGCGCCCTTGCTGAGTATTTGTTCGACGACGAGAAGGCCATGGTGCGTATTGACATGGCTGAGTACATGGAGAAGTACTCCGTCAGTCGTCTCATTGGTGCTCCTCCCGGATACGTGGGATACGACGAAGGTGGTCAGTTAACGGAAGCAGTTCGCCGCCGCCCGTACAGCGTTGTGCTCTTAGACGAAGTAGAAAAAGCGCACCCCGATGTGTTCAACGTCTTGCTGCAAGTGTTAGACGATGGTCGTCTCACCGATGGCCAAGGTCGCACTGTGGACTTTTCCAATGTGGTTCTCATCATGACCAGCAACTTGCCTGGTGAACCCATCGACTATTTCCGTCCAGAGTTCGTGAACCGAATTGACGAAATAGTTCGTTTCCGTTCGCTGACACGAGATGACCTTGCGCAAATTGTTGAAATTCAGCTTGAGCACATTGTGAATCGGTTGGCCGATCGTCGCATCACCTTGCAGGTCACTCCTTTGGCGCGAACTGCACTTGCAGAACAGGGATTCGACGAATCCTTTGGTGCCCGACCTCTGAAGCGTCTGATTCAGCGAGAGATAGCCGATAAAGCTGCACTTCTCATTCTTGAGGGATCAGTGGCTGAAGATGGGGCAGTCCGTGTCGATGCACCCAACGGTGTTCTCGAGGTGCGAGCGGTCTAAGTCTTCCCGTAGTCTTCGTGCAGGCACTGAACTGCAAGGGGGCACAGTGAGCACACCTATTTATGTCTTAGGCGGATACCAAACCGACTTTGCACGCAGTTATGCGCGCGATGGCATGGACATTTCCGACATGATGCGCGAAGCCATTGAAGGTGCGCTCACAAACAGTGGCGTTGATGTCTCTGACATTGACACGGTTCACGTGGGCAACGCATTCTCTGAGTTACAACGTCAGCAAGGCCACCTTGGCGCGATGGCATCCCAGGTAGTGCCTGGATTGTGGGGAAAACCTGCCATGCGACACGAAGGAGCGTGCGCATCATCGTCACTTGCAATTTTGGCTGCAATGGCCGAACTTGAAGCGGGGCGTTATGACTGCGCGCTCGTTGTGGGGGTTGAAGAACAGAAGGCCTTACCGGGCGACCAATCGTCAATTGCGCAAAATGCTGCGTCATGGCAAGGTCACGAAGGAATTTCTTGCACGTTCATGTGGCCCGCTGTTTTCGGACTCCTTGGCGAAGAGTATGCGTATCGATATGGCTTAGATCGTCAGTATCTCAATCGCATTTCTGAAATCAATTACACGAATGCAAAATCAAATCCGCTTGCACAAACTCGTTCATGGAAGTTCACCGACCTCAGTTTCACTGACGACGATGTAGCCAACCCCATCATCGAGCCTGGAACACGTCGACAAGATTGTGGTCAAATCACCGACGGCGCAACGGCAGTTGTTCTGGTGTCACAACGTTTCATCGATGCGCAAGCAGCACGAAGAAACATTCGTGTCTCGGAAACGGCACAAATTTTGGGTTGGGGTCATCGCAATGCCGGCATCAAGTTCCTCGACAAACTTGAGCGCAGCAAGAACGACAAGTATGTGTTTCCACATGTGAACGACACCATTAGCGATTCATTGCGTCGTGCAGGAATTACCGATGTGTTTCAACTCGACGGAATTGAAACTCATGATTGTTTCACCACAACCGAATACATGGCCATTGACCACTTCGGAATTACGGCACCTGGCGAATCATGGAAAGCAATTGAAGACGGCACTATTGAGCGCGATGGAAGACTTCCCATCAACCCAAGTGGTGGCCTTATTGGTGGTGGACATCCCGTTGGCGCAACCGGTGCCCGCATGCTGTTCGACGCAACCAAGCAAGTCACTGGGATTGCAGGAGACATTCAAGTAGAGGGAGCAAAGACCTTTGCAACATTGAACATTGGTGGTTCTTTGTCAACGGTTGCAAGCTTCGTTGTCGGAGTTCGTGACTGAAATGGCAACAAAAAGGGGTGGTCCGCGTTCAAAAGCGGTGTGGAAAGAGTCATCGCCCTACTCGCGAATTTCATTGCGTCGGTATACGCCAAATGTTGGTGTGGTAGTCGACAACATCGATCTTGCGAACATTGACGACGAAACAACAAAAGAAATTCGTCGCGCATTGGCTGAATACTGCGTGGTGTTCTTTCGAGACCAGAATCTCAGCGTTGAACAACATATTGAGTTCGGTCGTCGCTTTGGCGAACTAGATGTGCACCCCGCCGCAGCAAACGCAACGGGACATCAAGAAATTTTGGTCATCTCTGCAGACGAGAATTCCGACAGAGCAAATGGTGAGGCGTGGCATTCCGATGTGTCGTGCCAACCTCAGCCGCCGATGGGAAGCATTCTGTACATTCACGAAGTTCCACCAAGTGGTGGAGACACCATGTTTTCAAACATGTACGCCGCCTATGACGCCCTTAGCGACAAGATGAAGGAATACCTGAACGGACTTGTTGCCGTACATGACGGCGAACATGTGTATCGCGGTTTGTACACCGGAGTGGCGGATAAGCCTTCTTACCCACGGTCAAAGCATCCCGTGGTGCGAACTCATCCGGAAACAGGCAAGAAGTGTTTGTTCGTGAATCGCTCTTTCACCACGCACATTGTTGGTGTACCTCGCGATGAGAGTGATGCAATACTGAATTTCCTGTACCAACACATGGAACATCCGAACTTCCAGTGTCGTTTTCAGTGGGAACCAAATTCCATTGCGTTCTGGGATAACCGGTGCGCGCAGCACCGCGCCATTTGGGACTACTGGCCACATCGGCGTTATGGCCACCGCGTCACGGTGATGGGCGACACTCCGTTTTAGATCAGCCGAAGCGGCGACGAATGGCGTTGCCGTGGGCGGAGAAGCCTTCGTGGTCGGATAACGCCACAATGCTGGGTGACATTCTGCGCAATGCAGACTCAGTTGCTTTCGCAACCGCAGTCTTTTTCAAAAATGCATCAACTGTGATTCCAGATGACACGTGTGCGAATCCGCTTGTGGGAAGCGATGCTGGGCAACCAATGACGAAGTTCCCTGCACTAAATGGTGTGTGCTGACCAATAAGAATCTCGCCAGCATTCACAAGAAGGTCAAGCATGTCTTCTTCATACGATGCGTCAACAGCAAGTTGAAGATGTTCGGGCGCGTACATATTCGCTACATCGGCGGCTTCGTTTAGATTTTGCACCAGCACGGCACCACCGTTTGATCCAAGTGATGCTCGTGCTGCAGTTGCGCGAACTTCTGGTAGGTCGCCAATTTGAATTGCAAGTTCTGCATCAACCGCATCGATGAGATCTGCTGATGTGGTGACCAGTACGACGGAGGAGTCGGTTCCGTGTTCAGCCTCAATCAACAAGTCGGCCGCCAGACGACCTACGTGTGCGGTGTGATCGGCAACAATCATGCTTTCGGTGGGCCCCAACAACATCATGGTGGCCAAACCGAAACGTTGCATTTCCACTTGAGCGATGGTGACCGCAGGACTTCCTGGTCCGACAACTTTGCGAACTTTCGGAATTGTTTGTGTTCCGAACCCGAGTGCAGCAATTCCGGAAGGTCCGTTCACGCGGAACACGTTCTTGATTCCGAGATGACGACACACCACAAGCACTGCGGGGTCTACTTCACCCTGGCCACCAGGCACTGGGGGAACAATGAGTGAGATATGCGGAACACCGGCCACCACTGCGGGGACTCCTAATTGATACGCCACAGACGGATAACTGGCTTTGCCACTAGGAACAAAGAGGCCGACACTGGAGATGGGAGACACTTTCTCGCCAGCAGTGAGGCCGTGTTCAATTTCAATGCTCCAATCGCTGGCGCGCTCAAGAAGTTGATCGTTAAATGCACGAAGGTGGGAAATAGCGTCGAGAATGCCGTTCTCTACGGCGGGGTCCACCTGGGCTGAGGCAATCTCTTCTTCGCTTACGCGTAATTGGTTGGGTTCGAGGCGAACGCCATCGAATCGGGCAAGGGCATCGCAGAGTGCCTGGTCGCCACGTACCCGTACGTCTTCAATGAGTTCCCCAATAGATGCTCGAAGTTCTGGGTGGAAGATGTCGTCCATGCCGCGATGGCACAAGGCCTCGCGTTGGGCAATGGTCATCTCGGACCAGTTCTGGCGACGAAGAACGGAGTTCACACAAAGAAACCTACCCGTCTTGGCCTATTCAGGAGCCAGACATTAGTGAGAGCAAGTAGAGTTACTTCACGTTCCGAAAGGGGAGCGTTCATGTCCGTCACCGTTGTCGTAGGTACCCAGTGGGGTGACGAAGGCAAAGCCAAAGTCATCGACTTACTTGCCGCTTCTCACAGCATCGTCGCTCGTTATCAAGGTGGTCATAATGCTGGCCACACCGTCGTTATTGGCGACCAGAAGTACGCACTTCAACTCACACCAAGCGGAGTGTTCTACGACTCCGTCACCCCAGTGATTGGCAATGGCGTTGTGGTGGACTTACCCACCCTGTTCAAAGAAATTGATTCGCTTGAGTCTCGCGGTATTTCCACGGCGCGTTTAAAGGTGTCAAGTCTTGCTCATCTCATTTTCCCGTGGCATCAAGCGATTGACGCGGCGTTGGAAGCTGCGCGAGGCGAGGCGAAGATTGGTACAACGTTGAAGGGAATCGGACCTGCATACGTCGACAAAGTGAAGCGTGCAGGTATTCGAGTTGGCGAAGTACTGAACCCTGTTGAATTTGAAAAAAAGGTTCGCGAGCGCGCAATCGCTGCCCGTCGTGAAGTCAGTGACATTGGTGGCGACACTTTCGATGTTGATCAAGTAGTGAATGACTTTGTTGCATATGCGCAAAGACTTGCACCGTATGTTGCCGACACTGTCAACCTGTTACACGATGCACGCGAACGAGGCGAAAACATTTTGTTGGAAGGTGCTCAAGCAACGTTCCTTGACGTCGACCATGGCACATATCCATTCGTTACCTCGTCTAACCCCATTTCTGGCGGCGCGGCGGTTGGTACCGGACTTGGACCTCGCCACATTGACCGCGTGGTGGGAATTGCAAAGGCGTATACAACTCGCGTGGGAATGGGCCCATTCCCCAGTGAACTCACCAACGAGCTTGGCGACAAGTTGGTAGACATCGGTCGAGAGTTCGGAACCGTCACAGGACGTCGTCGACGTACCGGTTGGCTAGACACAGTCATGCTTCGTCATGCAATGCGCGTGAACTCTCTTACTGAAATTGCCCTCACAAAGCTGGACGTTTTAGATACCTTCGAAGAAGTGAAGGTTTGCGTGGCGTACAAAATAAACGGAGAGATTGTTCGCAATTACCCCGACACTGTTGAGCGTCTTGCATCTGTTGAGCCGGTGTACGAAACATTGTCTGGTTGGAACAGCAGCACCGAGGGAATCACCGATTTTTTGTCTCTCCCGACTAGCGCTCAAGCACTTGTGGCCATTGTTGAGCGCGAAACAGGAATTCCGGTGTCCATGGTAGGAACAGGCCCTGCTCGTGACTCCATGGTGGTCCGCTCATGATTTCTCGGTACTCCACGAAAGAGACAGACGAACTGTTCTCAGAGCAGTCAAAAATGTCTCGCTGGTTGGAGATTGAACTCTGCGTTGTAGAAGCAATGGCCAATGCAGGCATTGTTCCAAAAGAATCCGCAGCGTATTGCCGCGCTCACGCACCAGAAGTGAATGCGCAGTTTGTTCAGCAAGTTCAAGATCGCGAAGAGATCACTAATCACGACGTAGCAGCTTTTGTCGATGTTGTTCAAGAAGCAATCGGAGCGCCTCACGGAACGTGGATTCACTACGGCTTAACGAGTACAGATGTTGTCGACACAGGTTTGTGCTGGGCATTGCGCGATGCGTGTTATCTCATCGAGCGTGAACTGACCGAAGTAACTCACTTGTTACTAAAGGGTGCCCACGAGCATTCACATACACCCATGATTGGTCGTACTCATGGAATTCATGCTGAACCCACAACGTTTGGCATGAAGGCTGCTCTGTTTGGTCTGCAAGTAGCGCGTGATCGAGAACGTTTGAAGAACGCATTTACTGCGGTATCGGTGTGCAAACTCTCTGGGGCCGTAGGCACATTTTCTAACATCCCGCCCGAAGTGGAACAAGAGGTTGCTTCCCGCCTTCAACTCACCCCGGTCTCTGCTACTCAAGTAGTGGCGCGCGATCGCCATGCTGAGTTCATGTATGTGTGTGCGTCTATTGGCTCAACTCTTGAGTCGATTGCAGTTGAAATGCGTCATCTGCAACGCACGGAAGTGAACGAAGTGCGAGAAGGATTCTCTGAGGGCCAAAAGGGTTCCAGCGCCATGCCACACAAGCGCAATCCAATTTCTGCTGAAACAATTTCTGGGTTGTCACGGGTGTTGCGTGGAAACTTGCAGGTGGCACTGCAAAACATCCCACTGTGGCACGAGCGAGACATTTCACATTCGTCTGCAGAACGAATTGTTATTCCCGACTCCGTTTCATTAGTGGTGTACATGTTGCGCCGCATGGCTCGATTAATCATGAATCTCGAAGTTGACGAGAAGCAGATGTTGAAGAACCTCAACTCACTTCACGGCGTGGTGTTCTCACAATCTGTATTACTTGCCATGGTGGATAACGGAATGCAACGAGATACGGCCTATCGCATTGTTCAATCGGCAGCTCGTACAGCAATAGAAACGGCCACCCCCCTGCGAACAGTTCTCGAGAAAGATAAAAACGTCACGCTGTCTGCACAGCAACTTGACGATGCTTTTGATCTCGAACGAGTTTTACAACACGCACATCGAGCGAGAGAAGAACTCAGCCAGATGGCGTTTGGGTACCAAGGGCTCAATTAGTCGTTCGTAATTCCGGCGCGCTTCAGCACCGTTGGAGTAACTCCGAATTCACGCCATGCGTCAAATGTGATGTCGTTTCGTTCACTGAATGACTTTGCAACTTTTACAAAGCGCGCTTCGGCCGATGCAATTTCTTGCTTTGATTTCATACTGGCCAATTCAGTGCGCAAATTCAATCGTTCCTGAATGAGTCGCACCTTGGTGACTGGGTCGGCGGTTTTCAGTTCAACGGAAATCACCGAGAGGCGCTTGGCAATTGATTCCGGAGTGCGACGACGCCCCCGTTTTGGTTTTGTTGCTTCCACAATTTCGAGGTATTCGCGGATGATGCGACCCTCATTGCGCCCGTTCGCCAGTGCCTTTTTGTGGGCGGTACTCATTGCTGTTTGTTTTGCTGAAGTTTTAGGTGCCATTTCGGATCTGTACTCAAAAATTTGTTGGGAAGTCATTCTTACCGATTTGGTAGGACTTCGTAGTGTCAGAAAACCTACTTTTCTGTTGGTAGGTCCAACCTTTCTTCTCTGATGGTGTTTTTACGGAACGGTAAGCATTCTGACAAGTAGTGTCGCCGTGATGTCTTCGTTGTATCCGCATACCCCCAGTGGTGTTCCTGAACTGGACCCCGTCCGTGCACGTCTTCGGGATCATGTGTTTCAGCATTCGTTGAAGACGGGCGATTTCACATTGAAATCTGGACGCAAGAGTTCGTGGTTTCTCGACACTAAACAAACGGTTTGTCGGCCCGATGGCGTGCTGGCGGTAGCCGAAGCAGCGCTCGCGATTATTCCAAGTGATGCATCCGCCATTGGTGGTCTCACCATGGGTGCCGATCCCGTTGCGTACGGCATTGCAGCAGTTGCCGCAACAAAGGGACGCAACCTTCGCAGTTTTAGTGTGCGGAAGGAAGCCAAAGATCATGGCGTTACTGGTCGAATTGCCGGGGCCTTGCAACCTGGAGACAAAGTTGTCATTACCGAAGACACAGTTACTCGTGGAACCAGCATTTTTGAAGCAGTAGAAGCGGTGTATGAATTCGGCGCTGTGCCAGTTCTTATTACCGTCATCGTTGATCGTGGGGGTACATGCGCGGCAATGGCCGCTGAAGCCGGTATTCCCTACAAGCCGTTATTGACAGCACCCGATTTGGGTTTTGAGTTTGGTTCGTAGACAACTATTTCATTCTGCACATACCAAATTGGAAGAATGAACTAATGAAGAAAATCTTCGCATGTGCTGTTACCGCTGTTCTTCTTACTGGGTGTAGTTCTTCGTCGACGTCTACAGATTCAACGTTGGTGACATCGAAAGAATCGGCAACAACGGTTCTGGGCAGTGGCTCTTTTGAATACACCGTCACTGTTGGCGAAAACACTGGCGTAGACGTGGTCATTGATGTTGTGCAAGGTGCGCAAGTTGTCTTGAATGTTGTGAATCCAAACAGTCACGACGACATTCATCTTCATGGCTATGACTTGTCCACCGGATCACTTGAAAAAGGTGAAATTGGAACCATGACATTTCAAGCAACACAAGTAGGTGATTTTGAAATTGAAAGTCATGAATCACAAGAGCTTGTTTCCATTTTGAGAGTGAGTGCACCATGAGCCTTGAAAAACTGTTCGAACTGACGACACATGGCACTGATGTCATGGTGGGCGAAGGTTTTCCGTACACGTGGGGCGGACTGTATGGCGGGCACATCGTTGCACAGTCACTTCGCGCAGCATCAACAACTGTTGAGGAAGGATTTCTGCCACATTCTGTGCGCGCATATTTCATTCGTCGTGGCGACAACAGTGAAACTGTTCGTTACGAGGTAGATCGAATTCGCAACGGTCGTAGTTTTTCCACTCGTCGCGTTGTTGCGCGTCAATCAAACGGCGCAATCTTGAACTTGGAAGCCAGCTATCAACTGCCCGAAGTATCTCCAGAAATTTCTTCGGTGTCTCTTCCTGCAGGAATTCCGTATCCACATGAACTACCAGAAGCAGAAACATGGTCTCCGTACATTGAGCAACGCGATGTGCCACGAGACATCACACTGAACGATGGTCGCGATGGTTCAGGTCGGCTTATGGGCTGGTATCGCACAACCGAAGATTTCGGCGGCGATCAACTGTTGAACCGTTGCGCGTTGGCGTATTTGTCCGATGATTTGCCAACTGGCGCAGTTATTAGAGGAGTTCCTGAACTGTGTGAGAAGTGGAATGTGGAGAACGCTTTTTTCTCGGCAAGTTTGGATCACACAGTGTGGTTTCATCGCGATGTTGATGCCAGTGCGTGGCACTTGTACGAAATGAACTGTCACGCATACATCAATGGTCGCGGATTGGCCTTTGGGTATGTCTTCCATGAAGACGGGACACACGTGGCAACGGTGGCGCAAGAAACACTGGTGCGTTTGAGCGCGTCGCAATAAACAAAAACGACGACCAAACGGTCGTCGTAGATGGTGGTCGAGACCGGCGTCGATCCGGTGACCCCACGCTTTTCAGGCGTGTGCTCTGCCAACTGAGCTACTCGACCGTGTTGCAATCAACATGCGTTGCTTGAACAGGTTTTCAATGACGCTTCCGCCATTGATGGCGGTCCCGACGGGACTCGAACCCGCGACCTCCGGCTTGACAGGCCGGCGTGAACTCCAACTTCACCACGGGACCTAGAGAGAACCTCTTGCGAGAAAACCTCTTGGTCTCTTTGCACCCCCAACGGGATTCGAACCCGTGCCGCCACCTTGAAAGGGTGGTGTCCTAGGCCTCTAGACGATGGGGGCTAGAACGACTCCGGTTGAGAGCACTATGACACTATCGGGAGCGCCTCAACAATACGCCCTAAAAGGTTCTATTCCCCTGAAAGTGCCGAGACTGTCCACTCAAGTAGCCAACCCAAGTATTCGTACAACTGGGCTTGTCCGTAGGCAGGGCTGTCTTCAGGAATGAGGTCAAGGTCGTCGGCCTCATCGACATCGAGCAAGGTTCCAAGCACCAAGCGCAAGCTGTTCAGCACGGTCATGAACGCGTACAACTGACTCTCGGTTAACGGATCTTCTGAACTGAGAACTTCGCGAACCGTCTGAATTGATGTAGCCCGTGATTGCGCAAGTTCATCGCGCATGTAGGTCTGGTATTCGGAATCAAACTCAGGGTTGTCGTGATATGCGGTGGGAAACAAACGACGCAATCGCGGATCGCTGGGCGGCGCCAACATGACTTCCACTAATTGGTCAACAAATCCCAACAAGGTTGCGCGTTCGTCCGAAGTAAGGCGTATCTCAAAAAGCCCATTATCTATTGCTTCAATTGGGCCTGATTGCCGTTTACGTCTCATGAGTCTTGCTGCATTGTTGCCCACAAACCATGTTCGTGTAATCGAAAGACATCGATTTCTGCTTTTTCACGTGGACCATTTGAAACAACCGCACGACCCTTCTCGTGAACATCCAACATCAGTTCGTCGGCTTTCTCTTTTGAGTAACCGAAGAGCTTTTGAAAAACGAACGACACATACGACATGAGATTGATGGGGTCATTCCACACCAGCACAATCCAGGGCCGGTCGTGTTCGGCCACTTCGTCGGTGTTTTCCTTAAGGTCGGGCTCTGCAACCTGGGACATCTCCACAGTGTGGGGGACAGGTGTGGTGAATGGCACGGAAACATTCTGCGTGCGATTGGTCGTCAATGCCTACCCCCCATACGATGAGTACCCGTGCCCCTCAATGTCCGCCCCGTTGTCCCGTCGCGATTTGCACGGCGAAGCCATGAATCGGGTCGCGCCCCGCGGTCGGTGCTTGGTGGCTACATTGCGCTCACAAAGCCCAGAATCATTGAGCTTCTGCTCATCACCACCGTTCCCACAATGGTGGTGGCCGAAGGTGGCTGGCCAGATCTTGGTCTCATCCTCGTCACGTTGATTGGTGGGTCGCTTGCTGCCGGCGGTGCCAACGCCATCAACATGTACATCGACCGCGACATCGACGCCCTCATGGAGCGCACCAAGACCCGCCCTTTGGTCACGGGTCTTATTGCCCCACGAAATGCCCTTATTTTCGCTATTTCCTTGGAAATTTTGGCTTTTGCCGTCTTGTGGGCGGGGGCAAACCTGTTGTCGGGTCTGCTGGCGCTGTCGGCCACCTTCTTCTATGTCTTCGTGTATTCACTGTGGCTAAAGCGCACAAGCAAGCAAAACATCGTGATTGGTGGCGCTGCAGGGGCAGTTCCGGTGCTGGTCGGCTGGGCTGCGGTAACAAATTCCCTGGGTTGGACCCCCTGGCTGCTGTTTTTGCTGATTTTCTTGTGGACCCCGCCCCATTTTTGGGCCCTCGCCATTAAGCACAGCGACGACTACAAGGCCGCCGGTGTACCCATGCTTCCCGTTGTGGAATCGCACGAAAAAGTCATCGCATCGATGGTGCGATACACAGTCGCTCTCACGGTGTGCAGTCTGGTCGTGGTCCCAGTTGGCGATATGGGGTGGTTCTACGGAATCTCGGCAGCCCTGCTGGGTGGGGCTTTCCTCTGGGGCACAATTGCACTAGGCCGAAGCACCAGCCCAGCAGCGTCCATGCGCCTTTTCACCTTCTCCATCTCGTACGTCACTTTGTTGTTTGTGGCGCTCACGGTCGACGTCTTCATCCACTGATTTCTTCGCAATTGCACTAAGTCCCAACGCTCTGGGGATTTCCGTTTAGAACAGGGGTGATGGGTAGTGTTAGTGCGTTACATCTAGGCGTACTCACCCCCGAGGTCCTGTGGACTAACGGGGTGCACCGGGAGACCATCCGAAAATGACCACCATCGACACACACGTCGGCGCAACAACGAAGGCCAACGGCTCTTCGTTTATTGCTGCCGTCGGCCAATGGGTGACCAGCAGCGATCACAAGAAGATCGGCAGGCTGTTCATCGGTTGGTCTCTCATTCACGCGATTGAAGTCGCCGTACTCGGAGCCATCTTTGGTTTCGAACGTATGAGTCCAAGTGGGCTTGAACTCATTGCAGGAGACGCAGCGTTGCAGTTGTCGTGGTACTCGCGCCATCTCATGATTTTGGGATTGCTTGCTCCGCTCTTCCTTGGCATTGCAATTGCAGTGGTTCCATTGCAAGTTGGTTCGCGCGCAATCTCGCTGCCACGTCTTGCCCAATTCAGTTTCTGGTCGTGGTTGTTCGGGTCTGGACTCGTCCTCATATCAATCATTGGTAACGGTGGTCCTGGTGGCGGCAATGGCGACATGGTCGACCTGTTCTTAATGGGTGTCGCACTTGTTGCCGTTGGCATCATCGCGGGCAGTGTTTCTGTTGCAACCACGGTTATGACATCTCGTGCGCCCGGAATGAGCATGGACATGGTTCCTGCGTTTTCGTGGTCGGCACTTGTTGGTTCAATCACCAGCATTCTCAGCCTTCCGGTTGCTATCGGAACTCTCATCTATCTGTATGCCGATCACACAGCCGGTCAAGTTGCCTTCGGTTCGAACAAAGAAATTGAGAAGTGGCTGGGTTGGGTGTATGCGCAACCGATGTCGTTTGTCTTTATTGTGATGGCTCTTGGTGTGCTTGCCGAGATTGCGCCCGTCGCTGCTCGCGTTCGTCAACCCTTGCGCCCCGTTGTGCTTATCGGTCTCGGTCTTGCAACCTCTGGTGTTTTGGGAGCTGTCACACAAAGCAGCCACACTTTGAATCTCGATGGATCATCAAGTGACAAGATCAGCAGCACATTGCCGTTCTTGTTGTTTAACGGCTTGCCATTGCTTGGTGTACTGGTCAGTGTTGCCGTTGCGCTTCTTGCTTTGAAAGAAGGCCGTCCTCGCGTGAATGCAGCATTTGCATTCGCCGTGCTTGGTTCGCTCATGATTCTTGCTGGGGTTGCAGGCAGTTTCGTCCAGCACATCGAATCCGCAAACATCGTCACCACATCATTTGGTGAAGGTGTAACGGCGTATCTCGTGTACGGCAGTGTTCTGTGCGCATTGGGAGCACTCACGCACTGGGCACCGAAGTTGTGGGGCGTTGTTCTCGACGACAAGAAAGTGTTGGGCCTTGCAGGACTTGGTCTTATCGGAACAGTTCTTGCAGCGTTGCCGCTGTACATCGCTGGCTTCTCGAAGCAACCCGCTCACGCAGTGTTTGGTTTTGACTACGACGGTCCTGTCGCATTGTGGAACCTTCTTGCAGGTGCTGGTGCAGCCCTTGTTGCTCTCGTCGTTCTCGCATTTGTCGGCTTGCTGGTTCAGGCAGTTCGCGCAGGGGCAGGCGCAACCGACGATCCGTGGGATGCGCACACGCTTGAGTGGTCGGTGCCATCACCAGCACCACTCAACAACTTTGCTGCTCTTGCAACAGTGCACTCAAGTGAGCCACTTCTCGACGCAAAGCCTTCACAGGAGGTACCGGCATGAGCCTCGCATTGCCCGCTGCACCACAGCAGTCATCTCGTCGTCAACTTCTTGTCTCCACAGCACTCGTTGCTGCCGGTGCTGCAATGTTGATTGCCGGAATGCTTGCAATGTGGATGAAGTTCCGCGCAGGGTCGCCAACACGCGAATCAAGCGACGGACTTCGCATCATTAAAGACTGGATGCCAGAGTCCATCACCATTCCAGAAGTTGCGGCCAACACAATGTTTGCAACGTTCCCATTCGCTGCGCTCATGGCTCAGTGGGCGGTGTATTCAGCAAAGCGCCGTGACGGCGGACATCGTTCGCTCGCACTCGTCATAACGTTCGGTTTGGGCATCGCAATTGTGAACGCTCAAATTGCTATCTATTTGCAAATGGAACTGGGCCTTGCCGAAGGCGCATTCCAAACTCTCTTCTATGCAATTACCGGAACAATGATGTTCCTTGTGATTACTGGCATGGCGTTCACTGCGGTGACGTTCTTTCGTTCTATTGGTGGGCGCGATGATGACCAACAAGTTGTCTCGGCTCACGCGTTGTATTGGTACTTTCTCACCGCGGCATTCACCGCTGTGTGGTTCTTCGTGTACGTGCAGAAGTAGGGAAACATGTTTACTCCAGGTTCCAAATACTTTCTTGGCCTCACCGGCTTGTCGTTGGTGTCGGCAGTTCTGTACACCATCTTTGTTAACCCATCCGACATCGGTGCGGTCGCGCTCTTTGGTCTTTTGCTTGCTGGTGCGTTAGTTGCAGGATTCTCGCTCTTCACGCGAGATGGCGATGCAGAGACTGAAGCCGAAGCAGTGGAAGCTGCGGCATACGCTCCAACACCATCGTTCTGGCCAATCGTGTTCGCACTTGGTGCAGCGGTTGTTTTGCTCGGCGTAGCAACACACCCCATTGTGTTTGTTCTCGGTATCGCTGTTCTTGTGGGTGGCGGCGTTGAGTGGACCATTCAAGATTGGGCCGAACGTGCGTCCGCCGACGCTGAGTTCAACGACTTAGTACGTCACCGTGCTATTGGCGCACTCGATTACCCAGGGCTTGCAGCAGTTGGTCTTGGTGTTATTGCGTACTTTTTCTCACGCATCATGCTTGCCGCATCAAAAGACGGTGCATCAGTCATCTTCATTGTTGTGGCAACAGCAATCATGGTGTTTGCATTCTTGGTGGCCACAAAGCCAACGTTGCGTGGCAAGAGTGTTGCACTTGTTGTTACCGCCGGAGCTTTGCTGCTTGCAGTAGCCGGTGTAGCCACAGCTATTTCTGGTGAGAGAAGCGAGCTTGTCGAGTACGCCGAGGCCGATCACTATTCCAAGACACATCGTGAATGTGGCGAAGAAGAAGGTAAGTACTACGACCACGAAGCGAACAACACTGTGTCGTTGCGCTCCGCAGTTCTTGCCACCGTGTTTGTAGAGGACGGAAAAATTCGCGCCCAAATGATTGGTCTCGAGAAAGACGTCGACACCATCACGGTCCCACGCTCAAACGCCACCAACATCTTGTTCCGCAACTTGGATGAAGAAGATCATCGCCTTGTTGTCAATCTTGGAAAAGCTGTGAATGACGAGACCGGCAAAGAAGAAGAACTGGGCACTTGTACTCAACTTGCTGGCAAGAACCAGGAACAAGTTCTCACCCTCAATATCAAGAAGCCATCTAGCGAAGAACAGGGCTACTCGTTCACGGTTCCTGGCGCAGAGGGCGAAATTAAGGTGGTAGTGCCGTGAGCCACATCGACCCAGTCCTGACAAAAGAGAAGGCAATAGATACCGTGACACCCGTGAAGTCCTCGCGCCGTCGTATCGTCACCGCCCTAGCGGGAGTGTCTGCAACAGTGTTCCTCACTGGTTGCGCCACTAACGCACCTCAAGACACGTTTGTTCCGAAGGGACCAAACGCAAAGATCATCGATGATCTCAACATGATTGTGTTCCCCATTGCAGGAGTCGTCGGAGTCATTGTTCTTGCTCTTGCCACATACATCTTCATGAAGTTCCGCGATAAGGGTCAGGCAATTCCTGCTCAGTCGCACGGCAAGCCGTATGTAGAAATCACTCTCACAATTGTTCCCGCTCTCATCCTTACGGTCGTTGGTGTCTTTACATTCCGCGGCATTTTCGATCTTGCAGAAACAAAAGACACCGAACTCATCATCAACGTCACTGGACAGCAGTGGTGGTGGGAGTACGACTATCCAGTACAAGCAGACCAAGGAATCTCTCAGCCCATCATCAGCTCGGGCCAATTGGTTATTCCTGTTGGGACAAAGGTGTTGTTGCGCGAAACAAGCCGCGACGTCATCCACTCATACTGGATTCCAGCACTAAACGGTAAGAAAGACGCCGTACCTGGTCGTATTCACTTGCTGCGTCTAGAGGCAGACGAGCCAGGCATCTACGCAGGACAATGCACAGAATTCTGCGGCTTGTCTCACGCCAACATGCGTATGGAAGCGGTCGCGTTGTCGAAGGAAGACTTTGCGAAGTGGGTTGCTGGTCAGCAGAAGGCCTACACCGCTCCAGCAGCCGGAACACTTGCGGCAGAAGGTGAAACCACTTTCATCAACCAGTGCTCACGTTGTCACCAGGTCAACGGAATTAAAGATGCAAATGGCAAGCCCATCATCTCGGCTCCAGACGAGAACGTGTATTCCGGCGCAGCGCCCAATTTGTCTCACCTCATGTCTCGCAACACATTTGCGGGCGCAATGTTTGACCTTGTCAATGAAGAGTGTCGTGCAGATGTATGGAATGCGAAGTCTGAAGAGTTCGGTGCGAAGTACTTGGCCGGCGTTTCGGAAGATTGCCTGAATGAAAAAGATCTTCGTGCATGGTTGCGAAACGCGCCAGCCATGAAGCCCATGTATGCGGACCCCAGCAACCTTGAAAAGTCGAATGGGTTGTACCGCGGAATGCCGAACCTTGGTCTTACCGAGGATGACATTGACAAGCTCGTTGCCTACCTATTGACGCTGAAGTAATCGGAGAACATCATGGCGATTATTGAACGACCCGGCTCAGACACCACACCAGCAGTGGTGACTGCCAGCCAATCACTTGGTGCCGTAAAGCGCCCAGTGGAAACAAAGGGCTGGAAGGAATGGCTCTTTACTGTTGACCATAAGAAGATCGGAATCATGTACGGCGTTGTCGCGATGTTCTTCTTCATTGTCGGCGGCGTTGAAGCACTTCTCATTCGTCTTCAGTTGGCGGCACCAAATGGCACCATTCTTAGTGCCGACCAATACAACCAAATGTTCACCATGCACGGCACAACAATGGTGTTCTTGTTCGCTATGCCAATGGCAGCAGCATTTGCTAACTACTTCTTGCCATTGCAAATTGGCGCACGTGACGTTGCGTTCCCACGTTTGAACGCATTGTCTCTGTGGTTGCTCATCGTTGGCGGACTCGTTCTGAACGCGTCATGGTTCCTTGGTGGAGCAGCCGACGGTGGTTGGTTTATGTATGCGCCAAACTCAGGCCCAGTGTTCTCGCCAAGCAATGGCGTTGACTACTGGATTCTTGGTTTACAGATTGCCGGTGTTGCATCACTTATTGGCTCTATCAACCTCATTGTCACTGTGTTGAACATGCGCGCACCAGGCATGAGCCTGATGAAGATGCCTGTTTTCACATGGATGATTCTTGTGGTGCAGTTCTTGCTGGTGTTCTCACTTCCCGTCATCACCGTTGCGCTTGTACTTCTCATGTTCCAGCGTTCGTATGGAGCAACGTTCTTCGACGTTTCACAAGGCGCCGACCCCCTTCTGTGGCAGCACTTGTTCTGGATCTTTGGTCACCCAGAGGTGTACGTGTTGATCTTGCCGGCCTTCGGCATCATCTCAGAGGTACTCCCAACATTCTCGCGTAAGCCATTGTTCGGCTATCCGTTCGTTGTTTTCTCTGGTGCATCAATCGGACTTGTCGGATTCGGCGTGTGGGCTCACCACATGTTCGCGGCTGGTCTTGGGCCAGTGTCGGTTGCAGTGTTCTCCGTTGCAACGATGGCAATTGCAATTCCCACCGGTGTGAAAATCTTCAACTGGTTGCTCACAATGTGGGGCGGCAAAGTCTGGTACACCACCGCAATGAAGTTCGCCATCGGACTTGTCATGTTGTTCACTGTTGGTGGTTTGTCGGGTGTTACCCACTCTGTTGCACCGTCAGACACGCAGCAGACCGATACGTACTACATCGTTGCTCACTTCCATTACGTGTTGTTCGGTGGAATGGTGTTTGGCTTGTTCTCTGGTTTCTATTACTGGTGGCCAAAGGTGTTCGGCAAGATGCTGAACGAAAAACTGGGCTCCTGGAACTTCTGGCTGATGGTTATTGGTATGAACCTCACGTTCGGCCCCATGCACATTCTTGGTTTGCAAGGCCAGCCACGCCGTATGTATGTATGGACCGAAGCTCGTGCAGGTGAAGGAATGTTCAACCTTGCGTTCTGGAATTTGGTGGCATCAATCGGTTCGTTCATCTTGGCTGTCGGCGTTCTGGTCTTCCTTATCAACGTGGTGTACACCGCGCGTAAGGGCAAAGCATCACCCCTCGACCCATGGGATGCACGCACACTTGAGTGGCTCACCACTAGCCCACCGAAGGCGCATAACTTTGACCGCATTCCTGTGGTTCATCACCTCGACGAGTTCTTCCATCGCAAGTATGAGGAAGACACCGCTACGCACACCATGAAAAAGATTGCCGAAGGCGAAGACTTGGTGCGCGCAGAAGAAGAGGCTGCCGAGAAAGATATTCACCTTCCCGGTCCTTCGTATTGGCCACTTGTTCTCGCTATTGGTGTAGGAATTTTGGGTATGGGCGTCGTTTACGGAGTGCCCATCATGGTTCTCGGTGGCGCCATTGTGTTGTTTGCTTCCTATGGCTGGGTTCTTGAACCCTCAGTTGCAGAAGACATCGATTTTGATCCGCCGTCAACTGACGGTTCCACGAAGGAGATTGCTCCCCTTGGCTGAGACAGCAACCCACACCGCCGACCACGCGTCGGATCACGGCCATCATTCGTCCACTGGTTTGTCCAACAACAAGTTGGCAATGTGGCTCTTCCTCGGATCTGAATGTCTGCTTTTCGGTGGACTCATTTCCACGTACATGCTGTACCGCGGGCGCGTGTCCGACGGTCCGCACCCATCACAGATCTACGACATCCCGTTCACATCGGTCAGCAGCTTTGTGTTGTTGATGTCATCGTTGACCATGGTGCTTGCTGTTACGGCAGCACAGCGCAAGGACGATCGCCGTACCAACTTGTGGCTCACCGTTACAGCGGTGCTTGGTGCAACGTTCGTGGGTGGCCAGGTGTATGAATTCACCACGTTCATCCGTGAAGGCCTTGGCTTCACTACCAGCCTTTTTGGTTCTAGCTTCTACTCACTCACAGGTTTCCATGGCGTACACGTTTCCGTCGGTGTCATCATGTTGTTGTCCACTGTGGGCATCATCAAGAAGAACAAGATCACTGGAAACAAAGCCGAAGTAGTAGAACTCGTCGGTTTGTATTGGCACTTCGTCGACATTGTGTGGATCATCATCTTCACTCTCGTCTACCTCATTCCGGCATAGTCAAAAGGGGTCATCATGAGTGAAACAGCAGAACATCACGATCACGGCATGTCAGATGCCGGCTACATCAAGATTGCACTCATCCTTGCCGCCATCACGGCGCTAGAGGTTTCCACGTATTACGTCGATTTTGGTCCTCTGTTCATGCCATCGCTCATGATCATGATGGTCATCAAGTTCGTCATGGTGGTGTCGTACTTCATGCACTTGAAGTTCGATAACAAGATGTTTAGCTTCTTGTTTTACACAGGTCTGGCATTGGCGTTGTTCGTGTACATCACCGCCCTTGCCACCTTTAAGTTCTTCATCGCGTAAATAGAGAAAGCGGTTGTACGGTGTTTCTCGCCGGCATTAACCCAACAACAAATCCAGACCCATGGCGGTTTCAACTTCATATTGAGGTGTGGATTCTCATCGCAGGACTTGTTGCTGCGTGGCTATACACCGTTCGTGTATTGGGCCCCAAGGCAGCGCCCGCCGGTCAAGTAATGCCTAGGCGCCAAAAGCGCATGTTTATCTTGATGATCACCTTGCTGTGGTTGTCGAGCGACTGGCCCATGCATGACATCGCCGAGGAGTATTTGTACTCAGTGCACATGGTGCAACACCTCATTCTCACCTACATCGTTCCTCCTTTGGCGCTGTTATCCACACCAGAGTGGCTCTTCCGCCTGCTGATTGGAAACGGCAAGGTGTACAAGGTGGTGCACGCAATGACTCGCCCAGTGGTGGGAGTGGTTGTGTACAACCTCACGTTGCTGTTGACGCACACACCACAAATTGTTAACAGAAGTGCTGCGGGTGGCCCACTGCACTATTCAATTCACGTTCTGGTGGTTGTTACGTCGCTTATGTTTTGGACGCCAGTGTGTGGCCCCATTCGTGAATGGCGCATGAGCGACGGAGCCAAGATGATCTATCTGTTCGGTACTTCACTCATTCCCACCATTCCTGCGGGTTGGCTGACGTTTGCCGAAGGATCGGTCTACAACCATTACGACACCAATGTTCGTGTGGGTGGTATTTCAGTTCTCAGCGACCAACAAGCTGCTGGTGGAATCATGAAGTTGGGTGGCTCGGTGTATATGTGGGCGCTCATCATCTACATCTACTTCACACGATTTATGAGTGGATTCTTTGAAGATCAGTCGTATTCAAAAGGGTCAGCACTGCCCGATTCTGAAATTGTGGGTACCGACGCTCCGCTTATGTATTCCGAAGTGGAACAGGCTTTCGAACGGACTAAGCCAGCGCCAGAAACCCCGACTTCTTCATAATTAGAAAAAGAAATATTTTTCCATCCAGACATCTGAGCGCAGATTAGAACCTGGTGTTGTTGGCACGAAGTGAAGACATGGGTCGTGATGTATCTCACGTGCGAAAACGAAAAGATCTCGACTCGTCAAGGGCGAGTAAATTCGTGGCGTATGCGGTTTCCCAAAATTCTTGTTGTTGTCTGTCTTGCGGTATTAGTTCTTTCTAGTTGTGGTTCTGACACCAACGAAAACCAAACACTTCTCGTTCCTCAGGACTACTCAACAATTCAGGAAGCGGTGAATGCAGCAGATTCCGGTGACTTAATTCTTATTGCGCCCGGTGTTTATCGCGAAGCCGTCAAAGTTGACCAAGAACGAATTGTTATTCGCGGTCAGAATCGAAATGAAGTTGTCATTGATGGTAGCGATGAACTCATTAACGGTTTTGAGGTATCCGCGGATTCAGTCGCCATCGAGAATCTCACTGTCAAATCTTTCAGACAAAATGGAATCGTCTTTAGTGGTGCCCTGCGCGAGAGGGAAGGCGAATATGGAACATACGGTTCCGACTCAAACACACTGGACGGATATCGCGTTTCGTATGTCACCAGTTTCAATAACGGTCTGTATGGCATCTATGCATTCGCATCAAAGAATGGTCTGATAGAGCAGTCGTACGCCTCTGGGCATCCGGATTCGGGTCTCTATGTAGGGCAATGTCGCCCCTGCAATGTCGTTATTCGGCAGTCAATCGCAGAGAACAATGCAATTGGTTACTACGGCACAAATGCATCAGACAATGTATGGGTGGTGGAATCAATTTTTCGGGACAACAGATTGGGAATGACACCGAATTCTCAGGATGCTGAAATGTTGTCGCCACAAAAGGGTGCAACTATCGCAGCGAATCTGGTGGAGAACAATGACAATCCCAACGCTCCGCCCATTCCCAAAGGGTTCTTCGGCGGAGGAATAGTGATTGGCGGTGGGCTCTCAAATCTTGTCACCAAGAATGTTGTGCGCGGACACTCCTGGGCGGGAATTGCAATTATGTCTATTAGCGATGTTCTTCCAGCGGAAAACAAGGTTCTTGAGAATGACGCGAAAGATAATTCAACTGACTTGATCTTTATAGGCCGAGCCCAGGATGTGTTGGGGAACTGTTTCAAGGGGAACATGTTCTCATCGTCGACTCCAGCAAAGATTGAGCAAAGGCTGCCCTGTTCAGGCGCGGCCAGTCTTAACGAAGTTATTGAATACAAGCCGTTACCTGCTCCACCCACTGTTGATTACCGCACAGTCCCTGCACCACCATCACAAGCAAATATGCCTCAAGCGCTCACTGCACCAGTTCGAGTTCCCATAGGCGAACCCACGTATCCCTCGCTATCTGCCCTTGTCGTACCGACAGTTAAATGATTGAGGAAACCTTGTGAAAATACGCTCACTTGGAGTGGCCGCAGTATTTTTCAGTGTTCTTTCCCTGAGCGCATGTGGGGGAGCGAAACAAAGCACTGAACGGGCTCTTACTTCTGAGGAAGCATCAATACTGGCTGAGGTACTTTTCCGAAATTATGAAGCACAGGGCGCATCTTTTTACTTGGCGGCGCAAGCAGGCGACGGCGGTGGAACAATAACCGTAGAAGGCATCATCGACTGGAAAAATCATCAAGGTACTGCGCGTGTTTTTGGGGGTTCGCAGCCATACCCGGTTGAAGAAGTGTGGTGGAGTAGAGACTTTGTTGCCGAACGACGGCCGACATTTGATGAAGTAATGGCACAGGTATTGCCAACCGTGAATAGTCCAGTTCTCGTACGAAAACCAGATGCCGTCAAGCGACGGCTAGATCAGATCTTGGCGATTGTGACGGGATTATCTTCACAAACGCCCGATAATGCCCAACTTCTCTTACAGATGGAAGGCTCGGCATTCATTCGTACTGATGAACTACGTAATCGACAAGCAATAGTTCTTCGTTATGGGAAACGAACAGTCTTCTGGTTAGACAAAGAAACTAAGACTCTTCTTCGATTTGAAGGTAATAATTCAACAAATCAATATCCAGTTGTTGTCGACTTCTTGGACTTTGGACGCAAAGTTGTTCAAGGACCACAGGCTTCGTCTTTGGTGAATATTGCCAATTATGGAGACCAGTTGGCGCTTGTTCCGCTAAGTCCATAAGTTCATGGTGAATGTTCTGCGATGCAAAAGATGAATTTCCGTATTGCTGAGATGCCCGATGATGCTGCAGTACAAGCGGTCGTTGCTCGTGCGTGCGTATCGCATTGGCGGCGTGATTTTCCACATGACACCGACCAGTGGTATCTCAACCTGTATGCCGAGTCGCTGCAAGCGCAGACCCTCCCCATTGTTCTTGTTGCTTACAACGGAGAAAAGGTTGTGGGCACCGCATCTCTGATTGCCGACGATGAACTTCCAGGTGCAACTGAACCCGGACCGTGGTTAGCGGCTGTGTTTGTCAACGAAGAACATAGACATGCGGGCGTCGGAACTGCCCTCGTGCATGAAATGATGAATCGTGCGCGCACTGTGAATATTCAGCGTCTGTACCTGTACACGGAGAATGCAGTTGCGTGGTACCAGGCGATGGGGTGGCGCACTCTTCGAATGGCTCGCCTTGCAGATCACAATGTCACAGTGATGTGTTGCGATCTGTGAATCGCACAGTGCATTAACTCCAACGGAAACGACGCGCCGCTACAAGAGGTGCGAGAACAGCCCACACTGACAGAACAATGGTGGGCGTCAAGAGTGCGCCAGAACCGTTGAGCGTAGACCTGAGGCCATCGGCCAATGCAGTAGAAGGCAGCCATTCTGCAACTGTGCTGAGAGGGCCAGGAAGAGAATCCCGCGAGATAATCATTCCACCCAACAACAAAAACAATAAATACAGCCCGTTTTGTGCGGCAAGGTTAATTTCAGCACGTAAACGTCCGGCCAGAAGTAATCCAATTCCCCCGAATGCCGCCGTACCAAGCAAAACAATGGGAAGTGCTAGTAGCCATGTGCTGCCTTGGGGCTGCCAACCCAACGCAACACCTAGCGACAACAGCACAACTGCTTGAAGAATCTCAATAACAAATACCGAGAGAACTTTGGCGACAACAAGTTGTGATCGAGTGAGTGGAGTTGCTCCGAGTCGCTTTAATACAAGATAGGAACGTTCAAAGCCGGTGGCAATTCCCATGCTGACCATTGCAGTGGACATGATGGCCACTGCATAGACACCAGGAACAAGAAAGTTCAGGGGATCACCGTTGCCACTGGGCAACACATCGACAGACCCGAAAAATGCCAACAGAATGACGGGAATGATAAGTGTGAGCAAGAGTTGTTCACCGTTGCGGAGAATGATGCGAAGTTCAGCACCTAACTGCAGCATGATTCGCTTCATGACCGACCACCTGTAAATCGGCGGTATGCGTCTTCCAAAGTTTCTTGCCCCATGTCAATACCAATGAGAGGTAACTGTTGCTCGGCAAGCCATTGTGTAATGCGCCCCACTAATCGTGGTGATGCTTCGGCCGCAATTTCGTACACGCCGTTTCCAAGATGATGAGCAGGACTGCCCGCAGCACCCCCAAGTAGAACTACGTCTATTGATTCTGAAGAAGTGAACCGCAAACGCTTTCGCACACCTAACAGCGAGGCAATTTCTCCACTTGCAACTACCTCGCCTTGTTTAAACAGAACAGCATGTGTGGCTACTTTTTCAGCTTCTGCCATGTCGTGCGATGCCAAAACAACTGTTGTGCCGCGCGCAGCAAGTTCGGCAATGATGTCACGAATGGTGTCTCGTCCATCAATGTCAACGCCAGATGTTGGTTCGTCAAGGAACGCCACGTCTGGTTGAGCGGCGAGCGCAAGTGCAAGCGACAGACGCTGTTGTTCTCCGCCAGACAATCTGCGCCACGTGCTTTTGGAGCGTTCGGTCAGGCCCACTCGTTCAAGAAGTTCTGTGGGATTGACCCCTTTGCCGTAGAGGGCACAGAAGTGTGCAATGACGTCTCGAACACGCACACTGGGGTACACGCCACCGCCTTGCAACATGACACCCATGCGCTGGGTGAGAGCGGCGTGTTCTTTTTGTGGGTCTAAGCCCAGAACACGAACGGTGCCAGCTGATTGACGGCGAAATCCCTCACACACTTCAATGGTGCTTGTCTTGCCTGCACCGTTGGGCCCAAGAATGACCGTGACACCGCCAGCGGGAGCGTGAAACGAGATGTTGTTGACCGCTATGAGAGAACCATAGGTAACGGTGAGATTCTCCACAACAACTGACACGCCTCTACCTTACGGATAATCCCCACGACCTAGGAAAGCAGGGCAAGGTAACCTTCATCTCTGTGATTGATGTCCGTCTCCTACGAACAAATCTTGATGGCGTCAAGGCTGCATTGGCTCGTCGCGGCAAACCCGAACTTGCGGCGCAAATCGACCAGGCTGTCACTCTCGATTCTCGCCTGCGGGATATCACCTCCGAGCGCGATGCATTGCGCGCCGAGGTGAATGACGTGTCCAAGCAGGTTGGGCTGTTGCGCCGTGACAAGAAAAATGACGAGGCCGAGGCACTCATGGAGCGCAGTCGAGCCTTGGGGGAGAAGGAGAAGGCTCTACAAGCCGAAGCCGATGCCCTTCAGGAAGATTTGCGTCAAGTTCTGTTACGCATTCCAAACCTTCCCCACGCCGATGCACCCGACGGAGCAGGTGATCACGAGAACCCGGTCATCAAGGGTCCTGTGAACATGCCAGCGTCTTTTGGTGATCATCAGCGAGTGCCGCACTGGGAGACCGCAGTGTCGCTCGGAATATTGGACAACGAACGCGCCACAAAAATTTCGGGTGCCATGTTCACTATGCAACGTGGCTTAGGTGCAACCTTGTCGCGTGCATTGTGTCAGTACGCACTCGACATGAATGCCGATGCGTTTGAAGAAATTCGTCCACCGTCGTTGGTGACAACGGCAACACTGACTGCAACTGGACAACTGCCAAAGTTTGCCGACGATGCATACGCAATTGAGCGCGACGATTTGTGGGCAATTCCTACTGCGGAAGTGCCGCTCACATCGTTGTATGCCGGTGAAGTTCTTGACGAGACGCAACTTCCTGCGCGGTTTATGGCATACAGCAGCTGTTACCGCCGCGAAGCAGGTTCTGCTGGTCGTGATACTCGTGGCATGTTGCGCGCACACGAGTTTGACAAAGTAGAAATTTTGGCGCTGGCTACACCAGAGCAATCTCCCGACTTGCTTGTGGAACTTCGTGATCGCGCCGAACGCCTTATTGCCGGTCTCGGACTTCCGTATCGCATTATTGAAATTTGCACGGGCGATATGGGAGGAAGTCATCATCGCAGTTTCGACCTAGAGGTGTATGCCCCTGGGTGCGACAACTGGCTTGAAGTGTCAAGCGTGAGTTGGTTTAGCGACTATCAAGCCCGCCGTGCCGATATTCGCTTCAAGCGAACAGGCCAAAAAGGAACAGAAATCGCCAACACACTGAACGGTTCAGCACTTGCAGTTCCACGTGTGTGGGCTGCCATCTGCGAAAATTTCCGTGAAGCAGATGGAAGTGTGCGCATTCCACAGGTGTTGTTGCCATACATGCGCGGCGCAACACACATTCGTCCGAAGGCGTAAGCAATGGGAATCGCTGACCGTCGTATTCAGTACGAAACAGCTGGCTTAGATGTTGATGATCTGTTGCCAAATCCCATTGATCTACTTCTTCGTTGGTATCACCAGGCAGAAGAGGCAGGTGCTGCTGAACCAAATGCAATGGTGGTATCCACACTGGATGAACAGGGCCATCCCGATGCACGGGTTGTATTAGCTCGTGGCATATCCACAGATGGCATCACATTCTTTACGAACCGCCAGAGCGCAAAGGGAATTCAAATTGCGCACAACAACAAGGCGGCAGCAACCTTTGCCTGGTTGCAATTGCACCGTTCAGTTCGTGTGCGGGGAACAATTGCTGTGGCGTCCGACCAAGCCAGTGATGAGTATTTCGCGTCTCGTCCTCGTTCATCACAAATTGGTGCATGGGCATCACCGCAATCGGAACCGTTGGGAACTCGTGAGGACCTCAACGATCGTGTTGAAGAAGTTGAAGAACGCTTTGCGGGAGTAGATGTTCCACGCCCACCTCATTGGGGTGGCTATGTGTTGTCTATTGATTCCATTGAGTTCTGGCAAGGTCGCCCCAGCAGACTTCACGATCGTTTTCGGTACACACTGAATGGTTCAGTGTGGCGAGCAGAACGTCTTGCTCCGTAAGGATCATCAATGACCACGTACGTGTCTCCACCCGATGTAGTCGCTCAGTTGTAATTAGCGAGTAGTTACTGCTCCCACGTAGTGGCGCATTCCACTAACGCGTCAATGAGAGATTCAGTATGTGGTGTAAGCCCTGGGCCTTCCCAGTCCCACCACAAAGGGCTTGAACCGCGAACGCGTGGTGGCAACTCAAGTTGAACACCTGCATGTTCCACCACATTGACGGGGTTGTCTTGATGCATTCCGCGCAAGTTCCCCGGAATGTCATCAAGTTCGTCAATAATGCGATACGCAGGGAGGTGTTTGCGCAACGAGTCTCCTAAATGGGATGCGAGTCGTCTATTACGACCACCTAGGAGAAGTGACGTGAAATAACCGGCGCGGCCAAAGCCATGCACCGTAATCACAATGTTGACGTGAGACAAAAATGCGTCGAGTAACGGAGATTGATCGGCCGTGACTTTGTGGGAGGGGATATGCCATTCAAGATTGTCTGGCAATTGAATGCCGTAGTACGAAGCCCCAACTCGTTCGGCTGCACGCGACGCCACGATGTCGGTCATCTCTTCAAGTGAGCCACCGTGAAACGCCATGAAACCAAAGGTTGACCGCAGGACGCACTCTTCCGATACGCCGTCGTAAGTCAGAAGGTCGGAGAGTTCCATTGTTTATGACCGCTGTTGGGTGGGTCGACGGATGAACCACAGCGCCAAAAGTATGACTGCCGCAAAGACAAGGCCAAGAGTGACGGCACCAAGGTCGTTGAGGAAATTCACAACTGACGACTGCAGAGAATCGACACGTCGAATAACGCCATCGCTACCGCGGTCGGTAATGGCGCCGTACCAGTACCACGTCAGGTAGAGGCCCGTTAACAACACAAAGAGTGCTGAGATGCGATCGAAAAATCGAAGACTCTTCTTGAGAACTTGCACTATTCCCACTTGAGCAAAAGCAAGCGCCACAGTAAGGGCGATGACAAGAGACGCCATTCCCAGGCCGTAGAGAACAATGCTGAAAACGCCAGAGACAAAACCGTGGCGACCAACAGAACCGAACACTGCAGACGTAACAAAACCAATGGTGCAGCCAATCGACGCCACGGCGTAAGCAATACCAAAGAGGAACATATTGCGCACTGTGCGTTCACGCTGAAGAGACACCTGTGGTTGGGCGATGCGTGGCTTTCTGCCGGTCAACATAAGAAGTCCCATCGCAACAAGACCAAGTCCAACCACAAACGCTAAGTATTTGGAGTTATCTCGTACTGCTGTGGTGAATGACTGAGTGATAATTCCAACAATGAGAAACAAGCCAACAAAACCTGATGAAACTGCTGACCCCACCATAAGGCCACGACGCAAAGTGGTCGCTCGTGTGGCAGATGGTTGAAGTTCCATTCCCAGGTAATACATGAGATAGGTAGGCAACAGAACAAATCCGCACGGGTTCACTGCCGACATGACGCCAAGAATGAAGTTGTACGCGAAGTCGCCTTCAAGTGCAATCACTGTGTTACTCCAAGGTCATTCTGAATTGAACTCTCAATATCTTGCGCTGTGAGTTCGCCAGCATGTGTCTTCACGATGTAGCCGTTGGCAGCGATGAAGAAAGTGGTGGGCATTGTGGTGACACCAGCTTCTGACAGTTGGTCTCCATCATCCAAGTAATTCGTGAACTTGATTCCGTATTTTTCTATGAATGCAGATGCCGATTCTTCGGTGTCATTCGGATTAATGCCTATGAAGTTGACGCGTGATCCGTACTTTGCAGCAGCAGCGGTGAGGGCTGGCATTTCGCGTTTACATGGCTCACATGTAGAGAACCAGAAATTCACCACCATGGGCTTTCCCATTGGAGTAATGGTGACGGCCGCACCAGACAACAAGTCGGTGACAGGGACAAATGAGAACTTCTTGCCCGTGTTGTTGGCATTTGTACCAATTCCTGGGGTCTGTTCGACCCCAGGAGTGGTGAGTTTGGCGTCAACGTCGTCGGAGGATCGGCTGAGGGCCCACCCCCCGACAACGCTGACAAGTAGCACAATGGACAGAACCGCAACAACGACCTTTTTTCGGTTCCGTCCCATGTGCTCAGGCTACGAGGTGACGCGGGATGGGTACCTCTTCGATGGCTGTGACGGACGCTGACTTCACGGGTGGACGGCCACGGGGGCGGCGCACGGACACCACGCGCCCCATCTCCAGCTCTTCTCCACCCCAGACGCCCCAGGGCTCCTCTCGGTCCAGAGCCCCTTGTAGGCAGTCACGGGCATCTGAACACTTGCCACAGATGGCCTTGGCGCGCTGAATATCGACCCATTCGTCAGAGAAGAACAGGTAGCTGAGAGTGCCGTTTCCGTCTGAGCAACGGCGTGAAGACAGGGGGAGGTCCATTTCCTGAACGTTTGCTCCGCCTGCTGCGATGTCAATCTTGGTGTACATATCGGTGTTTCCTTCTGGGTTGGATGGTGTTGGGTAAAACAAAAAGGCCGCTCGGGTTGTGAACCCGGCGGCCTCTGGCGAGATATTTTCTGAACGAACTAGTTCAGAACCCCACTGGGCCACCGGGTGAAACGCTTATTGGAATGCTTCACTGCCGGTGTAGACCACATTGAGAACGCACGAGTAGCCACCGTTGTTGCATAGGCAAACGCCACGGCCGCTGCCGTGGTTGCCATAAATGCGGTGGTGAACTCGTTACGCATATCGGGCACTATGAAACCACTCTGCGATGCCAGAATCAACCCAATTAATGAAACTCAATGTTTTCAAGGGTTTCAGCTCCGCGGATAGGGTGACCGCATGACATTTCGGCAGGCCTCGCTCTCGTTTGAAATGGCTCCCCGTGCAGGACATGGTCGTGAATTCACTGCCCGCCGCCGCGTGCGTCTCGGTGACGCCACCCCTAATGGCCGGTTGCGCCTTGATTCCATTGCTCGATACTTGCAAGACGTATCGAATGACGACACTCGTGATGCGCAGTGGAGTGATCCGCATTGGTGGGTGGTGCGTCGCACTGTCATAGATGTTCATGATTTCCCCGCCTACCTAGAAGAGATCATTCTCACCACGTGGTGTGGTGGTCTTGGCTCTCATTGGGCTGAACGCAGAACACAAATCACGGCACTTGACGGACGAGTGCTCGTTGACGCTGCAGCGTTATGGGTTCATGTAGACAAAGAATCACTGCAGCCCAGCCGAGTTCCCGATGACGTTGTTGAATTACTGTCCACGTCGTCAGGTGGGCGAAGTGTTGGTGCGCGGTTGTTGTTGCGCGCAAAAGACTTTGGAACATCTCACACAATTGTTCCAGAACCGTGGGCAATGCGGTTCACAGACTTTGATGCAGTGGGACACATGAACAACGCGGCGTATTGGGAGATTGTTGAAGAACAATTGGCAGCTCACCGCAATCTGCGAGCGCCATTGCGTGGTGTGGTGGAACATGTGATTCAGATTGAAGAAGGTCAAGAACCTGTTCGGTTTTCAGAACAACCATCTGAAGATCTTGCACTTCAACTATGCGTTAGCGACACAGTTCATGCAGCCATGTGGTGTGGTCGTATCAACTAATCACGCAAGACGTATTCAAAAGCATCGCCTGTATCGCGACGTTCAAAATCACCAAGCAAGCGAAGATGCTCAAGATGGGCAAACGCTTCGCTATCGGCCATTGACCCTTGTGCACGTGGCGAAAAGAGGTGAGTAGAAAACTCCATCACTGTTGCTGGACGCCCCAGCGTTGCACTGGTGTCACGAAGTTTCTGTAGTCGTTCCGCGTGATGGTCTTTAATAGCAGTGACGCGTTCACCCACATTGGTGAACGGAGTTCCATGAGCGGGAAGTGCAATGGAAATTTCATCGGAGAAGCGACCGATTTTGTCTAGCGAGTCGAAGAACAGAGTCAACGGGTCGCCATGACCAGTGAGTCCACTGATGTGTGGTGTGATGTTGGGAAGAACGTGGTCACCACTTAATAAAGTGCCTGTTTCTGGGTCGAAAAGGCACAAATGGTCGTGAGTATGGCCTGGTGTATGAACGGCCATCCAGTCACGCTTTGCAAACTTCATACGATCGGTTTCGCTTAACCGAATTGATGGGCGTGGAACACGCATCAACTTGGGGAACGCTCGCCCAATACGTAGTTTCACTTTTCGTTGCCATGGCATGTCCATGGCTGGTCCGCCCCACGGTGGAGAATCGAATGGGCTACGCATCATTAATGCAAGTTCTTCGGCGTCTACATCGGGGGGCTCTGTTGGGTCGTAGAACGTACGAAAGAGACGGTGAGTAATGACGTCTGCGCCCGACTCACTTCGCAGACGTTCCGCGCCGCCGTAGTGGTCGGGATGGCTATGCGTGACGATGACCGAATGCACTCGAGCAACAGGAACGCCTAGTTGTCCGAGTCTCTGAAGCACAGCGTTCCACGACTCTTTGGTGGGAAGACCGGGATCGACTACGGCAACACCACGTTCGTCTTCCATGACGTACATGTTCACGTGGCCAAGCCCTGTGATGTTGGCCGGCAACTGAGTGCGGTAGACGCCTGGAGCAACTTCAGCAATTTCGTCGGTTGCTTGCATTTGCTCCGACTTCAGTGGGCGTGGAGTTTCGGCACTCACTTCTTCTTCGTCTCGTCTGCAGTACGGAACACTTTGTCCCGATAGAACTTCAATTCAGCAACACTGTCGCGCACATCATCCATTGCGCGATGCGTGATGCCTTCACTTTTCGGACGCGCATGTTCTAGCCCTGGGTTCCAACGCTTCACCAGTTCTTTGACAGTGGAGACATCGACACAGCGGTAGTGCAACCAGTTTTCAATGTCTGGCATGTACTTATTGAGAAAAGCACGGTCTGTGCGAATGGAGTTTCCACACAGCGGGATCTTCATGGGTTCGGGGCTGTGCAGCTTGATGAAGTCAAGTGTTTGCTGCATGGCGTCCTCGTGAGTGACGGTGGATGTTTTAATGAGTTCTAAGAGCCCAGATGTTGTGTGCATGTTGGTGACGAAGTCGTCCATTTCAGCCAAGGCGTCATCGGGCTGAAAGATGACTAGGTCGGGCCCTTCGGCAACGATGTTGAGGTCGTCGTCGGTCACCAAAGTGGCTATTTCTACAATGACATGGCGGTCGGGGTCGAGACCTGTCATTTCTAGGTCCATCCAAATCAGCATGCCTTACCCCTCACTCATTCAAATCTAGTGGTGCACTTCGTGACCGTCAGGGTTGGCGTGGCAATCTGTCAACAGGTGAGGGGGCAGTAATGGAAACACTTGAAACAGGGCAAACAGATCTCATTGGTCGTATTGAAGGGAATGTCGCAATTCTCTCGTTCAATCGCCCAGAGGTTCGCAACGCTCTCTCCGAGGGCGTGTACGCAGGTTTTGAAGCAGCGCTACCAGTCATTGCGTCTCATCCCGATGTGCGCGTCGTCATGATTACGGGCGAAGGCGGGGCATTTTGTTCCGGTGGTGATGTGAAAGGAATGAACGCATCTCATAAGGGCAGTGGTGCAAGTGCACCGGTCAATGTTGAAGACCGCATTAACGGTCTTCGCCACAGGCAAAACCTTGTTAGCGCTGCACTTCGTAAATTGCCTCAGCCTGTGATTGCAGCGTTGCCTGGTGCCGCAGCTGGTGCAGGTTTGTCTATTGCTCTCGCAGCAGATATTCGTATTGCTGCCGAGCGCGCCATTGTGATGACTGCATTTGCAAATGTTGGTGCAAGTGGAGACTTTGGATCGTCGTGGTTTTTGCCGCGATTGTTGGGTGAAGCCAAAGCAAAAGAACTGCTGTTTACCTCTCCACGTTTAACAGCGCGTGAGGCAAAGGAGTTGGGAATTATCAATGTGGTACTTCCTGATGAGAATTTTGAAGTGTCTGCAGTGGAGTGGTGCCAATCGTTAGCGCAGCGTGCACCCATTGCACTTCGCTATATGAAAGAGAACATCAACAGAGCAGGCGATGTGTCTCTTCAGTCAGCTTTAGATGCTGAAGCCACAGCCATGGTGCGAACAATGTCTACTGCTGACCACCGCGAAGCAGCTGCAGCATTTGTAGAGAAGCGATCCCCGAATTTTACGGGCCACTAGTTCACGACGGTTCGCGCGGTAATCCCAGCGCGCGTTCTCCAATTGTGTTCTTCTGAATCTCGTCGGTGCCTCCACCGAGTGACATTCGCGGTGAATTCAAAATGTGATACATCCAGAACTCAGAATCTTTGTCACCCGAAACGTGCGCTGCTGCGCCAGACATAGAGATTTGCGCTGCAAGGGATGCAACAAAACGTGCTTGTTTAGTTCTCCAAAGTTTCCCCACACTTGGATGAACAGAACGTTGACCAAGCCAGCCCATTACTTTCTCGCCGGTGTACGCGCGTGCAAGATCTTGTCGAAGCAGTGGGTCAGTGTTCCGATTGGTGTCCATCGCTAAGTCAAAGAGATAGTGAAACGGAACAGCAGCAGAGCCAGACGCTTCACGTTTTTCATCTGCTCCAACTTTGCCCAAGGAGCTGCGCTCGTGAGCGAGTAGGCCGGTGGCAGCTCTCCACCCGTCATTGACTTCGCCAATGACCCAGTCACGTGGAACTCGCGCATTGGTGAAGAACACCTCGTTGAATTCCGCTTCGCCGGTCATTTGTCGAAGCGGGCGGACTTCTACGCCAGGTTGTTTCATTGGTACTAACAACATGGAGATTCCTCGGTTGCGAGGTTCGTCTCCAGTTCGTGCGAGAAGAACTCCCATCTCGCTGAGGTGTGCACCAGATGTCCACACCTTCTGACCGTTAACCACCCATTCGTCGCCATCAAGGACGGCAGTTGTACGCAAACTTGCGAGGTCGCTGCCGGCCTCTGGTTCTGAATACAACTGGCACCACACTTCCGCGGCACTGAGTGCTGCCGGAATGAAGCGCTTCTTTTGTTCTTCGGTACCGAATTGCAAAATGATGGGTACGGCCATATTGAGACCAATGCCCAGCGAACTTTCTTCTTTGGGAAGACGACCGTGTGCGAGTTCTTGAAAACGACGATTTGCGTGCGGTACGTCGGTGCGGCCGCCGTACTCTTCGGGAATTCCAAATCCCACCATTCGATGCGCCACCATCAGTTGGCGATAGGCCGATAACCGCGTTCTGTGGTTCGGGCCGGCGGCATCAAGGACTGCGGGAAGTGCCGCAAAGAATGCTTCGACGTCTTTTTCGAATTGGTCACCCACGTGCACGCCCCCTCGCATGTGTCTTTCACCTTAGGTCTTCACTACAGTCACTAACGCATGGCACACGCACCGGGAGCACGCCCGTTAGAGGGAATTCGCGTTCTCGATTTCACTCGCGTGCTGTCAGGTCCACACTGCACACGAATGTTGTCTGACTTGGGCGCAGAGGTCATCAAGGTAGAGCCGCCTGAAGGTGACCTCACCCGTTTTGCATTTCCGCGCGTGGGGTCTATGTCCACATACTTCGCTCAACAGAACATTGGGAAAAAGAACATCTCCATGGACCTGAAGGCTCCAGAAGCTGTGGAACTGGTGAAGGCACTCATTCGAGAATGCGATGTGGTGGTGGAAAATTACCGCGGTGGGGTGATGGACAAGTTGGGTTTGGGCTGGTCCGTGGTGTCACACGTAAACCCACGCCTTATCTATGCAGCCATCAGTGGATACGGAAACACTGGACCGTGGAGCCATAGGCGTGCATACGCCACTGTGGTGAACGCAGAAACAGGAATGACGGGATTGCAAGCACGAGCTCGTGGGGGCGATGCAACAAATGACCCACATAGTCATGCCGATGTGTACACCGGAATGGAATGCGCTGCTGCAGTCTTGGCGGCCTTATTTCAGCGTGAACGCACGGGTGAAGGTCAATACATAGATGTGTCAATGGCTCAAACCATGTTGTATGTGAACGAGCACGTTCAAAATGAATTATTTGAACGCGAAGTTCCAACTAATCAAATTCGTTCGTTCCAACCTGGCGATTACCCAATTTTGCAAACCGGAGACGGCACGTACGTTGTTGTCAGTGGGCATCCTGCAGAACGCGGAACATTTGACTTGTTTGTATCTGCAATGAAGCGACCAGAGTTGCTGAATGATCCTCGGTTCACCGATGTTGAATTGCGACTGCACAATTTTGATGCGCTTCGCGACATTATTCGCGAATGGGCACTTTCAGTTCACACGGCTCAAGAAATTGAAGACGTCATGGCAGAAGCGGGACTTGCTATGGGAGTTATGCGCACCATGCCAGAGATTGCCGCAACGGATTGGGCCGCCGACAGAAATGTCATTGTGAACGCCGATGACAGATCTGGTTCCACATTTCGAGTTCCTAATTCACCGTGGGTGTTTTCTGGCTCCGACACATCTACGCAAGGAATTCCAAAGTTTCGCGGCGAAGACAACGAAGAAGTGCTGACTACATTGGCAGGGTTAACACCAGAACAAGTGAGAGATCTCACCGAACGAGGCGTTCTGTCTATTCGTCTGCCACGCGCGTAAGACGAACTAACGGCCAGAATGTCCGAAGCCACCGCCACGGTTGTTTTCGTCGAGTGCGTCAACTTCTACCCACGTCACATCTTCAACTTTTTGAATGACAAGTTGTGCAATGCGGTCACCGCGGTACACGTGATAGGGGCGAGCAGAGTCGGTGTTCAGCAAAACAACTTTTAGTTCGCCGCGATAATGCGAATCGATCAGCCCTGGTGCATTCACCACACTGATTCCGTGGTTCAGGGCGAGTCCGCTACGGGGAAGAACAAAGCCGGCATATCCGAGGGGGATTGCAATGGCAATACCAGTGGGCATAAGCGCGCGGCCACCGTTTGGTGCCAAAACAATGTCTTCTCGCGCGTAGAGGTCTACACCTGCGTCGCCGGCGTGGGCTTGCGTGGGGAGTGGAAGTAGTGGGTCTAGTCGCTGAACGGAAATGTCAGGCATGGTGTCACCCTAGGGCTGTGGTGATGGCGGAGACAATTGCTGCGTAATTACAGCAGTAATTCGGCGTACGTTTCCAGAACTTGTGCTGGTCCGCCAACAAGGAAATTGGTGATACAAGTTTCGCGCCACTTTGCCGCTTCTTCTTTGATCTTTGCCGGAGGACCCACTAACGCAACATCTTCCACCATTGCTAATGGAATTGCTGCGGCAGCTTCTGCTTTCTTTCCGGCCAGATAGAGATCTTGCACTTTTAACGCAACATCTTCGTATCCCATGCGAGCAAATACTTCGAAGTGGAAGTTTGCTCCCCGTGCACCCATACCGCCTGCGTACAGCGCAAGAAATGGTCGCACCATGTCTGCACATTTCTCAACATCGTCACCTGGAACAACTGTGAGAACAGCGGCAACTTCGAATCGGTCTGCCTTGTTTGCTTCGCCACTCTTGGCAAAGCCCTCGTTCAAACATTGGCGGTAATACGCATCTTCTTTCGGACTAAAGAACAGCGGCAACCATCCGTCGCAAATTTCTGCCGAGAGCGCAACATTCTTTGGGCCCTCGGCACCAAGGAAGATGGGAATCTCTGTACGGCGTGGGTGAATAGTGCTCTTTAATGGTTTGCCGAGTCCGGTTCCACCTTTGTAGGGCATGTCGTAAAACTCACCGTGATAATCAATTGGTTCTCGACGAGCAATAATCTGTCGCACAATGTCGACGTATTCGCGTGTTCGTGCAAGTGGTTTTGGATATGGCTGTCCGTACCATCCTTCAACAACTTGCGGCCCCGATGCTCCGAGTCCAAGAATGAAACGACCATCACTTAAGTGATCAAGGGTCATCGCAGCCATCGCAGTTGCTGCTGGAGTTCGCGCGCTCATCTGAACAATTGATGTTCCGAGACGAACCTTTTCTGTGTGTGCACCCCACCACGCCAATGGTGTGATGGCATCGCTTCCGTATGCCTCTGCAGTCCACACACTGGTGTAGCCAAGTCGTTCGGCTTCTTTGATTGCTTCCAGCGCGCCCTGTGGCGGGCCACTTCCCCAATAGCCAGTGTTGTATCCGAGAGTGACCGAGTTATTTGCCATGTAGGAACTTTAACTCTGAAAGAGCCGGATCTATTTGTTGTACAGAGGAGATGAGTCCTTCAACAATCTGGTCATCATGGTGAGACTGGCGACAGGTTCAGAGTTAGGTTTTCCTGCCTCGCGTGCCTCGGTTGTGAACCACAGCACTTCGGTCTTTGGTGAATCGGAGACATCGAGAACACGACCAGTCACGGTGTAGTCAACATCCAACATGAGTGGACCGTTGTGATGTCGAATTTCTATGGCTCCGTAGAGACCAACGAATTCACCACATTCTTTTTCAATTGTTTCAGTCATACCGGCAACAAGAAGTCGACACGAAGTAAGCGGAGAGCAGATTGGTCCACCCCACGGTGAATCCTTCACGTACCAGTCAAGTGGAGCAGTCATAATGCCCTGCGAGTGTCGCCGAACCTGGTCGGCACCTTGCGCCTTACGAGTGATTGTTTCAAGCTGCCGACCTGAATGTGCGTGACGCAGCATTTTCAAAGTGGATGCATCAACTGGTCGTCGATCGCGTGAATACAAAGCAGTGGGTGTTGAAGTAGTGCCCACACTTGCCGTGCCTTCAGCAACAGTGATTCCTTCGGGTGTCTGCATTCGAGCCACAACTTGTGCATTGTGAAGTGGTGTTGCAGAAGAACCGATATCTAGCGTTGCTTCAACTGGTTCTGCGTCGGCGGTTGCGTGCATGAAGTACATGCTGAGGGTTCCCGTTTCACACCATTGCTGACCAAATGCGGAGACCAAAATTCCGCCGAATTGTTCTAGATGAATATCACCAGCAACGGTTCCGGCACGGAACCCCAACTCGGTTGCAGTTTCGTCGTCGTGAATACTGCCTTTGGCTGTAATTGAGAGATTTCGTGGATGGCAGATGCCTGTGGAGATGATGGTCATGTCAATTCTTTGGAACGTCTTTGAATGGAGTTTTGGGGTCGGTTTGCGCGTCTTTTGGCAAACCTAAACTTTTTTCGCCGATGATGTTGCGTTGCACTTCGTCACTTCCACCGGCAATAGATGCTGACGGCATGGAAAGGAAAAAGTGCTGCACCTTTCCTTCAACCGGCAGGTCATCGCCTGTGAGCATCCCTTCAGCACCTAGCAGTTCCATTCCCAAGTCACGCGAAATACGTAAGCCGTTTGTCCAATGCAATTTCATGGTGGACGCTTCAGCACCGGGTGATTCGCCCTTTTTCATGGTTGATGCAATTCGCTCGTGGGTCATTTCAGCAATGCGTTCATTGGTGTAGAGACTGACCATCTTCTGTTTTTGAATCTCATTGATTCCTGCCGTAACAGGGATGGTTCGCAAAGTGGAAAGAAGCCCGCCATATTCATCGGGATGAGATCGACTGGCTTTCACGTATTCGAGGAGTTCTCCCACAGGGCGATCGAGAAATCCGGCCTGCTTGCCTGCAGGAACACGAACACCGCCAAAGGCACCCTCGGACAAGCCGCTGCGTTCAAAGCCCAAAGTAGCCGCGGTAACTGCCCAACCATTGTTGATGTCAGAGACTCGATCTGCATCGCTGACACGAGCATCGCTAAAGAACACCTCGTTAAAGTGCGCTGCGCCGTTCATTTGCTTGATTGGTCGAATTTCTACGCCGGGCTGTTCTAAGTCAATGATGAAGTAGGTGAGCCCTTTGTGTTTTGGTTGATCAAAGTCGTTACGTGCAACCAACATTCCTCGTGTTGAGTGCAACGCGCCAGATGTCCACACTTTCTGACCGTTAATGACCCATTCGTCGCCGTCACGTTCTGCTCTGCATGTAACGCTGGCAAGGTCTGAGCCTGCGCCCGGTTCACTGAATAACTGACACCACCCCTCTACACCTGTGGCGAGTGAAGGCAGCCAACGCTGTTTTTGTTCCTCGGTGCCGAAGGTCATTGTGACGGGTGCACCCATCAGCACACCAAGTCCAGAGGGAGCTCCGATAACTGCTGCATCGGCAAAGGCACGAGCAATCTCATTTTGGTCTTCTTTGGTTGCGTCTTGTCCGAACCATGCGGACGGCCATCGAGGAAATGACAATCGAGCATCGTTCATGAGTTGCCACCATTGGCGCAGCGTGAGGGAATCGTTCCAGTTCTCCTCAAGCCAGTGACGAGTTGACTGATACATCAGCTGAGCGCCACTCCGAGGTGTCGCAGCGCCATAGCTGAATAGACAGCAGTTCCGCGACGCATGTAGTCCTCTGCATAAATGGCGCGGTTGCTGTGGTTAGGGGCTGCTTTCATAATGTCCATACCTTCGGGCATGAGACCCAAGAACATCATTGATCCGGGAACGCGATTCAAGACGTAACTGAAGTCTTCTGCACCCATGACGGGGTTGTCCATGATGCGCACATTGCGATCGCCGCTGACCGCGGTGGAGACATCTGCGGCAAACGATGCAAAATCGTGGTCGTTGACTGTTACGTCATATCCAAGATTGACTTCAACATCTGCGTCCATTCCGTGTGCGGCAACAATGCCTTCAGCCACGCGACGCACACCATCATGAATGAGTGATCGTGTACGTTCGCTGACAGCTCGAATTGTTCCGTTTATGAATGCGGTCTCTGGAATGACATTGCTTGCTGTTCCTGTATGAATTTGCGTCACAGTAAGTACGCCGGGGTCAAACACATCTATTCGACGGGTAACAAGTGTTTGTAATGCCTGAACTATTTCACAGGCAACAGGAACTGGATCCAAGGTGAAGTGTGGTGCGCTTCCGTGACCACCTTTTCCTTTAATAGTGATGTTAAAAAAATCGCTTGACGCCATCATGGTGCCGCCCTTGATTCCAAGGAATCCACCGGGAATGTTTGATGCTGCGTGAATTGCGAACGCGCCTGTCACTGGCGATTCGGTGCCAACGTCTAACAAACCTTCGTTCAGCATTTCGCTAGCGCCGTTGTACCCCTCTTCGCCTGGTTGAAACATGAACAGCACACGACCGGGAATATCTGCTTTGCGTGACGACAAAATCTTTGCGGCTCCCATCAACATTGCGGTGTGTGTGTCGTGACCACATGCATGCATGATGTTTTCAACTCGTGACTTGAACGCCACATCGGTGTCTTCTGGCATGGGAAGAGCATCCATGTCGGCGCGCAGCAACACAGTTGGTCCAGGCTTGTCGCCAGTGAGCATGGCTGCAATTCCGCTCGTTGTCTCGTGAAGTGTGATGTCTAATGGCAGACCTTCAAGTGACTGCAGGACACGATCACGCGTGCGTGGTAGATGATTACTAATTTCAGGCCATTCGTGAAGATCGCGACGCAAGGTGACCATGTCGTCGAACACATCGTTTGCTTGTTCCAACAGACCTACTGGGTTGCCGTGTTGATCTCGCGCGGCATCGGTGGTCAATGTGTTTTTGCTCATACCTAATGGTAGGCAGAAGTGAATGGCTCAGTCGGTGGCTCATCCAGAGAACTCACCCCTAGAAATGGTGGAAGAAGTAGATCGAGATGGTCGTGTCCTGCAATTGGTGACTCGCCAGCAGATGCGTCAGCATGTCCTTCGTCATCGCGCGGTGTTTATTGCTGTGGTCTCCAGCAGCAATCAGGTGCTTGTTCATCAGCGTTCCCTCTCAAAGGACATCTGGCCAGGGTGGTGGGACATTGCTGTGGGTGGGGTGATGGCACCGGGTGAAGCCAGTCGCGATGCAGCCGAACGCGAGCTGGCCGAAGAGGTAGGGCTGACAGGTGTGAGCGTGCAGCTCTTGGGCAGTGGGGCCTATGACGATTCCAATGTGAAACTGGTGGCAGACGCCTATGTGTGCTTCTCCGATGGGCCTTTCATATTTAGCGATGGGGAAGTGGTTGCCACAGAGTGGGTGCCGCTGAGCGAGCTGATGGGGTGGCTACGCACCCACCAGGTATTGCCAGACAGCGTGGCGCTGGTTCTTCCCCGCCTTCCCATGGGGCGCTAGCCCACCTGAGCCATAGGCTTCGTGGGGTGATCAAGGTTGAGTTCACTATCGAGCCGTTTGAGGAAGGCGACCCACCGCAACGGGTTACCCGCGCGGTGGCGGCCGTAGAGGCCCTTGGCGTTCCCGTTGAAATTGGGGTGTTCGGCTCGTCGTTTACAACGTCTGCTAGCCAAGTGGGTGAAGCGTTGAATGCCCTGGTCACTGCTGCATATGAACTGGGCGCTACGCACATCACTATTGACACGGAAGTGGTGGGATAACGGTGTTTATCCAACACCCGTTACTGACTGCGGTAAAGCCCATCCTCGATGCGGTGGGTGCACAGCTCATTTCCGTCGACGATGCTCGCATTAGCGACATGGCCTTGGAATGGGAAGGCGAGATTATTGCTGCGGTTCGTTTGCCAAAGTTGTATGGCGCACTTGACCGGCTTATAGAACAAGTGGAAAAAGAACTCGGCTGCCCACTTCCAAATTTGTCGCGACACGAAAAGCAACTTGCAGTGAAGTTATTAGATCAACGCGGTGCTTTTATTCTTCGTCGTGCAGTGGAAGATGTTGCCGACGCAATGGGTGTATCTCGCATCACGGTGTACAACTATTTGAACGCACTGCACCGCTAAGTAGTACGACCCGCTGACAGACCCCTCTGTCAGAATGACCGGATGGAATCTCTCGTAATTGGGCTATTTGTTGTTTTGATTGCCGTGATGGGTGGCGGCATTGTTTTTCTGCAGAGGAACATGAAGCAGACGTCGGCTCCAGTCTCTCCAAGCGTGGTTGCTGCCCCAGTGGATATTGCTCCAATTGTTGAGGCCGTCAAAGCGGCTCTAGATGTGAATGCCATCAGTACTGGTGTGCAAGGTGCAGTCGAGTCAAAGATTCGAGAAGTTGCTGCTGATGTTTTGACAAAGGCAAATGAATCGGCCGGCCAACAAGCCGATGAACGTTTGAACGCTCAACGGGATGCGCTTGAAGCACAAACAAAAAACCTCTTGCAACCATTTGAACAAAAGATTGCGACATTGGGTAAAGAAGTTGAAAAGTTGCATACCCACAACACCGAGAAGTTCGGCAATGTTGACGAAGCTGTCAAAGGTCTGGCCACACAAACACAAGCTTTGCGAAACGTGCTGTCTAGTGCTCAGGGCCGAGGCAACTGGGGCGAGCGAATGTTGGAAGACATCTTGTCTCACGCCGGATTTGAACGTGGAATCAACTACGAAAAGCAAGAAATTCTTGGCGACGGTGGAAAGCCTGACTACAGCTTCTATCTGCCACCAGACCGTGTGTTGTACCTCGACTCCAAATTCCCGGTTGACAACTATCTCAAGTATTTCGAAGCGTCAGATGAAAATTCACGCAACATGTATCGCGATCAGTTTTTGAAGAACGTTGAAGACCGTGTGAAAGAGCTTGAACGACGCGATTATGTCTCGCAGTCAAATCGCAATGCGCTGGATTATGTACTGCTCTTTATTCCAAATGAGAGCGTCATCGGATTCATTCAGCAACACAAGCCCACATTGATTGACTCGGCCTTGAGCAAGAAAGTTGTTCTGTGCTCTCCGTTGACGTTGTATGCATTCTTGGGGGTTGTACGACAAGCAACCGACAGTTTTCATATGGAACAAAACGCAAAGGAAATTCTCGGTCTGTTGACTGGTTTCAGCAAAGCATGGACTCAGTACGTCAAATACCTCACCGAGATCTCAAAGCACTTCGACAACATTCAGAAAAAATTGAAGGCCGTTACAACTGGTCGCGTGATGTCCAACCTACGCAAGCCAATTCGTGAAATCGACGAGCTCACCAAGGCACAAGGCGTGTTGGCATCAGATGAAACGCTGCTTTCTGTGCAGGAGGCGTTCAAGGAAATTGAGCAAGCTGAATCTGAGCTCGACGACAGCGCCGAGGACTGATTTCGAACTAGAGACGGCGCAACTGCACGTCAGTCACGCGGTGATCTGCACCTTTATGCACTAATAAAGATGCACGTGACTTGGTTGGTTCAATATTCTCCACCAGGTTCTTACCGTTGATCTCACGCCAGATAGCTCGTGCTGTAGCAACGGCCTCTTCATCCGAGAGATGTGCATAGTTTTGGAAAAAGCTGTTGGGGTCACGGAACACTGTTTCGCGCAACGTTTGGAACCGCTCTATGTACCACTGCTCAATATGTTCTTCGTCTGCATCAATGTAGATAGAGAAGTCAAAGTAGTCGGACACGAACTCATTTGATTCGCTGCCAACTTGCAGAACATTCAAACCCTCAAGAATCAGAATGTCGGGTTGGCACACAGAGATGTTCTCGCCATCAACAATGTCGTACACCACATGGCTGTACACCGGTGCGGTTACTTCGGCGGTTCCGCTCTTCAGGTCACGAAGGAATTTCAACAATGCTTTGGTGTCGTAGCTTTCTGGAAAACCTTTTCGATTCATAATTCCGCGGTCGTCGAGTACTGCGTTGGGAAATAAGAAGCCGTCGGTGGTGATGAGGTCTACTCGTGGATGATCTGGCCATCTCGTAAGAAGTGACTGCAAAATACGAGCGAAAGTGCTCTTTCCCACTGCAACGCTTCCTGCGATACCAATGACATAGGGAACCTTCGGCGCCATTGTTCCCAAGAATGTCGCAGACACCTTGTGCAGATTTTGCGTAGCACTGACATACAGATTGATAAGGCGGGTGAGGGGCAGATACACCGCGGCTACTTCGTCAAGATCAATCTTGTCGTTGATACCGCGCAACATTTCAAGTTCACGCTCACGAATGGTGAGAGGAGTAGCGGCGCGAAGCTCTGCCCACTCGTCGCGACTAAACGCCAGATAGCGATCAGGGTTCTGTGTGTCAATCACGGCTCTGACGCTACGACTTTGTGGTTAGCGGTTCCAAGGTGCACAGGGTGAAACTGCGCCAGGGCCAGCGGTAAGGACATCGACTCCATCTGAAGTGACAACCATGGTGTGCTCGAACTGCGCGGTACGGCTGCCATCAGCAGTCACTGCAGTCCAATCGTCATCCCACATCTTGTGGCGGAATTCGCCGCTTGCAGTAATCATGGGTTCAATGGTGAAGGTCATACCCTCACGCAAAATCATTGTGTTGCGTGGGTCGTAGTAGTGAAGAACTTGAATGTCGGTGTGGAAGTTCTCGCCAATTCCGTGACCAATGAAAGCGCGAACAATTCCGTACTTGTGCTTCTTTGCATGTACTTCAATGGCGCGTCCAATTTCATTAATGGAAACACCTGGCTTCACGGCTTCAATTCCGTACCACAAGCATTCTTCGGTCACGCGAATGAGGTTGCGGTCTTCTTGTGAAATGTTGCCAACAGCAAATGTTCCATTTGTGTCGCCGTGAACACCGTTTAAGTAAATGGTGACATCTAAGTTCACAATGTCGCCGTCTTCAAGAACACGTGAATCTGGAATGCCATGACAGATCACTTCATTCACACTTGTGCACACACTCTTGGGGTATCCGTGATAGTTCAACGGACTTGGGTAACCACCCATTTCAATGGTGAGATCGTGTACGAAGATGTCAATTTCATCGGTGGTGATTCCGGGCCGAACAAACTCGCCAGCACGGCGCAGAATTTCGGATGCTGCGGCACCAGCAACTCGCATGCGCTCAATAACGTCGGCACTCTTTACTCGTGATTCGTCGTAGCGAGGAACAACACCCGTATCTGCATACGGAGGCTTTGCGATGGTGTCTGGCACATACCGCATAGGGCTGATGACCCCTGGCTGGATACGGCCTTCGGTTCCCTTGTGGCACCGCTTGTATTTGCGTCCGCTGCCGCACCAACAGGGGTCGTTGGAGGCGGGCAGTGTTTCTGGTGCCTGAGTCATGAGTACAAGGCTAGAGGGTGACTTGACAGCATTTCGCTGACTTGAACTTTCGTTCTTCCGTCCATACGTTGCCCGCCCACACATTTGTGGTGGACATCAGAGACGAGGGGAGACGAATCGTGGACTCACTACACAGGCCAGGTGCTTTGTCGTCAGCAGACCGACTATCCGCTCTCCGCGATCGGGCTGATGCAGCAGGTGCAGGTGGGTTGTCGTTGCGGCGAAAAGACCTGCTCATTGGTGCCACGGTTGTCCTTGCAGGTGTTGCACTCGTTTTTGCGCTCATGATGAACAAACCTGTTTCCGTTACCACGAGTGGCGAGATTCAACCGGAATCCGTAAAACAGGTGAATACGTCACGCGAACTACTGGCGAATGAAGCGTTCATTCCTCTCTCAGTTGAGATTGGACATTTTCCTCCGAAGTTAGAAGTTGGCCACATTGTGGAAATAGCGGTGACGCCAGGACTCGACGGAACCGGAGAGGCACGGATACTCCAGGAGGAGGCCACCGTCGTTGATCTCAGTACACCTAATGAAGTTTCAACATCAACCATCATCACGGTTCGCGCTCCGAAAAAAATGCTCATTGACGTCGCACGATCGGGGCCACTTTTCGTTTCACACATTGGAGATAGCAAATGAACTCTTCTACATCGGCTGAAATTGCTCGTGCAATTGCAACTTCTCTTGCTGATGATCGTGTGCGACGCCATCAGAGCGATTTGCCAGTAGCCAGCACTGATGAAGAGCGGGCCCTGGCTAGACAAACAGCAGAAGAATTCATTCGGCGTGATCAAGTGCAACAAGGCTGGACTCATGATTTTTCATCAGAACTAACTGAACGTCGACTTATTGACGATGCAATAGCTCGAGTTCTGGGATTAGGGAAATTAGAACCACTACTCGACGATGATGACGTCTCAGATATTCACGTTCGAGGGAATCGTCCCGTGTGGTTAAAGATGCGTAATGGGGAACGTCGCGAGGTTGACCCAATTGCCGAGACTGATGAGGAACTTATCGATCTCATCCGACGAATTGCTTCGCGTATGGGGCATCGTGAACAACGTTTCGATGCTGCGCATCCAGAATTGAATCTTCAACTCCGGGACGGCTCCCGAGTCTTTGCAGCTATGGATGTTTCACTTCGTCCATCGCTTGTCATTCGTCGCCATCGCTTCGACTATTCACACCTTGCTGAACTTGTGTCTCGAAACATGCTCACAGCCGAGACGGCAGAATTTCTCGCGGCCGCTGTGCGGTCTAAGCACAACATCATTGTTGCAGGGGGAACCGGATCCGGGAAGACGACGTTGTTGCGCGCGCTCATCAATGAAGTTCCGCGGTCGGAGCGAATTGTCACCATAGAAGATGCATTTGAACTAGGGATCGACCGCTTTGAGGATGCACACCCAGATCACGATGCTCTGCAGTCTCGATCGCCCAATATGGAAGGCACGGGTGCAATCTCTATGAGCGATCTAGCTCGAATGGCACTCCGCATGGATCCCGATCGAGTTGTCATTGGCGAAGTGCGCGGAGCCGAAGCGTTTCCCATGCTTCTTGCCATGAGTCAAGGCAACAACGGCTCAATGTGCACCATCCATGCAGATAGCCCGCGAAACGTCTTTCCAAAACTCTTGGCATATGTCGCAATGGCACAGACGGGTGTACCGGCAGATGCAATCAATCTGCTCATTTCTACATCGTTGAATTTTGTTGTTCATGTTCAATTGATTGGAGACACGCGAACGGTTACATCGATTCACGAAGTTGTGCAATCAGACGGTGTCGGAATTCTTACAAATGAAATCTTCTCTCGAACTCAATCGCAGCACAACTTTGTTTCGCTTCGGTTGGCTACACAAGAAGTATTAGAGGAGTTTGGTTTCTCACATCGTCGGACGTCATCATGGGCCTCCTAGTCCTTCTCCTAGCTGGTCTTCTCGTAGGGGTAGGCCTTTCTATTGCAGTCTTTGGACGAACTGGATCAGTAGGGCACCTATCACGTGCCAAGAATTTGTTCACCCGGGTGAGTGTTGAAGATCAACGGGAACGAGTGACGGCTATTGCTGTGTGGACCGAAAGCCTTCGTGATGCCATCTCGGCATCGGCTGGAATTGAACAAGCAATAACAGCAACCGGCGAATTTCCTCCGGCGGTAATTGAACCCCATGTTCAACGCCTTGTCGCTTCACTTCGCTACAGCACACTTGAAGAATCTCTGCGTGAGTTTGCTGACGACTTAGCCAACCCCACATCAGATTTTGTGGTGGCTTCACTTCTCATTGCTGCTCGACATCAAACTCGTGATTTTGGTGCGCTGTTAACTCATCTCAGCGACTGTGCCCGAGCAGAATGTGACCTGTATCTCCGCGTGTGGGTTTCTCGAGCTCGTTCTCGCACGGCCGTTCGAATTATCAACTACTCCATCGCAGGGTTTTGTTCGGGGTTGTTGGTTCTTAATCCGTCGTATGTTGCGCCGTTCTTTACACCGCAAGGTTTCTTCTTTCTTGCGCTTACCGCGGCATGTTTTGTATGCGGATTGATATGGCTTCGCCAAATGACCACATTGAAGGCCCCTCAACGTTTTCTCAATACATTTGGTGGCCATTCATGACTCAGTGGATTGCAGACGAAGCCGATACTGAACTACTAGAAATCTGTGCCGTGACCCATCGGCAATCTGTCGTGCGCGTCACTTCTGTCTCAACAGGGATTGCAGCTGTCATCAGTGTGAGTGCGCTCACGACTTTCAGTAGATCAACAGCGATGTGTGTTGTTGTGCTGTCCGTTGTTGGTGCAGTTCTGTACAGTACGCAACCGGCTCGGCGTATTTTTCGGGATGCTGAGAGCGTTCGGCGTCAACTAGATCTTGCAACGGCAGTTTTTCTAGATCTCGTAAATGTGATGGTGGCAGGCGGGGCCGGGATTGAAACGTCGGTTCTTGCGGCTTCGCACTCTGGAGATGGGCCCGGATTCTCATTGATTCGAACAGCTGTCATGAGAGCTCAAAGCGCGCGCGTCTCATATTGGGACTCGCTCGCTGAATTAGGTCATCGAGTACAAGTGAGTTCTCTTGTTGAGGTGGCACACACAGTGCAACTAGCGGGGCAACACGGAGCTCGAGTTCGTACATCTCTTGTCACTAAGGCGGAATCGTTGCGCAAAAAGAACCTCGCTCGCGTTGAGTTTGATGAGGAACAGCGCACCGAAAAGATCGGTCTTCCCCTCGTTGTGCTGTTTATGGGATTTCTCACGCTTGTTGGGTATCCGGCATTTGTTCAAACAATGAGTTCGTTCTGAACTCGCCAGAAAGGAAAATCAATGAAGGAACTATTTCAGTATTACTGGATTCGGTACACGGCCTCCCGTGAACTAGATCGTGAACGTGGGGAAGTGAGCGCGACAACCGTAGTGATGGCCGCTGCATTAGTTGCTTTGGCCATCAGTGTGGGAGCCATCATCAGTACCCGCGTTCGTGAGAAAGCTAACTCTCTCAATCTCGGATGATTGCTGCCCATCATCCGCTGAAAGACCGGGGCGAGACCAGCCTGCAAACTGTCGTTCTCGTCCCGGTCGTTTTTCTTCTCGTGTTTATGTGCTTTCACGTTGGTGCAATCTTTCATCACACACATGTTGCAGAGTTGGCTGCCCTTCGCGGTGCCGCGGTGGCGAGTGCTCTAACTCCCTCATCAGATGCACAACAACGTGCAGTCTCCGAGGTCCAACGAGTAACGGGAGATTTGAACTCGAAACTTTTGGAATTTCCTGAAGTGATATTTCGCCACGACGGTGTTCATGTCACCGTACGCGTCAAGGTTTCAGGACCAGTCTCGTTCTTGCCACAAATTGCATCAGCCAATGCGTGGACGCCATGGGAATCCTTCAAGCAAGAGCAGTATCGATAGTGGGAAGTGAAAGAGGCTCGCTTGCAGCAGAGACGGTAATTCTCGTGCCCTGTTTCGTAACGCTGTTACTCCTCATTGTCTACGCAGGTCGAATGACCCAGACCGCAACCCAGGTGCAACATGTCGCCGAGACCGCCGCTCGATCTGCTTCGAGAGAATCTCTACAGAACGCTCAGAGAACAGCAGTCTCGATAGGCATTCGTGAGTTGCAAAGACTTGATCTCGATTGCACCCGTGCAGATGTTCAAGCACAAGTTGTACGTCACGAGACACTAAATGCAGTGCGGGTCAGAGTTGCATGTTCTGTGAACACTGCTGGTTTTGGTCTTCTGCGAATTCCATCATTAAGGGTTGATGCATCATCTCTTTCAGTTATTGATCGGTTTAGAAAGCAATGAATGAAGTTAGAGAAAAGGGATCAATCTCCGGGCTATTTGTCTGTCTGGTAGTTGGATTAATTTCAATTACCGCATTGGTCTTTGATGGCGGAAAAGTTGTGCAGACGTATGACGAACTTTCCACACTTGCTGCTGACACTGCTCGAATTGGTGGTCAGCAGATAGTTGGAATACGAAGTGGAGATGCTCAGATTGACGAACAACGCGCGGTGAATGTGATGACTCGTTTTCTTGCGCAATACGGAGAACGTGCTACGTATCAATTGAGCAAATACAGATTAAAAGTGACTCTCGTGCGCCAGGTGAGAACCAACATGTTGTCGCTTGTGGGCGTCGGTAGCAGAACTGTCGTTGCGTCAAGGACAGTTGAACTAGTGCAGGGATGAGTCATGAAGTGGACACTGCGTCTCTTGACTCTGTTCATATTTGTATGGTCACTTTGGCAAATGAATGTCTATGGAAGACGTCTTAGCCTTGAAGACTTTACGGACGGCTCTATTGCCCAGTACGAGTTGGCTCTCGTCGTTCATGCGTTGTTGGTGCTCATAGTTCTCGTAGTACTTCTGTTGGGTGTGCGTGATGCCGCCAGAAGACAATCGCTTCGTCAATTCATTCTTAGTTCACTAGATGTATTAACAACGAAAGAAGTCGCTGTAGCGGCTGTGTTGGCATTTCTTCCACGAAGCAATGTGTCTGAGGAGAGCCACACATCTGACATCATTGAACTTCCGATGAGGTCCGTCGTGGATCCAGTAGTGGCGATGGCAATTTTGCAGCGGGTACTTCAGCGAAGGAAGTCCCAAGTTGCATCACGGTTCATTCCTGGCCGGATTTCCAACGAATCACAAGTGCGGATGAATGAGCTCAGACGAATTTCTGTGGATGTTGTGGCTAGAGAGACCAATACCTGTAGCGAAAGTTTTGAACACGTAGTTGACAGCCTTCTGGAAGAAGAAGAATGTGACGAGTCAAACTTGGAGATATTTGCGTGGGACATCATCATCCGAATGTATGGATACCCCAGTGTTGAGAATCGAAATGGGCAGTGCGCCACTTTTGCAAAGCGTCGTTCACTCGAAGTGTTGTCATGGCTAGGAATGAATCAAGATAGACCTCGACGGTCAGCTGTGAGAACAGCAATTTGGGATATCGAGATTACAGATGCAAGCTTCTCGACTGTTCTGTCCGATGTTCGCAGGGGTCTAAGCGATGTTGTTTCGTATAAGCAACGTCAACAAATCCTTCCTCCTACGTTCACAGATGCAATAGAACTAGGTGTTTGCATAACAACAGATTTCAATGTGTTGAGTGCAGCGTTGCGTTCTTTTCGAGAGAATAAAGCAACAGCTCCCACCTTGTTACAAGAGTTGAACAACATTCGAGATATTCCATTTGCTGGCGCGAACTATATGTGGGCAGATTTAGATGGAACTACTACACGAATGGTTGTGACGGCTTTCCAAGCCTCAAAGGAACTCGCTGAGTGGGCGCAAGCACATGGGGAGATCGATATGTGTATGGCGGCGGTGAAAGCCGGTCTGCGTGTATTGCCTGGGTGTGAAGAACTCTTGGCGATTCAACATTCATTCATTTCGAATACATCAATGTCCCAACAGCGCGCAATCGGTTGAATGCACAACGTCTGACCTTTACCGTCACTGTCATCCCCAACAAAAGGAGAATGACATGACCCTCATACGAAAAGCAGCAACAGATTTTGACTGGCCGGCGTGGATGGCTGGTCGCAGTGTGTTGGATTTTCCCGAATCATGGATTGATTCCGTCGGCGAAGCAGCCATCAAAGTGGAGGAGTACGAAGATGATGATCAACTCATCGTGCGTGCCGAAGCTCCTGGCGTGAACCCTGAAGATGACATTGAGATCACGTTGACCGAGGGAATGCTGCGCATCATGGTGCAACGCAAGAAAGAGTCAAAGCACGAGAACAAGCGCCACTACCGAAGCGAGTTCCAGTACGGCTCATTTGTTCGCACCATTGCATTGCCAGCCGGTGCTACTGACCAAGACGTGAAGGCCCGCTATGTCGATGGCGTCTTGGAAGTGCGTATTCCCATGAGTGGCAAGCAGGCCGAGACCAAGAAGGTGTCCATCACTCGTCATTAGGTGCTTTTCTTGTCCGTAGCATGACCATATGTTCGGACGGAAAAACCCAGAATTGATCAGCCCTAGCCAGGCGTTGCCTGGTCGCACTGATCAAACAATGCCAGTGCCTGCTGAGCACTTCGAGTTGGGCACACCACTTGTTGCTCCATGGCCAGACAATGCGGAAACTCTGGTTGTGGGCATGGGTTGTTTCTGGGGTGCCGAGCGCAAGTTCTGGCAGGCATCTGGCGTGTACTCAACAGCTGTTGGTTATGCGGGTGGCTACACACCAAACCCCACATATGAAGAGGTGTGTTCTGGACTCACTGGTCATACAGAAGTGGTACTCGCGGTCTTTGATGCATCGCAAGTGTCGCTTGCAGACATGTTGCGCGTGTTCTGGGAAAACCACGACCCCACACAAGGAATGCGCCAAGGCAACGACATTGGCACGCAATATCGCAGCGGTGTGTATTACACCACTGATGAACAGCGTGACATTGCGGTGGCAACACGTGATGCATATCAAGAACAGCTCACCAAAGCCGGTTACGGGACCATCACCACAGAGATTGCACCGCTCTCTGCGTTCTATTACGCAGAGCCATACCACCAGCAATATCTCGGGAAGAACCCGAATGGATATTGCGGTATCGGTGGAACCGGTGTTAGTTGTCCAGTAGGAATTCTTTAGTCAACGAATGTGACGTCGTTAGCTGCAGCCATTTGTTCGTCAGTTGGCTTGCGGAACAACGTCAACATGATGAGGCCTGCAAATAGGTAAATGCCTGACATCAAGTACCACGCATTGTCGTATGACGACACCATGGCCTCTGTAATTGGTTGCTTTGTTGTGAGTGCTTGAATCGCGTTCTTAATGGCAGGTGTTGCCAGAGACGCTGCGAGTGCTGCGCCTAGTGCTGAACCAACTTGACGTGCAGTGGTGTTGAGTGCAGAACCCATAGCGAACTTCGCTGGTGGAAGGAATGCATTTGCAGCACTGGAGAGCGTTGACATACTGCAACCAACGCCAATACCGGTGATGATCATTAACGGCAAATAGTCGCGCACGTAATCAGGTGTTGGCGTCATGGTGACAGTCAACATGAATGTGCCAACACTCATCAACACCGAGCCCACCATCAATACCTTTGCGTGTCCCCAACGCACTGCAAGACGACCCATGGGCGCTGCGAAAAGTGCAGCCATGATTGGGCCAGGTGCTGTTGCCAAACCAGAACGTGCAGGGCTGTAGCCCCAAATCACTTGAATCCACTGCGTGTTCAACAACCACATTCCAAGGAATCCAATGGAAAAGAACAAGCCGGAGATGTTTGCAGCAACCACGAATGGCAGCTTGAACAACTTCAAGTCAAGAAGTGGATTAGTAACGGTGCGACAACGCTGCACGAACAAGGCCAACAAAGCAAGACCAATAAGGAACGACCCGATGGTGCGGTTATCGAAGTAACCCCACTCGGTACTTTGTGTAATCGCAAGCGTCACCAACGCAACTCCAGGGAAACCAAATGCGGTTCCGATGAGGTCGACATCTTTGGTTGCATTTGGATCTTTACTTTCATGCAACAAAGTGCGACCAATGAGCAAAGTGAAAATGCAGAACGGCACGTTGATGAAGAACAACCAGCGCCAGTTCAACCAATCAAGAAGAATTCCACCAAGGGATGGACCAGCGGCGGCAGCCAAACCACCAACCGCGCCCCACACACCAATGGCAACGGTGCGCTTCTCGGCGGGGAACTCTGGAAGAACTAAGGCGATGGACGCCGGTGTGAGTTGGGCACCACCGATGGCCTGAATTAAACGAGCCAGCACCAACAGGTGAGTAGTGGGTGCAAGACCACACAACACAGAGCCGATGCTGAAGAGGGCAAGCCCGCGCATGAACGAACGCTTGCGACCATTTACGTCTGCAAATCGACCTGCAGTTAAAAGGCCGGCGGCGTACGCGATGCTGTAACCAGAGAACACCCATGGCATCCAGTTGGGATTGCCAAGGTCTTCAGCAATGGTGCGTTCTGCAACCACCACAATGCTGGTATCCAGCGAGACGAGCATGGTTGCAATGGCGGTGAGACCAAGAACTTTATGGGCGCGGCTAAAGCGAGGCTCTGCTTCTTGAGTCAACATGATGTCCCCCTGACGAACAGGTGAACATTACTAGCCCCCTAGACATTTGGTCGTGTTGGGGGACTAACCCCAACCGTTGTCACGAATGGATGCACCGTCGGCATCACGTGCGCGTCCACGCCACTTCACCGCGCCCGGAGTTTTTGACAGTCGCGCGACAAGTGACTGCATGGGTGTTCCCTCTACATGAACAATTGCCTCACGAGCGGCGTAATGCGGATCATTGGCGATGTCGTGCATATCTAGAACCGGACCAGCGGCAGCTTGAATGACTTCAAAGATGGCAAGTGCCTCTGCTTGTGTGTGTTGTGCGAACCACTTCTCAATTGCATCGTCAATGACGTGGCGATTTTCAATGCGACCAGCAAACGTTGCGAAGCGCTCGTCGTTTTCAAAACCAAGAAGAGTCATAACGCGACTGGCAATGGAGTCGCTTGATGTTGACATCGCAACAAACTTTCCATCACTGCACTTGTACACACCACGAGGAACTGTGTAGGGGATAAGTGACCCCATGCGTTCTTGCATTTCTCCACGCGTGAGATACACCGAGATAAGCGGTCCCATAATTTGAAAGATGCTCTCTAAAAGCGATACATCAACAACTTGTCCCTGTTCTGACCACAGAGCCACCATTGTTGCGAATGCGGCAACAAGTCCTGTCACCTCATCGGTGAGCGCGATGGGTGGCAGCATTGGGTCGCCACCAGGCATCCCGGTGATTGATGCAAGCCCAGACATAGCTTCGGCAATCGTGGCAAAGCCAGGACGATTTGCATACGGGCCTGTTTGTCCAAAGCCGCTGACTCGAGTGATAACTAATTGCGGGTTACGCGCATGCAAAACATCGGGGCCAAGTCCAAGGCGTTCAAGAATTCCTGGCCGAAGGTTTTCAACCAAAACATCGGCGTCGTCTACAAGACGTAGAAACAATGCGTGGTCGTCCGCATTCTTTAAGTCGAGTGCAATGTTTCGTTTGTTGCGATTGACCATGCGCCACCACAAGCCTTCACCGTCTTCTGGATCACGCCACCCCATGTTGCGAAGACTGTCGCCAACATCTGGTCGTTCTACTTTGATGACATCGGCACCGAAGTCTGCGAGGTATCGAGCACAGTTCGGACCAGCCAACACCGTTGACATGTCAATGACACGGAGACCAGAAAGTGCCTGCTCGGCCATTGTGCGTTACGCGCCTGGACGGCTACGACGAGAGATGTGATTCGATGCCCACCAGCGTCCGCTAAATCTCCACGACACATTGGCCGTTTTGTTGTCTGACGCAGAAGGGACAACGGGTTGCGGCCACATCATGGTGACGGCTGCGGCAATGGCGGCTGCTTCTTCGTCGGTTGGGGCAGGAGAAATTGCTCCGATGTTGAGATTCATCGCTTGACCACCACAGAGCCGGCTGCTTTGTCGTGCCATGTTTGGCTGTTCTCGTCCCACAACATCCACAAGAAACCAAGTCCGAAGAACAACAAACTGAAGTTGGCAACGATGATGCGAACAATGGCGCGCCAAGGTCCGATTGGTTGGAACGTATTTTGATCGACAATCAACACGCTGATGCCACGACGAAATGGGCTTCCACCATTTCCTTCCCACATCACCTGTAGTCCGATGACAACAATTGCGCCAATCACAGTGACAACCGTGGCTGTAGCAGAACCCTCTTCTGCGCCACTGATTGCCATGATGACTGCAGATAACAACAAAACACCTAGATAGGCAACAAATGAATTCAGAGAGTCAAGAATTCGCCCTAGTAAACGTTGGCCAAATGTTGCCATCTTCTCGCCACCACTGCGTGACGCACCGACGTTTGGTTGAGGTGCATCCTGTGGGTTTGGTGCTGGCCAGTTGAGTTCTTCAGTCATAGTTGTTGCCTACAGAGGCATGTTGCCGTGCTTACGACGTGGAAGTTCTTCGCGCTTTGTTTGCAACATACGCAATCCGGCAATGACTTTCCTGCGGGTGTCTGCTGGGTCAATGACATCGTCTACATAACCGCGTTCTGCCGCTGCATACGGGTTGGCGTATTTCTCGGTGTATTCGGTAACTAGTTCATTACGACGAGCAACGGGATCTGCTGCTTGCTGCAATTCACGCTTGTACACAATTTCAACGGCACCTTGTGGGCCCATAACCGCAAGTTCTGCTGTTGGCCATGCATAGGCAAGGTCGGCGCCAATTGACTTTGAGTTCATCACAACGTACGCACCGCCGTACGCCTTGCGGGTGATGATTTGAATACGTGGAACGGTTGCTTCACAGAAGGCATACAGCAATTTCGCTCCGTGACGAATGATTCCTTCGTGCTCTTGATTGACGCCAGGCAAGAAGCCGGGAACATCGACAAAAGTGACGAGTGGAATATTGAATGCGTCGCAGGTACGCACGAAACGTGCAGCTTTTTCAGATGATTCAATGTCGAGAACACCAGCAAATGCCATTGGCTGGTTACCAACAACACCAACTGTCATTCCGTCGAGACGTGCGAAGCCGCATGTGATGCTTGTTGCCCAATGTTGGAAGTATTCGAAGTACTCGCCGTTGTCGCACACCTCGCGAATAACTTTCTTCATGTCGTATGGCTGGTTGGGCGATACCGGAAGAATGTCGCGCAACATGTCGCAGGAACGCTCTGCATCGTCTGAAGGTTCTTCTGCTGGTGGTTCTTCCAAGTTGTTTTGTGGAAGGAACGACAACAAGAAACGCACGTCGTCCAAACATGCTTGTTCATCTGCTGAAACAAATGTTGCAACGCCGCTCTTAGAAGCGTGACTCATTGCGCCACCAAGTTCTTCAAGCGTGACATCTTCGCCGGTAACGGTCTTCACAACATCGGGGCCAGTAATGAACATGTGGCTGGACTCGCGCACCATGAAGATGAAGTCGGTCATTGCTGGGGAGTACACAGCACCACCAGCGCATGGTCCGAGAATGACCGAGATTTGCGGAATGACTCCCGATGCTTGAACGTTGCGATGGAAGATTCCGCCGTATGACGCAAGCGAAACAACACCTTCTTGGATACGGGCTCCAGCGCCATCGTTCAAACCAACAACAGGTGCGCCCACCTTCAAAGCAAGGTCCATCAACTTGTGAATCTTCTCTGCGAAGACTTCGCCAAGCGCTCCACCGAAGACGGTGAAGTCTTGAGAGAACAAGAACACCTTGCGTCCTTCAATGGTTCCCCAACCAGTGATAACACCGTCGGTGTAGGGGCGCTCTTCTAGTCCGGCTGCGTGAGCACGATGGCGTGCCAACATGTCGAGTTCGTGGAAAGAGCCTGGATCGCACAGGTATTCAATGCGCTCACGGGCAAGCAACTTGCCTTTTCCTTTGTGGCGCTCAACCGACCGAGGGCTGCCGGCATTACGTGCCTGCTCTTGGCGATCTCTGAGGTCGTCAATCTTGTCTTGCATGCTGGCTGCCGTTGTGTCTGTCACAGGGAGAAACGCTACTGCCGACAGGGCCGTTGGCGCCCATTTATAGGCGCCTATCCAGCGGGAGGAACTGTGGTGGTGGCCACAGCGGGAGGGGCTGTGGTGGTGGCTATGGCAGCCGGAACCGTTGTCGTGGTAGCGGGAGCCGCCGTGGTGGTGACGGGTTGTAGACCCTGCTTTGGCACCGTGGTTACCGTCACGCCGTCCGCTATGACGAATTGGGTGGTGAGGACATCGAGGTTGCCAATGGTGCTGACGCCAGTGACCTCTACCTTCCAGACGCCCGGTGCTCGTAGTTGGAATCCGGAATCGACCTCAAGAAGTGCGCCGCCTGGTCGAGTAATGGGCACATTGATGGTGAAGCCAGAGAAGTTCGGATTTTCTGGAGTGAGTTTCACGGTGAAGTTCTGAATTCGCGATGGTCCGAATAACTCAATGAGCATTCTGTTTGCACCAACGTTGCCCGGTGTGATGGACAGACGAACTTTGAAATCGTCGTCGCCCTCAAGATCTTGCACGATGGCATAGGCCACCCGCGGTCCCTTGTCGGCCAGCAGAACATATGGCGGCCGCATTGCCATTAACCACGACGATGTTGCGAGAACAACAATGCTGAGTGACAGTTCGACGCCCACTGGTCGCTTCAGTCGGTACACAACTTTTTCATTTAATGACTTTGCGCGTTCCATTCCTCGAAGAATGAATTGTCGAATGCTTGCACTCACAAAAATCATTCCGGCAACAACGAGCGATTTCAGAATGATGACGCGTCCGTGGCCACTGTTGATGAGACTGATGCCGTCAATACGTGCGACTTGAGCAACGCCGGTAATAACCACTGCGCTCATGATGGGTGTTGCCACTCGCGCCCATCCGCGTAGAGCATCAACTAGGTCGGAACTTCCAGGTCCGTGTAGAACCACTCGCCAAATAAGAGAAATACTTCCTACCCAAGTGGCAATGAATCCCATGTGAAGAACTGCAATAACAATGCCAATGATGACGCCGCGCCCAGCCACACGATCGAAACCATACGTAAGGGCGATGATGCCAAGAACAACAATTGTGACGACGCCATACGTTTCAAACAGCACGCGCTCAGTGATCCATGCGAAGAATCCCATGACGCCAACTGCAATAAAGCGCAAGAGAAGTGCTCGGCCTTCGTTGATTTCAAGTAGTGGTCCCCACGACGTAGGTGACAGCGTTGAACCAAATCCGGTTCCCGCTTCGCGAGCACTCATGAGCACCATTAACAAATAGAGCGAGACCATCGCCAGAATGACCACTTGCCGGAAGTAACGCTCGGTGACGGGGTATTCAACCCCTTCGGGCCATGCCAAACGAATAAAGACAATGCCGCCAAATAATGCGCTGACAAAAAAGAACGACAGCCAGCGAACCAAACCAATTGGTCCACCTAGGCGGGGTGCTTCCTTTACTTCAGTTCCTGGAAGACCTGGGATGGTGGGGGTCGTTACTCCGGGAACGCTGTCGGGAACAGTTGTCGTTGATTGAACGTTTGATGTGAATGTGAATGATCCGGCGCTTCCGTCAGGAAGAGTCCAGTCCACTTTGCAGTTTCCATTGGCCAAGACCTGCGTGAGGGCTGCGGAAACAGTGACGCCATCTGAACCCAATTGTGGTGACGCCAAGTTGGTGATCTTGTTGTCGCAGGTGAGTACCAATCCCATCTGAGCCACTGCCTCGGCGCCGCCGACGGGCTGAGTGAAGCGAAGCTGAATTTGGGTGGGTGCCAAGGTGATGATTTCGCCAGCGGCAGGGGTGGAGGACTCAAGCGTGTTGTCGCCAGCAGCGCTGGCCTGACCAGCCAGCAGCGTGAAGGCTCCGAAGAACACGAGGAGGTATGAGAAAAGACGACGCATGGATTCAGAAAACGGTAGCCACTCGGACACCGTCGGGGCGCTCAACGATGGCACACACAGACCCCCGATGCACCTCATTGGTAGGGTCACATCAATGGCAACACAGTCTTTGTACCGTCGCTTCCGGCCCCGGAAGTTCTCCGAGTTATACGGCCAAGACCATGTGGTGCGCGCATTACGCAATGCGGTCATTAATAGTCGCGAAGGCCAGGCGTACCTCTTTTCGGGTCCTCGCGGTACGGGCAAAACCACCACAGCCCGCATTTTGGCCAAAGTTCTTAACTGTCAGAATCCTGTCGACGGTGAACCCTGCTGCGTTTGCGACTCCTGCAAAGCCGTTGAAGTGGGTACCAGTTACGACGTTCTCGAACTAGACGCGGCTAGCAACAACGGAGTTCAAGAAATTCGCGACATCATCGAGGCCGCGGCGTTAACAAGTCCTGGTCGTCACCGCGTCTTTATTCTCGACGAAGTTCACATGCTTACCCGTGCCGCCGAAGCTGCACTGCTGAAAACGTTGGAAGAGCCGCCAGCACAAGTTGTGTTCGTGCTGGCCACCACAGACCCACAAAAAGTGTCAGAAACCATTCGCAGCCGCGTGCAGCATTTGCAATTCCATCTTCTGCCTATCGACGAACTCGAAAAGTATGTTCGCTTCGTTATTGCCGAAGCTCAACTCGACGTGGACGAAGAAGCAATTTCCTTGGTGCTGCGTCAAGGTGGCGGAAGTGCTCGCGACACGTTGTCGGCGCTTGAACTTGTAGCAGCTGGCGGCGGCGAACCAGAAGATGCACTTCATATTGAAGAAATTGTGAAAGCAATGGTTGCGCGTGACCATGGTGCAGCACTTGTTGCCGTTGCACACGCAATGCAGCAAGGCCGCGACGCACATACATATGCCGAAGACATTGTTCGCCTTATGCGCGATTGTTTCTTGTCGCTCATGTCTCCAGAACTTGTTCAACTTCCATCGGCACGCGTTGACGAAATAAATGTTTATGCGCGCGATCTTGGCGTGCAACGCATTGTTCGCATTATGGAAACGCTGGGAAGCACCATGGTGGAAATGCGCCATGCTCCCGATGCCCGTTTGTTATTGGAAGTAGCAATTGTGCAATTGTCGTCTCCCGTGTTCGACGACAGCAACGAAAATCTTCTTGCACGTATCGGCCAATTAGAAGAAGCCGTGAAGCAACTGAAAGAAAATGGTGTTGCTGCCGCATTGCCACCACCACCTCTTAATCCAGCAACGGGTCGCGCAAAAATTGGTGGTCGTGCAACACCATCGTCAAACGATGCGTCAACACCAACTCCTCGAGTTGAGGCTGCACCAGTTGCAGACGAGCCAGCAGTTGAAGTGCCTACTGCGCCAGAAGTAACGCCGCCAGTAGAAAAAGAACCCGAGCCCGTCGTGCACGACGCCGGTGCAAAAGACCCGGCACAAGCCTGGCCACAAATCACCGATTCTTTAAAGGGTCTTGCAAAAGCGCTCTTTAAGCCAGCGGTTGTTGAATCGTTCGATGGCAAGAAGATCACTGTACGAATGCCAGCAAATACTCCGTTGCAACGTGCGCGTGAACGCGAGGCAGAAGTTGTTGCTGCCATTAAGAGTGTGTGTGGAGTCACGTGCACTCTTCAGTTTGTGCAAGCAGATCCCACTGGTGGAATTGAACGGCCCGTTGTTGACGATAAACCCGAAACAATTGACAAGATTGTTGAAAAGGATCCTTTTGCTCCGGTCGATATCTCAGAAACCGTTGCTGTCACAGACGCCATCGATCCGCTCGTCGAAGCATTGCAAGCAAAGTTCCCCGATGGTTCATTTAGTTCCGACGACTCATCATCTCTCGAGCAGTAGTCGTGGCATCTCCGTATACGCCACCTGTTCAAATTCTTATTGACGAACTTGGCCGTCTTCCCGGAATTGGGCCACGTAGTGCCCAGCGTCTTGCACTTCACCTCATTAAGTCAAACGACGACGATGTTGCACGATTAGCGCGCTCCATTATCGAAGCAAAACAAAAAGTGCGTTTTTGTGAGCGTTGTTTTAACTTGGCCGATTCTCAGTTGTGCAGTATTTGCGCCGATGCAAAGCGTGAATCCACCATCTTGTGCGTCGTTGAAGACTCTCGCGACATCGCTGCTCTCGAACGAACAGGCGGGTTCCGCGGTCGCTACCACGTTTTGCTTGGCCTTATAGACCCGTTACAGGGTGTCAGCCCAGAGAACTTGAAAGTGCGTGAATTGGTTGCACGAATTAAGCCTGAAGGAATCACCGAAGTTGTGGTGTGCACAAGTAACAACACAGAAGGTGATGTCACTGCAATGTATTTGGCACGCATGTTGTCACCATTGGGTGTAGAAGTGTCTCGTCTTGCAAGTGGTCTTCCCGTTGGTGGAGACATTGAGTTTGCCGACGAAGTCACGCTTGGTCGCGCTTTCGACAATCGCCGTCGCCTAGAACCTTAAGTTCTTGGCGCACCCGACTTGTGCGCACCAATAGGTTGCGCGTGGTAAATGCCAGTGTGTCCACTTGTTGCGTACGCCGCAGCGCATGCAATTGCGAACAACACAATTCCGTTCCCACCAAATAACTCAATACCCAACAATGTGCAAGCCAGTGGTGCATTGGTTGCGCCAGCGAGAACGGCAACAGCGCCCACCATTGCAAAGAGGGCGATGTTTGCTCCCGTGATGTGTGCATAACTTGCACCAGCAAGGGCACCAATCACAAACAACGGAATGAACTCGCCGCCCACAAAGCCAGATCCAATGGTGAGTGATGTGAGCAACAGTTTTGTTCCCCATTGACCAGCGGCAGAGCCATTCATTGCCTCAACCGCAAGTGGAATGGAAAGACCTTGGTAGTCACGCCACCCGCATGCAAGCACTAACACCGCAAGAATGATTCCTCCAACAAGAGGTCGAGCGGGGTACCACGAGATGTATGTGGCAGTAATTTTTTTAACGGTGCGCGTGAGTTGAACAAACAACAACGCAACAAGTCCAGCAACGAGACCAAAGGCTGCAACACGACCACCCATTTCCCAGTTCCACGTGACTGAGGGGAACAAGGGATAGTGCGTGTGATGCACGCCTAGGCCGCGAACAACTGCATCGCCAACAAAACTGGCGACGAATGCGGGAACAAGTGCGTCGTAACGGACGCGTCCCACCCGTTGTACTTCTAAGGCAAACACCGCACCGGTGACGGGTACTCCGAAGACGGAACCGAACCCACCGGCGATAGCGGTAATCAACATGAGCGATCGGTCAGCAGGTGGCAGTGTGAGTCTTTTGCTGATGGGGTCAGTGACGCCCGCTGCAAACTGCAGTGCGGCACCTTCACGCCCGGTAGACCCACCAGCAACATGCGAGATGACACTTGCACCAAAGATGAGTGGTGTTAATCGAAAGGGGATCCACTCTGAGTGTGAATGAATTTGATCAATAACAAGATTCGTTCCGCGCTCAAGTCCTCGACCTACGTAGTGATACAACGCACCAACAATGAGGCCAGCAACGGGAAGGGTGAAGACCAACCAGTTGTTGCTGTTACGCGTGTTTGTTGCCCAGTCAAGAGATTCAAGAAACGCTGCAGAGAGAAGGCCTGAGAGAACTCCCACTACAACAGCAAGAGCCACCCAGCGAGCAACGTGACGTGCTCGACCGAGTGGCTCGCTGAACATTGAATGTCTTAGATGGTGCGAACGATGATGGCGTCGCCTTGACCGCCGCCACCACACAGTGCTGCTGCACCAACACCGCCACCACGGCGACGAAGCTCGTGCAAGATGGTGAGTGCCAAGCGGTTTCCGCTCATACCAATGGGGTGACCCAGTGCGATTGCTCCGCCATTGACGTTCACAATTTCGTCAGTGATGCCAAGTTCGCGCATAGATGCAATTCCCACTGCAGCGAATGCTTCGTTCAGTTCGAACAAGTCAACATCGGATACCTTCATGCCAACGCGATCAAGTGCACGCAAGATGGAACGACTTGGCTGGTGCAACAACGATGCGTTGTCTGGACCAGCAACCATTCCGTACGAAACGATTTCGCCAAGTGGCTTTACACCGCGAGCTTCTGCTGCCTTCTTCGACATGAGAACTACTGCGGACCCACCATCTGAAATTTGGCTGGCGTTTGCTGCAGTAATTGTGCCTTCTTTGTCGAACGCTGGCTTCAACGAACCAAGAGAATCCATAGTGGTGTCTGCACGTACGCCTTCGTCGTTCTTCACAATGACGGGGTCGCCTTTGCGCTGCTTCACAGCAACATCAACGATTTCTTCAGCAAGCTTGCCTGATGCAATTGCTGCAGCAGCGCGCTGGTTGCTCTTCATTGCGGCATCGTCTTGTTCGTCACGAGAAATTCCACCAGCGGTGTAACGCTCGGTGCCAAGACCCATGAGACATGCGTCGAATGCACACCACAAACCATCACGAACAATGGCATCTTGCAGTTCGGTGTTTCCGTAGCGGAAACCACCGCGCGCACCTTGTGCAAGGTACGGAGCATTGGTCATTGATTCCATGCCGCCTGCAACAACGATGTCTGCTTCACCCGAAGCAATCATTTGGTCTGCGAGATAGATGGAGTTCAAACCAGACAGGCACACCTTGTTGATGTTCACTGAAGGAACGTTCATGGGAATGCCAGCGTTGACTGCTGCTTGACGTGAAGGAACTTGGCCTTGGCCTGCCATGAGAACTTGTCCCATGATTACGTGTTCCACTTCTTCTGGCTTGACGCCTGCGCGCTCGAGTGCTGCTTTGATGGCAAAGCCACCAAGTTCTGCGGCGCTAAATGAAGAAAGTACACCGCTCATTTTTCCAATGGGTGTGCGGGCTCCTGCAACGATGTATGAACCGGCCATGTTTGCCTCCGTGAGTACGGGCACCGAGGGGTGCTACTGAAGTGTTTTCAGGCTAGGAGATGAAAGACGAAATCTCGCTATCGTCCTATGAATGGACCAAATTCTCCAGGCCATCTTGAATGGCGCATCGGGCGAAGAACTCGCCGCAATCCCCCTTCCCACTACCTACCGCGCAGCGTTTGTCCGCAAGGAAGACCAGAACATGTGGGACGGAATTCCTAGCGAGCAGAAGGATCCTCGTAAGAGTCTCCATATCGGCGAAGTTCCTCTTCCAGAGATTGCTCCCGATGAAGTTGTGGTTGCCGTTATGGCGTCCAGCATCAACTTCAACACGGTGTGGACCAGCATTTTCGAACCCATCAGTACGTTTGGTGCATTGGCACGTCTCGGACGCGAGAGCTCATGGGCCAAGCGCCACGACCTCGACTACCACGTTGTTGGTTCCGACGGTTCCGGCGTTGTACTTCGCGTTGGCAGTGCCGTACGTAACTGGAAGCCTGGCGACAAGATCACCATTCATTGCAATCACGTTGACGACCAAGACCCGTCATCACATAGTGACTCCATGATGGGTTCCAACCAGCGCATCTGGGGTTACGAAACAAACTTCGGTGGCCTTGCAGATCTTGCAGTGGTGAAAGCCAACCAGCTCATGCCAAAGCCAGCACATCTCACGTGGGAAGAAGCAGCAGTGAATGCGTTGTGTAACTCCACCAGTTACCGCATGTTGGTATCGCCAAACGGTGCAAACATGAAGCAAGGCGATGTTGTTCTTATTTGGGGCGCATCGGGCGGTATTGGTGCTTACGCAGTTCAGTACGTTCTCAACGGCGGTGGTATTCCCGTAGCAGTTGTTTCGTCTGAAGAAAAAGAAGCAATTCTTCGCGAAATGGGATGTGAACACATCATCAACCGCAAGAAGGCCAATTACAAGTTCTTCAAGGAAGACGGCTCACACGACGAAACCGAATGGCGTCGTCTTGGTGGCGACATTCGCAAACTCGTTGGCGAAGATCCGGACATTGTGTTTGAACACCCAGGTCGCAGCACCTTTGCAGCATCAATTTATGTTGTGAAGAAGGGCGGCACTGTTGTTACCTGTGCAGCAACTAGTGGTTTCATGATGGAGTTCGACAACCGTCACTTCTGGATGCGCTTGAAGAAGCTTGTTGGTTCACACTTTGCGAACTACAAAGAGTCGTACGAAGCAAACCGATTGATTGCTAAGGGAATGATTCACCCCGTAATGTCGCAGGTATTCACTCTTGATCAGGTGGGCGAAGCGTCGTATCAAGTACACAACAACATGCACGAAGGAAAACTTGGCGTGTTGTGCTTGGCTCCGGAAGAAGGTCTTGGTGTAGACGATCACGAGTTGCGCGCCAAGGTTGGCGAGAAACTCAATTGGTTCCGTCGTTAAGCGACTCAGCAGAAGGATACGAAAATGTTGTTGACAGAAATTGACCACGTTGCCATCGCAGTACGCGATCTTGAAGCGGCAATCGAGTATTACCAGAAGGCTTTTGGCGCAACGGTTGATCACCGAGAAATTGTTGAGTCTGATGGCGTTGAAGAGGCGTTGTTGAAAGTGGCCGAGAGCTACGTTCAGTTGCTCACACCAACAAATCCCGATTCTCCTGTTGCAAAAGCAATTGAGAAGCGTGGTGAAGGTTTGCACCACATTGGGTACCGCGTGAACAACTGTGGTGAAGCTCTGGCAGCAATGGTTGCCGCGGGTGCTACACCTATCGATAAGGCACCACGTCCTGGTTCACGTGGAACAACTGTTGCCTTCATTCATCCCAAGGGAAGTTTCGGCACCCTCATCGAACTCGTTCAAGAGTAAATCTGTGCGCCATGGGCGCATGGACAAATTCACGAATCGCCGTTAAACACTGCACATGCGATTAGTGGTGTGGGGTCTGTGTGGTGGAGGACTCGGTTTACTTGCGTGCCTGCGTGCACGAAGAGATGTCATTATCCAACGGCAACGTGGTGTCACTTTTGGTGAAGCGAATTTCGCACACACAACTTTTGCACCTCTTCTGGTAAGTGTGATGTGTGCGGTTGTTCTGGGGCTTTTTGCCAAGAAGTACGTCGACGATGTCACTGTGCTGACCAGTGCGTTTTTGTTGTTCTCCGGAACTCGACTGTCTGTGATTGACATTGATACTCACACGCTTCCGCGTCGAGTTCTGTTGTGGTCCGTTGCCGTGTTCGCACCGTTGTTGTTCATTGCTGCCGTGGCCAGTAAAGACCTCGTTCTGACCAGGATTCTCTTGGGTTCGCTCATTATGTGGTGCGTGATGAAAGTGCTGGAAGTGCTGTCTCGTGGAGACCTGGGCCCCGCCGATGTCACTTTCGCCGCGTATCTAGGGCTATTTCTTGGCGGGTTGTCACTTGAACTCATTGCCACTGCATTGGTGGCATCGTTTGTTTGTGGTGGTGGGGTAGCTGTAGTCCTACTTCTGGCGCGCCGAGCAGGTCGCACCACTCATCTTCCTTTTGGGCCGTTTCTGTTCTTTGGCGCCCTGGTAGCAGTTCTACGATGAAGTCACACAACAAGGAGAGTCAACATGGCTGAATTCACGGGAATGGTTGCAATAGTCACCGGTTCATCAAGCGGTATTGGCGAGCGAATTGCGCAACGCCTTTCGGAACTTGGTGCGGCCGTAGTAGTCAACTCTGCAAGCAGTGTTGAAGCAGGACAGAAAGTGTCCGATGCGTTGCCTGGTGATTCTTTGTATGTGCAGGCCGACATCAGCGATAAAGAGCAATGTGAGAATCTCATTGCAAAAACCATCGAGCGGTTCGGAAAAATTGACTTGCTGGTGAACAATGCAGGGTGGACCACCTTGGTACCGCACGGAGACATTGATGCCTTGACAGACGAGATCTTCATGAAGACTTTCGAGGTCAATGTTTTTGGCACATGGTTTTTAACCAAAGCCGCAATGCCTTACCTTCGCCAATCAACGGACGGACATGTTGTCAACATCACGTCTGTTGCGGGCGTTCGTCCCATGGGTTCGTCTATTGCGTATTCCATGAGTAAGGCGGCGTTGAATCAGATGACTCGCTTGATGGCGAAGAGTCATGGCCCTGTTCGCTTTAATGCCGTGGCTCCAGGCTTGGTGGAAACTCCGTGGACCAAAGACTGGACAAGTCAGCACGCGGGAATTGCAATGATTAACCCCATTAAGCGTTCTGCAACTCCAGATGATTGCGCAGAGGCAACACTTGCTTTAGTGCGTAACAAGTACGTCACGGGTGAAGTATTCGTAGTTGATGGTGGATTAACGCAAGTTAGTTAACGACCGCGGAACGGTTGAATTCCGTTCGCTGGAACAACACCTAAGCGTCCGCGTTGGTAGTCGTCGAATGCTTGCTGCAGTTCAGTGCGCGTATTCATAACGAATGGTCCGTACTGTTCCACCGGCTCACCGATGGGTTGACCACCAAGAAGAATGACGTCAAGCGATTCGTGTGCGCTTGCTTCAAGAGTGATGACATCACCATCTCCGAAGACAACTGCTTGACCAAGGCCGAACGCAAGACGTTCAGCACCTGCAAAACCCGACCCTTTCAATCCGTACGCAAGCGCATTGAAGTGTGGGTTCCATGGAAGAGTCATGCGAGCACCAGCAGACAATGTTGCGTGTGCCATCACAATGGGCGAGTGTGTGGAGCCTGGTCCCTTGGTGTCTCCTAAGTCGCCAGCAATCAGTCGAATGAGTGTTCCTGCATCGGATGTAGTGAGAAGTGGGATGAGAGATGCTTCGAGATTTTGATACGCCGGCGAGATCATCTTCTTGTGTGATGGCAAGTTGACCCACAACTGCAAACCGTGGAAGAGGCCTCCTTGAATAACCAAGCTCTCCGGCGGCGTTTCAATGTGGAGAATTCCGCCACCGGCAGTCATCCATTGCGTGTCTCCATCCGAGATAATGCCGCCACCGCCGTGTGAGTCCTGATGAATGAATGCACCATCCATGATGTAGGTAACAGTTTCAAAACCGCGATGTGGGTGCCAGTCGGTTCCACGCGGCTCGTACGGGCCATAGTCCACTTCGCCCATTTGATCCATCATGATGAACGGGTCAAGAGCAGCTTTTGAAATTCCGGCAAATGCTCGACGGACAGGGAACCCTTCGCCTTCAAATCCTTGTGGAGCAGTAGTGAGCGCACGAACAACGCGGTCCCGTGCAGTTGGTGACGGAGCGGGGAGTCGCGGAAGGGTCAATGTGTCGGCGGTGACTGCAGGCATTGGGGGCTCCTATGGTTGAGGTCGCAACTATTTAGTTGTGTCCGCAATCATAACGAGCAACGGGCAGGGCCACAACGGGGTCTGGCACACTGTGGGTGTGATTGTTCACCTCATTGACGGAACATACGAGCTGTACCGCCAGCACTTTGGTCAGGCTGTTCGCCATCGCACCCCGCCGCCGTTGTCTGCATCTCGTGGTGTGGTGACATCCACGTTGCAGTTGCTTGCAGGTGGGGCCACGCATGTTGCAGTGTCTGTCGACCATGTCATCGAGAGTTTTCGAAATGATCTGTATGACGGTTACAAAACTTCGGAGGGAATGGAACCAGAGATTCTTGAGCAGTTGCCCGTCATGCAAGAGGCATTGCGTGCACTGGGTGTACCTGTGTGGTCAATGGTGAAGTACGAGGCCGATGACGCCTTAGCTGCTGCAGCGGTACGTGCAAATGCAGATGCACGAGTTGATCAGGTACAAATGCTGACGCCAGACAAAGACTTGGGCCAAGTGGTACAGGGCAATCGAGTTGTTCAGTACGACCGCCGTAACGATGTGATTATTAATGAATCTGCCGTGATTGAAAAGTTTGGTGTTACACCTGCAAGCATTGCCGACTGGCTTGGTCTTGTCGGAGACACCGCAGATGGTTTTCCGGGTTTACAAGGGTGGGGTGCAAAGAGCGCATCATCAGTTCTTGCGAAATACATCCACATTGAGAACATTCCTGATGACGAATCGCAGTGGACAACAGATGGTGTTGTTGTTCGTGGAGCAGCCAAGCTCGCGAACACACTTCGTGAGCAACGCGATTTGGCCATGTTGTTTAAAAAGATTGCAACCGTTGTCACCGATGTTGATGACGATGTGAAGATTGGCAATGTTGACGATTGGGAATGGCGCGGCCCTACAAAAGAACTCAGTGCTATTGCTCGCAAACTAGAAATGACAGCCCATGAGCAGTGAAGTGACGGCCAGGCGACCTGCGGCGCACGATCGTTCCCGTGTGGAGGCTGCTTCCGTCAGGACCTGACCTGGTTTACGGGCGACCGTCGCACAGGACCCGACCGCCACCTCACCGCTCACGGGCAAACCCGTACTCGTTGAGGGTTACAGCGTAACCGTCAGATAGCCTGACCGACTCGTAGGAGTAGCAATGTTCCTGCGTGGAAGAGTGCGAGAGCGGCCGAATCGGCACGCTTGGAAAGCGTGTGAAGTGAAAGCTTCCGTGGGTTCGAATCCCACCTCTTCCGCCAGACATAAGTAGGTTGTGCCCATGACTCATGAAGAGGCAATGCGAATCGCGCTTGAAGAGGCAAAACTTGCCGCTGCAAAGGGTGATGTGCCGGTAGGTGCTGTGGTGTTGCGCAATGGCGATGTCATCGCACGCCGTCACAATGAGCGTGAGGCCAGCAACGACCCCACCGCTCACGCTGAGGTACTTGCTCTTCGCGACGCCAGTGCACTGTTGGGTAGTTGGCGATTAAGTGATTGCACATTGGTCGTTACGTTGGAACCGTGTGTCATGTGCGCTGGTGCAACGCAATCTGCTCGTATTGGCCGTCTTGTCTACGGCGCAGCGAACTTTGAAGCCGGAGCAACAGCAAGTTTGTACAACGTCATGAGCGACCCGCGTCTTGGTCACAATCCGCCAGTAGAACATGGTGTTTTGGCCGAAGAATCTGCTGAGTTGTTGAAGGAATTCTTCTCCTCAAAGCGTTCATAGCCCCGATAGCGTTTATTGACGGAAGGGTGCTAGAGCGGCCGAATAGGACGGTCTCGAAAACCGTTGTGGTGAATAGCCACCGTGGGTTCAAATCCCACCTCTTCCGCCATTACGACCCAGCTTCGGCTGGGTCGTTTTTGTTTGTCATCACTATCGAAATGTCATTACGGAAAGCGCAACATCTGGCATTTCGAAATAACGAAGCTAACTCGGTAGCACCACCACAAGCCCGAGAATTGACCGAGCCCGAGAGCAAGCCACATACATGTCAGATTCAACTCGTGCTGGATTGGCGATTCCAGCTGGATTAGACATTCCTGTAACTACTAAGACAGCGAGACTCTCTAGACCTAAAAAACGAGAAATTGGACAAACCTGAATCAGCGGGAGAGGAAAACTATCTCTAAACGTTATGAATTTTGTTATTTCTTTGCTCGTTGCTGCATTTAGCGAAGTCTGAGAATCTCGGTTCTTTCGGGAGATTTTCCAAGTTGGTGGTGACCAAACATCAAACGTATCCCAGGATGAACGCCAATCAATCCCAAAAGATTCGTGAGTTGTTATTCCTCTTGGAGTTTCCCCGAAATCATCTGAGAGTTCTGGCTGAAATGAATTGTCACATAAAATCACAATCTCGTCCTCTGAAACGGCGTATTCCAGCATCCATTCCTTGACAATACTTGCCACGTCAGCAACGACGCCTTGTCTACTAGTGAAGGCGGCAGTCACTTCAGGTCCATTGACACTCTGCAACTGACCAGATTCCTCACGTCGTCCAATAAAGTCAGCGGCATATTGAGAGATTTCTCCGGTCGATCGACAATTTATTGTGAGCGTCTTTCTCTCGTGAAAATTGGTAGCTGCAAGAACAGAGTCATCGTTCCAATCTTGAAAATGATCTCCAAAGATGTACTCACAAGATTGTGTTGCTCTGAATATTGAAAAAAGCTCGTAGATTCTGGCTGATACTGATTGTGCTTCATCGACAATTACAGCGTCAAAATCAATGCTTTCATTGACTTGGGAATTGAGACGGTTGAGTGCTTGAACCATGCATTCAATTTCAATATCGGAGTCTAATTCCCGCCCGGACTGTATTTCTCTACTAATGGCACTAGAGAATGTCTCTTCGGAAACTATAAAGACTTTAGTTTTGATTGAATCATGACTATTCGAAAGTTGGTCATGCAGCGAATGCGCTAATCCGTCTGTTGCACAAAGATAAAGCACTTTAAAGCCACGATTTGCGAGAGTAATTGCTTTGTTGAAGGCCAAAACAGTCTTCCCAGTTCCGGCCCCACCAGTCACGATTAATTTCTTTACATCGTCAAGCATTGACCAAACTTCGAGTTGAGCATTGGTCAACATTCTGAGACTATGTTCGACTTCATCAACTTGCAATCGACTTGCGCCAATTAATTGAAAACTCGGAATAAGTGAGTCGACAATCCTTTTGACCGCATCCTCGTCAAACTGGTGTTTCTGATTCCAGTAGTTAGCTATGTCCGTCAATTTTTCTGAAAGATTGTTCAAATCGTCTGAGTCACAAATAATTCGACGTGGAAGATGTGGAGCCATGTCATCAACTTGTGTGTGTCCAGGGAATACCACCATGTGACCAAATGATCCGTTCAGCCTTACGTCTGCATTTCTTGTGATGAAGCTGTAGAGAAAACGTTTTGACTCGGAGGCTTGCACTGCTGGGTCTTTGATTTTCCGAGCATCGAAATTTCCGTGGGGCTGAGTAAACCAAGAGCCATTTTCGACCCAGATTCTTTGTCCCCCTTTGACCTCAACTGTGAACAGCCCAAAACGAGGGTGTATCAAAAGAAAATCGGAGTCGCAATCGTCATTGTGACCATTTCGCGGCCCCGTCCATGACACGTTGTAGAGAACATGCCAGTCGTTGTCTAGTTGCTCTCGACATGCCTTATAGAACTTGTGCTCAGCTTTCCGCATTGGATCATTTGGAAAGGGAAATTTTGGTGGAATTAGTTTTGCCATTTTGATAGTCCCTATTTCTCTGTAGCGCATTACCTATCACATACGACTTAATAACGATGTCCTTTCAAGTGTCTGAGCATGTGAAAAGATAGGACGGTCTCGAAAACCGTTGTGGTGAATAGCCACCGTGGGTTCAAATCCCACCTCTTCCGCCATTACGACCCAGCTTCGGCTGGGTCGTTTTTGTTTTATTTGCTTGTGAAGGTTCGCCACGCTTTGTCGGGCACACGCCCGTCAATTTCGGGTAGCCCAAACTTTGCGAGCGCAACCAAGATGGGCTTGGTTTCTTTGCCGCGTGGGGTGAGCCTGTATGCAATGTGCCCGGTACCAGGTTTCTCACATTGTTCAATGAGACCGTTGTTGATGAGATCTTTGATTCTTTGCGAGAGAAGTGTGGGTGAAACACCAGTGAGGCTTTCTCGAAGTTCAACGTATCGACACGATGATGAAATGAAAAGATCACGCAGGATGAGAAGTGTCCAGCGGTCTCCCATGAGGTCGAGTGACTTCGCGATGGGGCAGTTCATGTCGTAACTGCGATGCGTGGAGACAGCGGATTTCGTGGATCGCGAACGGCTCATGTCTACATGGTACATTTTTTGTACCAAAAGGGGAAATCATGAGTCAGACGTCAACACCGCCACAAAATGCATTCAGTAGTCCGTGGCCAACTTTCGTTGTCACAGCTATTGCTGCGTATATTTCAACGCTCGACCTTTCAATTGTGAATGTTGCGTTTGCAGAGATTGCAGCGGATTTCCCCACTGTGAGTCGAGGCACCATCTCGTGGGTTGTTACCGCGTACTCCATTCTTTTTGGTTCGTTGCTGGTTGTATCTGGTCGTCTTGCAGACAGAATCGGTCGCAAGAGACTTTTCCAATTTGGTTCGTTGCTCTTCTTGGCGGGCTCTGTTATCTGCGCAGTAGCTCCATCAATGGGCATGCTTATTGCGGGTCGCGCAGTGCAAGGCGTTGGTGGCGCCATCATGACCCCGGCATCGTTGGGCTTGTTGTTGTCAGTGTTCTCGCTGGAGAGACGTAGTCAAGCGGTTGCGTGGAATGGCGCCGTCGGTGCATTGGGCGTTGCATCTGGACCAACGCTTGGTGCTTTGTTTGTTGACACGCTTGGTTGGCGGTCTGCCTTCTGGATCAATGTTCCCATCTGTCTTCTTGTTGTGTTGCTAGCAGCAAAGTACGTAAAAGAGACTCCTCGCACGGATTCTCCACGACCAGACATTGGTGCATCAATTTTTGTCACCTTGTCAGTTGCATCTTTGGTGTGGGGAATTTCTCGAGCTGAAGAACATTCGTGGACCGACTCTTTGGTTCTTTCTTTGTTTGTTGCTGCAGTTGTCTTTGGCGTGTACGTTGTGCGACGCACGCTCACACACCCCGTGCCACTTATGCCACCGGCAATGTTTAAAGTGCGGTCATTCTCCGTGGCCAATACAGCAACTTTTCTCTTTGGTGCTGCCTTTTCCGCCAATATCTTGAACAACGTTCTCTTCTTGCGTTCTGAATGGAAGTACAGCGTCTTAGAAGCTGGCTTGTATTCGGTACTCGCACCCGTCATTGTTGCTGCCACGTCATTTGCCATCGGTCGTCACATATCTCGCATCGGATTTAGGAAGCTGTTGGTGGGTGGTCCGCTTTTGTTTGGTGTTCTCGTTTTTCTTGGTTCACGCATTTTCGGATCAGACCCAACGCCGTGGTCTGAGTGGTTGCCGTTGATGTTTGTGCTGGGAATCTCCATTGGTCTCACGTTTCCCACACTGTCGGCTGCAACAGTGCATTCGTTGCCGCCAACGTTGTTCTCGCTTGGTGGGGCAATCAATAACACGTCGCGCCAAATTGGCTCTGCAGTTGGTGTTGCTCTTGTGGTCACTATCCAGACATCATCTGACGGTCTTGTCGGATTCCAACGGGGCTGGTATTTCATTGCAGCGTGTAGTGCAACGGCAGGACTTATTTCGCTTCTTCAACCACGAGTGGAAGCCCCTTCGGCTTAGTCAATCAGGAGCACTCGTGTAAGTGCATACACTCTCGTTATGCATATCGCCCTTCGTCATTCTCCGGCATACACCATCGCTCGGGTCACACTCGACCCGAATGAATCAATTCGAGTGGAATCAGGCGCCATGGTGGCCCGCTCTGCAGATGTTGAACTCACATCAAAGATGGAAGGTGGCTTACTGAAGTCGCTCAAGCGTGCGGTAATGGCAGGCGATTCGTTCTTCATGTCCACTCTTACTGCCGGCGCAGGTGGCGGCTGGGTTGATCTTGCCCCTGGACTTCCTGGCGACATCATTCATCTTCCTGTTGCACCCGATGCCCCGTGGGTGTTAACTCGCAGCGCGTGGTTGGCATCGAGTAACGACGTCACCATTGATTCAAAGTGGGCTGGATTCGGAAACCTGTTCGGCGGTGAAGGCGGCTTCGTTGTCATTGCACAAGGTCAAGGCGAAGTTGTCTTGAATTGTTATGGTGCACTGGATATTCACGATCTTGCTGCTGGCGAAACAATGGTGATTGACTCTGGGCATTTAGTGGCACTACAAAGCACTGTGACAGCAACGTTGAGCAAAGCTGCATCTGGCTGGATGAACACCATCAAGTCGGGCGAAGGTTTGGTGTTCACCATCACTGGACCAGGCCGCATTTATGCGCAGTCGCGTAACCCGAGTTGGTTTGATCAGTTCGCGCCAGCAAACCATTCACACGGTTCGCGCTAAACGCCTATTGCGTGTACACCTCGGCTGCAGTCTTGGCCCAGTAACTTCCGCCAATGATGATGATTCTGCCGTCACTCAGTAGCGCCGACGCTTGTCGGTAACGCTCAACACTCATGGTGTTTGCTTCGGTTGCCATGGTGTTGGCAACTGGGTCGTAAAGAACAATTGTGTTGGCAATATCTCCGAGCGCGCTTGAACCACCAATGAATGCAACAAGCCCGTTGCTCAAGACATGACCAGTGATACCTCCACGGCCGTGACTGAACTGAGGAAGGTTTGCCCCAGCCACGAACGAGTTGGTAGTGGGGTTGTAGACGTCAATAGTCCAGACTCCATTCGACGGATTCCAACCGCCAGCCACAATCATTCGCCCGTCGTTCATTAACAACGTCACGGCCCCACCTTCTGAGTGAACGGAGTTCATCTGCGACGTCACTGTGGTCCATGTATTGAGACTGGGGTTATAGATGACGGCCGATTTCATGTGGCCGTTGGTTCCGTTGTAACCGCCAGCGATGAAGACACGACCATCTGCCATGAGTGCTCCTGTTGCACTTCCGCGCGCTTGCGGCATGGAATTCACATACGTGAAGAGACCTGTAGCAGGATCATAAATTTCTGCACTAGAAAGGTAAGTAGTGCCTGGAGCACGCATCATTCCACCAGTGACGAGAACCTTTCCGTTCGGTAGAACAACAGCAACGGCGCCTTCACGTGCAACATTCAATGATCCCGTGTAACTCCACGTCTCTGTCATCGGATCGAAGATCTCTACAGTTGCCAGACTCGTATAGGTTGCACCGTTGAGGTACATGCCTCCGATTGCGAGAACCTTGCCATCGTTTAACAATGCTGTTGCGAATCGATGTCTCCCACGAGCCATGTCTCCAACGCGAGAAAAGCTATTCGTTGTCGGGTTATAAACATCGGTGATATTGGTGTACGCATCGTTTCCAAAGACCACTACTTTCCCGCTGGGAAGGGTGATTGCGCGGGCGCCGGAATATCGGTCAACGCTACTGACGTTCGATACTGCTGCAAAAGTTCCTGTCATTACAGAAATTCGAATGGTTTGGCCAGATTGAGTTCCTGCTGGATTCTGAACAGAAAGTGTGTAGTACGTCGACACAGTGGGTGTCACCGTGACGGTGTCGCCACTGTTCACAGGGATGTCTCCGGGAGTAATGACGCCCGTTCCTCCACTGAAAACTGCAGTGATTTGAGTTGAATTTCCGAGTCCAATGCTGGACGATGCCGAGGTGAAACTGGAGATGACTGGCGGGGGAACTTCTGTCACAGTTGCAGTTGAACTGAAACGAGAGAAAGTTGTGCCACCTCGAACGCTTGTGACCTTCACTTTGTATTCACCAGCTTGGTTTGCATAAATACCAATGTCGTTTTCACCGGCTATCTCTGCATCGTTGAAATACCACTGGTATGAAATGGTGGCTGATCCATGCGAACTTACTGAGACGCCCAACGACTTTGTGCCTCCCTGGGTCATGTAACTGTCTGCCGGACCACTTGTGATGGTGACGGTGTTTACGTCAAGCAATACCGAGTTTGAAGTAACCGAAGTTGTGTGACCATTCAGGGTGCTGGTGACGACAACCTCATGATTTCCGTAGACACCACTTGTAAATGTGTCGGAGGTAGCCCCAGAAATTTGTGAACTATTGCGAATCCATTGATAGCTGAGAGTTCCGCTGCCTGTTGCTACTACGGAAAATGTATTCGTACTGCCGTCGGCAACAAGTGCGGCAGTTGGTTGAGTGGCAATAGAGACAGTGTTCATTGCAAATGTTGCCGTATTCGACGTTTCACTACGTGTGACGCCATTCAATGTGCTTGTTACTACAACGTGGTAAGTGCCGTCTTGAGTAGCACGGTATGACCTGCTATTTGCGCCAGTAATTGCGTTGGAGTCTTTGAACCACTGATAAGACAGTGCACCAGAAGCGGTTGCGGTCACGGAGAGATTCTCGCCGTATGGATTGCTAGTTGTGATGTCTTGAGGGTGGGCTGACAACGTAAGGCTGTTCACCGAAATAGTGAGATTTCGGGTGACGGTGTGGTCAACTCCATTTGTCACCGTCAGGGTGTAAGTGGTTGTGGATATGGGAGAAACCGCAGTAGCGCTGCCGCTGACGACTGCACCTACTGATTGGTTAATAGTTGCAGTTGCTCCCACGTACGTGGCCGACAGTGTCGTGGAGTCTCCGCGATTAATTGTTGTGTGGCCTGCTGTGAACGAAGAAATACTTGCAAGTGGAACAGTTGTGGTTGTTGTAGTGGTCGTTGTCGTTGTCGTTGTCGTTGTCGTTGTCGTTGTCGTTGTAGTGGTCGGTGCTGCGGTAGTCGATGTTGTACTTGTTGAACTTGTGGTTGTGGTCGAGGTTGTTGATGCAACGCTGGTAGATGTTGTCGTAACGGGAGTTGGCGCGATGGTGGTTGTCGTTGAACTAGTGGCGACAGGTGTGGGTGACGCCGCGTTTACTGGAGATGTTGTCGTGGTCGTTGACTGAGGTGCAACAGTTTCTTGATCAGATGCTTGGTCAATTTTTCGAAGTGGAAGAGTGCGAACCAGTAGGCCACGGGCACATTTTGTGGCGGTTCGAAATTGGATACTTCTTGTCTTGGAATTAACACAGGTACCGACGAAAGTTTTTGAAGTCAATCTGTGGGCCGGCACTCGGCCAGTTGGGCAGATAGTCGATGTCAGCGCAGTAATTGTTTTGGTTCGAGAATGAACACATAACTGAGGCGATAAGGGAGATGTTGATGACAGAGTCATTCGTTTCTCGCCTTTGCCGCACGTCTTCTTTGGGGTGGTCGCCTTCACCACGTTGGCTTTCGTTACACACACCGTTGCGGTTGATGAAGCGCTATTGGCCGATGGTGTGCGAAACAGCGACATTCCGCTCCAGATCACTAAAGCGAGACCCATGGCCCAGGCAAAGCAAGCTGGGCGACTGAAGTGGAGTGTCGAGGGTTGGCGCTGGCCCATACCCCTACCCTACGACTAATTAGATGAACTATCTAGTTAGATGTTGAATCTATTTACGGCTCACGAGCATGGACGCAGCAGGTGTCGAAGGGTGGATGTGGCTGATTGGGTCCACTGAGATTCCGCCATGGGGTCACCGATGATGTCGACCAAAATGCGTCCGAGCAGGATCGACTGGATCAGGTGGGCTGTCCCATCAATTGGCTCAATGGGATTGCATAGTTCACGGTCTCGCAGGTCCCGAATGATGTCTGCAAATCGCGAAGTTCCCGACGCTTGCAGCCGTGACAACATTTCCATGGTCGCTGGGCTGTTGGTAGCGATATCCAAAGTGGAAATTCTGCGCCGGCGTGTTGCCTTCTGTGAGTCAGACCCGGACACCAGGACACCGAGCTCAACCAGTGCAAAAGCTTCCTCACCAGATGTAACAGTTGACAACAAGGCAATCATCTCATTCATGCCGGCATCAAGTGACGCGCGAAGATATTCGGTCTCTACAGCTGCAATCACGCCATCACGTCCGCCGAAGTGGTGGTACACCGAACTTCGTGCCACGCCCGATTGTTCAATGACCCGCTCAAGGTTGAAGTTGACGAGTCCAGAATTAACTAATTCTTTTTCGGCAAACTCAAGAATGCGTTGAGCCGTCTCGCGCCCATCGGCGCGAGTGCGTCGCGTGCTTTGTTCTTCGCTATTTTTGTCCGACTTTTTCGTTGTCATTTGTCAACAATCTTTTTCCGACCATGTCACCGTAGTTGTGATGAGATATTTATTAGCAGCATCAACAACACACTGGTTAGACCCGTATCCGGTGTGCCTGTTGTCGTTTACCACAATAAGACGTCCGTCTTCTAAGGCTTTGGCCATATTCCGCGAACTTTGCAGTGGAGTTGCGGCATCTCCCGTTGTGCCAATGACAACAATTGGTCCGGCACCTTGACCGGTAATTTTCACGCGGGCATCAGTTTCTGTAGGCCAGAACGTACACACATAACCAGTGGCAAACGATGAACCTAATCGCGGTGCAACTTTCATAAAGTCGTCGTAGTACTTGTCAACGCCTTCAACAGATTTTGGACCTGGGTCATCGAGACACATGATGGCATTGAATGCTTCCAGTTCATTTCCGTACGTTCCATCGGAACCTCGTTGGTAGTAGTTGTCGTACATAATCAACAACTCAACCCCACGCCCCTGTTGCGCTTCACTCAGTGCAAATTCCAATGTTGGCCAGAGTGTTGAGGAATACATTGCTTGCGCAACTGCTGTGAGAGCAACGCCTTGGTTAATTGGTGCCCGAGTTGGTTTGAAAATGATTGGCTTCTCATCAAGTGACACCATTAATTCATCGAATGCTTTTTCAGCGTTGCCGCCGTTATAGAACTGGCAGGTTGGGCGTGACGAACAGGAAGCGAGAAATTTGTTCAGCTCGGTTTCAAAGCCTTTTGCTTGGTCTAGCCCCCCTTGTACATAGTCAGAGTTGGGGTCGGATGCACCGTCCAGCACAGCAGCACGCACGGTATTTGGGAACATCGTTGCCCACGTTGCCCCAAGTTCACTGCCATAAGAAAAACCGAAGTACGTAATTTTTTCTACACCAAGTGCTGCACGAATTCTGTCCATATCGCGAGCCGTGTTGTTAGTAGAAATATATTGAAGAATTTCGCCACTCTTTTTTTCACACTCAGCAACAAAGTCTTTTCCGACTTTGATGGCCAGTTCGCGTTCATCATCGGTATCGGGCGACGGGTCGTAGGCAAAGTAGGGGTCGTAGTTATCAACACAATCAACAGATGGAGTGGAGCGGCCTGTTCCACGTGGATCCCATCCCACGATGTCGAATACCTCGATGAGTTCCGATCCGAAATATGAACTTGCCGCTTCAGCCAGATAAGAGCCGCCGAAGCCGGGACCGCCAGGGTTCACCAGCATGGGCCCAATACGTCGGGCCGGATCTGTTGCAGGGTGCATTGTGAGATTCAGGCTGAATGTACCGAGGTCGGGGTTTTCGTAGTCGTAGGGCACTTCAAATTGCGCACATTTCAACTCGATGTCGTCTTCGCAGGCTTTCCAGTCAATAGTGCCGCCAGTTGCTGGTGTCTCAACAACAGTGGTGGTCTCGGAAGATGTGGTGCCACCGCCGCATCCAGCGAGAAGAGCAACTATCACAATGGACACGAGGGGAGTACGACGCACGTCTACAGACACTAGGGGCAGAGATGCCCGTAGCCTCATCAGGGTGCGAATGGGTCCACACATGCTTCTTCCGGGTGATGCCGATGCTGTCAAGGGCGCGCGGATGAAGCGGGAATCGCTACGTCGTGCATGGCAGTTTTCGGCACCATATAAATGGCATGTCATTGGCTTTTTGTCGGCCATCGTTGCATCGGCCTTGTTGGCGTTGGCTCCACCTTTTCTCTTCCGTGCAATTCTCGATAAGGCCATTGTTGAGAACAACAAGGGTCTCATTACAACACTGGCAATCTTCCTAGTTCTGGCAGCCATTGGCGATGCGGTGCTTGCCATCATGCAGCGGTGGCTCAGCTCAACCATTGGTGAAGGTCTCATCTACGACTTACGTGTTGCATTGTTTGACAAAGTTCAACGAATGCCCATCTCGTTCTTCACTCGCACACAAACGGGTGCTCTTATCAGTCGTTTGAATTCAGATGTAGTGGGTGCACAAACTGCAGTGACATCTACCTTGGGAAGTGTGGTGTCAAATGTGGTGGTACTTGTTACATCTCTGACAGCAATGATTGTGCTGGAGTGGCGTCTCACGCTTCTTGCTCTCGTAGTTCTCCCATTGTTCATTGCACCAGCGAAACGAGTCGGGTTGAAGTTAGGTGCCATTGCGCGTCAACAGATGGATCTCAATGCCCAAATGAACACACAAATGAGCGAACGTTTCAATGTTGCCGGAGCCATCATCGTGAAGTTGTTTGGACGTCGTGAACGCGAAGTTGCAACGTTTGCGTCGCGTGCAGGTGGAGTTCGAGACAGTGGCATTAAGTCTGCGTTGTACGGGCGTGTGTTCTTTGTTGCGCTCGGATTGGTGGGTGCAATGGGTGCTGCAGCCATTTACGGTGTGGGTGCACACATGGTGGTGAACGGAACCATCAGCACTGGCACCCTTGTAGCAATGGCTGCGCTGGTCACTCGTATTTATCAGCCACTAACGGGACTTACAAATGCCCGTGTCGAGGTCATGACAGCGTTCGTTTCGTTCGATCGCGTGTTTGAAGTGTTAGATGCTCCTGTAGCAATCTTTGATCGTCCTGGTGCCGTCGATCTAGTTGACGCGCGCGGTGACATTGAATTCGACAATGTGGTGTTTAGGTACCCCTCAGCCTCTACATCGTCTGTTGCTTCACTAGAAACACCAGGTTCTCACTCAGGAGACCCGGATGTTGATGTCATCAAGGGGCTGTCGCTTCGAATTGCCGCTGGTGAAACTGTTGCCGTTGTGGGGGCTAGTGGTTCTGGCAAGAGCACTTTGGCGTCACTTGTACCGCGCCTGTACGACGTCACTTCCGGTGCTGTGCGAATAGATGGTCGTGATGTTCGAGATCTCACGGGAGATTCGCTTCACGATGCCATCGGAGTGGTGTCGCAAGATCCGCATCTCTTCCATGAGTCCATTGAATCGAACCTGTTGTATGCACGTCCAGACGCCACGCACGACGAAGTGGTGGCGGCGTGTCAGGCTGCACGAATTCACGACACCATTCATGCACTGCCGGACGGATACAAAACTTTGGTTGGCGAACGCGGATACAGACTGTCGGGTGGGGAGAAGCAGCGTCTGGCTATTGCTCGCATGTTGTTGAAGAATCCCGCAATCATGATTCTGGACGAAGCCACCAGTCATCTCGATAACGAGAACGAAGCACTCGTTCAAGAAGCGTTGGACGCCGCATTGCATGGTCGCACAGCACTCATCATCGCTCACCGTCTCACCACTATTCAGGATGCTGACCGCATTGTCGTTCTTGACAGTGGCTCGATTGTCGAGCAGGGGACACACGACGAATTGATGGCTCGTGATGGGGCGTACGCCTCACAAGTGCGCGCTGGCGAATCATTCGGCTCTGCAACACCAACTTCGTAGAGTAGGGAACATGCCAATGGACATCGACTACATCAACGGAGTTCCTGCGGTCACTGTTGGTCAGTTCTCCGAAGTAGTGAATCAATTGTTGTCGTCTGCGTTCGATGGTGGCGTGTGGATAGAAGGCGAGATTGAGGGCCTAAAGAAGCCGAATCCTCACTTGTATTTCAGCCTCATTGAAAATGTTGATGGCAAAAAAGCGCAAGCCAACATCAATTTGTTTGCCGGAAATCTTCGCGCAATTCAAACCAAACTTCGTCAACAAGGTTTAGAACTAAAGGACGGACTACGGGTTCGTCTCTATGGCATCCCCGACTATTACGCGCCGTTTGGAAAACTTTCCATCAAGGTTGAAGACATCGACACTCAATTCACGGTTGGCGATGTCGCTGCAAAACGTGAAGCGCTGTTGAAGGCACTTTTGGAAAAAGGCGTCCACAAACTAAATAAGCGTCGGCCTGTGCCCCTTGTTCCGCTTCGTCTTGGTGTTGTGTCGTCTAGCCAGGCTGCAGGGTGGGCAGATGCAGAACGTCAACTTCTGGAATCTGGGTATGGATTCTCTGTTTCATTTATCGATGTTCGAGTACAAGGCGATGACGCTCCGCCGCAAGTTGTGGCGGCTCTCAACACGTTGTCTCGCCGTGACGACATTGATGTGGTGTTGCTCATGCGTGGCGGCGGTTCTAAGAGTGACTTGGCCGCATTCGATGATGAACGTATTGCTCTTGCAATTTCTCAATGTCGTCATCCTGTTTTTACTGGCCTTGGCCACCAAATAGATACAAGCATCGCCGACGTCATGGCGCATACCGCTCACAAAACTCCTACAGCGTGCGCGCAAGCAGTTATTGCACTCGTAGAAGACTTCTTGTCAGATCTTGCATCTGCACAGAACCAATTACGACTTCTCACCGGGAACTCGTTACTTCGCGCGCGCAATCGTGTCGCTCTTGCTGTTGAACGTCTCACCACACGCCCACGAAATGCTTTAGAACGACAGAAGCAAATTCTTGAAATGCGGGCTGCAACGGTGCGACTTCTTGATCCGGCGGTCACTATGGCGCGTGGGTGGAGCATTACACGCGATAGCAATGGAAATGTTGTTCGGTCTACAGACCAAGTATCTGACGGAGATGTTCTCGTGACATCTCTCGCACAAGGATCAATTACAAGCCGAGTAGAAGGAAAGTCCTGATGGCTACAAAGAAGAATCAATCTGCAGAACCATCGGGCTACGCCGAAGCAATGCGCGAAGTGGAATCAATTCTGTCTGAACTCGATTCCAACTCAATAGATGTAGATGTGCTGTCGGCCAAAGTAGAGCGCGCTTCGTATCTCATTACGTGGTGCAATGAACGAATCTCTTCAGCACAAATGACAGTCGACGCGCTCGTCGCAGATCTTGCCTCACAAACTTCTTTTACCGACGATGATTTTGATGAAGACGACGACGAATTTGACGACGATGACGATGATGACGACTTTGATGATGATGACGAATGAGTACTGACTCGTTCATCATTCGTGAGGTCGACACGGCCCTTCGTCATGTTCTCACCGACCAACGCCATCGATGGCAGGCCGTGAACACCCAACTAGCCACAGTTTTCGACGAACTTGAAGTGTTGGTGTTATCGGGTGGAAAGCGATTGCGACCACAGTTTCTTCATTGGGGTTGGGTTGCTGCTGGTGGTGATGCAGCAGAGACGGGCCATCACTCGTTTGGTGCAGCAATTGAGATGTTGCATGCATTTGCGTTATTTCACGATGATGTTATTGACGATGCCCATACTCGTCGTGGACACGAGACCACTCATAGACGGCTCGCGCGCTATCACGAAGAAGATGCATTGGCAGGCGAGTCTCGACGGTTCGGCGAAGGATCAGCAATTCTTATTGGAGATATTGCCTATTCACTAGCTGACTTTCTTATGAAAGAACTCCCGAACGAGGCGCGCCATTATTGGAACGAACTGCGCCTTGAAATGAACGTTGGTCAGTATCTCGACACTCTCGGTTCAGCACTTCGCGAACGATCCGTAGAACATGCACATTCCGTGTCGCGCTTAAAGACGGCGAAGTACACCGTTGAACGGCCGTTGCACATTGGTGCAATGGCGGCACATGCCGAGAATGCGCAAGCACTGCTTCACACTTTGTCGGCATACGGCATTCCATTAGGAACAGCGTTTCAACTTCGCGACGATGTTCTTGGTGCATTCGGAAATGAATCTGTCACCGGTAAATCAGTGGGCGGAGATTTTCACGAAGCAAAGCCAACTGCATTGCTGTCGTTCGCATTTCAGAATGCAAATCCGCAAGAACTCAGCATTCTTCAGCGAGTGGGAGAACGGGAACTCTCGCCAGAAGACATTGAAGCAATTCAAAATGTTCTTCTCGACACAAAGGCGTTAGAGAAAACCGAAGCACTCATTGTGACGCTACGCGATGAAGCTATTACGGCACTTGTAGGACTGACGTCAGATGCGCGCAGAGAACTAGAAAAACTTGCTGTTGCAGTTACCGACCGAACGGTTTAAGAAGCAGCAAAAATATCTAACGCGTCTTGCATAGAGATATCGGTCATTACGCCTGGTTCGGCACGTATTGCTTCCACCCATGGGGGTGTGACCTTGCAGGTGACTGCAATTGGTTCATCTAGCGATGAACCTGTGGTAGCCAAATGTACGAATGTGACTGCGTAATTTGGCGGTCTAGCGTCGCGAGATAATTCAATAAGTGCCCACGGGTCTGGCGTTGTTCCGGGTCGATCTGTAATGGCAATTTCAGATGATGATGTTGCCTGAATTGCACCACCCGAAAGCCCAGGACCATCCATAATGACAGCGCCGCGAACAAGCTGTGGTCGTGCACCCGCAATGAGGAATGCGATATATCCACCAAGTCCACGTCCAACAATGGTGGCTTCACCAATGTGTCGAAGCGTTACGTCTACATCGGCCATCAAGATTTCTGCCGAGTAACCACCACCGCGTGGCACCGATGATTGGCCGTGACCAGTGAAATCAAGTGCCCAAATTGGCCCATTCCACGCCACACGAAGAGAGGACATGTTGGCTGCTGACTCACTGAGTCCGTGTAAGAGAAGTAGTGGTCGTCCAGTTCCTTCTTTAATGCAATGAAGAGCCAATGTGACGCGATTGTGTTGAAGATGAACTGTGCTCACGACAAGAACTCCAACACCATTGCACTGACACGGTCTGGTTCTTCAATGTGAATGAAGTGACCAACATCTTCTAAAACTTCAAGTCGTCCACCTTGCGGTATCCATGGCATCACATCGCGAGCGCGTGCACCCCAACCCATTGGTTCGTCCACTGTTCCAAGGAGACCAAGGAACGGCATGGTCAAAGATGCCATGCGCAGTGCACTCCACTCGGGGCGCCAAGGTCCGAAACCGCCGAAGCGCATGGTGGGATCGAGTTTCCAACGCCATCCGTCGCTGTCGTGACGAGCACCCACAGTGACCAAGTACTCGAGCCATTCAATAGAAAGTCGCGGATTCATTTTTGCGCGACGTTGCGCAAGGTCTTCCAATGTTCCCGGTTTACGAATTGCTGTAGGTGCGTCGTGGCGGTAGTCAAGCCACGAACCAATTTCTCCAGCTAGGAGACGTGACTGGTCATGGTCGGGTACGTCTGGCATACGACGTTTGCTGGGCATGCCATCGATGTTCACCATTTTTGATACGCGGTACGAGCTTGCTTCGGCCAACTGCATCATGAGTGCACCGCCTTTGGAGTGCGCAACAACCGGTGCTGGTTGAGATGTTGTGCTGGTCATCACTGCCAGCGCATCGCGGATATCGGCATCCCAGCTATAGAGAGTGGCGTAATCGCTGTCTCCATGCCCGCGGTGGTCCCACGCCACGGCGCGCCAGCCGGCATCGGCAATTTTCGCGGCGAACACATCGAAGGTGCGTGCAAAGTCTGACCCACCGTGCACAAGGAAAACCACGGGGTCGCTTTCTTTACCCCATTCATGTACTGCAATACCCACTCCGTCGGCATCAACCCGACGGGTACGGTCGGGGGTTCTGGCTCCTGGGTATGAGCGAGTCTCGTTAGTCACGGGTCTTTAGGTTAGGACAGTCTCGCCCAAGAGAGTGCAGTGGGGCGCACACACGACATATGCCACACCGACCTAACATGGCAGGAATGTTCTTGCGCACACGTCTCCATATGTATTTGTTGTGGAGTACATGCGCTTTTGTTTTTCTTGCTGTTATTTCTGGCCTGCTCACCGATGGTGGCTCAGATGACTCACCCGACACACAACAGGCCGCTACCACAACGGCCGTGGCAACTACTACAACCGTTGCGGGGGAGTTGCGCAAGTATGTGGTGCAGTCTGGTGAATCGTTGTTCGCAATTGCTCAGAAGTTCAATCTCAGTGCCCCGGCACTGGTCGAGCTGAACAAGATCAAAAATCCCGACCGTGTATCTGCAGGGACAGAGCTATTACTCCCTCCCAGCAACGGTTTCGTACCAATTGGTGCCACAACAACCATGCCACCATGACCACATGGCGTCGCATTCGTACTTACACTGAAGTTATGACCACAACCTTCTGGCCCACGCAAGAGCATTGGTCCGTTGCAATTCCATTGCACACACCACACGTGCGTCTCGACTGTTTGTCCGAGACCGGGTTTGTCGCACTGAAGCCAGCGCCGTTCGATGTGCCAGCGCATGAGTGGGAGTCATTGGAGTACTTCGATTGGAAGAGTGGTGGCGATACAAACTTTGCTCCACTTGCATCTGCCGATGGACAACTCGATTGTCGTGGTTTCTGGGACAAAGGAAAAACAGACAAAGACGCCGAGTGGACATCAAACGCTGCGCTTGCCCCAACGTTGAAAAATTATGTGTCATCTGTTGGCGCGAATTTTGGGCGCGTGCGAATTATCAAACTTGAGCCACAAGATCGTGACCAAGCAATTCGCTCTATTCACCGCGACGACAACAACCGTTTTAACCCTGAAAATGAAGGCTGGGTTGTACGTACGTGGCTAGAACTCACCGATAGTCCCGACAGCTATATGTTGCTGATGGACAATGGCCCCGACGGATTGCCAGACCCTTCAACAGAGCGTCGTGTGCCACTCAGCAAAGGCGCACGTTTTGTAGTGGACACGCAACGTCTGTGGCACGTTGTTGTTCACAACCACGACTTCCCGCGTTACGCACTTATCACGAGTTTCGAGAGCGGTTCTGCTCTCGATTCGTTTATTGCGCGCGAACACGCTTAGAGATTTTTACAGCGCGCTTTCAATTGCAGCGATGACATCACTTGCATCGGGTGCAGTCTTTGGATGAAAACGTGCAATGACCGAACCGTCACGACCGACGAGGAACTTTTCAAAGTTCCAACGAATGTCGCCATTGACGCCTTCTTCATCTACAACTGGAGTGAGAGATTCGTATAACGGATGACGATTATCTCCGTTCACCTCAATCTTTTCGGTGAGTGGAAACGTAACGCCATAAGTTGACGAGCAGAACGTTGCAATTTCTTCTGCAGTACCTGGTTCTTGGCCAAGGAACTGGTTGCAAGGAACACCAATCACGCTGAACCCACGTGATGCATAGTTCTTTTGCAATTGCTCAAGTTGCTCGTATTGAGGGGTAAGGCCGCACTTACTTGCAACATTCACTACAAGAGTGACTTTTCCTTCAAGAGACGACAATGCGTTCGGTTGGCCGTCGAGAGTTGAAATAGGTGTGGAGTAAATGCTCATGTTGAATGAAACACGCGAGAGGAGTTCATCATTCCCCAAATGAGCGAATTAGTTGTTGCGGTGTGCAGCAGCCAATTCGGCCACTTCGCGCATAATGCGGGCAATGTCGAAGTCTTTTGGCGTGTACACCGCCGCAACGCCTTCATTTGCCAAGCGAGTTCGATCTTCTTCGGGAATGATTCCGCCGACAATGACAGGCGCATCAACGCCTTCTGCGCGAAGACGACGAACAACATCGGGGACCAATTGAAGGTGTGAACCCGACAGGATGGACAGGCCCACCACGTCCGGGTCTTCATCGCGAGCGCTAGCAACAATTTGTTCGGGTGTGAGACGAATGCCGCTGTACACCACTTCCATGCCAGCATCACGAGCCGCCACTGCAATTTGTTCGGCGCCATTGGAGTGGCCGTCAAGTCCTGGCTTTGCGACCAGGAATCGTGGGGGTCCACCAGGAATGGTTCGTACATAGTCCGCCACAGCGGACAGAGCGTTTGTTCGGCGACCTACAGCAGCGCCAACACCAGTGGGCGCGCGGAATTCACCAAATACTTCACGAAGCACCTGTGACCACTCACCTGTGGTTCCGCCTGCTTCTGCCAACTCGATGGATGGCTCCATGATGTTCTCGCCCGAGACTGCGGCATCACGCAGACGGGTGAGTGCTGATTGAACGCGGGCTGCATCGCGCGCTGAACGCCACTTTTCGACGTCGGCAATCATTTCTGTTTCTACAGCGGGGTCTACCACCAAGATGTTGCCAGGAGTAGCAAGTGGGCTGTCTTCAGATTCGGTGTACGAGTTCACGCCAACAACCACTTGTTCGCCAGATTCAATACGACGAGTGCGTTCGGCCATTGATCGCACGAGACGACCTTTTAATTCATCGACTGCGTTGAATGCGCCGCCCAACGACATGACTTCTTCAAACTCTGCCCACGCAGCATCGCGAAGTTCTGCGGTACGACCTTCAATTACTTTCGAGCCGTCAAAGATGTCTTCATACTCAAGCAAATCGGATTCGAATGCCAACACTTGCTGCATACGAAGAGACCACTGCTGATCCCACGGGCGGGGAAGTCCCAGTGCTTCGTTCCATGCGGGCAACTGCACGCTTCGTGCACGAGCCTTTTTGGAAAGTGTGACAGCGAGCATTTCCAACACGATGCGTTGAATGTTGTTCTCTGGTTGTGCTTCAGTGAGTCCAAGTGAGTTCACTTGAACGCCATAGCGAAAGCGTCGTGCTTTTGCATCGGTAACGTTGTAGCGCTCACGACCAATGCGATCCCACAATTCAGTGAATGCGCGCATTTTGCACACTTCTTCAACAAAACGAATGCCAGCATTCACAAAGAATGAAATTGATCCGAACACCTGATCAAACTGTTCGTCGTCTACTTGACCACTTGCACGAACCGCGTCCAAGACATCAACTGCGGTTGCGAGTGAATATGCAATTTCTTGAACAGGTGTAGCACCTGCTTCTTGCAAGTGATAGGAACACACATTCATGGGGTTCCACTTCGGAGCATTCTGTGCACACCATGCCACCATGTCAACAATGAGACGCTTCGATGGGGCCGGTGGGAAAATGTATGTTCCTCGCGACAGATATTCCTTCACGATGTCGTTCTGCGTTGTGCCGCGTAGTTCGTGAGACGACACGCCTTGTTCACGTGCGTTTGCAACGTACAACGCAAGCATCCATGCCGCAGTGGCATTGATGGTCATAGACGTATTCATTTTTCCTGGCGGAATGGAGTTCAGAAGTGTGCGCATGTGCCCAAGGTGGGACACAGGCACACCAACTTTTCCAACTTCGCCACTGGCGAGAATGTGGTCGGGGTCGTATCCCGTTTGGGTGGGAAGGTCGAAAGCAATGGACAGACCTGTTTGGCCTTTTGCAAGGTTGGTTCTGTACAGCTGGTTGGACGCGGCGGCAGTGGAATGGCCCGAGTAGGTGCGCATTAACCACGGGTCATCGCGGCGGGGAGTGCTTGCGTCTGTCACGGGTCAAGTATGGCAACGAGATGCACGGAAAGACACCAAAAATGGGCTATTCAGCCACTGCTGACGCCAGAAGTTCTAGGTATTCCCGACGTGGAATCTCAATTCCCCCAAGGCTGGCAAGGTGGTCGGTCAGCCATTGCGTGTCGAATAACAACATGCCGTCTAGTTGCATGAGCTCAACTAAGTACAACAGCGCCACTTTTGATGCGTCGGTCTCGGTGTGAAACATGGATTCTCCGGCAAAGAAGTTGTTGATGCGAATGCCGTAAACACCGCCCACCAAGTCTCCGGAGGCATCTCGTACTTCAACACTGTGCGCGTGACCAAGTGTGTGCAGACGGCTGTAGGCATCAATGAACTCATGAGTAATCCATTCACCTTCTGAGTGATTCGCCGCGCATGCTTTCATGACTCCTTCAAAGTCAGTGTTCACACTGCACGTAAACCTACGCACGTTTTTCTTCAAGGTGCGCGACGCGTGGAATCCGAAGATCGGAATGATTCCACGGTGAACAGGAGACCACCACCACAGCTCGCCTTCTGCGTACATGGGGAACAATCCGTGTGCATATGCGTACAGCAACGTGTCTGGTTCAAGATCTGCACCAGGAATAATGAAGTCGCGACTAGGCCACTTGTGTGACGGTGGAAAGTTCCACCTGCAGTCGGTTGGCGTCTTCACGACACCGAGACTATGGGTTAGTACGAGTAGAAGCCTTCGCCACTCTTGCGGCCAAGTTTTCCTGCAGCAACAAGACGACGCAGCGTTGGTACGGCGGCATAGTTGGAGTCTGCAAATTCTGCGTACAAGGCGTCCAAAATTGCGAGCGATGTATCAAGGCCAACAAGGTCGAGAAGGGCAAACGGACCCATGGGGAAGTTGCAGCCGCCCTTCATTGCGGTGTCAATGTCTTCCATCGATGCGGTTCCGGTTTCCCAAATGCGAATTGCATTGTTGAGGTACGGGAAGAGAAGCGCGTTCACAATGAAGCCTGCGCGGTCCTTAACTTGTACGCCGTTCTTTCCGCACTTTGCGGTGAAGTCGTTTGCTGCAGCGATTGTTTCGTCTGATGCAGTGATGGGGCGAACAACTTCAACCAATGGCATTGCTGTTGCAGGGTTAAAGAAGTGAATGCCGCACACCTTGTCGGGACGACCAGTGGCCATTGCCATTTCAACAACAGGCAATGTGCTGGTGTTGGTTGCCAAGATTGCACTTGGCTTTACTGCTTTGTCCAATTCAGCAAAGAGTGCTTTCTTTACATCCAGATCTTCAACAACCGACTCAATGACAAGATCACAATCGGCAAGGTCAGACACTTTGTCGGTTGCAGACAGGCGACCAAGAATGGTTGCTTTGTCGTCAGCGGTGATCTTCTCGCGTTGCACCTGCTTGTCGAGGCCCTTTTCGATGGATGTGATCATGGCCTGTGCTGTTGCTGCGCTACGTGAGCGCACAATGACGGTGTATCCCGCCTTTGCCGCAACTTCTGCCAAGCCTGAGCCCATGATTCCTGAGCCACAAATGCCGATCTTGTTCATGTCAATCCTCCCGAATGAGTACTCGGCGAGGCTAACAACACGGACTGCATTCGCAAGAACGCAGGCGTTCTACTTTTCGGTGATGGTGACCGAGTTAACGGTGACGGTGCGGCTTGGTGCTCCACCAAGGCCACTGTCGTCTGCTTTGTGGAGCGCCATGATGGCTTTAGCAACATCGAGCCCCTTCGTGATTTTTCCAAAGGTCACATAGGTGCCTTGCGAATCAAGAAGAGATGCCTTCGGACCAGTAACGAAGAAGAATTGTCCGCCACCGGAGTTGGGCTCGGAACCACGTGCCATGACCAAGTCACCCTCAGCGTAAGCGAACGGTCCGCCTTCGTCGGGAATGGAATAGCCAGGGTTGTCGGTGTTGGTCTTGCCGCCACCTTGGATGATGTCGATGCTGGGGTCGGTACGGAAGATGACAGAACCGTCGTAGTACTTGTAGCGAGAGAGCGCAACGAAGTTGTTCACGGTGCCTGGTACTGACGCCGTATTGAGTTCAACAACAATTTCGCCTTCGGTGGTGTCGAATGTTGCGGAATACGACTTTGACTCATCAATGCACTTCTTCATTGGCGAAGCAAATGACGCCACTTTCTCTTGGGTTCCGTCGGCCTTGGGACATTCTGTCTCGCCTTCAGCAACACCTGCTGAGTTTGAGACAGGAGGAGCAGTGGTTGCAGAGATGACGGTTGCGTCGTCACCAGTGGCGAGACGAGAAATGAGGAAGAGAGCAAGAACAATGGCGGGGATGCCCACGCCGAGAATCACGCCGCGTTTGCGGACCTTGGTCATCTTTTGCTTGCGGATGCGCTCTTGGCGTGCGCGATCTCGGTTGGCTTTTTGGCGTGCTCTTTTATCTGTTCCCACGAAGTCGGCAGGTTAGTCGCACAGGGGTAGCCTTTGACAACAGTGGCTCTCATCGTTCAGAAATATGGCGGCACTTCGGTAGCTGACCCCGACCGCATTAAGTCCGTTGCCGACCATGTGGCCTTTACGCGCAAGCACGGAAACGACGTGGTTGTGGTGGTGTCGGCCATGGGGAAAACCACCGACAACCTGCTGGGTCTTGCCAATGCTGTCTCCGATATACATCCGGGTCGCGAAATGGACATGTTGCTCACGACCGGTGAGCGAATCTCTATGGCACTGCTGTCAATGGCCCTTGCCGGGGTGGGCGTAGAGGCCGTCAGTTTTACGGGGTCGCAGGTGGGCATTATCACCGACACCATTCACACCAAAGCAAAAATTCTTGAAGTGAAGGGTGATCGCGTTCGCGATGCTCTTGCCGAAGGAAAAGTTGTGGTGGTTGCCGGATTCCAAGGCGTCTCCACCGACTCAGAAATCACCACACTTGGTCGTGGCGGAAGTGACACCACAGCAGTTGCGCTTGCTGCCGCATTGAATGCCGACGTGTGCGAAATCTATACAGACGTCACCGGAGTTTTTTCCGCAGACCCGCGCATTGCGCCTCAAGCGCGCAAGCTGTCGCATCTTCAGTTTGACGAAATGCTTGAAATGGCCGGAGTAGGTAGCAAAGTTCTCGCACTTCGTTCAGTTGAATTCGCCCGTAATCACAACGTTCCCATTCATGTTCGTTCCAGTTTCACTTGGGAACACGGCACATGGGTCAGCGTGGAAAAGTCACAAGGAGAATCCTCCATGGAAGAACCAATCATTTCTGGTGTCGTGCACGACGCAAGTGAATCCAAAGTCACGTTGCTTGGTGTTCCCGACCGCCCAGGTATTTCTGCGGCAGTGTTCGAAAACTTGGCGAACGCAAACATCAACGTCGACATGATTGTTCAGAACACGTCAAAAGATGGTCTGACAGATATCTCTTTCACGGTTCCCAAAGCCGACATGAAGGTTGCAGAAGACATCGTGTCGCGAGTGTCTAAAGAAATTGGCGCACAAGGTGTCTCTCACGAATCAGACATTGCAAAAGTGTCATTAGTGGGGGCCGGAATGAAAACCAGCCCAGGTGTTGCAGCAAAAATGTTCCGTGTTCTTGCAGACAACAACATCAACATTCACATGATCTCTACCAGCACCATTCGTGTGTCGGTAGTGGTGTCATCTGCAGACATGGAATCGGCCGTTCGCTCGCTCCATACGGCATTTGGTTTGGACTCTGGTACCGCCTATTCGGCACCATTGCCCGAACGCAAGTAACTCGCCTGCCATACTCGAAGCATGGCACTTCGTCGTCAACTCATCCCATGGCGTGCTGCTGGTACGCGTGCCGAGATGCGACGAAATGCCGATGAAGTAGTACGCGACACTGGTTGGGTCTTCAATAACCAGACTGGCAGCTCTCTCACACTTGATGAGTTTGTGAAGACGGGCGACGCCGAAGTTGACATTTATCTCGACCGATTCGGCTGGAATTCAATTGCTGGTCAGTCGTCAGTTCTTGAAATTGGGTCGGGCATTGGGCGTATGACCTCTGCGTTGTCTCGCAAGTTTTCATCAGTTGTTGCAACAGATGTCGATGCTGCATTTCTTGAGCGGTGTCGCGAAACCGTCGCGCGATTTGGTCGTGTGAACACTCTTCGCACTGTTCACATTGCTGATGGCAGTTCAATTTCAGTTAGCGACAATTCTGTTGATGCAGTGTTTTCGTACATCACACTTCAACACTGCAAAGCCAGTGATGCATTACGGCTCACCACCGAAGCACTTCGAGTGGTGAAGCCTGGTGGTCACATTGCATTGAACTATCGCACGTGGGTTCCAGCCGACGTCGTTCTTGTTCCAGCCGGCGCAGTCATGCGTCTGTTGTGGCGAATTCCTGTGGCAGGGCAAAGATTGTCGCAATGGCGGTGGTCTACCCGCTTGGGGTGGCAAGCCAATCGACTTGATCCTCGACGGGTGCTCGCTCTCCTGCAGGCATCGAATGTTCAGTTCGACGAGTTGGTCATATTGCATCACCCAGGTCGCCCACAACGCTCTGTGACCTACAACGGAAACCCTGTCACTCAGCGTGATTTAGATGTGGCTAATAAAAGTCATTGGTGGCTGCTCGCACGCTGCCATTAGCCTGAATTCCTATGCGCGTAGGAGTAGTCGGAGCAACAGGTCAAGTGGGCAGCGTCATGCGAACGCTGTTAGAGGAACGCAATTTCCCCATCACAGAACTTCGGTTTTTTGCATCAGCCCGTTCAGCGGGAAGCACATTGCCGTGGAAGGGCGGAACCATCACGGTGGAAGACGCATCTGTGGCCGACCCCAGTGGTTTAGACATAGCGTTGTTCTCTGCTGGCGCAACGTCGTCGCGTGAACTTGCACCGCGTTTTGCTGCAGCCGGAGTCATTGTTATTGACAACTCGAGTGCGTTTCGAATGGACCCGGATGTTCCACTGATTGTTAGTGAAGTGAATGGTCACCTTGCGCACAATCTTGCAAAGGGAATTATTGCAAACCCGAATTGCACCACTATGGCTGCAATGCCCATCTTGAAGCCGCTTCACGATGAAGCAGGACTTTTAAAGATGATTGCAAGCACATACCAAGCAGTCAGTGGTGGTGGTCTTGCTGGTGTAGAAGAACTCGATGTGCAAGCACGTGCAATGACCGAACGCGCAGCAGAACTCACTTTCGATGGTGATGCAGTTGCGTCTCCTACTCCGAAGAAGTTTGCGCGCACCATTGCGTACAACGTGTTGCCGTATGCCGGTTCCATGGTGGATGACGGTGAAGGCGAAACAGACGAAGAGAAGAAGTTGCGCAACGAAAGCCGCAAGATTTTAGAAATTCCGAACTTGTTGGTGTCAGGTTTGTGCGTACGTGTTCCGGTGTACACAGGCCACTCCATTGCGGTAAACGCTGAGTTTTCTCGTGAAATTACGGTGAAGCGAGCACATGAAATTCTTGCAAACGCTCCTGGCGTTTCGTTGGTAGATATTCCTACTCCGTTGCTAGCAGCAGGGAAGGACCCCAGCTATGTGGGTCGCATTCGACAAGATGAAACCGTTGATGGCAACCGTGGTTTGGCGTTGTTCCTTAGCAATGACAACTTGCGTAAGGGTGCCGCGTTGAACGCGGTGCAAATTGCCGAATTACTCGTGAAATAAAAAATGAGCCGCATCAGCGGCTCATTGCAACCTGGTCGGGGTGACAGGATTTGAACCTGCGGCCTCGTCGTCCCGAACGACGCGCGCTACCAAGCTGCGCCACACCCCGTGGTGCTATGCGAGGCTATCTGCGGCTTCAATTCCCGACTC
>JAJTEL010000014.1 GCA_021299715.1 Ilumatobacteraceae bacterium | reverse complement strand
TACATCTGCTTCGTTACCCACTCGTCTGCGTAATCCTCAAGCAAGTAGTCAATGAATGCAACTACGGCATCCGTTGGCACAAGACTGCGCTCTGAATACATTCCCTCAAGGCGCATGATGAGCGGACTTGAGTCAATCATTGCGTCTGTATAAGAACCGTTTTCATCCGGGAAAGCAATTGCAGGAATAAGAGGAAACGGAGGCAGGTCATCCCATTTGGAATGCTGCGGCACCCATTTGAATGGAATCTGCCGGTAGCGCAATACAGCGCGCATCTTTAGCGAATACGGCGAACCCAAGACGCCTCTAATTCGTAATGGGTATTCCTGCTTCGATGCCATCAGCGTCTCCCTTGTTGTCCAAATTGTAGGTGGGGTTCTCATTCACAAATTCCAGCGAAGGAGAATATGGCCTGTTCAAAAATTAGATGTTTTGAGATGGGGTACCGAGCAGATTCGGATCTGCAAAGTGATGTAGTTGCCGCAGCGCTGGCGAACTCCACCCCAGGACCAGCCTGAGCAGGCGTTATCGACACACCATGTGCGCCAGGGTGGTCAGCTGCTTGCGGACCATGATTCCATCACCAAAGGCGAGGAGCCTCTCGGCAATTCTGCCGCCCGGCATCTTTATTGAGGCTCGCATGCGTGTCACCAGGCGAGTTCCCTGGGGGTGATCACGAAGTTCGTAGGCCAACGTAAAACAGAATCGTTGCCCTATTTTTCCTGCAGGCTGAATAAGCAGTACAAAGGAATGAGGTGCCTCCACAATCGCTGCCTTGAAATCAATGGGACCGCCTGGAACTTTCGATCCGGAGTGAATGTCTTGCCATTCGGGGTGAATACGAGTTGCGCTTTTCTTGCCCAGATTGTCAATCCAGTCGTAGCTGTACCAACCAGCGCGCTTGAAACCCATTTGGCGAATCCATGGAAAGACGGCGTCAGGTGGTGCACTCAATGTGATGCATCGCGTTGCACTGATTGCCGAAGTGGGACACAGATTGTCGCCAACAACTGCGCTCTGAATCTCATCGTGAGTGGCGCCCCAATGTCTCATGTCGCGAACGCTATCGGGCGTGGTGCCGTCGGTTTTCGACAAGTACTGTGGGACTGTGATTCAGCCGCGAGAAATTGTCTTTGAACGTGACGCCGTCACGGCCCTCACCGAGATTCTTGGAATTATGGCCGACCAAGTCATGGGAGAAGTATCGAATCCTCGTTGGGAGATCGCGAAACTTGCCGACCTTGAAGCACGATTAATGCAACCAGCCGATGGAGACCCGGTCACTATTGGTATTGACGACGCTGCGCTTCTTTTGGATGGCATGGCGTTCACCGAAGTGATGTCCGTTGAGTTCCCGTGGTTTGAAATGGTGCAGTGGACTGCCGATTTCGTTACAGCCGAACTGCGTCAGCATTGGACAGAGGACGAATGGCGCGATTTCTCGGCTCGCGCATAACAAAGTGATGACTACGCTTGCCGTATGAGCGAACCTCGGCGTGAGTTGCCTCCGGGCTATCAAGAACAACTCGATCTTGGGTATGTCTTTGGTGGTCTTTCTACGTTTGCGCAACGTCCTTTTGTTCCCCATGCTGCGCAACTTGCTGAATGGAAACCCGATGTGGCTGTCATGGGTGCGCCGTTCGACTTAGGTACGACCAACAGACCAGGCGCTCGGTTTGGTCCGAGAGCAGTACGCACTCAGGCGTATGAGCCAGGAACTTTTCATTTGGACTTAGGCATTGAGATTTTTGAAAATCTAGAAGTGGTGGATGCAGGTGATGCGTTCTGTCCGCATGGTCGTGTGGAGCAAAGCCTGGACAATGTGAAAGCCAAAGTTGCCGAGATTGTCAACTTGGGAATTACACCAATTGTTATTGGCGGAGACCACACCATCACCTGGCCATCTGCAACTGCAGTTGCAGAGAAATACGGCTTCGGAAAAGTAGGCATGGTGCATTTCGATGCGCATGCAGATACTGCTGACACCATCGATGGAAATCTGGCAAGTCACGGAACTCCAATGCGCCGGCTTATTGAGAGTGGTGCAATCTCTCCACACAACTTTGTGCAAGTGGGATTACGCGGGTACTGGCCTGGTCAAGACGTGTGGGACTGGATGGCAGCGCAAGGCATGAAGTGGCACATGATGGACGAAGTGCATCACCGTGGACTAGACGCAGTCATGACCGACGCAATTGCCGAAGCAATGAATGGCGTTGACTATCTCTATGTCAGTGTCGACATTGATTCACTCGACCCTGCATACGCGCCAGGAACTGGTACTCCAGAACCCGGCGGGCTCACAAGCGCCGATCTTTTGCGCGCGCTTCGCCGTCTCGCACTTGAAACTCCACTCGTGGCTTTTGACGTGATGGAAGTGTCACCGCCGTACGATCATTCAGATTGCACCGTGAATGTTGCGCATCGTCTCATCATGGAAGTCCTCGCTGGTCTTGCGTGGAAGAAGTCTCGTTGAGAGAACACCATCCACATCGTCGACGACTTGGCGGACGTGGCTATTTTCATCGCGTTGGGCCAGGGCTCATTACGGGTGCTGCAGACGATGATCCATCGGGAATAGGCACGTATTCGCAGGTTGGGGCCGCGTTTGGTTTTTCTCTTCTGTGGTCAACCTTCGCTGCGTTGCCTTTGGCAGTGTCGGTGCAAGAAGCAACAGCGCGTCTCGGTTTGTTCTCCGGCAAAGGTCTTGCTGCACTCATTCGCGAACAGTTCCCCAAGTGGGTTCTGTATGTGGCGTTAGTGCTTGTTGTTGGCGCGAACTCTTTCAACATCGGAGCAGACCTTGGTTCCATGGCGGCCGCTACTCGATTATTGGTACCCATCCCGCAGTTGATTCTGGTGATTGCGTTTGGTATCGGCATGGCGGTGATGGAGATTGTTATCCCGTATCACCGCTATTCAAAGGTGTTGCGTTGGTTATGCGTGTCGTTGTTGTCGTACATCGCTGTTTTGTTCATTGTTGATGTTGCATGGAGCAATGTGTGGGGTGGAGTGTTCACTCCCGACGTGTCATTCAACAAGACCACCATCGCTGCACTCATTGCGCTGTTTGGTACAACAATTTCTCCGTACTTGTTCTTCTGGCAAACCAGCGAAGAAGTGGAAGAACTGAAAGACGGTGGCGAAGCGAACGGCACCACAGGCGACGGCGGGTCGCACTTGCGTGCCATGCGTGGTGATGTTGTTGCTGGAATGTCGTCGGGAGTCTTGGTGATGTTTGCCATCATGGTGACGTCGGCCGCAACACTGGGAGACGCCGGAATTACCACGGTGGCATCCGCAGAACAGGCAGCCATGGCACTAGAGCCTCTGGCAGGAAGTGCAGCAAAGTATCTGTTTGCTTTGGGAATTGTGGGAACAGGGCTGTTGGCGGTTCCCGTTCTTGCCGGTTCTACGTCGTATGCACTGGCAGAGACATTTGGGTGGCGCGAAGGGCTCAGCTTGAAGATGTCGCAGGCCCGTGCGTTTTACATGGTGATAGTTGCGTCTATGTGCGTGGGGATGGCAATGAATGTTGCAGGCCTAGACCCGTTGCGTGCGTTGTATTGGTCGGCCATGTTGAACGGACTTGCCGCACCACCACTCATTGCAATGATTTGGGTGTTGGCACGACGAAAGTCTGTGTTAGGCGAACACGCAAGTGGGCGAGTATCGTCAACACTTGTAGGGCTTGCCGCAGTGCTCAGTGCGGCATTGCCGGTTCTGTATTTTGTTGCCAACAAGTGATTTACCTGGCGTGATCGCACAGAGGTTTCGCAAGTCGTAACGATGACAGGTCGTTGGGACTGCTCAAGCCAGCAATGGCTACATCAAAGTCGGGTAGTTCCCACACATCGCCGTCATCGGTAATCATGACAAAGCGTTCAAAGCGAGCAAGGAACGTTCGGTCGTGACTAACAGCAAGAACGGTTCCCTCAAAGCCATCTAATGCGCGCTCTAGGGCTTCCGAAGATTCAATGTCTAAGTTGTCGGTGGGTTCGTCCAACAGCAATACGTTGTGGCCCGCCAGTTCCAAACTAAGAATTTCAAGTCGCGCTTTTTGGCCACCTGACAACGTTTGAAATTCTTGGCGCGCGTTGTTGCGTAATCCATAACGTGCAAGCGCCGCCATCGACTTCTGCTCATCCACCAACTTGTCGCGCACAATGTCAATGCATTCGCGCCCGCGGAACTCTGGGCGGTCATTGATTTGAGTGAACATGCCCACCGATGTGCGGGGTCCGTACGTAATGGTGCCCACTAGTCCTTCGGTTTTCCCGTTCAAAGCGTTCAGAAGGTGAGTTTTCCCAGTTCCGTTCGGACCAATAAGACCCACACGTTCTCCAAAGTGAACTTCGTCGGAGAACGGCAGGAACAAATCGTCTACGGCAACAGATTCAAATTTCACCACGCGACGTGCGGAGTCGGCTCCAGTGAAGCGAACATAAATCTGCTGATCGGGAACTGGTGGCGGGGGAGGGCCCGCTTTCACAAACTTCTCCCAGCGAGTTTCCGCGGCATTCGCCTTTGTGGCGTTCTTAAAGTTCTGTGCAGCACGTTGCTTCATGATTTTCATGTGATGAAACAGGCGACGTTCTTCGTCGTTCCATCGCTTGAGGTCATCGCCCAAGAGTTCTTGGCGTTTTTGCCGTGCTTCAGGGAATGTTGCATAGGAGCCGCCATGTACCCAGCAGCCAGAACCTTCTACGGCAATAATTTTTGTGGCGACGCGTTCTAACAGCAAGCGGTCGTGGCTCACCATGAGAATGGTGCTCTTGCAGGTGCGAATTTGGTCTTCCAGCCACGCGCGGGTGGGAATGTCCAAGTAGTTGTCGGGTTCGTCCAAGAACAACACATCTGCGCCTGAGTTCAATAACAGGTCAAGCACTAATCGCTTTCGCTCACCACCCGACAGTTCACCCACTTTGCGTGTAGCAAAATCGGTGACCGGAGTTTTCACACTGCGTTGCGCAGCAGCAGCCCATTGCGACTCAAGGTCGTATCCGCCAAGATCGCCCCAGTCGCCTAGTGCTTCGGCATATGCCATTCCGTCGTCTTCGCCACTCATCATGGTTTTTTCTGCGGCGAACAAGCGCTTACCTGCTTCACGAAGTGCAGTAGGGGCAACCTCGATCAACATGTCGCGCACTGCATCGTCGGGCTTGCTCATGCCCACGTCCTGTGTCATTTTCAGAAAAGTTCCACCAATGCTGAACTCACCGTCGTCTGCTTCGTACTCGCCAGTGAGAATTTTCAGGATTGTGGATTTGCCCACACCGTTTGGTCCAACAATGGCTGCGTGTTCGCCGGCTGTTACGCCAAAGCTGACATCGAAAAATAACTGCTCTGCACCTGGTGGCGAGTAGGCCAATTCAGAAACAGCAATAGAACTCATGGATTTAGTCTTCCAACTCAGTGGTGTATTCCAACCACTCGTTTTCTAATCGTTCAATGTCGGCTTGCACTTCGGCAAGGGAGATGCTGAGGGCCGCAAGCTTTTCATGGTCGTTCCCAGCCTTGATGATTGACTCTTCAAGATCGCTTCGCCGTTTACTGCGCTTCTCCTGATCTTTTTCGTTGTTCGCAATAAGACGGTTCAAAGTGCTGGGACTGCGTTTTGTTTTGGGTTTTTTTGAGGCCGTAGGTTCAGGGCGCGTTGGTGATTTTGCGGCATTGGGACGTTGTTGTGGCATTGATCGCTGATGCGCGGGTCGCGCACTTCGCATTTTCAGCCACGCATCAACACCGCCCACCATCAACGATGCACCGCCATCCCCATCAAGGGAGAAGATTTCTTCCACAGTGCGGTCGATAAATGCACGGTCGTGGCTAACAACCACAACAATTCCAGGCCACTCATCTAAGTAGTCCTCAAGTGCGCGAAGTGTGTCGAGGTCGAGGTCGTTTGTGGGTTCGTCTAGCAACAACACATTTGGCTGTTCCACCAGAGTGAGAAGTAATTGCAAGCGGCGACGTTCACCGCCCGACAATGTGCCAATAGGTGCAAATTGCGCATCGCCATCGAACCAGAACTGCTTCATCAGTTGCAGGTCTTCTACCGACGGATTTCCTTTGTCGCCCGCAACGGCATCTCGCACACGCTTGCTGAGGTCGAGGTCTCGGCCTAATTGGTCGTAGTAGCCCACTTGCACGGTACGACCAATGTCGATTTTTCCAGTAGTGGGACTAAGTCGTCCTGCGATGAGATCGAGAAGGGTGCTTTTTCCTGCACCGTTTGGACCAACAATTCCCAGTCGGTCGCCAGGTTCTAAGGCATGTGTAAATGGTCGAAGCACTGTTGTGCCATCTGGCCATGAGAAGCCAACTCCATCAAACTCAATTCCTTTAGAACCAAGTCGTTTGCTACCCAGGTCTAATCCCAGCTCCCCCTGACGTGCCGGGCCGTCTGCTTTTTGCGCAATAAGTGCTTCTGCTGCTGCGATACGCGCTTTGGGTTTTGCTGTGCGCGCTGGTGCACCACGACGCAACCATGCCAGTTCTTTCTTTGCTGCGTTCTTGCGAATTTGTTCTGCAGTCGCCGCGTTCTCTTCGCGTTCGGCACGCGCAGCGAGATAGGCGGCGTAACCAGAACCAGCATTGATGCCTTGTGGAATGTGGATGTAACCCTTGCCCCGGTCAAGTTCCAATACACGTGTAGTGACTTTGTCCAACACGTGTCGGTCGTGTGTGACCATAAGTAGTCCACCCGTGAATTTCGCAAGCCATTCCTCAAGAAATGAAATGGCATCAAGATCGAGGTGGTTGGTGGGCTCGTCCAGAATGAGGCAGTCCCATTCACCCGCAAGAAGTTGCGCTAGTGCTACTCGCTTTTGTTGTCCGCCCGATAACTCACGAGTGTCAGCATCGGCCATAGCGCCCATGCCAAGTTTGTCCAACATGGCTTCGGCCTGCCATGTGCCACCAATTGCATCGCGAACAGTGCCGTTCGGGAGATGCGGAATCTGTGGGAGAACTCCAATGCGCGCATTGCGTCCGCGACGCACCACGCCAGCCTCGGGTTCCGATTCGCCAGACAAGATGCGCAACAGTGTGCTTTTTCCGCACCCGTTCAAACCAACAACACCAAGACGGTCACCGGTGCTGACTGTCACCGAGACATTGGTGAAAAGCGCGCGACCAGGACGCGAGGCGGTGAGACCTTCTGCGTCAATGAGAATCATGTCAGTCGCGCCCGCCCGCAATGATGGGGGTCAACGTAAGAGCTGGCTCGTCCGATTCAAGTCGTTGAAGGCGATAGCGACTTTGGAACAACGCGACCAGCGCATCGTCGCTACGTCGAAGAATTCGAATACCACCAATTTCGCGCAGACGGGGAGATGATTCTTTGTCTGTGATGCGGATGGCTTGGTAGTCGGCATTCAGAATCTCTGTGGGAGCATTGAATTCATGCGCTAATCGATGAGCCAGAACTTCGAACTGCAATTGGCCAACGGCAGCAAGAATGGGATCGGCATCTCCCATGTCTGGATCGCGAAGAACCTGTACAACGCCTTCTTCGTCTAGCTGTTGTAGCCCACGACGGAACTGTTTGAACTTTGATGAATCAAGTGGTCTCGCCGTAGCAAACACTTCGGGAGAGAAGCGGGGAAGTGCGGGGAATGACACAGACTTTCCTGCATGCAATGTGTCTCCAATTTGCAAACCCGATGTGTTCACAATGCCAATTACGTCGCCGGGGTATGCCTCTTCAATGGTTTCGCGTTCGGAACCAAAAGCGGTGGTGGCGTACTTGGTACCTACAGCTTTTGCGGTGCGAGAACATTCAACATCCATTCCGCGTTCAAACTTGCCACTGCAGATTCGAGCGAATGCAATGCGGTCGCGATGGTTGGGGTCCATATTGGCCTGAATCTTGAAGATGAATGCTGCGAAGTCAGCTTCTAGAGGGCGCAGTTCTCCAGTGACATCGGCACGCGGTGCAGGCGCAGGGGCAAGGTCAACAATTGCATCTAACACCATTTGCACGCCGAAGTTAGTGAGTGCAGAACCAACGAAGACTGGTGTACTTTCGCCCGCCAAGAAACTTTCAATGTCTACGTCGGCACCAATGGCGTCGAGCAAGCCAATTCCATCGAGTGCTTGTGTCCACGCCGCTCCTTCTTCTTCGGCGGCAACTGCGGGGTCAACAATTTCTTCGGGTGCAATTGATGCACCACGCGCAACGCGGGTGAAGCGAATGAAGTTTCCGGTACGGCGATCGATAACTCCGCGAAAGTCGCCCGATTGGCCAACGGGCCATGTTGCTGGCGTGGGACGAAGACCAATTTGTTGTTCTACTTCGTCTAGCAATTCCAGCGGGTCACGACCAGGGCGGTCGTACTTGTTGAAGAACGTAATGACGGGAAGATTCTGCGAACGACATACTTCGAACAATTTCAACGTCTGTGGTTCAATACCTTTTGCAACGTCCAGCACCATGATGACTGCATCAACTGCCGACAGCACTCGGTAGGTGTCTTCTGAGAAGTCACGGTGGCCAGGAGTGTCTAGCAAGTTGAACACGCAGTCGCGATAGGGGAATTGCAGAACAGTGGACGAAATAGAGATGCCACGCTGGCGTTCCATTTCCATCCAGTCAGATGTTGCGGCACGGCGATCTCCGCGGGCTTTGACGGCACCGCCGGTTTGAATTGCGCCCGCATACAACAAAAACTTCTCTGTGAGAGTTGTTTTGCCTGCGTCGGGGTGAGAAATGATGGCAAAGGTTCTGCGAGCAACCGCTTCGGCCAGTATTTCCCCGCTTTCAGACATTCAAACAGCCTACGGTCGATGCGGCTCAGTCCCTGTGACGCCCGAAAGAGGGAAGCGGTGACTTGAGTAATGTTTTGCACATGTCGCCCGCCACTCGTTCTGCCAGGGTGGAAGCCCTTCTCGACCAATTGACTCTTGAAGAGCAGGTGTCATTGCTCGCTGGGTCAAACATTTGGAACACAGTTCCTATTGAGCGTGTCGGTATTCCGAAGATGCGGGTCAGCGATGGGCCTGCAGGTGTTCGTGGTAGCC
>JAJTEL010000002.1 GCA_021299715.1 Ilumatobacteraceae bacterium | reverse complement strand
TCGCATCCTGGGGCTGAAGCAGGTCCCAAGGGTTGGGCTGTTCGCCCATTAAAGCGGTACGCGAGCTGGGTTCAGAACGTCGTGAGACAGTTCGGTCCCTATCCTCCGCAGCCGGAAGAGTCTTGATGAAAGCTATCCCTAGTACGAGAGGACCGGGATGGACGGAGCTCTGGTGTGTCAGTTGTCCTGCCAAGGGCACGGCTGATTAGCCACCTCCGGAAGGGATAACCGCTGAAAGCATCTAAGTGGGAAACCCGTTCAAAGATGAGGACTCTCACAGGGTTAACCTGGTAAGGCCCGTGGCTAGACCACCACGTTGATAGGCCGGAAGTGTAAGGGTGGTAACACCTTCAGCTGACCGGTACTAATCGGCCGAGGGCTTTATTTGAAAAACGTGCTCGTGCTTGCTCTGGAGTCCTTGTGGGGTGATCCACCTACACATTGACAATTGATTTTCGGTGGCCATAGCGACAGGGTCACACCCGTTCCCATTCCGAACACGGAAGTTAAGCCTGTCAGCGCCGATGGTACTTGGGGGTAGACCCCCTGGGAGAGTAGGTCGCCGCCGAATTTATTCGAATGAATAACCCCCGATCCCATATGGGATCGGGGGTTATTTTGTTTACGGGGTAATTTGCTCTTGGCTCGCTAGCCTTGCGCGCCTATGTCTGAACGCCGTCCGAGCAACCAAGGCCGCCCCAGCAGGGGGACAGGCCCACGCCGCTCCGGCGATTCACGAGGTACCGGCGGTCCGCGCGGGCCTCGCCGAGATGATGACAGACCGTCTCGTGGTCCGCGTCGCGATGACGACCGGCCTTCACGTGGTCGCAGTTTTGATCGTGATGATCGGCCAAGTCGTGGTCCCCGTCGTGATGATGACCGGCCATCTCGTGGTCCGCGTCGCGATGACGACCGGCCTTCACGTGGTCGCAGCTTTGATCGTGACGACCGGCCAAGTCGTGGTCCCCGTCGCGATGACGACCGGCCATCTCGTGGTCCGCGTCGCGATGATGACAGACCTTCACGTGGTCGCAGCTTTGATCGTGATGATCGCCGTCCGCGTCGTGATGATGACCGGCCGAGTCGTGGTCCACGTCGCGATGATGATCGTCCGCGTCGTGGTCGCAGTTTCGATCGTGATGATCGTCGACCACGCCGTGATGATGACCGTCCATCTCGTGGTCCGCGTCGTGATGATGACCGGCCTTCACGTGGTCGCAGTTTTGATCGTGATGATCGCCGTCCACGTCGCGATGAGGACAGACCGTCTCGTGGTCCACGTCGTGATGACGACCGGCCTTCACGTGGCCGCAGTTTTGATCGTGATGATCGTCGACCACGCCGTGATGATGATCGCCCAAGTCGTGGTCCACGTCGTGATGACGACCGGCCTTCGCGTGGTCGGAGTTTTGATCGTGACGATCGCCGTCCACGTCGTGATGACGACAGACCGCGTCGTGAAGATACACGTACGGCTGCGCAACGTCGTTCCGACGAAGTCAGCATGCGAACGGGTGGCCGTCGTACAACGGGCGAGATGTCTGGGCCACCAGAGCGCTCTCGCGAGGAGTGGGTTGATGAAGGGTCAACACGTCCACTTCGTCGCCCCAGTGGCATTCGTGCAAAGGCAACAGGGCGTACACAAAAGGGTGGTCGCAAAGAGGTGCGCGCACTTGACAGTGTGGTGGAAGAGTTTGAACGCGCAATTGGATCGCGCGCATCAGTTCGCGCACTAAAGCGGTACGAAGCAGCACTGCAGGCGTTTGAAGCACATCGTTACGAAGATGCGCGCAAGATTCTGAATCCAATGTCGAAGGAATACGCCGACGTTGCTGCAGTTCATGAAATGTTGGGGCTTTGTCTGTATCGCGCAGGACAATGGAAGCGTGCGCTCGCAGAACTTGAAATTGCAGTACGTCTGAATCCCGAATGGATCTTCAATCACGCCGTCATTGCAGATTGCCATCGAGCGCTTGGTAATCATCAGATGGTTGAGAAGTATTGGCGTGAATTGGCAGATGCTTCTCCGCATCCAGAATTGTTGGCTGAAGGTCGCATTGTGATGGCTGGTTCATACGCTGACCGCGGAATGTTGCAAGAAGGTCTCGACTTGTTGTCGAAGGCTGCTGGCGACCTGAAACGTCCGGCCGAATACCACTTGCGTCAATGGTTCGTGATTGCCGACCTCTACGACCGTCAAGGAAACATCATCAAAGCGCGTCAATTCTTCGAACGAATCGCATCATTTGATCCGCAATTCGTCGACGTCGCAGAGCGCCTTTCCACGCTGGGCGCATAAAGGCACACACGCATCCCAACGAAAGGGGATGCAGTGTCCAAAGAAGAAGTATCAGAAGGCCTGAATCGGGTTGTTCTCGTTGGTGAAGTGACATCGTCGTTGGTGACACGTGAACTGTCCGACGATTCAGTGGTCTCAACATTTGACCTTCTCACCGACATCGATGATGGTCGCGTTACTGTGCCTGTGTCCGTAGAGGGTGTTCCATCAGTGGTGGAAATCGGAGCACAGGTGTGTGTCATTGGTTTCGTGCGCAGACGCTTCTTCCGGTCTGGCGCATCTGTGGCAAGCCGAACCGAGGTTGTGGCACATGTCATTACACCTATGCGCCGCAAGGCTCAGGTACGAAAAGCCATTCATTCCGTCGCAGATGATCTCTCGGCCTTTCTTGATGCCTGACTAGTGTTGACCTCGGCGAAAGTACGAGGACCCCATGAATAACGAGCAACTCACCCGCATGCGCGACGGAAAAGGTTTTATTGCAGCACTCGACCAAAGTGGTGGAAGTACACCCAAGGCGTTGAAGTTGTATGGCATTGAAGAAAGCGCCTACTCCGGTGATGAAGAGATGTTCGCTCTCATTCATCAGATGCGCTCGCGCATGATGACCAGCCCCGCGTTTACTGGCGAGCGCGTGCTGGGCGCAATCTTGTTCGAGGGAACAATGGACCGCGAAGTGGAAGGCATGGGCGCAGCTGAGTATCTGTGGTCGCAGAAGAAAGTCATTCCATTTCTGAAAATTGACAAAGGTCTTGCAGACGAAGAGAACGATGTTCAGGTCATGAAGCCAAACCCTGGCCTTGACGACCTTCTTGCAAAGGCAAAGTCAAAGGGAATCTTTGGAACGAAGATGCGTTCGGTTATTAAGGAAGCGAATGCAGTTGGAATCGAAGCTGTTGTTGCACAACAGTTCGAAGTGGGTCGCCAAATTCTTGCCGCGGGCCTAGTGCCCATCATCGAGCCTGAAGTTGACATCAATAGCGCCACAAAAGGTGAAGCCGAAGTCCTGCTGAAGAAAGCTTTGTTGGCAGAGCTTGATCGTCAGCCCGCCGACCAACCTGTCATGTTGAAGTTGACATTGCCCAACATCGATGGTTTCTACGATGAACTGGTAGCCCATAAGAGCGTTCTTCGCGTTGTTGCATTGTCGGGTGGGTATACGCGTGACGATGCAAATGCAAAGTTGTCTCGTAACAAGGGAATCATTGCCAGTTTTTCGCGTGCGCTCACCGAAGGTCTCTCGGCACAGCAAAGCGACGCTGAGTTCAACGCAGCAATCGATGCAGCTATTGGCAGCATCTACGCCGCTTCAAGTAGCTAAGTGCGTTAACGAAGCGGGCGCATCACCATTCCGGTGCGCAGTTTTGGTGTGAAGAACGTGGACTTTGGTGGCATGAGTTCCCCCGTGTCTGCCGTTCTGCGAATTTCTTCAAGTGACACAGGCCGAATAAGAACGGCAGCACCGTAGGCGCCAGTACTGACCTTCGAAAGAATTTCGTTGACGCCGTGCTGATACGTGACCACATGCTGTGTTGAGGCGAGTGCATGCTCAAGGCGAGAGCTGTCAAGGGCGCGAACTCCTGTAAAAGTGTCTTCTTTGGGTGTGAGATAAATGCCAGATCCGTCTGGTTTCACAAGACACAGACATCCATGTGTGTCCATCTCGGCAATTGTGTGTGTGCCAACTTGGCCAGCGTCGCTTGTGGTGTAGTGCGTCTGAAGTGTTGACAGAAGTGATGCGGCGTCAATGTCATACAACCGATGAATGGCAGCAACACTGAGTTGTTCTTGAACAAGTTCGCCCACGTATGTCATCGTGAGATCGGCATCGCGAGGCCCGCCCTGGGCTCGGCACTCATCCCGAAATGTGCGACTAATGGCATAGCGGTGATGTCCGTCGGCAATGAGCACCGGATGAGATGACACCAATTCGCTAATGCGAGCAATGCGAGAAGAATCTGAAACACGTTCCAATACGTGGTGCACGCCGTCTTCGTCAGTGCACTCGGCAACTTTCTCGCCCGGCTCTATCAATGCTTCTGTTAATCCTGGAGTAAGCGAGAGACCCCACACGGGGCTGAGATTGGATTGTGTTGCACGTGTGAGATCGAGTCGATCTGTTTTTGCTTTTGGCGTTGTGCGTTCGTGCGGAAGAACACCTCCGGCGCCCTCGTCAACGACTTCAAGTGCACCAATGACTCCTACTGTTGTGCGACGACGACCGGCGTCATCGGTGAAGGTCATGCGATAGATGGAAAAAGTTGGTGATGGGTCTTCAGACAGCACGCCATCGGCGACCCATGTTCTAAGAGTCTGTGCTGCTTGTTCGTATCGAGAAGTGCCATCGGCTTCAACTGGATAGTCAACGCGAACAATGTTGTTGGCATGTGTCGCGGCGTACGTGGCGCGTGTGTCTTCATCAAAGACGTCGTAGGGCGGCGATGTTTGCGGGGTGATATCGGTGGAACCCGATGTGGCGTAGCGGAGGGCGGGGAATGGTTCGAATCGCGGCACGCCTTTAAGGGTGGCAGGATTGAGGCCTATGAACAAAACGCCGACCGCATCTGTTGTGCTGTGCGACCTCGATGGGGTGGTGTGGTTGGCCCATGAACCCATTTCTGGTTCGGTCGAGGCGGTGGCTCGCCTTCGCCAGGCGGGTACACGGGTGGTGTTTGTTACCAACAATTCCTTCTCCACGTTGGACCAACAGGTGAATGCCTTGGGGTCAATAGGAATTCCTGCTGAAGGTGATGTGGTGACCTCGGCCATGGCTGCGGCATCGGTGGTGACAGCCGGGTCGCGTGTTTTGGTGTGTGGGGGAGAAGGACTCATTCAAGAGATAGAGCGTGCAGGTGCTGAAGCAGTTGTCGCGTATCGACAGCGCAGAGCGGCAGGACCCTTCGATTCCGTTGTGGTGGGCTTTCATCGTGAGTTCGACTTTGAAGTGTTGTCCGATGCACTCACCGCAGTACGTGCCGGCGCCGCTCTTATTGGTTCCAATTCGGATCCGAATTATCCAACACCTCAGGGTCCCATTCCCGGCGGTGGTTCCATTCTCGCGGCTATCGAAAAAGCAACGGGAGTTGTAGCGCGAGTGACGGGAAAGCCACATCAACCTATGGCTGATCTCGTTCGCACGATGTGTCCCGGCGTTGCTGTTGACTCAATAGTCATGGTGGGAGATTTGCCAGAAACCGATGGTCGATTTGCCCGAACTCTCGGATGTCGTTACGGATTGGTGTTAAGTGGAATGACGCCTTCGCACATTGGAGTCGATGCCGACATCGTTGCGCCGTCGCTGGCAGGGATTGCAGATCATCTTCTCGGTGTCTCATAGTTGCTCGGTACGCACAAGTACGATGACACCGTGAGAATTCGACTTGATGCTGCTCTTGTAAAAAGGGGCTTGGCGGAGAGTCGTTCTGAAGCGGCGCGCCTCATTGAAGCGGGTCATGTAACAGTGTCGGGAACATTTGCCGACAAATCGTCTCGTCTTGTGGGAGCTGACGAACCCATCGCTGTTGTTGTGGAGAAGAAGTTTGTTAGTCGTGGCGGCGAGAAATTGCAGCACGCTCTTGATGAGTTTTCTCTTTCTGTTGAAGGACGATCGGTGCTGGATGCGGGGGTCTCAACTGGTGGCTTTACCGATTGCGTTCTGCAACGAGGTGCCCAACGAGTGTTTGCCGTTGACGTGGGACGAAATCAACTTCACGAACGAATCAAAAACGATGACCGTGTGGTGTGGCGAGATGGAGTGAATGTCCGTTCGCTTCAACGCAACGAACTTCCATTTCCGTGTTCCTTAGTGGTGGCGGACTTGTCTTTTATCTCTCTCACCAAGGTGCTGCCTGCGCTCACGGGCGCAGTGACGGAAGAAGAGGGATTTCCTACGCCCGGATTAGTTCTTCTTGTAAAACCTCAGTTCGAAGCGGGACGTAAAGAGGTCTCGAAGGGAAAAGGCGTTATCACGGACCCCTCCATTCATGAAGAAGCCGTACAAGGCGTTCGTGAGTGTGTGGAGGCCCTGGGCGGCCATGTGGTGGGGGTTGTGGAATCGCCTATCAAGGGCTCGGAAGGCAACACCGAATTCCTTATGTTCATTGAATATGTTCGTTGAATGCCATTCCTCTTCCGTAGGTTGTGAGACATGACTTCTATTGGGCTCGCAGTTCATCGGTTTCGTCCCGATGCCTTAACTGTTGCGCGGACCGTGGCCGAGTGGGCCCATGAGCGCCACATGGGTGTTGTGGCCGATGAAGCAGACCTCGCTGCCATTGGATCCTCGCTGGTTGTCGCCGGTGACGTTGCTTCCGTCGATGTTCTTGTGTCTGTGGGTGGAGACGGAACCATGTTGCGCGCGGTGCGTTCGTTGAACGGCGCGGCCATTCCCATCATTGGGGTCAATCTCGGCATGTTGGGCTATCTCGCCAATGTTGAACAAGAGTCAATTCTTGATGCCCTCAATGCGTGGCATACAGGCACTGAAGGCGGAGCCTTCGAATACGACGACCGAATGCTTTTAGAAGTATCCATCTGGACCAATGGTGCACGGAAAGCAAACATTTTGGCTCTCAATGAAGTTGTCATTGAAAAGAAAGAAGCTGGGCACACGGTCAGGCTGGGTGTCGACATTGATCGTGCACCATTTACTACCTATGCAGCAGATGGTCTCATCATTGCTACGCCCACGGGTTCCACTGCGTATTCAATGTCGGCGCGCGGGCCCATCTTGTCGCCTCGCCTGCGGGCGGTATTGGTAACGCCAGTGTCACCGCACATGTTGTTCGACCGTTCCATGGTGCTCGACCCGTCAGAACCTGTTCGAGTTGAAGTGCTTGGTCACCGCGAAGTCAACGTTGCCACAGATGGTGGTTTAGTGCACTCACTAAAGCCTGGCGACATTGTGGAAGTGCGCGCGGCAAAGGAGGTTGCTCGGTTCATGCGATTCGAAGAGCAACGGTTCCATCATGTTCTAAAATCTAAGTTTGGGTTGAACGATCGCTAATGCTGGTTGAGTTGTCCATCGAAAACTTGGGCATTATCGAGTCCTCACGTCTCACTTTTCACGATGGCTTCACAGCGTTTACTGGAGAGACTGGCGCCGGTAAGACCATGTTGGTCGAGGCCATCAATTTGGTGTGCGGACGCCGTGCAGAAACGTCAGTCATTCGTGACGGAGCCGACGAAGCACATGTTGAAGCCCGATTTGTGCGCATGGGTGACGACGGAGAAGAAGAAGTCATTCTTTCGCGAACACTTCATCGTGAAGGCCGAAGTCGTGCCTACATCAATGGGCGAATGGCCACGGTTGCGGCGCTCTCAGAATTGGGTGAAGAACTAGTCGATATCCACGGTCAGCACGCTCATCAACGGTTGATGTCAGCGGCGGCACAACGAGAGGCTCTCGATATTTTTGGCGCAATCGACCGTTCGCCGCTTGTGGCTGCACGTGAAGCCGTTACCGAGATAGACGCTTTATTGGGCGCGCTCGGTGGCGACGAGAAATCGCGCGCTCGCGAAATTGATCTTCTGTCGTTTCAGTGCGACGAAATCGAAACTGCGCGCATTGTTTCTGCCGATGAAGATGAAGTGCTCTCTCGCGAAGAGGACGTGTTATCAGACGTCGCAAAGCATCAAGAATCACTGCAACGTGCAGTGGCGTTGTTGTCTCACGATGGTGGCGCCGTAGAGACGTTGGGTGAAGCACTTCGCGCTTTGTCGTCGGTAACCTCGCTCGACTCTGTTCCAGAGAGGCTGTCAGCATTGCTCGCCGAAGCAACAGACCTCGCGCACACTGTTCGAGGTGCCGCCGAAGGTGTTGAAGAGAACCCAGAACGACTGGAAGAGATTCGTCTTCGCCGTCAACTCTTACGGGACCTCATGCGCAAGTACGGTGACTCTCTCGCCGATGTCATCGCCTTCGGCGCTGAGGCGCGCAGCCGTTTGGACGAACTCACGGGTTACGCAGAGCGGGTGTCCCAGCTGGAAACAGAGCGGGCAGCGGCACTGAAGGCCTTGCGAACGGCGCAGTTGAAGGTTGGCAATGCCCGCCGCTCCGTGGCCGCCGGTTTGGCCTCGCAGGTAGAAGAGCGTCTGCGTGTTTTGGCTCTTCCAAACGCACACGTTCAAGTGTCTGTCGGCGACGCAGACAGTGACCCCGCCGGCGAATCTGTGGTGTTCATGTTGGCCGCAAACCCAGGAAGTGCACCACAACCACTCACCAAGGTGGCAAGCGGCGGTGAACTTGCGCGAGTTATGTTGGCGCTTCGTTTAGTTCTCATCAGCGAACCCGGAACCATGGTGTTCGACGAAGTCGATGCCGGAATTGGTGGCGCAGCAGCAGTCGCTGTGGCAACTGCGTTACGAGAACTTGGTGTTCATCATCAAGTTTTTGCGGTCACGCACCTTGCTCAAGTAGCAGCCAGCGCACATCATCACATCTCGGTGTCAAAGACTGTTCGCGCAGGAAAGACCTATGGTTCTGCAGCCGTGGTGACACCCGATCAACGTCCGGCCGAAGTGGCACGAATGTTGTCGGGTGGTGTGGCTGACGACTCGGCACTGGCTCATGCCCAGGACTTGCTCTCAAAATTGGGGTCGTCAGGCTCTGATGGGAAAAAGAAGCGCAAAACTCCGAAATAGCCGTTGCATGGGTGTTGCCTCGCTTCGGTTATGATGAAATCCCGTTAGCAGTTCGAGTTGGCGGGAGAAGCAATGCCAAAGCACATTTTCGTGACGGGTGGCGTTGCAAGTTCCCTTGGCAAAGGTCTCACTGCGTCGTCGCTTGGTCGATTGTTGAAGATGCGTGGTTTGCGCGTCACCATGCAAAAACTCGATCCGTACATCAACGTCGATCCAGGAACAATGAACCCATTCGAACATGGTGAAGTGTTTGTTACGGACGACGGCGGTGAAACTGACCTCGACCTTGGTCACTACGAACGATTCATCGATGAAAATCTCACCCGTTCATCAAACGCAACGACAGGGTCCATCTATCAAGCGGTCCTTGCTGCCGAGCGTCGCGGGGACTACCTGGGCAAAACGGTTCAGGTCATTCCCCACATCACCGACGAAATCAAACGGCGAATTCGACGCATTGCCACCGAAGACACCGATGTGGTCATCACAGAGGTGGGAGGAACCGTTGGTGACATTGAGATTTTGCCCTTCCTAGAGGCCATTCGTCAGTTCCGTAACGAGGCCGGCCGTGACAATGTCTGCTATGTCCACGTCACATTGGTTCCCTTTATTGGCCCCAGTGGTGAACAAAAGACCAAGCCCACCCAGCACAGCGTTACCGAACTTCGCTCGCGGGGTATTCAGCCAGACGTCATCGTGTGCCGAAGTGAGGAGCCGCTCAGTACTGGACTGAAGCGCAAGATTTCGCACATGTGTGACGTTGATGCGAACGCTGTCATTAACGCCGCTGACGCTCGCAACATTTACGAACTTCCACTCATTCTTCACGAAGAAGGTCTCGACACAGTTGCGTGCGATGTGTTGCGCATTGAAGGTGACGTCGATTTGTCACAGTGGGAAGCACTGGTGAACCGTGTCGATGCTGCGGTGCGCCCGGTTCGAATTGGACTCATCGGCAAGTACGTGGAACTTCAAGATGCCTACTTGTCGGTGGTCGAGAGTTTGAAGCACGCCGGTTTTCATCACGGTGCAAAAGTAGAAATCGATTGGATTCAGGCAGAAGATGTTGAGGGCCTACTTGCAGGAGGGCGCCTAGACGGACTCGACGGAATGGTTATTCCAGGTGGATTTGGACAGCGTGGTATTGAAGGCAAGATTGCAGCTGCTGCATACTCACGCGAAAATCTTGTTCCGTGTCTCGGTTTGTGTCTTGGCATGCAAGTCATGACCATTGAGTACGCGCGTCACGTTTTGGGTATGACCGACGCGAACAGTACGGAGTTTGATCCAGCATCGTCACACCCAGTTATTGACATCATGAATGATCAGCGCGATATCACTGACAAAGGTGGCACCATGCGATTGGGCGCCTACTTGGCTGTCTTAGAGCCAGGCACCAAGGTTGCAGACGCATACGGCGAATCTGTGGTGAGTGAACGCCATCGTCACCGTTGGGAATTCAATAACAATTACCGCACACGATTCGAAGAATCTGGATTTGTCTTTAGCGGAACATCACCCGACAAGCGCTTGGTGGAGTTCATTGAATTAAAGGATCACCCGTACTGGGTGGCCACTCAAGCACACCCTGAATTCAAGAGTCGTCCAGACCGACCACACCCGCTTTTCCGTGAGCTCATTGCAGCGTCGTTAATCAATCGCGATATTCGTCTGGCTCGTGCCGACAGCGCTGTTTCGCAATCGGTGTAGGTCTCTGTGTCCCCGTCGAGTGGTTTTCACACTCAAGAAGACTCTGTCGTTCATCAGTGGGCAATGTTTCGACTCATTCGTCGAGTGGTCAAAGCACCACAAGGCGAAGTTTTTGAACGTACGTTTGTCAGCACTCCAGGAGCCGTGGCCACCGTTGCGGTAACAGACACTGGAGACGTTGTGTTGGTGTCTCAATATCGCGCAACTCTCGATTCACTAGTGCTAGAGATTCCGGCCGGAATGCGAGACATTGAAGGCGAAGAGCCATCTGTGACTGCCATTCGGGAACTGAAAGAAGAGACGGGTTATTCAGCGTCAACGATGGAATTTCTCGGAACATGTTTGTCGTCTCCCGGCGTCACCGATTCTTCGGTTGATGTGTATTTGGCAACAGGACTTGTTGACGGAGATGCCGAACCGCACGGGCCAGAAGAAGACGTAATGACAGTGGAGCGTGTGCCTTTCTCTCGCGCTCTTCAAATGGTGGACTCTGGAGAGATCACCGACGCGAAGACCGCATACGGTTTGTTGTTGGCTGCGCGGCGTCGCCCTCATCTCGTACGCTAAGTGCGTAGATGCCCGCTATTGAAACGTCTCCCGAGGTTGAATCCTTCCTCTTGTGGCTCACTGTGGAACGAGGTCGCGCAAGTAACACTGTCACCTCGTATCGCCGCGACTTGGTGAGATACGAAGAGTTTCTGTCCACAAAGAAGGCGACTGTTCTGACTGCATCTGAAGACGACGTCGAATCTTTTGTTCGCCATTTGCAGTCGCAAGGAGAAGCAGTTGCAAGTACCGCGCGACGTCTTGCCGCGGTTCGTATGTTGCATGCGCATTTGGTAAGCGAAGACAAGCGAGACACAAATCCGGCCGCGCGAGTAGAAGGCGTTCGTGTGCCCACTGGCGTGCCAAAGCCGTTGTCGCTGGACGAAGTGGAGTCTTTGTTGTCGGCAGTGACGGGTGAAGAATCAGTGAATCTCAGAGATAGAGCACTCTTGGAATTCTTGTACGCAACAGGCGCTCGTATCTCGGAGGCTTGCGATCTAAATCTAAGCGACCTTGACTTGTCTTCTCGTGTCGTTCGGCTTTTTGGCAAAGGTTCAAAAGAACGAGTGGTGCCGTTCGGTCGTACCGCCGAATCACATCTTCGTGACTACTTGGCTAGCGGCGGACGCGACATGTTGGTTCCAGACACTTGGGCAAAGTCGTCAGATCGAGATGCGGTGTTTCTCACTAACAGGGGACGTCGCCTCAACCGGCAGAAAGCGTGGTCTGTGGTGCGTGATGCTGGGCTAGCCGCGGGCATTCACCAAGAACTGTCGCCTCACGTGTTGCGTCATTCGTGCGCAACGCACATGTTGGAGCACGGTGCAGACTTACGAATCGTGCAAGAAATGTTGGGCCACGCCACTATTTCAACGACGCAGATTTACACCAAGGTCTCTCAAGAAAGACTCATGTCGGTGTACCGAGATGCTCACCCGAGAGCAAAGGGGTAGGGCAGTGGTGTTTCATCTAGCGAAGAGGGCTGTGACTTCGTTCCGTAATCACCCTGTCAATGAAGAGCAGTTAGGTATTGCTCGCGCGGTGTTGTTGCCAGATGAGTTCTCATTGTGGACTCGTATGCAAAATAGAGACCAACGCCATTCGCTTCAGGTTCTGGCACGTTTCGATGTTCTGCGTTCGCATGCAACCCGAGATGAGCGTGCGGCGGCACTTCTGCACGATGTTGGTAAGTGTGAATCAACCCTTGGTTGGAGTGGTCGCATTGTGGCCACACTTGTCGGGCCTAAAACATCATCGTTTCGTGTGTATCTGAATCACGAAGAAATTGGATTGCGCCTCTTGCACGACATTTCTTCTGAACCCACATTAGAAGTTTTGCGTGGTGACTCAACGGATGAATGTGCTGTGGCGTTGCGCAATGCCGACAATATGTAGCGCTTGCTAAATGCGGGGGAGAAGGCCAATGGCGCGGTGAGCGCGGTCTAACGTGCGCGCTGCTACCTCGCGTGCGCGCTGGTTTCCAATAGACAACAACCGTGTCAACTCTGCTGGGTCCGCCATGAGTTCGTGGTACCGAGCACGAATGGGCTCGACCAAGGCGATGACTGCATCACCCGTGTCTTTCTTAAGTGGTCCATACTGGGTGTACTGAGCAGCAAGGGTCTCCACGGGTGTTCCGGTCGATGCAGACAAGATGTCTAACAAGTTGCTCACACCGGGTTTGTTATCGCGGTCGTATGCAACGACGCCGTCAGAGTCGGTGACGGCGCGTTTGAACTTCTTTTCAATCGTTGCGTTGTCGTCAAGGAGATATACAAGTCCGCTGTCTGTGGTTGCGGACTTCGACATCTTGGATGTTGGGTCTTGTAGATCCATCACACGTGCGCCTGCTTTGGGGTGTGTTGCCTTTGGTAGCACGAATGTGTCGCCAAACCTGTGATTGAAACGAATGGCAATATCGCGCGTGATCTCAATATGTTGACGCTGGTCTTCTCCCACGGGTACTTCATCTGCGTCGTACAACAAGATGTCTGCGGCTTGTAAAGCTGGGTATGTAAAGAGTCCAGCGGAGATGAAGTCTCCTTCACGCTTGGCCGATTTGTCCTTGAATTGAGTCATACGACTGAGTTCGCCAAACGAGACGGTGCATTCCATGATCCATGCCAGCTCTGTGTGTTCATGAATATGGCTCTGCACGAAGATGGTGGCAACGTTGGGGTCGAGTCCGACAGCAAACAACATTGCAGCTAAGTCGAGCGTTTGTTGGCCCAGCACCCCAGGCGTGTCGGTAATGGTGAGGGCATGAAGGTCGACAATTCCGTGGAACACGTCTCCGTCGTGTTGCCCAGAGACCCAGTTCACCAGCGCACCGAGATGGTTTCCTAAATGGACGGAACCAGTGGGTTGGATGCAAGACAGGACTCGAGTCACGCTGAAACGCTACTTGCTGAGCGCTATTTCGTCGTGATTAATTGCCACCTTGCACGGGGAGGAGAACTACCATTGACCCCGTGGCAATTGAAGTGGCAACCCCGGTCTATGAGGGCCCCTTCGACCTACTTCTTCACCTCATCATGCGTGAAGAGGTGGATATTCACGAGATCAGCCTGTCCACCATCGTTGACGCCTACTTGACCGAATTGTCAAAGATGCAAGAGCTCGATCTTGAAATTGCCACCGAGTTCCTTTTAATTGCCGCAACCCTCATCGAACTAAAGGCGCGCCGCCTGTTGCCCGGCAAGGAAAGTATTGATCTCGATGAAGAACTCGCCTTGTGGGAAGAGCGAGACCTTCTTTTGGCCAGGTTGCTTGAATGCAAAACCTTCAAAGATGTAGCCAAGATTCTTGCCACATTCGTCGATGATGCAGATCGGGTGTACGCACGTACGACGGGAACTGATGAACGTTTCGAAGATGTCATGCCAGACCTGTTGGAAGGTATGACCCTTGAAAAACTGCAGAACGGTTTCATTCGGGCCATCACACCACGTCCACGTGATGAAGTGAATCTGTTCCATGTGTCGCCTATTCGATTCACCGTTGCCGAAGCAGTGGAAGAACTCATGGACGAGTTGCCACGAATGGGCCACAGTTCGTTCCGCGCAATCACCCAAGGACTTGTGGAACGTCTTGAAGTGGTGGTTCGGTTTCTTGCACTTCTCGAGATGTACAAACAGGGTTGGATCGAAATTGACCAAGCCGATCGCTTCGGTGACATCACTGTTGAGTGGACCGGCATTGGACCAGGGCATTCAGGCCCGCTTGAAATAGATACGTACGAAGGCTGATATGAGCGTAGAAGTAACAACAGAAGTGGTGCGTGCAGTAGAAGCGATTCTGCTGGTTGCGCAAGAACCTGTTCCCACAGATCTCATTGCGCAGTTGGTAGAAGTGCCTAGCGCCAGCATTGAAGAAGTGTGTGTTCGTTTGGCCGAATCATATGAAACGGCTGGTCACGGTTTCCAAATTGCAAAAGTTGCAGGCGGATGGCGTTTTCAAACACATCCAGATCTTGCCCCGTATGTAGAGCGTTTCATTCTCGACGGACAACGCGCTCGTCTATCCGGTGCAGCGTTGGAAACCCTCGCAATCATCGCGTACAAGCAACCAATTTCTCGTTTACAAATTGCGTCTATTCGCGGGGTCGATCCCGACGCGGTCATGCGCACGTTGCATGGTCGCGGGTACATCGCACCTGTCGGTCGTGATAATGGTCCTGGTCAAGCAGTGTTATGGGGAACCACTCAACTGTTCCTAGAAAAATTAGGACTTGCATCCTTGGCCGATATGCCGCCAATTGCATCTTTCGTTCCCGATGCATCACTTGTTGAAGCTCTCGAAAAGACTCTGCGCATCGAAGCAGATCCATCTGCGGCAGTCGTGGAACAATCGGAAGAGCCTGAGGCGCAGTAATGCCTCGTCAAACCCCGCCGGGAGGCGCGGTCCCAGAGCCACCATTGTGGGAGCAACTGGCCGACCGTGCTCGTGACGCTGCTGGTGAGGGTGAACGTCTTCAAAAAGTTCTTGCACGTGTTGGTTTTGGTTCACGGCGAATCTGTGAAGACCTCATCAGTGATGGTCGGGTCACGGTGAACGGCGACGTTGCGGTGTTGGGGCGCCGTGTCGATGTGTCTCGCGACGATGTTTGTGTTGATGGTGCACCCGTTGGCGTGCTTCCTGGTCTGGTGTATTACTTGCTGAACAAACCAGAAGGGGTCATCACAACTGCATCAGACGAACATGGCCGCGACACTGTGTTGGGGCTAGTGCCCGAAGAGCCGCGAGTATTCCCCGTTGGGCGTCTCGATCGCGACACCACTGGACTGCTCATCATTACGAACGACGGACAGTTGGCGCAACACCTCACTCATCCCAGTAAAGGTGTCGAGAAGGAATACATCGCAGAAGTGGAATGCTCGCCCAAAGGTGTGTCTGCAGGTGCATTGCGAGAACTTCGAGAAGGTGTCATGTTGGATGACGGAATCACCGCTCCTGCCGAAGTGGGTCAACCAGAGCCTGGGGTATTGCGCATCGTTATTCACGAGGGGCGCAACCGACAGGTGCGACGTATGTGCGAAGCCGTTGGTCATCCCGTCATCCGATTAGTGCGCACTCGCATTGGACCTTTGAGAGACACACGACTTCCGCCTGGACGTTGGCGTTCTCTCACGGTGGAAGAAGTGAGAGAGTTGTCTCGTTCTGTTTCTGCAGATGACATCAACACAGGAGGTGTCGCCGATGACATCTAACGTGCGCGTCGTTGCCGCTGAAGGTCCATTGAATGCAACAGTGCGGGTGCCTGGCTCCAAGAGCATTGCAAATCGCGCATTGGTGTGCGCCTTCCTGGCAGAGGGTGCATCGACTGTCACAGGAGTACCCGACGGTGACGACACTGCCGTCATCATTGACGCACTGTCCAAGGTGGGCCGTATCGCCGGTGCGGGGGATACATGGGTGGTGAATGGGTCACGCACAGTTGTGCTGCCAGGCATCGTCGATGCACAGCTTGCAGGAACCTCGTCTCGATTCCTTACCGCAGTCGCAGCATTAACGAACTCAACAACCGTGGTTGATGGGGGAGAACCACTTCGGTCTCGCCCCATGTCTGATCTGCATGTGGCGCTTTCATCTCTTGGTGCAGATGTTGAACCACTCGGTGAGTTGGGTCACTTGCCCGTCTCGGTATCACGCGGCACATTGCACGGTGGCGACTTAGCAATTCGAGGAGATGTCTCTAGTCAGTTCATCTCTGCTGTCATGTTGATTGCGCCACTTGTGGCAGGCGGACTCACCATCACAATTGAAGGTGAGTTGGTGTCACGTTCGTATGTGGAAATGACTGCATCGGTCATGCGCGCATTTGGTGCAGAGGTGACTATCGAGAGCCACACCATCCGAATTCCCGAAGGCGCATATGCACCTACTGACTATTTCGTTGAACCTGATTTTTCGTCGGCTGCATTTGTGTTGGTTGCACCTGTTCTTCGAGCAGGTGGTGTGACAATTCCCGGACTTGCTCGCAGTGTCATGCAAGGTGATGCTGCTGTTCTCGACATTCTTCGTCGTGTTGGTTGTCGGGTGGATGTGCGCGGAGACGACGTTCGGGTCACGCGAGAAGTAACCGACTCGTTAACACCCGCGTCTTTGCATATGTCTGATTGTTCAGACCTTGTACCTGCTGTTGCCGTTGCGCTGTCAGCAATTTCTGGAGAAAGCCATATCAACGGAGTTGGTTTTATACGAAATAAAGAAAGTGATCGATTAGGAGACTTGGCGCATGAAATGCGCCAGTGCGGAGCAAATGTCGAGGTCACTGAGGATGGCCTTGTCATTCGGGGTCATTCTCATATGGTCACGAGCACTATCGACACACACCATGATCACCGTCTTGCAATGGCCCTGTCGCTGTATACGTTGGTGAATAACGAAGTCATTGTCAAAGATCCCGATGTCGTGTCAAAAAGCTGGCCTTCGTTCTTTGCAGACATGAGCGCAATCCTCAGTGTTGAAGACGTCCAGAAGTAGTCTCGTGTCATGGAAGTTGTGGTCGCTGCCTTCGATGTGGACAACACTCTCACTGTCCGAGATTGTGTTGTTCCATTCATGCGTCGCACAATGGGAACTCCGCAGTTCATGCGCGCATGCGTGTCGTCTCCCGTGACGTTGACAAAATGGGTCCTACAGAGAGACAGGGATGCCATTAAGAAGTATTTCGTACAGAAAGCTTTTGCTGGGCAGTCGGTTGCCGACATTGAAACCATGGCCATCGCGTTCGCGTCCGAAGTTGCTGAATCATGGATTCGCAACGATGTTGCTGCTCGCTTGCGTTGGCATCAAGACCAGGGCCATGTCGTTGTGCTTGTGTCGGCCTCGCTCGACCCGTATTTGGTTCCCTTTGGCGACTTGTGTGAAGTAGACGCTGTGTTGTGCACGCAACTAGAAGAAGTCGATGGTCTGTACACCGGCGAACTAGTGGGAAACAACTGCCGAGGTGACGAAAAGGTGCGCAGACTTCAATCATGGATGGCAGATGCTGGAATTCCGGTGACGTCTTTGGGTTACGCATATGGCGATTCGTCAGGAGATTCCGCTCTTCTTGCCGCTGCTCATACGGGTGTGTTGGTGAAGAAAACTGAACTGGAAGAGGCAGCTGCATGATGCGCGCAATATTGAAAGAGGCACGTCCACATCAATGGATGAAGAACGTCCTTGTTTTTGCTGCGCCTGGTGCGCTCGGTGTCTTGAATGAATGGGATCCTTTGTGGAAGACCTTCGTTATCTTCGTCGCTTTTTGTCTGGTTGCGAGTGGTACCTACTACTGGAACGACATCAAAGATGTTGAACAAGACAGGCTTCATCCCAAGAAACGTTTCCGCCCAATTGCCAGTGGAGCTATTCCGCTACCAGTAGCGCGTGTTATCGGAACAGTTTTGCTTGTGGGTGGTCCGCTGTTGGCCGCTTCAATTCGTTTGGAAGCCGGAGGAATTGTTGCGCTGTATGCAGTGCTGACTATTTCGTATTCCTCATGGCTCAAACATGTGGCTCTTCTTGATCTTGCCATCGTTGCAAGTGGTTTTGTTCTTCGAGCAATGTCAGGCGCTGCTGGTACGGAAACACCAATGTCTAATTGGTTCGTCTTGTGCACCACATTTGGTTCATTCTTTATCGTGACCGGGAAGAGATTTGCTGAGTTGGTGGAGATGGGTGACAATGCAACGTCGACGCGTGCTTCTCTACGGGCGTACACGGTTCCATATCTTCGACAACTTCTCGTCGTTTCGTGCACCGCAACAGTCGTTACATACTGCATGTGGGCTTTTGAAAACGCCACAAATGCCGATGAGGTCATTCCGTTTCACGGACTCTCAATTGTCCCCATGGTGCTTGCATTGCTTCGCTACTTGATGGTTCTAGAAAACGGTGGCGGTGGTGCACCCGAAGAGGTCTTCATGAAAGACAGGTCCATTCAGTTGTACGGACTGGCGTGGGTAGTGGTGTACGCACTTGCGGTCTATGTGGCGTAACGGCCAGATGTGCAGTTCCTTGCATACGGGGCTCGTCTAGAATTAGCAAATGCCACGCGAGCGTCTTTCAGGGTGGGGTCGTACGGCCTGGACTGTTGCAGACCTAGTTCAGTCCACAGACCCCAACATCATTCGCTCCACCATTGCCTCGTCGGGCGAAAGGGGCGTTATCGCACGTGGTCTGGGTCGTTCGTACGGGGCCGCTGCACAAAATGCCGGCGGACATGTGATTGAACTCACGAGTGAACACGACCCCATGGGGGCAGATGCTGTGCTTGACCCAGTCAGCGGTCTTCTCGACGTTGCTTCAAGTGTCAGCATCGACTCAATACTTCGGTTGTGTGTTCCGCGTGGTTGGTTTATTCCGGTAACGCCTGGGACTCGCTTTGTCACAGTGGGGGGTGCAATTGCATCTGACGTGCACGGCAAGAATCACCATTTCGATGGAAGTTTCGGTCAGCATGTTCGCTCACTCACCCTTATGTTGGCCAGCGGGGAAGTAGTAGAGCTATCACCGCAGTCTCACCCCGAATGGTTTTGGGCAACCGTGGGTGGAATGGGTCTTACCGGGATCATCTTGCGTGCAACAGTTGCCATGCTTCCCATTCAGTCATCTCGTGTTCGAGTCGAGACCGAACGTTTGCCGAACTTCGATGCAGTGTGTGATGCGATGTCTGGTGATGGCGACGATTCCACATATCGCTATTCCGTGTGTTGGGTGGACCTTCTTGCAACAGGATCATCAATGGGTCGCGGAGTATTGACGCGCGGAGATCATGCGGCACCTTCTGAAGTAAAAGGCGATGATCCACTTGCGTACGATCCACGCTTAAAAGTGTCTGCTCCTGGTTGGGTACCTAACGGGTTATTGAACAAGTACACAATCAAGGCGTTCAATGAAGCGTGGTTCCGCAAGGCACCTGCCAAGCGTCATATCGGTCTTGAATCTATTCCCGCCTTCTTTCATCCCTTAGATGGAGTGAACAAGTGGAATCGGTTGTATGGACCACAGGGTTTCTTGCAATACCAATTTATTGTTCCTCTTGATCGCACCGATGTGTTGCGTCGCGTTATTGAAAACTTCTCCGAAGCAGGAGTTGCATCGTTTCTTGCCGTGTTGAAGCGAATGGGACCACAGAACCTCGCGCCACTGTCATTTCCTACCGAAGGGTGGACGTTGACGTTGGATATGGCTGCGGGCATTGCTGGACTCCCAGAATTACTTTCTCGGGTCGACGGAATGGTCCTCGATGCCGGAGGCCGGCATTATCTAGCGAAAGATTCGCATGTTGCACCAAGCGCGGTGCGACGTGGATATCCACGTTTTGACGAGTGGATGTCAACGCGTGACGAGATGGATCCACTCGGAGTGTGGCGAAGTGATCTTGCTCGTCGACTAGGTCTTGTTCACCCAGGGAGGGTCTCATGAAAAATGGCGTCGGAGTAGCACAGAACATTGTTCTCTTCGGGGGTACAAGCGAGATAGGTATCGCAATCTTGAAAAGATTGGTGAAGCCAGGTGTTGCTCGCGTGGTGCTTGTGAGTCGAAACATCGATGCCGCAGAAGTTGCGTCCGAAGGGTTGTCGTCTCAGTTTCCAGAGGTCGACTTTCATCACATTCGTTTTGATGCAAGCGACGCATCCGCAATGCAAAACGTCGTTGCTTCAGTGGCCGAAGAAGTTGGCGACATCGATGTTGCTGTCATCGCACAAGGGCTCCTGAATGAAGGAAGTGATTACTACTCACATCCAGATGGTCTTGTTGAAATGGCAAATGTCAACTTCACCGGAACCATGACACTCATGTATGCGCTCGCGGCACGTGTAAAGGCTCAGGGCTACGGAAAGATTGTTTTGTTGTCGTCGGTTGCTGGTGAACGTGTCCGCAAAGGAAACCCGGCGTACGGTGCCACAAAGGCAGGTATTGACGGATTCGCATTGGCTCTCGACCACGAGCTTGCAGGAACAGGTGCATCTGTCCTCGTTGTTCGCCCTGGCTTTGTTGCAACGAAGATGACATCGGGCATGAAGAAAGCGCCATTTTCTACCGATGCTGAATCGGTGGCAGCAATCGTGGAGCGTGGAATTGCCTCCGACAAAAAAGTGGTGTGGGCACCTGGAATTCTGCGCTGGTTGTTCTTGGTTCTGAAGAACGTTCCACTTCCGGTGTGGCGTCGTTTGCCTCTGTAGTCAGATCACGGAATCGCTGCGCGTACGCCGTACATTCCTGTCACGGTCACAAGACCTGTTGCAAAGATGAGTAGGACAATTGGCCACCATTTGTCTTCGTCGTCGCGTAATGCTCGCGCCACAGGGAAGATGAGTGGGAAAGCAGTGAACAAGAATCGTGGACGAGCGGTCACTGTTGCCGGCAACAGCATGAGCACCAGAACAACTGCCGTGTACGCGGTGTACATAGCGGGTAATCGGAACTTCCACAGAGCAATTAACGCAAGGACCATTGCAAACATTGATGCGGCCGTTAGAACACTGGTGGGAGAACCCGTTGGGTTCAAGATGAAGTCAAATGTACGACTGACCGCTGTGGCACCAAAACTGGTGCCTTCTTTCCACGCTTGGCTTTGCACTCGGAACCACGCAAAGTTTTCATCTGTGTGATGCATGAGGAACGCCATAAATCCCACAAAACCAATGGGCGACAAAATGGGGGCAATCAACGACTTCCATTCTCTGTCTTGCTTAATGGCAATCAGTGATGCCACTGCGCAGGCAGCAACAAGCGCAATACCGTTTGGGCGACACGCTGTTCCTAAAGCCGCGAAAATTCCGGCCCACCACCACATTTTTTTCGAGAGCGCGATGAAGCAGAGACACGCAAGGGTGAGCAGCAAGGCTTCTGAGTAAGCCCAGCTCAAGACAAAACTTCCAGGGAAGAAAGCGGCAATCATCATCGCCTTCTCCGACGTTTTCACATCGAAGAGATTCTTTGCGATGACCCCAACGAGGTAGATGAATGCGGCGCCAAAGACAAGGTTGACCAGGAGTGCAACTGTGACTGGTCCGCCAGGAATGATGTTGTCGAGATAGTGAACAAGGCGTGGGTACAGAGGGAAGAATGCTGCGCGAGCATCGGATACGAAATAGGTGACGTTCGGCATGATGTGATGCGGGTACCCCTCGCGCACGACATCGAGGTACCAATGGCCGTCCCAACTGTCGAACACCTGCACCAATCCGGTGAGACCGCCGACGGGCTCTTCCTCGTTTAGGCGGGCCCATACGGCCTGTGCGGCAACTGCGATGGCGGCGCCCATGATTGCAAAGAGGCGAGACAACACATACGCCACAGCGCCTCGGCGAATTGCTCGGCCCCAGGGGTCAGATGCAGGCGGGACAAGCGTTGAGAGGCGGGATGACTGTTCCATAGGTGCCCTACAAACGGGTGATGGAAACAATACGCCGACGGGGCCCTCGGGCGGGTGCTTTCATGCCACTCAGTTGCAGCCAGCGCACCACACGGTGTCTCTGACCGGCATAGGGGGTCAGAGAGCGAATCATCTCGTCGTCTGTTCCCCGGATGGCTCCTGTGAGTGCATACGCGACGGTGTTCTTCACATGGAAGTCGCCCACCTGCAGCGCGTCTGGGTCTCCAAAAGCTAAGCCACCTGCGACAGCCGCGGTCCACACGCCAACGCCTGGGATGAGTTGCAGTTTTTGAGTGAGCTCGTTTGGCGAAAGGTGTAACTCTGCGAGGCGAAAGAGAAAGTCGGAATGTTTGGCAACTGCTCGCAACGTGTCTGCCCGTTTCTTCTCGATGTCGTAGGTATGCAGGGTGGTGTACGGAAGTGATGCCAGTTCATCGGGATGCGGCGGAACCCACAAATCATCGCGCGGTCCTGGTGCTTGTGCACCATGCTTCAGAACAAGTGTGTTCCATTCACGATGAGCTTCTAATCCCGTTACTCGTTGGCCGAGAACTGCGGGTAACAACTCGTGATAGGGGACATGGCTGCGGCCGAGCGGTAACTGACCGAACATTCGCTGTGCGCGTGCAACATTGTCGTGGTGGGCGGTAATAGTGGGAAGAGAATCGGTGAGTCCGTACAGATCGTGAGCCCGTGCGGCAAGCCATTCTGCTCCTTCTCCGTATGTCTGAATAATTGGTGATTCAGACGTGACGTGGGAGATATGCAGGGATGCTGGTCCGAGTGGGGTCAGGGTTGCTCGCCAGATCGAGTCGTTTTCAATTCGACAGGTTGGGTCGTTTCTGCCCTGACGAAATGCGGCAATTGCGTGCTGTCGTAAAGAAAAAGCCTGCTCAGTGTCGATGGGAAAACTGTAGTCGTGGCACGATGGGGCATGGCCGAAGTTGAACTCTCCACACCACGCGACGGAATCGCCCTCGTCACGTTAAATCGTCCCGACAAATTGAATGCAATGACGTCAGAGATGGTGTCCCAACTGCACGACACACTTGACGCCATCAGTGTGGACCGATCGGTGCGGGTGGTCATCCTCACGGGTGCGGGTCGTGGGTTCTGTGCAGGTCTCGATTTAGGTGGCTACGGCGACGCGCCAGGGTTCGCATGGAACGGCCACATGGAAAAGGGTCTCGCGGTGCAAAAGCACATTGCGTCTCTCATCCCACATATGCGGTCACTTCCACAACCCATCATTGCGGCTGTGAACGGAGCCGCATCGGGTGGGGGATTTGCACTAGTCCTCGGCTCCGATGTGCGTTTGTGCGCGCAGTCGGCAAAGTTCAACGCGGCCTTTATTCGTATTGGGTTGTCGGCATGCGACATTGGTACTAGTTGGCTACTGCCGCGCCTTATCGGAGCATCGCGGGCGCAAGAATTAATGCTGACTGGCCGATTGTTTCACTCTGATGAGGCTGCACGAATTGGGCTCGTTGTTGAGTCCTACCCCGATGACGTTCTTATGGACGCCGCCTATGCAAAGGCGGATGAAATCATGCAGAACACTCCCATTGGAGTAGCGCTGACAAAAGAAGGAATGTGGTCTGCCTTGGAGATTCCGGGTATGCAGGCAGCTATCGATCTGGAGAATCGTCAGCAGATTATGGCCACATTCTCTGACGATGCTCGCGAGATGCGTCGTGCCAAGAGTGAAGGGCGCCAACCACGGTTCACTGCCTAGTCAACTTTGACAAATCGTTCACCAGCGAAATGGGCGCTACGCAGTCCGTGCGACTAGTTTGGAGTTGTGAGCGAACGCGAAATCATGACCTGGGACATCTTCGGAGTGGCAAGTCGCGAACTTGCAACAAGCGTGGCCGAGTCTGGGTATGAACCGGACATCATTTTGGCCATTGCGCGTGGAGGTCTCCTTGCAGCAGGTGCACTTGGTTATGCGTTGGCTGTAAAAAACCTCTACACAATGAATGTCGAGTTCTACACCGGTGTTGATGAACGTTTACCCGTTCCCATGATTCTTCCTCCCGTTCCCGACCTTGTGGAACTTCGGTTCGCCCGTGTTCTTGTCGTTGACGACGTGGCAGATACCGGACACACCTTGAAGATTGTGCAGGACTTCTTTAAGGGCCGCGTAAAGGAAGTGCGGTCTGCGGTTTTGTACGAGAAGCCTCACTCTGTTGTTCAGTGCGATTACGTATGGAAGCACACCGATTTGTGGATCAACTTCCCATGGAGCGATAAGGACCCCGTGGTGAAGCGTGACGGAATCGTCAAAGACGCTTAGTTCGCACTTTCAGTAACAAAACAATCAGCGCATTTCTTTCAGAACGGTGAGCGCTGTGTTTCTTCCACTGGCTCCCCACACTCCGGCACCAGGGAACGTTGCGGCTCCGGTGAGATACAAGCCCTTGATAGGCGTGTGGTATCGAGTGAGTTCGGGATTGGTACCCATAAATGCGGCCAATGGTCCGCCCGCAAAACTTGTGGCGTGACCTTTAGGAAGATGAAACTCTGTCTCGTAGTCGGCAGGCGTCATGACGCGCCAATCCGTAATGGTGTCCATGAAATTTGGTTGAGCAAGGGTGGCGAACTGACGCAACCATCGCTCGGGTTCGTCTTTCGATGTCCAACCATCGGTAAAGGAATACGGGGTGTACAGCGACTCGAGACTGAATACGTGTTGACCTGATGGCGCGAGGGTGGAGTCTGTGACAGATGGTGAATTTGCAAGTAATGCCATGCGCGGCATTGTTCGACCCTCTTGCATGAGTTGAGCCCCGCGATGAAGTTCTGCAAGGGACGGGCTAACAATGATTGTGGAGGCCACAGGAGCACGACCAAGCAGAGACGATGGTTCTGTTGTGACGGCATCTATTTTCGACTCGTATCCTTCGCCAGAAGGGGTCGCTGTCCAACGTTCAACCAGTGACTGTGCTCGTGCCGGTGGGTTCTTTAACCACTTCACGAAGGTTCGATGTGGGTCGCAGGCTGACACAACTATTCGCGCGGTCACAGTGGCTCCGTCGCTCGTTTGTACGGCGCGTACTGAATTTCCCTCGCAGACGATTCCCACGACTTTGGTGCCTGTTCTAAGTAGTCCACCCGATTGAAGAAATGATTGCTTCAATGCTTCGGGCAAAGCGCCGCTTCCGCCGACAGGTCGACCAACATGTGCAACATGGCGAAGTGCAAACGCCACGGCTCCGAGTCCGGTTCCGGGTGTTTCTGGTGACAATCCCCACACCACGGGTCCTTCCACCATTGCAGGGCCGATGATGGCTTCGTTAGTGAAGAACTCACGCATGACGTCTGCGGCCGACATGCGACTCATTCGCAACATTGTGGTGACGCCGCGTCCACCCTTGCGAATGACGCTAGAAAGAAGTGAACCCCGTGTGGGTGGTTGCGATGATGCGTCAAGAATAAGTTTGGCTACGGGAATTGCTGCGCGTGCGAATCTTCTGTATCCGTCAACTGAATCGGGATGACTGTGTGCAATTGATTCCACTGTTTGCTCAACGTCGTGCCATAACTCCCATGGAGTTTGGCTAGACCAATCAAGATTGACCTGCGGTGGTTCCACGTTGATATACGACAGGCCGTAGCGAGAAAGATTTAGTTCTTCTGCAACAGGAGTAGTGCGAAACGTGAGGTGATCGCAATTGCAGATGTTTACGCGAGCCCCGGCGAAGTGATCGCTAGCAGCGGTACCACCCACTTCGGAGCGTGCCTCAATGAGAAGTGTGGAGAGTCCTTCGCGCGCAAGGTACGCGGCGGTAACGAGACCGTTGTGGCCAGCACCAATGACAATGGCATCAAAGTCGCTAGATGGTGGTTTCGTCATTTGTTCATTCTTTCACTGAGATAGGTTGAGTGCATGGTTTCATCTCGACATTTGGCGAACTTGCGCGCACCTGAATTACCTAGTGCGCTCACGAAAGACTCCATCATCGTCCTGCCCCTCGGAGCTATTGAGCAACACGGTCCACACCTTCCGCTCAACACCGACTTTGTGGTAGCCGACGAGGTGTCGAAAGCTGCGGTGGAGACAGTGGGAGAGGAAACTAACGCTTGGCTCTTGCCGACCCTTCCTTTCACTAAGTCCAACGAGCATGCGTGGTCAGCGGGAACTATGTGGTTGTCGGCAACAACTCTGATGGCCGTGCTTGACGACATTGCCCGAAGCGTGGCATCTACCTCGGCGCGAAAATTGCTGTTTATCAATGGCCATGGTGGCAATAGTGCGCTGACGGCCATGATGAATCGCGAGATTCGTTTGAAGTGGGGATTGCAAACATTCTTGGCTCACCCGCATATGCCGGCAGATCAAGGGGGAAGTTCTGCAGAGTCTGAACTTGGAATGGGTGTTCACGGCGGAATGGACGAAACGTCGGTGATGTTGCACCTGCGGCCCGAACTTGTGGATATGTCTGTAGCAGTTCGCCGTGTTCCAGAGAAGATGGCACAGAACGAACATGTTCGATTTGGTGGGAAAGTTGCATTCGGATGGTTGTCGAATGATTTCTTCGCCGACGGGCATATTGGTGATCCAACGGGGGCAACCGCAGAGATTGGTTCACGTATGTTCGACTCTGCAGTGTCGTCACTGTCTGGGTCTCTTCGCGAGATCAGCACATTCGATTTTGGTCGATAACGCGAAAAGGGGAGGAACCGTTCGGCTCCTCCCCAGTCCGTTACTTTCGTGAGAAAGCGTTAGCCCAACTTGATTGATGGGTCGATGTACTTGTTGGTGACAATGTCTTCCGCAACAAGGCCGTCTTTCACCTTTGCGCCAGTGGATGTAAACACTGGAGCAGCAACTTCGATGAACTTGGTGACACGATCAATGTCGAATGAACCAAGTGTTCCGTCGGGGCTGTTTGCAATGAGGTTGTCTGCTTGCATTTGGTCAACAGCTGCTGCTGCTTGACCAGCGTCGTAGACCCAGCCGTTGTTGTACTGCGTCACTGCATCGAGAACGATGGCGTTGGCACGCTCTGGAGATGCGAGGTAGCTCACCATTGCTTTTTGAATAACTGGAACAAGTTCCTTCAAGCAAGAGTCGTACTTCTCGATGGTGGCGGGGATTCCGCCAAGTGACTGTGCGTATGCCGTCCAGCCTGCATCGTGGATGTACTGGTAACCCACTGGCTTCATCCAGTCCTTCAGAACCTTCTCGTAGAAGTATGGCTCTGCAGTACCGAATCCCTGTTGTGCGTCTTTTCCGCCTGCGGCAAGGAACGATGCAGGTGCGCCGTCGTATGTGCCGTCAGTCTGAGCCTTGTCGAGAATTCCGGTTGCCGTGAAGTACTCCATGTATGCAGCACCATTGAAGTAGCGAACTTTCACACCCTTTTCCTTCAGATCGGCAATCTTCTTGACGTCTGGGTAGGTCTCTGGGTCCCACATGATGATCTGTGGGTTGATATTGAAAGGAGCAACAACTGCAATGGTGGGCAAGTCGCCACCGGATTGCGAGACGGACTCGTCAGTGCTGGTGAAGCCCAAAAGAATTTCTGGGTCCTTGTAGAGCTCGGATGTGACTTGGCTGTATCCAATTGCAGGGCCACCTGCGCGGACTTGCACCTTCACGCCAGTGCTCTTGCCTTCCGACACGAGGTCGCCTGTGACGCGGAACTTCTCAGCATCAATGGTGTAACCATCGCCGATCAGTTCGTACAGGTTGCCGTGTTCTGCTTCTGGGTTCCAGTCTGTTTGCAAGATGACGGTCTCTGGGCAACCAGCGGCTGCCAAATCGACACCTTCAGCTGCTGCTGGAGTTGTGGTGTCGGATGACGAATCGCCACCACCACACGCAGCAAGCGTGAGTGATGCCGCGATTGCGACTCCGAGTAGTGGTCTCATCTTCATAGGTGGTGGTTCTCCTGGTTATGTGGTGGTGGTGGGTCACTGACCCCTGGTGGTGATGTGCCACTTTCCAATGGCTGCGCGAGACAACCATCCGAAAAAGAGGAACACCACCAGACCTAAAACGCTCGCCATGATGATTGCCGTGATTAACTCGGCACCCCAGAGGCGGTTGCGGTACACGTCAATTTGAGCGCCGATTCCAACGACGCCGCCTTGACGGAAATAAAAGTCGCCGACAACGGCGCCGATAACGGCAAGTCCGGCTGAAATTCGAAGCCCAACAAAGATGTTGGGAAGAGCGGCCGGGAACTGCAATTTGGTGAGGCGAGTCCACCGAGACGCTCCTTGCAACGTGAACAACTCGTGCTGGCTCTTTTCCGCGGATAACAAGCCGAACAATGTGTTGCTCACAATGGGAAAGACTGCGATGAGGACAACGACGAGAACTCGTTGTTTTTGAGCACCGTCGATAAGTGCACGAATGAGAGGAGTTAACGCAAGAACTGGAGCACTTTGAACAGCCACCAAGTACGGCCATGTTGCTCGTTCAAGCCAGCGGCTCATGCTCATGATGACCGCCAGAACCATGCCCACCACAATGGTGATGGCGAGACCCATAATGGCGACCTTTGCGGAATCCCACAGTGACATCAAGATGGGTTGAAAGCCACGACTCTCTCCCGTGCGCCACACTAAGAATCCTTCATTGATTACTTCGTGAGGTGTGGGCAAGAGGAACCGCTTGTGAGGCGGAAGAATGACACCTGATAGCAGGTACCACGAACCAATGAACAGTGCGAACACAATTGCGGGGCCGGAATAGTCGGACACGCTGATTCGCTGTTTCTGATCGGGAATGACTTCGTCAACAATTGACTGTTGTGTGTCGATGGTGCTCATTGGTGTGCTCCACGAAGTGCGTGTGAGATTTCTCCGCACATTTCTGCAAACGCTGGTTCGTAACGCAAATCATGATTACGCGGATATTCAAAGGGAATATCGAATGAAGCAACAATGCGACCAGGGCGAGCCGACATCACCAGAACCTTGGTGGACATGTATACGGCTTCGGTGATGGAGTGTGTAATGAACATGCCAGCGAAGCCTTCACGTTGGAACAATTGAAGTACTTCGTCGTTGAGTCGCTCGCGAGTGATTTCATCTAACGCACCGAACGGCTCATCGAAAAGGAAGACCTTTGGTTTCATCACCAAAGAACGGGCTAGCGATGCACGCATACGCATACCGCCAGAGAGTTGCCGTGGGTATTTGTCTTCAAATCCGCGAAGGCCTACAAGGTCGATTGCCTCTGCTGCTTTTTCTTTACGGTCGGCTTTGCTCAACCCGTGAAGCTCGGCGATGAGTTCAACGTTCTTTTGCACCGTACGCCAGGGCATGAGTGTTGCATCTTGAAAGACGTATCCGATGCTGTCTCGGTCGACGCTGCACGTACCGCCGGTGTTTGATTCCAGATTGGATGCAATGCGCAACAGTGTTGACTTGCCACAGCCTGAAGGGCCAACAACTGTGACGAACTCGCCTGCGTTCACCGATAAAGACACGTTGTCGAGTGCCCTGGTTCCGTCGGGGAAAGTCATTGACACGCTCGAAAAATCGAGCAGGGTCTGACCTGAGGTGTTGCTCATGTTTGCGCCTGTCTGCATCTCAAACATTGCCGTACTCCGCACAGCACTCACCATAAATGATGAACGCGACGTGTGTGTCACGGAAATGTTTACTTTATGTTTCTCTTTGGTTCGGTAAGTACAACGCCGCCATATACGACTGTTCTGTCGGGGGGCCCCATTGCAATTGCCTCTCGTAGGTTAGTCGCGCGAATACCAATGAAATTGGCTGTGTCACCCACGTGAAGCGATGACGGTGTGCCGTGAACTGCGACGTGGGAATGGGTAGTAACCATCTTGACGGCTTGTTCGGCAGTCTCATGCGCTGCAATCATCATGAGGTTGGCAATCTCTAAAGGGTCTGCGCGGCCAACAAGATTGAAAGGGTCTTGCAGATTGTCTGCGCCAGCAGCCACAACAACGCCCGCTTGCCGTAGCAACGTGCTGGGCGTAATGCCGCGTGGAGCAAGGCTGTGGATATCTCGTGCCTGCAAGAACAGATTGGTTTGCGGAAGCGCCACCACGGTGATTCCGGCTGCGGCGACTTTGTCGGCGATACGGCGAATGTCGTCGGTGCTATGAGTTGATAGTGAAACGCAATGGCTCGCGGTGACGTGGTGCGAGATGCCTCGTTTAATCATGATGTCGGCAAGATGTTCGAGATCGCTGGAGTCGGGTCGTAAATTCTCGTCAGCATGCAGGTCGAGTGGAAGCCCTGATTCAAGCGCCAACGACAGGAGAACATCGACGGCTTCTCGTGGATTGGGATCGAGGTGGGGGCAGCCGCCCACTACATGAACTCCGCTTGCAATTGCCTCACGTGCAAGAGAGAGGCGTGACTGAGCGTCATGACCCGTGACGGGCCATTCCAGCAACATGGCTACTTGGATATCAATGAAGTCTTTACAGCGATTGCGGGCTTCAAGAAGTGCCGAGACTGACGTGAGGCCACCAGCAACTGTGGTGTCGGCATGGGTACGCACCGACGTGACGCCATTTCGAGACATGAGGTGAGCGGCGCGAGTTGCACGATCCACTGTGTCGTCAAACGTGATGGTGTGTCGGACTGCTTCAAGACCTCTGATTGCCCCCATGAGGTCACCGTCTGGATTGTCCACGCGGTCGGCAAGGAATGCTTTGTCAAGGTGAGAGTGCGGCTCGACGAAGGAGGGAAGAATCAGTTGTCCTGCAAGTGAGACTTCAACGTCATGCGTGGTGTTATGACGATCGTGAGCGGGTGTGATTGCAGCAATACGGCCATTTTCGTCGCAGAAAATGTCAACCTGTTTCTCTCCGAGACGTCCGTCTGTGAACAGCGTCCGCTGAGCCATATTTAGATGAGTGGCTGAAGGTTTGGAAGTGGACGACGTTCCATGGTCTCGCCAAGACGTGGCATGACTTCTTCTGCAACCAAATGCATTTGCTCGTTCATTTCCTCGCGCGAGATGCCGGGAAAATCAAAGAAAATGCACAAATGCTTGAGGTCGAGCAAGTCTTTCCAAAAGCCGATTGTGTCAACGACATCGTCTACGGAACCAATGGCCATGATCTTCTGTGCGTTTGAGTCTTCAACGGTGGGGCAGAAATCGAATGGCACTTTTGATCCGTCTGCATTGCGATAGCTGGAGAAGCGTCCATATGGCGACAAGAAGCGACAGAACTCGTCATGGCCTGGCGCGCCTCTACGCATTGCTGCTTCGCGGGTTTTGCCCACGTGAATGTTCAAAACAAGGGCGCGGTCTTCGCCTGGTGCAACCGGCTCTCCCATTTCTTCTCGAATGGCTGCGTAACGGTCCCACTTGTCTTTTTGGCTGTCTGCATTCTGCAACCAGTACACGGCCTTGTGGCCAGCGCGTGGGACATATTCAATGGTCTCTGGCGATGTAACGGGCTGATACACGTCAACAGTGCGCAGAGGACGTGGGATGAGAGTGAGGTCGTCGACGTACTTGCCACGATCGGGGATTTCGTCTGGAGGGAAAACAAACTGCTTGCCGCGGTAACTGAAGCGTTCGTTTGTCCACGCAGATTTGATGATTTCGATTGACTCTTCAAATGTCTGACGGTTAATACGGTCGTGTTCTGCGGACATGGAATTGTCTCCGCTCGCTACAACGGTTCCGAGGCTCCATGCTTCTCTGGGAACTGTTCCTCGACCAACTCCGAACTCCATGCGGCCACCAGTGATGATGTCGGCCAGTGCAAAGTCTTCGGCAAGTCGAAGCGGGTGCCATTGGGGAACGACGTTGAACATTTGTCCGAGGCGCAAGTTCTTGGTGAGCATTGCGAGGTGTTGTCCGAACATGATCAAGTTTGGAAGAACTTCGTACCCTTCAAACTGGAAGTGGTGTTCGGTGAGCCACATGGTGTCGTATCCAAGTGAGTCAGCGGTTCGTGACCACTCAACAAGGTTTTTGTAACACTCAATGACAGCGTCATTGCCGTACCGACGATCTGTGGGGTTGATATTCGGGTCTCCGGCATCGGGCATCGGAACGGTGCAGAAGAAGTTGGTGTCAACGCGCATTCCACGAAGGTACTCCAGAAAGGGTTGACTTCGTGCCCCCGAATGGTGAACAAGATGTAAAGGTTGTGTTGCCGACCGTTGGCTACCAGTGTCCGCGTGCCTGAAAGACATCGCGAAGTGCTCGCGTGTCATCGCTCATAACGCCATCAACGCCCAAGTCAAGAAGGCGAGCAATTTCTATGGGGTCATCAACAGTCCATACATGCACCTGAATTCCCATGGAGTGTGCAACATCGACGAGACGTTGTGTGGTGACAGGAATTGGGCCCTGCTTGACGGGTACTTGAGCGGCAAGCGCATGGCGTGATGGATGAAGGGGGACTCTGGTGGAACTACGCGCAACAAGTTTGGCTACTTCTTTCGGGCCCATTGACGTACACACGGAATCGCCAAACTCTGCTCGTATGCGGGCAAGACGTGCATCGCTAAAGCTTCCGATACACACTCTGTCGAGAATGTTGCGAGTGCGAAGGGTCTGTATAAGCGGCTCAAGCGCAGAGTCGGCTTTGCAGTCGATGTTGATGCGAATGTCTGGCCATTCATCAAGAAGATCGTCGAGTAGGGGAATGGGGTCGGTTCCGTCAATGCGTGCCGATTTCAATTCCGCCAGCGTGCTTCCTTCAATGGTTCTGTCTTCGCCGCATGTGCGCTTCAGGTCGTTGTCGTGGAAGGCAACAAGTACGCCATCTGACGTGGCATGAACATCTGTTTCTATATAGCGATAGCCAAGTGCAACGGCATCGGCGAATGAACGCAGAGTGTTCTCTGGCGCTGCCGATGTTCCACCGCGATGCGCGAATGCAATTGGCGTTGTGTTGTCTAGGTAGGGGTGACGCGACGCCATTAGATGGAGCGTCCCGCCGCTTTCCAGTACTCGTCTTTCAGCAATCGCTTGTACAACTTGCCCGTTGGGTGGCGGGGAAGTTCGGGACGGAAATCGATACTGCGAGGGCACTTCACATCTGCCAGCTGGCTGCGACAGTACGCAATGAGTTCTTTCTCTAGCGCGGCAGCTTCTTCTGGAGTTGCAGGCATAGAAACAGGTTGAACGACTCCCTTGACCTCTTCGCCAAAATCTTCATTTGGAACTCCGAAGACTGCAACGTCAACAACTGCCGGGTGATTAACCAGAACGTTCTCTGATTCCTGCGGATAGATGTTCACGCCGCCAGAGATAATCATGAAGGCTTTGCGGTCGGTGAGATACAAGAAGTTGTCTGCATCGAGATAGCCAACATCGCCCAATGTTGTCCAACCACGACCCTTTGGATCGCGAGATGACTTCGTCTTTTCCGGGTCGTTGTGATATTCGAATTGTGCTGTGCCTTCGAAGTACACCGTTCCTGATTCGCCGTTTGGCATTTCATTTCCTTCGTCGTCACAAATGTGCACCACGCCTTGAATTGCGGTGCCCACCGTTCCGGGGTGGGCTAGCCACATTTCACTGTTGCAGTACACAAAACCATTTCCTTCTGTGCCTGCGTAGTACTCATGAATGATGGGTCCCCACCATTCGATCATTGCTTTCTTCGTTTCCGCTGGACATGGTGCGGCGGCATGAATGGCAACTTCTAGAGAAGAGATGTCGTATTTGGTGCGCACTGCAGGGTCTAGCTTCAGCATGCGGATGAACATGGTGGGTACAAGCTGCGTGTGCGTTGCCTTGTACTTGTCGGCAAACGCGATGTAGTTCTCTGCGTCGAAGTGTTCCATCACAACAGTGGTTCCGCCTTTGACATGAACTGACATGTTGAAGCGAAGTGGTGCTGCGTGGTACAGCGGCGCAGGGGAGAGATACACCATTCCATCGCGGAACTTGAATAAGAAATCAGTAACAGCAACACCAAGACCAGCAGATGTTCCAAGCGGTGTTGTAGCAAATGCTCGCGCAACGCCTTTTGGCATTCCCGTTGTACCGCTGGAGTACAACATGTCTGTTCCGTCGACCATGTTCTCAAGAGGTGTTGTTGATGCAGAGTTGACAACTGTCTCGTACGAGTCGTAGCCATCAACAGTTCCACTCAGCATGAGACGCAATCCCACGTTGGGAATTCCGTTCGCAATTTCTAGTGCTTGATCTGCTTTATATTTCGATGTGATGTAGGCCTTAGCAGCACAATCGTTGATGATGTATGTCAGTTCTGCACTAGTGAGGCGACTTGAACATGCGGTGTACACAAGGCCCGCGTAGTGGCAACCCCAGATGACTTCCAAGTACCGCGGATGGTTTTCCATACACAGAGCAATGTGATCGCCTGGTTGGAGACCTGCTGCTCGCAACACATTGGAAAGCCGGACAGCGCCTTCGTGAAGCTGTGCATACGTGATGATTTCGCCGGTCTCGGCGAGAATGACAGCGGGACGGTTGGGGTGAGTTTCTGCATGAACGCCTGGGTACATGGGCTACAAACTAGTGAATGACGCAGGTCACAATGGTTTCGGGGCGCGAGCGGCTCGTATATTGGCGAGAAAGACACCTATTATTCGTCCCAACTACTCACTAAGGGGAATCACATGAGTGTTGCAACGTCAACGGTGGATGAGGCTCGAGTTCTAGAACTCGCCAAGGAATTGCTGGCTGAGTTCCCACCAAACAAGGTGTCTGCCCAAGAGTTCCTCGGTGCACAATTCGACAAGGGGCTTGCGTGGGTTCATTTCCCCGTCGGTCATGGCGGTTTAGGTGCAAACGCAAAATTGCAAAAGACTGTGAACGAGGCCATTTATGCCGCGGGAGCACCCAACCCAATGATGCGTAACCCAATTGGTCACGGCATGTGCGGTCCAACTGTTGTTGAGTGGGGAAGCGAAGAGCAGAAGAAGCGCTACTTGCGTCCGTTGTTCACCGGAGAAGAAGTGTGGTGTCAGCTGTTCTCCGAGCCAGGTTCGGGTTCTGACTTTGCCGGACTTTCGTCAAAGGGCGTAAAAGACGGTGACGAGTGGATCTGTAACGGTCAAAAAGTATGGACCACTTTGGCTCACTTGTCGCGATGGGGTCTGTTGGTCGTTCGTACCGATTCCGACGCTGTCAAGCACGCAGGTCTCACCGCGTTCGTGGTTGACATGCAAGCACCTGGTGTTGAAGTGCGACCACTGCGTCAAATGACGGGTGAAGCCGAGTTCAACGAGGTGTATTTCACCGATGTACGTATCTCTGAAAAGGAAATGCTGGGCAATCCGGGCGACGGATGGCGAGTCAGCCTCACAACATTGATGAACGAGCGCGTGTCCATCGGTGGTTCAATTCCTCAGAAGGGTTCAGGATCAATTGCCCATGCAGTCAAGACATGGAAGTCGTTGCCAGAAGACAAGAAGGATGCTGCATCACAAGATGAACTGATGAAGCTGTGGATTCGTGCTGAAGTTCACCGTCTTACGAACATTCGTGCAAATGCTCAACGACGCATGGGTGCTCCTGGTCCTGAAGGCTCCATCGGCAAGATGGAAAGCGCAAACCTGAACAAGGCTGTCTACGAGTTCACCATTGGGCTCATGGGTGCCGACGGAATGCTTTACGGGTCTTACGAGATGGTTCGCCCAGAAACGGCAATGAGCTTTGAAGGAATTCAGAAGGCTTTCTTGCGTTCACGTGCGAACTCGATTGAAGGCGGAACTACCGAAGTGATGAAGAACATCCTCGGTGAGCGCATTCTTGGACTTCCCGGAGACGTACGTGTCGACCGTGAAGTTGCATGGAGCAAAGTTCCTCGCAACTAAAGCGAGGGCGCTAGCCCACGTGTGCCATTAAGACACCCGCAAAAGCGGCGAGTAAAGAGGTGAGCAAACTTGCTGCTCCGCCGATTCCTTTTGCTGCCTTACTTGTGCCATTCGAATGAATCAGTGTTGCAATGACTGCGACGCCAACGAAGAGCATCTTGAGTCCAAATGTCACCATGTATTCAGTGCTTTCAGTGGACATATCGGTGCTGGCTAACCCCCACATGCCAGTGAACACCACAACGATGAATGCAGGCCAGGCAATGCGAGCAAAACCTTGCGCCACTGTCTTCATTGCTTGAGGGGCAACAGTGCGAAGCGATGGCACTATGCCGGCAAGAACGATTTGCCCACCAATCCATATTGCGACCCCGATGAGGTGGAGAAAAACACGAATGGAATCAAGTGTGGGAGAAATCATGTCTCAGAGAGTGCCTCAAGGACAGTGCTTGCTGCAAGTGCGCGGTCATCCATTGTGGGAGTTGCAAGCACCGCCGCGCCACTCATGGCGGTGATGGCAAGATCTATTGCCGCTTGGAGATCGCGAATATTGCGTGGCGGAGGAAAGTATTCGTCCTCATCGGTAACGAAGACTTCTTCCACACCATTGATGGGTGCCAGTCGCGCCAAGACACCAAGTACAAGTTCTTCCGGTGCAGATGCGCCAGCAGTAACACCTATGGTGCCCGACAGTGAATCAGGCAATTCGTCTGCTGAATTCACGCGGTACACCTGTTGACAGCCTGATTCGGTTGCAAGACGTTCAAGTGCTCGTGTGTTTGAACTGTTCGATGATCCAATAACAATGAACGCGTCGACACGTGGGGCAATAGATGTCAACGCACTCTGTCTATTTGTTGTTGCGAAACACAGGTCACTTCGACCAGGGGTCCACACATTCGGGAAACGCGACTTCACTTGCACTGCCACTTCGTTCCATTCTCGATGGGACAACGTGGTCTGAGCGAGCATGGCAACGGGTTGGTCAAACTCTGGAAGGGCATTTACTTCTTCAACTGATTCGACTCGCGTAATGGCGTGTGGTGCAACTGCCATAGTGCCCACGGCTTCTTCGTGACCTTCGTGGCCGACATAGACGATGTGGAATCCTTTGCCAGCACGAGTCTTTACTTCGTGATGAACCTTGGTCACTAGCGGACATACCGCATCGACCACATAACTGCCGCGCGATCGCGCGGCCGCCACAACTTCGGGTGCTGAGCCATGTGCTGACAGCATGATGGGTGACCCTTGGGGTACTTCGTCAATGGAGTCGACGAACACCACACCCTTTTCAATAAATCGGTCAACAACTATCTTGTTGTGAACTATCTCGTGGTAGCAGTACACGGGTTCGTCAAAACTGCGAACCATCCAGGCCAGCGCTTTAATGGCCATTTCTACGCCAGCACAGAATCCCCGCGGAGACGCAAGCAGTACTTTGTCAACAGCCATAGAGCAACTTCAGACTAGCGAGAAGCCACGAAGGTAGCCTGTGACAGGTGAGTGCGGTCATTGACTCTCTACCGGAGATTTCAGCAGTAGAGCCATCGTCGGCTGCGTTTCGTGCTGGGTTGCTTGCTGGTGACCGAATCGTCTCTGTAAATGGTGTGTCGCCAAGAGACATTCTGGAATGGCATCGACTGGTGGAATCCGACCTTGTAGACCTGCATGTTGCACGTGGTCGAGAATCGTTAGACATTGTGGTGGAACGGCAGTCAGGTGAGCCATTTGGGGCAAGTGTGTCAAGTGCTGTGTTCGACCGAATTCACACGTGTGACAACCACTGTGAGTTTTGTTTTATTTATCAGTTGCCCAAAGGCATGCGACAAAGCCTGTATTTGAAAGACGACGATTACAGGCTCAGTTTCTTGTTCGGAAACTTCACCACTCTGACGCGTTTTACCGAAGCCGATCTAGAGCGAGTCATAGATGAACGACTGTCGCCGCTGTACGTCAGTATTCATGCGGTCGATCCACATGTTCGCTCCGAGATGCTTCGAAACAATCGAGGCGGATTCAGTCTTCGTTGGTTGCGTCTGATGTTGGACAATGGCATTAATGCACGTGCACAAATAGTTTTATGCCCTGGTGTTAATGATGGCGATGTTCTCGATTCAACATTGTGCGGACTGTTAGAGCAGTTTCCTGAATTGGAATCAATTGCCATAGTTCCACTTGGTCTGTCGCGATATAACAGCGAATCTCGCATGCGTGTGCACACACCGGACGAAGCAGCAAATGTCATCACCATTGTCGAGACTTGGCAAGAACGCTTCCGTGGTGTTTTGGGTTTCCAACCCATTCACTTGGCCGACGAGTTCTACATGGTGGCTCACCGCGATGTCCCGTCTGCTTCTCACTACGGCGACTATCCCATGTTGGAAGATGGGGTAGGTCTTGTTCGTTCGTTTATTGAATCGTTTGGTGGAAATGGTCCAGAGGTGATGGGGCGTTCAGATGGCTTCTTCGCATCGGTCGACGCCCCTAACCCCTCTGCGTACACACGGCCGGCGAATCCTGCAGCAGAAACGTCCCTGAGACCAGCGTCAGTTGTCAGTGTCGCGCTGCGGTCGCGAGCCACGCGAAGTGCCAAGCCACCAGCAGTGGTATCGGGTTCGTATGGGGCTTCTATGTTTCGTCGCATTCTTCCCGAACAAGGCTTTGGTCACGTTCCAGTAGTGGAGGTGCGCAATGAGCACTTCGGGGGCAATACCGCCGTGGCTGGTTTATTGACCTATTCCGACATAGTCCGCACTTTGAGGGATTTTGGCGGCGAGAATGTCTACCTGCTTCCTGATGTGTGCCTTAACGAGGGTGTGTTCCTCGATGGGGCAACAGTGGACGATTTATCGAAGGAATTCGATGTGGAGATCATCGCGACGAGCGGTGTGGCTTTGCGTCATCGTTTACTGGAGGCACAGAAAGTAGAGCCCCATGTCTGACGTTGAAGAATCTGTAGAAGTTGAATTTCCCACGGTGGTCATTGTTGGTCGCCCCAACGTTGGAAAGAGCACATGGTTCAACCGAGTCATTGGCGAGCGTGCAGCAATTGTGGAAGACCGCCCCGGTGTTACTCGCGACAGGCACCAACGTTTGGCGCAATGGTTGGGAATTGAATTCTGGATTGTGGACACAGGCGGCTGGATGCCCAGTGGTTCTGAACTAGACGACAAAGTCAGTCGCCAAGTAGAAGAAGCTGTTCGTGATGCCAACTTGGTCATTTTCATGGTGGATGCGTCCGTGGGTATTACCGACGAAGACGAACTCATCGCTGCATGGTTACGACGCAGTGGAGTAGATGTCTTGCTCGTCGCTAACAAAGCAGACAATGAACGCAGAGAGCAAGAGCGTTGGGAATTTATGTCTCTTGGTCTTGGCGAGCCTTTTTCGGTCTCTGCACTTCACGGTCGTCGCTCTGGAGATTTCCTCGATGAAGTTGTTGCGCGTATTCCACGAGTTGAACGTCCATCCGATCGCCCAGAGCCAGTGGGGGCAGACGGTGTTCCCCGTGTTGCTCTTGTTGGTCGTCCCAATGTTGGAAAGAGCACACTGTTTAATCGCCTCGTTGGTGAAGAGCGCTCGGTTGTGCACGACATGCCTGGTACAACACGAGATGCCATCGACACATTGGTGGAAACTGAAGATGGGCCATTGGTGTTTGTGGACACCGCGGGTATGCGCAAGCGAAGCAAGGTTGACGATTCTGCCGAGTACTACTCACTGGTGCGTGCGTTGAAGGCTATTGACGAAGCCGATGTGGCCATGCTTGTCATTGACGCAACAGTTGGTGTGACAAGTCAAGATCAACGTTTAGCAGAGCGTGTGGATGTTGCCGGTTGTCCCATTTTGATTGTGTTGAATAAATGGGAACTTCTTGAGTCGGAACAGCGCCGACAAGTCGAAGCAGATCTCGCCCGCATGTTGTATTTCATCGATGATGCTCCCGTGTTGAAGATTTCAGCACTCACGGGCAAAGGCGTACATAAGCTCCGCCCAGTTCTTCAAGACGCCATCGATCAATATCATCGAAAAATCCCTACACGCGATGTGAACAAGGTGATTGCCGAAGCACAACAGAAGCAGCCCGCGGGCGGTGGCGCACGTGTTTTGTTCGCTGTGCAAGGTGCTGCAGACCCCCCAACGTTCACGTTGTTCGTGAATCGCGAGCTGCCACAGCCCTACATTCGTTACCTCGAGAGATCCATTCGCGAAGCGTTTCAGTTCGGCTCTACGCCGCTGAAATTGCGCGTACGTCGTAAAGGTGATTAGTCGTGCCGTGGTGTGAACCGTGTGCTCGCTACTTTGCTCCATCAGCAATGACAGTGGACGGGCGCTGCCCTGAATGCTCAAGTGAAATGGAGACTCCCAATGTCTCTGGTCACATCACGCCCGACACACTGGACCTAAAGAAACTCGCAGGCCTCGATAACGAAAAAGCTCCGTGGCACTTCAAACTGTTGATGGTGTTGCTCTGTTTGTATCTCGGTTGGCGAGTCGTTGACCTCTTCGTTTAGGGGCGGTTCGCAGCAAAGCCGATAACATTGCAAGTCATTCGGGCTGTAGCGCAGCTTGGTTAGCGCGCTTGTCTGGGGGACAAGAGGTCGTGGGTTCAAATCCCGCCAGCCCGACCATTACGGTTGACACTATGTGCGGCAGGTTTGTTGGCTCCTTTTCAACTGACGACATTCTGAATGAGATGCAAGATGCCGTTAACTCGGCTGGTCTACGCATGAACCTTCCAGACTCCGATTTGCCGTTACTTCACAACTTCAATGTTGCGCCAACCCACGCCATTCCCATTCTTCGTGTGGTCGATGGTGTTGTAGAGGTAGATGTTGTTCAGTGGGGTCTGTTGCCCATTTGGTCGAAGGATGCTTCAAAGGGCGCCAGCATGATTAATGCTCGTTCTGAAACCATCACGGAAAAACCTTCGTTCAAAGGCTTAGTGCCAGGGCATCGCTGCATTATTCCCATGTCCGGTTTTTATGAATGGGACAGAACAAATCCGAAAGCCAAAATTCCGTACTACGTCACTCGTGCAGACGGCCATCTCATGTTGGGTGCAGGTATCTGGAGCGACTCTCCAATTGTTGATGCCGGAAAAACGTGCGCGCTTATCACGCGCGACAGCATCTTCGATTTGTCAGATATTCACGACCGAAGCCCGGTGGAGTTTCACGCTGACGAAGCGGTGGAATGGTTACTGCCAGGCGACGCACCCTTGGAGTTGTTTCAGCCAGATCACCAGCCCCGTTTTCGTACGACACGGGTTTCTACGCGGGTAAATAGCGTTCGTAACAACGACGAGACTCTCATCCAGCCAGTTGACGGTGAAGAAGAAAAGGAACTGACGCTCTTTTAGGAGTTCAATGCAGAGATAATTTTCTCCGCGTTGTTTTCGAGGGTTTCACGGTCAACGCTTGCTGCCGCATTAGCGAAGCTGAGTTGACTCATGTTGTTGGTGGGAATGAGGTGAATGTGGCAGTGATTCACTTCGTAGCCAGCGATGATGAGTCCGACGCGTTCACACGGAAAGGCCTTCTGAAGAGCTTTCGAGATGCGATGGGATACTTCAAATAAATGAGTTGCCATATAAGGGGAGAGATCGACCCAGTGGTCAACTTCATCTCGTGGAATCACGAGGACATGGCCGTCAGCCATAGGGTTGATTGACATGAAGGCGACGCAAGCTTCGTCCTTGTACACGAAGGTTCCTGGAATCTCTCCACGAATGATGCGAGTAAAAATAGTTGTCATCCGAGGTATCCGCCTGACACTGTAAAGACGTCTCCAGTGCAATACTGCGACTCCGGTCCACACAAGAAGCGAATCATTTCTGCAATGTCATTGGGAACCCCCATGTGGCCCTTGCCGATACGCATCACAATTCCGGCTTTCAATGTTTCGCTGAATGGCGTGAGAAGAGGAGTATCGATATAGCCAGGACACACTGCGTTTACGTTGATGCCTAGACCGGCAACTTCTTCCGCCGTTGTTTTGGTGAGCGTGATGATGGCGGCTTTTGCAACCGAATAGTGGGGTGCTCCGGCTGATGGCTTTTGACCCAGAATGGAAGAGATGTTCACGATGCGTCCCGATCGTTGGGGTTGCATGTAGCGAAGAGCTGCGCGTGTTCCGTAGAAGGCGCCGTAGAGGTGAACACGAATCATGCGATCCCACTCGGCATCGCTCATATCGATGAGATAATTCATCGGCTCTAGTTCATCTATTCGGCCTTCCATCCGCTTCATCTGGTTGGCGATTGCGATGTCGGTTTTGCTGCCTGGAGCCGTTGGTGCAATTCCAGCGTTGTTCACCATGATGTCGAGGCGTCCAAGTTGTGAAACACACATGTCCACGGCAAGGTCCATCCTGCTTGAGTCGGTGACATCAAAAGGCAAGGCAAGTCCGCCAAGTTCAGATGCAATTGACTCCGCTGCTGACGGGTTGAGGTCGTTGATGGCAACAAGGGCACCGTCGCGTGCGAGCCGTCTCGCGGTCTCGGCGCCCAGACCAGAGCCTCCGCCAGTGATGAATGCGACTTTGTCTTGAAGTGGAAGAGCCATAACTGCAGACTATGTCGTTACCCATATAGGAAAGTCACTCTGACTAGGGTGATGGAGTGTCGTGGCGTTCGGTGTTTACTATTCCCAACGTCATCTCCATTGTTCGACTGGCAATGTTGCCCACCTACGTTGGTCTAATGGCCGACGGCAGGGTAGTGGCGGGCAGTTGGTTCTTCGGGCTCTTGGCCTTCACAGACTGGATTGACGGTTATATCGCGCGTCGTTTTAATCAGGTCAGTGAACTTGGAAAAGTCATCGACCCAGTGGCTGATCGAGTGGTGTTCTTCGTTGGCATTGGTGCAGCGATGTACTACGGATTTTTCCCAACGTGGTTCGGCATCGTCATTCTTGTGCGAGAAGTTTCAATTGCAGTTCTCATGGTGGGCGCTACAGCGCTCGGCATGGAGAGATTTCCTGTGACGAAACTGGGCAAGTGGGCAACGTTTGCTCTTATGTCGGCAGTCCCATGGATCACGCTTGGATCTGCTGGCGGTTACTGGTCCGTCTTCACCATTTTGGGCTGGGCGGCGGGCATTCCCGGAGCCATTGTTTCCTATGTGTCTTTTGCCAAATACATCCCCACGGTGCGCGCTCATATGGCCTCAGGGAGACAGCCCTAGCGAGTACCGTTGGGGTGGTGAATGTTCCCTCAAACTTGAAGTACACCAAGGACCATGAATGGGTCTCTGTTAACGGTTCAGTTGTTCGCGTTGGTATCACCGAGTACGCCCAGGACGCTTTGGGCGACATTGTGTATATCCAATTGCCAGACGTCGGGTCCACCGTTGAAGTGCATCAAGGTCTAGGCGAGATCGAAAGTACAAAAAGTGTGAACGATGTATATGCGCCGGTCTCAGGAACAGTCACTGTGGTGAATGAAGCATTGTCTGCGACGCCTGAACTGTTGAATTCGGATCCGTATGGCGAGGGTTGGATTTGTGAAATCGAAGTCACCACACTCAACGAGGCTGCTCTCATGGCCGCCGAGGAGTATTCCGCACTGATTGGTGCGTAATTTGCCATGACCTACGTGTTTTGCAACAAGTGTGGGCACCGAAATCCACCGAGTTCGGCGTTTTGCTCAGCGTGTGGGTCGGTTCTCGACATTCTCGACGACCGAACAATCACGTTGGCAAAGTCCGACCCACTGCAAGACGCTCTTGGCCCCAACGACGATGTGCGTGTCGACCTCGGTGACATACAGCCTGGTCAAGCCATCCTTGTCATTCGCGGCGGCGAAGACGAAGGCCAATATTTCGAACTCGCCGGAACCGTTACGTCTATTGGACGCAGCGAAGACTCCACCATCACATTGGAAGACATCACCGTGTCCCGTCAGCACAGCGAGATTCATCACAGCGCGGGTCGATATATCGTGCGTGACGCAGGTTCGTTAAATGGAACGTACGTCAATCAGCGCCGTATCGATGTTGCCGAGCTGTCGCAAGGTGATGAGTTACAAGTGGGCAAGTTTCGTCTGGTGTTTCTTGAAAGCGCGGAGGACTTGTCGTGAGCGATCGTGATTATTTGTCTATCGGTGAAGTCCTCGCACAATTGCTTGAAGAATTTCCCGATGTCACAATTTCGAAGATTCGTTTTCTAGAAAGTCAGGGTCTCATCGAGCCCGAACGAACGCCATCTGGCTACAGAAAATTCACTGATGGTGAAGTGGAACGTTTGCGTTTCATACTGCGTGAGCAGAGGACTAATTACCTGCCGTTGCGAATCATTAAGGACAAATTAGAAGATGAAAGTTCGGACATCAGCCGAGACTTCACTTTGCCTACCCAAGTTGTTTCAACCTCAGGCCATCCTGCGGCCCGCGGTTCCGTACCACGACCACGAGACGAGACCACAGCCATGAACCGCCCCGAACAAGACCCAATGGTCCCACAATCGGTTCAACGCGAACAACGACGTGAGGCACTTCGTCATCGAGACAACACTGAATCAATCCCACGAGATCAATTGGTTCAGCAACACAAGATTGAACCTGCATTTCTCAAAGAGCTAGAGGCTGCCGGATTGATCTCAGGTCATGAAGTAGGGGATACCACTTTCTTCGATGCAGCATCTACTGAAGTAGCTAAAGCGGCAGCACGTTTCCAAGAGTTGGGAATCGATGTTCGTCATCTTCGCGCATGGAAAACATCAGCTGATCGTGAGGTGAATTTGTACGAGCAGCGAATTTTGCCGTTGTTAAGACAGCGCAATCCTGCATCACGCGAAGAAGCACTCAACATGCTCGATGAATTCATGGCTCTTGGTGGAGAGTTGCGTTCTGCTCTCATTCTTCGCGACATCATCCGACTCACAGAACAGCGTTGACATGAAATCTCTCTCTGTTCGTGGTGTTCGCATTGATCGAATGTCGAATACTCCGGTTGTCACTCTTCGTGAAGAAGATGCTCCTCGCCGACAGTTTGAGATCTTTATTGGTGGTCCAGAAGCTGCTGCCATCAAGACGGCCCTCGACGACGAACAGACGCCTCGTCCGCTCACACACGATTTGTTCGTTTTAGCTCTCGAGCGAATCTTTGTTGTCGTGGTACGGGTGGTGATTACCCATGTCTCTTCTGGCACGTACTACGCAGACATTGTGCTTCGTCACGAGACAGACGACGAGGTAACGGTCTCTGCTCGGCCCTCCGACGCCATTGCCATCGCATTGCGTGCGTCATGCCCCATCTATGCCCAAGATGACCTTCTCGACCTTGTGGGGGAAGCAATCGAGGAGGAAGAGGCGGTGAATACCACCGAGATTCTCGACGAATTCCGTGATTTTATTGAGAATATCTCGCCAGAAGATTTTGGTGCCTGACCCCTTGACGATGTGAGGGTTTGCCTCGTAGCGTCTTACACCCGCGTAGTTACCAGGGTGTGACATCGCGACAGAGACGAACGGAACCATCACATGAAGTCATTCAGCGGAACACAAGCTGCAGAGATTGTCGGCATCACTTATCGACGCTTGGACTATTGGGCACGTACCGATTTGGTTCGTCCGTCGGGCGCAGATGCAACAGGCAGCGGAAGCCGTCGCGAATACACCTACCGCGACCTTTTGGAATTAAAGGTCATCAAGAAGCTTCTCGATGCTGGAATTCGTTTGGAGTCAATCCGTGACGTGTTTGCCTACATGCGCGAACATGTCGACACCGATATCTCGGCCGCTCACCTCGTCATTAACGGTTCAAGTGTCATTCTTTGCGATGGAGATGAACTCATCGACGTATTGCGCCATGGCCAAGGTGTCTTGAACGTATTACCAATGTCTGGAGTTCGCGATGAAGTAGATCGTCGCATTATTTCGTTCACGCCCTCAACCAATGAGATTGTTGGTTCAGAATCTAACGACGATGACGATGACGGACTTGCTGGCGTAGTCGCTGCTGTCTGAAATGAAGTTTTCACCGCTTGACGCGGCACATCGTTCGCTAGACGCCAAGATGGTTCCGTTTGGCGGCTGGGATATGCCACTGAATTATCCGTCGGGAACACTTGCCGAACACACGGCATGCAGAACCAACGCTGTGATGTTTGATGTCTCTCACCTCGGTACCGTTCGCGTCGAAGGGCCCAACGCCTTTTCGTTGTTGCAGAAATCTCTCACAAACAATCTTTCAAAAATTTCAGTGGGTCGGGCTCAGTACACGCACTTGTTAGACGAAAACGATGCATCAGTTCTCGATGACATCATCGTGTGGTGGGTAGATGACGACGTGTTCGACGTAATGCCAAATGCATCTAATACAGATCGAGTCGTCTCAGCAATTGGCGGTGTTGACACAACCTCTACACGCGCTGTGATTGCTGTTCAGGGTCCTCACGCGCGAGCAAAGGTCTCAACGTTTTGCACCGAAGCGGCCGACGTACCCAGATTTGCGGTGCGCCGTGTTCAGGTGTGTGGTGTTCAGTGCGTTGTCGCCGGTACCGGCTACACGGGTGAAGACGGAATTGAAATTGCGGTTCCGGTGGAGCACGCCGAACGCGTTTGGTCTGCGTTGCTAGATGCTGGTGTTCAACCTGCTGGCCTAGGTGCGCGCGACACGCTTCGTCTCGAGGCGGCACTGCCACTTCATGGTCATGAACTTGGAGAGGGAATTACTCCGTTACAGGCGGGCCTTGAATGGGTGGTGGCATGGGACAAAGAGTTTCGTGGCCGCGCACCGTTAGCCGCAGAGAAAGACAGGGGAGTCAGCCGTCATCTTGTGGGCATCTCTATCGATGGTCGGCGTCCGGCACGTGACGGCTCTGCGGTGCTCTCGGCATCGGGTGAGGTGGTTGGAGCAGTGAGTAGCGGCAACTTCTCGCCAACGTTGGGTCACTGTGTTGCGCTGGCATTCGTGTCCCCTTCGATTGTTGTGGGAGACGCCGTGTCGCTCGATGTGCGAGGGATTTTATTGCCAGGTGTCGTTGTGAAGACGCCGTTCGTGGCTAAGAAGAAGTAGTACCCGACTCATCCTTTGGAGGGGAGGCGGGGCGTGTTGGGCGAAAACCAAACAGGCCCCCAGCATTTTCGGCCAAAGTGGTGAGTGGCCCGAGTTTCTTTGAAAGCTCGCCCAGTTGTTGTGCGGCTTCACCCATGGCAGCCATGGCGTTCATTGCATTGCCAAGCTGCGGCATAACACGCTTCAGTGGTTCTTCCACTTCATCAAGCAGTGAATTCACCCGCGTTGTGGTGCGATTCAAGTTGTCCACCGTGGATGCGATGTTCTCCATGATGGTGATGAGAGCTTCTGTGGTGCGACGTGAGGTGTCGACAGCTTTCGATGCAAATTCCACTGGATCGACAAGCGTCAGCAATGCCATGAGTTGCTCTAGCGGGTTATACGGAGCTGAAGTCTCGTGCTGCTGTTGCTGATCGTTATTGACGGAGTCGGTCACGCTCACACGGTAGCGGTCTCGAGCGACTGTGCGTATGCCTCTATAGGGGCACAGGTGCAGACGAGATTACGGTCACCGTACGCCGCGTCGATTCGAGATACCGGTGTGTAATACATGCGCGTACGTAGACCAGGGACCGGGAAGAGTGCTTGTTCTCTGGTGTAGGAGCGTTCCCACGAACCTGCGATGTCTTCAATGGTGTGTGGAGCGTGGTGAAGTACAGATTTATCCGCAGAGATTGAACCTGTTAAGACTTCATCCACTTCAGCGCGAATTGAAATCATTGCGTCACAGAACCTATTCACTTCCGCAAGCGACTCACTCTCGGTGGGCTCCACCATCAGGGTGTTTGCGACGGGGAAGCTCATAGTGGGTGCATGCAGTCCGTAGTCCATTAAACGCTTGGCAATGTCGTCGATAGACAATTCGCTTCCCTTGATGACGCTGCCTACGTCGAGAATGCATTCGTGTGCAACACAATTGTTTGCGCCTCTATACAAAACGGGAAACGATGTGTTCAGACGAGCCGCAACATAGTTCGCCGACAAGATTGCATCTGCCGTTGCCTGAAGTAATCCCTCCGCTCCCATCATGCGAATGTATGTCCAGGGAATTGCCAAGATGCTTGCAGACCCATACATGGCCGCAGAGATGGGTCCAACCGGTGACGAGTCATCTAAGGGGTTGCCCGGAAGGAATGGGGCAAGATGGGAACGAACGGCAACTGGTCCAACTCCCGGACCACCGCCACCGTGTGGAATACAGAATGTTTTGTGCAAATTCAGGTGACTGACATCGGCGCCAAACTTTCCAGGTTGAGCGGTGCCCACCAGAGCATTCATGTTTGCACCGTCAACGTAGACCTGACCACCGTTGTCGTGGATGATTGCGCAGATCTCGGCGATGGCTTCTTCAAAAACGCCGTGAGTTGATGGGTATGTCACCATTGTCGCCGCAAGCATGTTGCCAGCTTTTTGTGCTTGTACGCGCAGGTCGTCTACATCGATGTTTCCGTTTTCGTCGCACGCCACCACAACCACGCTCATACCGGCCATTACCGCACTGGCTGCATTTGTTCCGTGCGCGCTAGAGGGAATGAGGCAAATTGTTCTCTGATGATCACCGCGCGACTTGTGATAGGCACGAATTGCCATCAGCCCTGCAAACTCGCCTTGGCTTCCTGCGTTTGGTTGAAGGCTGACGGCGTCATATCCCGTGATAGCAACAAGCATGTTCTCTAGTTCAGTGATGACTGAACGCATTCCCAAACTTTCATCACGCGGAACAAATGGATGAAGTGACGCAAACTCTTGCCATGTCACTGGCTCCATCTCGGTTGTGGAGTTCAGTTTCATGGTGCATGAACCCAACGGAATCATGGTTCGATCTAATGCAAGATCTTTGTCGGCGAGAGAACGTAGATAGCGAAGCATCTCATGCTCGGTGCGGTGACGATGGAAAACCGATTGAGTCATGTACTCATCTGTTCGCATCGGAAGGGGAGTCGCTTTCGAACCGTCAGTCAATGCAACGTCGAGGGCAGCGAGAAGAGCCTTGAGCGAGTCTTCTGAGGTCGTCTCGTCAATGCTGAAAGAGACGGTCTTTTCATCAACGAGTCGAATGTTGAAACCGTTCTCCTTGGCGCGTTGTACGAGCGCTGTTGCAGACTCAGTACGAACGGCGACAGTGTCGAAGAAAATTGAGTTTGCCAATACAAAGCCGGCGGCTTCTAAAGAGTGTGCTGCACGAGAAGCGAAATGGTGCACTCTGTGAGCGATGCGCTGCAAGCCGTCTGGTCCGTGCCAGACGCCATACATTCCCGCGATGTTCGCAAGTAGTACCTGTGCAGTGCAGATGTTCGATGTGGCCTTTTCACGGCGGATGTGCTGCTCACGGGTTTGGAGAGTTAAGCGCAATGCCGGGCGTCCTTGGGTGTCGGTGCTGACGCCAACAAGACGACCGGGAAGTGCACGCGCATGTGATTCCAACGTTGCCATGAACGCGGCATGTGGCCCGCCGAATCCCATGGGTACGCCGAAACGTTGAGACGAACCAACAGCAATGTCGAAGCCAAGTTGCCCTGGCGGAACAACGATGCTGCAGGCCAAAAGGTCTGTTGCTGCAATTGCGAGTGCCTTCACTTCGTGAACGCGACGTGTCAATGATTGAACGGTGTCCACGTTTGGAAGACCACCGTTGCTTCCGGGCCATGACACAACAACGGCGAAGTGACCTTCTGGATTCATGGTGTCTACATCGGCGAGAGTCACACTGATGCCAATTGGTTCCATGCGTGTTCGTAACACCGAGACAGTTTGTGGATGAGTATTGGAATCGACCAGAACAGAATCCGATCCGGACTTACTGACGCGATGAGCCATGGCTACGGCTTCTGCAACCGCGGTGCCTTCGTCGAGAAGTGATGCATTTGCTAACGGCAAACCAGTGAGTTCAGAAATCATGGTTTGAAAATTCAGCAGTGCTTCAAGTCGTCCTTGGCTGATCTCTGGTTGGTACGGCGTGTACGCGGTGTACCACGCTGGGTTCTCCAGCACATTTCGCTTCACAACAGGTGGAGTAATAGTTCCGTAGTAGCCCTGACCGATGAAGCTTGTTCGCTTTACATCGCGCGAAAACCGAGAACGTAATTCAGACAGAACTTCGTGTTCGGCAAGTGGTGCATCTAATGCCAACAACGTTCTCATTCGAATAGAAGAAGGAATTGTTGATTCAAGAAGAGATTCAACAGACTGTGCGCCAATGACCTTCAACATGTGGGCACGATCGGCGTCGGACAATCCAAGATGACGTGATGCGAATTCGTCGGGCGTGAATGCTGGCGACGTCAGAGATCGAATCTGCGGGTTCATATGGTCTCCAAAGAGCTATGACCCCCGCTGTCGTTTGTGCCTGAGAGCTTCACCACCGAAGTGGCTTTCCCCGTCGGCGGAGGGCAAGCCCTCTCTTTCCAGCGTTTTGGTACCTGCCAGGTCCCTGGTGCCTGAGAGATTCCGGGGTGGTTGCTCCTTCGGCGGTGCATGGGCACTCTCTCCCAAGCAGGTATGTGCTCACACCGTAGTCGGTGGTGCAGTGGGGAAGTGGTGCTAGTCGACTGTGGCGTATGTTCCAGCAGAACCAGTGGTGCCGTCCATGACGGAGGCACACTCATCTAGGTCCAGCAAGAACTGCCGGTAGGTGTCTGCATGCCCAGCGTGGACGGTGAGGTGCACTGTGGCTGGCGGCCCCTGACGGTCCATGTACCAACCCCGCGCAATTAATGCATCGGCCAAAGCAAAAACGTCATGACGCTTTTCATCTTTTGCCCCGAAGGCGAGCAGGGTGGTGTCGGGGTATGCACGCAAGGCCAGCAGGGGATGACCCTGAATGTGTGTAGCGATAGTGGTGGCTATATCGCGAGCAGTTCGCGCAACTCGTGTGTAGCCATCATTTCCCAAATAGCGAAGAACAGCCCACGACGAAGCGATGGAACCACCAGATTTGGTTCCCAAAATTCCGGAAGAGCCGTACATGCCGCCGAGCCAATTGTCGGTCATAAACACCTGGTCGTTACGCAAAGTCTTGTTGCGGTGGAGGAGTACTCCTGAACCCTTCGATGCATATCCGTATTTGTGTAAGTCAACAGAAATTGACGTCACGCCTTCAACACGAAAATCCCACGGAGCGAAGGGGAGTCCCAGCTTCTCTAAATACGGAAGAGTGACTCCACCCATACATGCATCAACATGGCAGTTGATGTTGTGATCTGTGGCAATCGATGCGATGGCGGCAATGTCGTCAACAACTCCCTGCGGATATTGAGGGGCAGATCCCACAATCAGAATTGTGTTGTCGTCGACTGCAGCGCGCATGGCATCGGTGTCTGCTCGCCAATCACCACGTACCGGAACACGTCGCGCCTCAACAGAAAAATAATCGGCTCCCTTTTCAAGAGCAGCGTGTGCCGAGGTGGGCAGAACCATGTTCGGTGTTCCCGTCAGACGACCTTCACGTTGTGCGCGCTTCACGGCGGCCCGAACCACCAACACCAAGCTTTCTGTGCCACCAGAAGTCATAAAGCCCGCAGTGTGGTCATCTCCATGGAGCCAGCCCGCAACTGTGTCGACCACTTCATTTTGCATATGACGTAGCGACGGGAATGCCGCTGTGTTCAAACCGTTCTCACCGGAGTATCGGCGATACGCCTCCTCGGCGACAGCCAGAACATCTGGACCAGCGGAATAGGCGAGTGTGAACACCCGGCCATCACGCCAACGAACATCGTTCGTACGGAACGATTCCAGTTCTTCGAACACAACGTTGGCGTCCACGCCATCTGGCAAGTCTCGGATTCCCATGCGTGCACCTTAGGTGCCAGATGGGCGAGCGATCTGTGGGAAACGCCCATGTTGATTGGTTTCCCCAATAATTACATAACGGACATTATGGGCGTAACGAAGGGTTGAGAGATGCTGCGGCGACGGGCTCTGCGGCATCCATCAACCAGTCCAAAATGTCTCGAAGGCTTTCTTTGGTGTGCCGCGGTTGCTCTAGGTCTTTGCGTGCGTCAATCAATGCACAGTGCAAAACGTAAATCTGATCTTTCAAAGAATCCAGTTCGTCCCGTGTCATCACAAGCTCATTTTCCGACAGTTGTAAATCTTGCGCTCGTTGTCGTGACACCCAGTCCCATTGTCGGCATTTCTGGCTGCAGAACTCTTTACGTCGGCCTGGTCCGTCTTTTTCGATGAGGACATGGCGACACCACCGGCAACGGCGGTCATTCCCCTGCGGTCTCCCATCATGCGTTCTTTTCGTCATGACGAAAATATAAGGACAGGTAGCGTTCACGATGTGGATTTACCTGTAGCCCCTGAACGATTTTTTGCGAGCGACAATTTCAGTGGTACCCATCCGCGTTATTTAGACGCCATCACTCGTGCGAATGCTGGTCATGTTCGCGCGTACGGTGGAGACGAACACACATCTCGTGCTACACGTCTATTTGAAGAGCTTTGCGGCGAAGATGTTGAAGTTTTGTTTACGTTTGGCGGCACTGGCTCAAACGTTGTTGCGCTTGCAAGTTTGTTAGGCCCGGCAGAATCTGTGGTGTGTACCAACTGGTCTCACATTCACGTTGACGAGACGGGGGCTCCAGAAAAATTTCTAGGGGCGAAGTTGCACGATGTCAGCACAGACGATGCAAAGGTTCGGCCGGAGCACCTTGATGAACTGGCGGGTGCGTTAGGCAATGTGCATCACGTTCAGCCTGGTGTGGTGTCTATAACGCAGGCAACTGAATTGGGTGGTTTGTATTCCGCAGACGAAATTCGCGCTGTCTGTAATCGTGCGCACTCGTACGGAATGCGTGTGCACTTAGATGGTGCCCGCATCGCCAATGCCGTTGCTGCTCTGGGTGGCGATGCGCACACATTTCGCGCACTCACATTCGAGGCTGGTGTCGATGCCGTTTCGTTTGGTGGAACGAAAAACGGAATGCTGGGTGCTGAGGCCGTATTGCTTCGTCGTGGGGTTGGTTCTCCACGCGCCGCGTACTTGCGGAAGCAAGCAACTCAGCTTCCGTCCAAGCAACGGTATGTATCGGCACAGTTCGCTGAAGCGTTGAGTTCCGGTTTGTGGATAGAGACCGCGTCTCACGCCAATGCCATGGCTCGCCGCCTCTACGACGCACTCAGCGACCTTGAGACACTCCAGATCGCTCCCCCTGCCGTCAACAGCCTCTACCCCATCCTCCCCCCTGCTGTGAAGGCCGCGCTCCAAGAGTGGAACTTCTTCTGGGACTGGGACCTCAGCCGTTCTCAGGTGCGCTGGATGACGTCATGGGACACCACAGAGGCAGATGTGGACGCCTTTGCAGCGGGCGTGCGCACCGCCCTTTCCTGAGGTGTCCGTTGACAAAAAGTTCAGAATTGACTGTTCAGTAAATTCCGCTAATGTGAGTCCAGGCGCGGCGTAGTTGGGGGACAACCATGGCCATTGGAGAACTGTTTGCATTCCGTGAGTGGGATGACACCACGTGGTCTGAATTAGCTGAGTGCAAAGGTCTTTCAGCAATTTTCTTTCCTCCTGCAGCCGAACGTCCGCAAGCTCGCGAACGTAGAGAAGCGCAAGCTCGCGAAGTGTGTCACTCATGCGAGGTCATGTACGAGTGTCGTGACTTTGCTCGTCGCAATCGTGAATACGGTTTCTGGGGTGGCGAATCAGAAGAAGAGCGTCACGCCGCCGGATACCGACTCATCGCGCCAATTGGTGTGCGCGCTCGAGTTATCTCTTAACTCTCTTTTCGAAGAACAACGGCGGTCCAGCCGTCTCGTTCGCTTCTGTCTTGTTCCGTCAATACCGGAAAGGCTTCGCACACTTTCTCTACTTGTTCAGTGCGCATGCCACTGAGTATGACGAGTCCCCCGTTCTTGACCGCGCTTGAAATTTCCGAGGACTCTTGAATGAGAACTGGCGCGAGAATGTTCGCAAGTACGACATCAACAGTGATGTTCGGGTACCCGTCGCTCCACGAACACGTTGCTACGCCATTACGTGCTGCGTTGGCCGCCAGTGCATCGCGTGACGACTCCGCAATGTCATAAGCCTGTACTGAACAGTTGCGCAACTTTCCAAGAGCAACAGCCAAAACACCAGAACCACTTCCAAGGTCAAATACAAGTGATGCGACGTCTACGTGCGTGAGGGCAAGTTCCAGTGCGAGAAGTGTGGTGGGGTGATTACCCAGTCCGAACGTGTCGAGTGGTTCAACGTAAATGGGAATGCAGTCTTCAGGTGCTGTGACCCATGCGGGAACTAGTGCGACTTCATCGTTGACCCATGTTGGTTCTGCAAACTCGCGCCATGTATCTGCCACCGCTCGGTCTACGTGAACCGTTTGATACTTCACGTCTGGGTACTTCGTTACGACTGCGCGAATGGAGTGTTCGGGGTTCTCCCCCATGCTTGTTCGCAAGGTCACCGTGTTGGACGAATGATCACGTTCTTCAATAGCAACAACACCAAGACTCCAAAGGGTGTCTGCAACTATTTCAGCATCGTGTTGGTTAACAAGAAAGTCAACCATTGTCCACGTATCGCTATTGGTCAATTCGTCGAAGTTGTTCACGAAACCGTTGACCTTTGTGCAAGTAAGCAGCAACGGCAACTTCAATGTCTTGTTTGCGTGCGCGGCCTTCTTTGATAGTTGCTGGTGCGCCAACAGCAAGCGCTCCGGGTGGAACGACTGTGTCGTTCAAGACAACTGCATTGGCTGCAACAATGGCACCACTGCTAATGACGGCGCGATGAAGAACTATTGAACCCGACGACACCTGGGAAAAGTTCTCAATGATGCATCCCTCAAGATGAACCACGTGCCCAATCACGCAATCGTCACCAACTGTGGTGTGGCTAAAAGGTGTGGTGTGAACCACCGTCCCATCTTGAATACTGGTGCGCTCACCAATAACGATTGCCCCGTCGTCTCCGCGAAGCACAGCGCCTGGCCAAATGCTGCTGTCGGCACCAATGGTGACCGAGCCAATGACAATGGCGTCGGGGTGAACATACGCAGTGGGATGAATTGACGGAACTTGTTCGCCGAGAGCGTAAATGGGCATGCGGTCAGGTTAGTGAGAGGCTCTGGAACACTGACTGTCGGGGCATTTTCGGAGATACCGTAGAGCCCCTATGTCACGCCGTATCGAGATCGAACTCACCAGCAAGCGCGAAGATGGCACGTGGACCTGGCGTGCCGCCGGAGCCCAGCAGCCAAAGGGTGTTGTTGAAGACTCCGTCGTTCCTTCTGGCGCACAGGTAAAAGATGTCGTGCGCGCTGAAGTCGAGACCGATCTTGACGGCACACGAGTTCTTTCTATTGCTGCTCCAAAACAAAAAGCAGAGCGCTCTGGAATGCTGCAGTTACTCCCCTCGGAGAAGCCGTTCGAACCAGTCACTCAACAGTTGCGCAAAAAGGGCGGACGCGATGGCGACAAGCGTCGTGGTCCGCGCCGTGAAGGTGGCGAGGGCCGCCCACGTGGCGAACGTCGTGATGGCGACAAGCGTCGCGAAGGTGGCGAAGGCCGTAGCGAGCGCCCGCGCCGTCCGTTCTTCGAAGCACCACCAGAACTTCCTCAGCGTCCAAAGCCGAAGCGAATTAAGCCGAAGCGAGTCAACGTCGATGCAGTTCTTGCAGAACTTCCCGAAGCGCAACGTGCAATTGCTGAAAAGGTACTGAACGGCGGTGTGCCTGCTGTGCGTGCCGCAATTGAAGAGCAAAACAAGAAAGCTGTTGCCGAGGGCCGTGAAAAGGTTCCAGCAGAGGGCTTGTTGCAAATTGCAGAAAATCTTTTGCCTCGTCTTCGCGTTGCTGAATGGCGTGATCGCGCATTGTCGGCAGAAACAATTATTGAAGACGTCGACCTTCGCGATCTTCGTTCCATTGTTGTTACGGCAGATCAGTTGGTCGCCATCGACGAACCCACACGTGCACTTGTTGCGAAAATGAAGCAGGCTCTCGTCGTTCGTCAGGAAACTGAAATTCGTCATTGGCTAGAAGACATCGAAGCTGCAACCAAAGTTGGTCGTGTTGTTCGTGCCCTTCGTTTGTCGTCACAACCACCAAAGGCTGGTGTGCCCTTCCCCGCAGCGTTGGCCGTTCAGTTGGTAGACGCAACAGTGTTGGGGCTTACCGTCGACGCTCCCGCAGAACGTTGGATCACTTTGTTAGAAGCAGCAGCCTTCTCCCCCGTTCATGCCAAGGTGCTGCCACCTGCAATTCCGCCGGTTGTCTCTGACGACTTGTTGAAGACCATTGTTCGTCTCGGACCTTTGATGCCTCAACTTGCTGCTCTCTTTGGTGTGGCCGTCGATCCCAAGGCTCGTGCTCCTCGTCCGTTGCAACAGCCTCGCCCCGACAAGAACGGCAAGAAGCGTGCCGCAGATGTCAATAAAGCCGCAGAGTCGAAGCCAGCAAGAGCACCCAAACCCGCTCCAGTCGCTGCTGAGAAGCCTTCTGAGGCACCTGTAGAGGCCGCGGTGGCTTCCGAGGCTCCTGCACAAGAAACCGCTGAAGCAACCGCTGGCGAGTAAGCCGTTGGCTGGGGCTTGCTGTCCCCTCCCTCCGCACAACTACGGTGAGTTCCATGTCAGACATGGTTACTTATGAAGTTCGTGGTCACGTTGCCGTGATTACTTTGAATCGTCCCGATGCTCGCAATGCGGTGAATGACGAACTTGCGCAAGCAATGGAAAACGCAATCGATCGTCTAGAAGGCGAAGATGGTGTGTGGGTGGGTGTACTTACCGCTAACACCGAGGGTCACAAGTCTCCCGTGTTCTGTGCTGGCGCTGACCTAAAAGCGTTAAATGCAGGTGGCCAAACGCTGGGAACAAAGCGCGGTGGTTTTGCTGGGTTTGTCTACCGCGAACGCAACAAACCAATCATTGCTGCAGTTGACGGTTTGGCAACTGCAGGTGGGTGCGAAATAGTTCTTGCTGCAGACATGGTGATCGCCACCACGCGTTCGTCATTCGGACTTGCCGAAGTGAAGCGCAACCTTATTGCGGGCGCGGGTGGTTTGTTTCGTCTTCCGCGCGCTATCGGAAAGTCTGTGGCAATGGAAGTCATTCTGACTGGTGATCCACTCACAGCAGAACGTGCGCATCAACTTGGTTTGGTGAATCATCTAGTAGAACCTGGTGCTGCTCTGGACGCCGCAATCGCATTAGGAGAAAAGATTGCAACGTCGGCACCGATGGCTGTTGCCGCCAGTCGACGCGTTGTGCTTGCGTCTGCGTATGAGTCAGACGAAAACTTGAAGAAGATGACGAATGAAGAGTTCGCACCCATTCTTCAGTCGGAAGACACCAAAGAAGGATTAATGGCGTTTATTGAGAAGCGTCCGCCGCAGTGGAAGGGTCGCTAAGCGACTTACCCACGATGATTGTCTGGGCCACAAGCCCATGACGCTCAAAGAGATTCTTCATTGCTCTGTCGCCGGGCAAGGCCGACGCGCCAAGCCACAGGACACCCATTCCGCGGAGATGCCCTAAACACCGTTGCATGAGCGCATCACCGATGCCGATCTCTCTGGCAGTGGGCTCTACGTACACGTGTGTGATTTCCCACGCGCTTGTTGAGGTGGCTCCAGCGCTCAGCGAACCGAACACCGTGTCGCCGATGCCAGCAACAAATGTCAGAGCGGTGGACACTGATGGCGATGCTGGTGACCCACGATAACGAGTTGCCTCTTTCGCGGATTCGCTTCGGTGAGTGCGCAGAGTCTCTGCATCATCGTCGCCTGCTTCGCGCACAAAAATAGTGTTAGGACTTTGTGTCACCTGAAGAGTCCGTTGTGGGTGGATTATTGGAGGAAAGTTTGCGTTGCGCTTCGCTGACTGCGTGTTTCACCGCAAACTCCCCCACCATGCGTGCACCTGGTGCCTGACGACGCAACGAGTGGACAGTGTTGTTCACTGTGCGCCACAAATTGCGATGAATCGACACCAGGGGGTTTGTCACTTCTTTGACTTCTTCTTCACAACGACTGGACACTCGTCGTCACCCATTGGGCACACCGGTGCATTTTTACGAACCAACATGAAGCACGAACTACACAAGGTTTCGTCAGCTCGCTTGGGTTGAAGAGTGTCCTCGCCGCTAGAGCGATCGTCGGTTTCAACGACTTCGTCCTCTTCCGCAGGAAGATCTTCTGATGCCAAACGATCCTTCAGAATCTCGGCAAGGTCTTCCTCGACGTCGTCCGGAGCGACCATGTCGTCTTCGTCGTCATCGTCATCGCTTCCCTTTTTGCGCACAACTGTGGCGCCCAAAGAGTCGTCATCGTCGTCATCGTCTACGTCGTCTTCATCGACGAGGTCGTCCGCAAGATCATCATCAAGAATGTCAAGATCGTCTTCGCCGTCGAGATCAATTTCTTCGTCAATGTCTTCTGGATCTATGTCGTCTTTTGCCACTTTGGATTCCTCCGTTTGCCTCAGGGCTCGGGGCGGGATACTAGGCACATTCTGTGCCAAACGGGCGAATGCTAGACGAATGAGTACAGAAAGTGACGGGGGTCACTTGTGGATAAGTGCGCGCTAAGAGTTGCTTCGGCGCGCTTCTGCACGTCGTTCAGACTCGAGTCGTTCAAGTTCCGGAGCCTCAGTTGTCATGTGGGTCATGGCTGCAGCAATCGCGGTGTGACCGGCTTTTTCTGCAATGAGACGATGCATTTCGAGGGCAACACGACGGTACGACGGGTGGCCTTGGGGGCTGGATCGAAGCTCAAGCATGTGCATTGCCTCTCGTGCATTGAACTGCATTGAATAGCGAATGCGATATGCCATTGAGACCGCATAGGAGGCCTGGCTGGGATGGTCAGCAACAAGTGCGTCATACAGTGCGGCAGAACGGTCCATCACCTCATCGAAGGCTTCTGACGCCCCCGCTGCGTCTACTAAATCGGGACGGGTGTAGCCGTGATACGGAGTCAGTGGTTGCCACTCGATGGTTAACAGGCGGTGGCGTTGCATGTCTCGGAATGCGCCGTAATCGGACAGCACATCGAATCGGTAGTCGGTTCGTTCAAATGCGCGACCAGGCCGGTGGCGGCGATTCTCTCTGTCTCCAACGTAATTGCGCAGAATGTCGGTCTTTTGCTCTACCGACATTTTCTCTACGCGCGCAAGAATCTGCGATTCGGAAAGGTGTGAATAGGCGTAGCAGGCCGCTGCAACAATTTTGTTCTCACCATCGGGATCGAAATCAACAAGGGTTACTTCGTCGACATCAGACGCAATGGAGTCTCCGAACAGATCATCCACTAGAGAATTCATATTGGCTGCATTTGTGGCCAAGTAATTCGACCATTGTCCACCACGTTCTGCGACATCTACGCGGCGCAAGAATGACGGAATTACTTTTCGAAGTTCTGTGAGCATCATGTCTGCGTAGACACGAGCTTCGGGCAGTGCGTGTGCGCGCATTCGTAACAGCAGTGCCTCAAACGCCTGACCGCTTCCGTAAATTCCAACATTTGATAATGACGACGCTGGCAACAAGCCACGTACAGCATCAAGTGCTTTTGCACGAGTTGCTTGGCGGTAGACAAAATCGCTGTCGCCTGCCTGCTTTGGAACGCTGGAGCGAACATGTTGGGTCACGGTCTCGGCCAGAACGCTGTAAGAATCGAACATGCGGTCCATGTCCCCCACATAGCGAGTGCCGAACTTGCCTTCCAGTAGGTCGGGGTCACGGTAGTAGCGATAGCGACCACCGAGGCGCTCGTCATAAGCGATGTAGCGAGTGCTCTGTTCGAGGTAACTCATCAGGCGACCCCACTCGAGAATTTTGGTGAGAATGTTGGATGCCTGCTCACACGCAAGGTGAACTCCACCTAACTGAGCCACCGAATCGTCGCCGTACTCGACGAAGACCTTCTCGTAGAGAGATTCAGCGCGATCAACACCCACGGTGGCATCGACAGCAACATCTCCGGCAATCTCTAAATCGTTGACGAACTCGTCAAGGAAAAGCCGACGCAAACTACGCGGACTACGGCTGTAACGAGCGAACAGCGCGCCTTTCACCACTTCTGGCAAGTTCACCAGAGCGAAAACAGGCTGATCGAGATTGGTGAAATAACGTCGGAGAATGTCCGACTCTGCCTGTGTGAATTCCTCGGGAACGTAAACCGTCACAAGTAGTCAGCCTAGGAGTCGCGCTGGTCTCCCCCGTGGATACCGACTACAGAACATCCTTGTCCGCATTGGCTTCGGAAAATTCTTTGGCAATGGCGCGCTGCTGGTCGGGAGACGTCCAAAAATCGATGGCCGTCATGGCCATAGCTTTGGCACCATCAATGACTGCTTTGCCTGCCATTGGTGTAATTGATTCACGCGCAAAGTCCACCGTGTGAATTGATGTTCCCGTTGGAGCCGAGGCAATCATGGGGTGAATTGATGGAACAAGGTGGCTGATGTTGCCCATGTCGGTACTACCCACGACGCGACGTCCGTTACTTCCCGGCACTGTGACACTTCGACCAATACGTGATGCATTAGCAACGTACATTGCCGACAAGTTGTTGTTTGTCACCATGTCGGCGTACGGAGTATCGACCCACTCATGAGAAAAACCACAGCCACAAGCAGATGCGCCTGATTGCAGAGCATTGAGAACGCGAGGCTTTAATGCAGAAAGGGTTGTCACAGTGTCTGAACGTACGTACCACTCCATTGCTGCATCTCGCGGAACAATGTTTGGCTTCTCTCCCGCCCGTGTGAAGATTCCATGGATTCGTTCTGTGGGAAGTATGTGCTGGCGCAATGCAGCGACTGCCATGTACCCCAAAACTGCCGCATCAAGAGCATTCCGACCTTTTTCGGGTGCGGCTGCTGCATGTGCTGACTCGCCCGTGTATTCAACGACAAGTTGTTGAAGGGCGATTGCGTCAATAGTGGTGAGATCGGCATCGGCGGAATGAACCATCATGGCCACGTCAACTCCGTTGAGAGCACCGTTACGTGCCATCACAAGTTTTCCACCTCCGCCTTCTTCTGCGGGTGTGCCCAGGTATCGAAGACGACCACCTGCCTGCGGTGCTACCACTGCGAGTGCGAGTGCTGCTCCTAAACCAGCGGCAGCAATGATGTTGTGACCACATCCGTGTCCAATATCGGGTAAAGCGTCGTATTCACTCATGATGCACACGGTGGGTCCGTTGCCTGCCTCACCCGAAAAACCGGTGTCGCAACCGTACATATTGAGTTCGGTGGGAAGTCCTAATTCGTTGGCCGTACGTGTGAGGAGTTCAGATGCATAGACCTCCGCGAAATTCTGTTCAGGACGTGCGTGAATGCTGTGGCTGACATCAATGAGTTGCTGCGCGACTGCGTCAATTCGCTCACAGGCCTGTTGCTTCAGTTCATCCACGGCGGTGTCCATGGTCTCCATTATGACGGACGAACGAATCAGCCGTGCATGTTGAGGTCTACAACAGCACAGTCCAATAATCGGGAAGCACAGAAACGTCTAGTTGTACCCAATTATCAACAGCGCGGCCGTCGAGGACTAATCGTTCTCGTGGAGACTGTTTTGAATGAGAAAACTCAGTACTACGACGAAGCGAAATGAGTGGATGAGGAACATGAGTTCCCGTCTTTGCTTTTTGACGGGCTAAGACGCGCTGACGGAAGGGAAGATTTCGTTCCATGACCATCACATCACACTCACCGTCATTGGGATGCGACCGAGGGGCAATGTTGAGTCCGTTGTAGAAGCCGCTATTCGATAGAACGACGAATGACCCCCGCCACCACGAGCCAAGTGTGATTGACGAGATGGCAAAGAGATCACGTTGTTCGCCAGAAGGTGCGGTCACCGTGCATCGGAGTGCATCAATGGGAACCGCTGTGCACTCGTGGCCAATGATGGGAACCTTTGGTGACCCAAGAGACAAGTGCAGGTCTCCACGAATCACTGAGAAAACAGACGATGAATCGTGGCGTGAAGCATCGAAGTCGTCTTCTGCAATCTCGCGTTCTTCTGGGCACATCACTCGCACTCCCCATTCTTCACCCTTACGAATGGTCATGATGCGTTGGCTCCTTGTGCAGCAGCAACAACTCCCCTGTCGATAGATCTAATCGCTAACTCGGCTGTTGTTCGCAGCTCCTCGTTGTTTGACGTTGTAACAATCTGGCGAAGCAAATCAATAAGTTGGCGAATTGAACGCACAAAGTCACCGGGAGTGAGTTCTGGATCGAGAATCTTGGACAACGGTTTACCTGACGCCCAACCAGCACATTCAAACGCAAGTCCTCCGTGTGGAGAGCGATGAACGTGTAATCCTCTTTCGCGCTGTGCGTCTTGTAGTCGCTGACTGAGTTTTTCAATCCTCTTGAATCTCTGACGAATGATGTCTGATGGCCATCGTGTTGGACCGCCCGAATCGCCACCTCGTGGCTCGTAAATGAGCGTGGAGAGCACCGCAACCAAATCGTTAACGGACAGGCCATTCAGGATTCCTTTGTCCATCACTTCAACAACTAACAAGTCGCTCTCATGAAAAATACCCGACAAGGTTTCCCCCTTGGGTGTGAGGCTCCAATCATCGATATAGCCAAGGTCTTCGAGAAGTTCCACTACATCCATGAATCGAGCACTAACAGAACCTGCTCTGTTGCGAGAGCGATCTTCCATTTGGTCAATTTCGCGTCGAAGTCGCTTGATGCTCTTTGCACTGATAGGAGAATCAGCAATACGGCTCTCGCCGGAAAATTCAATTGCACGTGTGGCGGTGTCGTCAACCTTTGCCTTCACCAAACGTGAAACAGCCTCTTTTATGAATTCTGTTCGGGTTGGTTCAAAAGGAATGGGTAAATCTACGTGTGCGCCTTTCAGTGGTAGCGAACGCAAGTCTTTGGCCATCACCTCAAGCGTTTTCTTGGACGGAGTGAGTACGGTGAGGCGAATTCCAGCGCGACGTGCAGCAGTAGAGAGCACCAGTCCCCGTCCTCGAATGTTCGACGCGTCAAACATCACGACATCTCCTGGACGAAGCGCTCTGAGAGCTATTTCGGCTTCCACAGAGGAAGCCCCGGTAGGAGTGCTTTCTGCTTCGTACTCAAGCGGAGCACTGCGTTCTAGTAGAGCCAATTCGCGGCGTTTCTTCTCTAGCAATGCCTCGGACGTCACAACATCTCGGTCTGCCTGAAACTGAGCAAAAGATAAATTCAGAATGTGATGGGCTCCGTCCTCGGAATGATTTCGCACCATGTTCACGGCCATATTGAACGTTGGTCGAAAAGCAGATGTCAATCGGAAGCTTTTACTGAGAGCAAGACCAGCAACTTGTTCAAAAGTCACAAATGGGTTCCATAGGGAGATGGCATGACCGATGTCGTCTAGTCCGCGACGCCCGGCACGTCCGGTGAGTTGGGTGAACTCCGAGGCGCGCAGCAGTTGATGATGGTCTCCGGTGTACTTCGTAAGTTTCTCAATAACGACAGCACGCGCTGGCATATTGATTCCGACTGCCAAGGTTTCTGTGGCGAAAACCACTTTTACAAGCCCCTTAACAAAGCACTCTTCAACTGCTTCTTTAAACATTGGAATCATTCCCGCGTGATGACATGACACGCCAGTTCCAATGTCGTCAAGAAAGTGTGAATATTCCAGCGCAACTCGATCGTCATCGCTGAGAGATTCGCAGTGTCGCTCCACAATCTCAATAATTTGAGATTCTTCATCTGCACTTGTGAGGATGATTCCCGCACGCATGCATGATGCAACGGCATCTTCACACTGAGCTCTACTAAAAATAAACACAATCGCTGGCAACATCGCGTTGTCTTCAAGCAACTCAACGGTTTCGGGTCGAGTGGGCGGAGAAAATCGTCGAGCCTTCTTGGACTGGCCTTGACGTCCACCGTTAGGTCGTCCTCCGGAGAGAAGTCGTTGAACGTGGCGATTAGGTTCTCCACCAACAATGGTGTGGAACATTTCAGTCTTGTCAGATGCTTTGTCGTGTACCGCGAAATGATTAACAAGTTCAATTGGTCGAGTGGTCTCGACCACCACGTCTGTTCTTCCCCGCACTGTAGATAGCCACTCGCATACTTCGTCCGCATTCGACACGGTGGCCGAGAGGCAGACCAGTTGTACCTCTGGGTCAAGTTGAATGATGACTTCTTCCCAGACTGGACCGCGATATGCGTCTTGCAAATAATGAACTTCGTCGAGAATGACAACTCCAAGATCATTCAATCTGTGCGACGACGCATAGATCATGTTGCGCAACACTTCTGTGGTCATGACCACTACCGGTGCGTCAGCGTTAATGGCGTTATCTCCCGTTACTAACCCAACGTTGTGTGCGCCGTATAGCTCACCAAGGTCGCGAAACTTCTGGTTCGACAAGGCCTTGATGGGTGTTGTGTAGAACGCTCTGCGTTTCAATGATTGAGCGCGTGCAATGCCATACTCGGCAATAAGGGTCTTTCCTGAACCTGTTGGTGCCGCAACAAGTACCGAAGCATCTGCATCGATTGAGTCCATGGCCTTTACTTGAAAGGCGTCTGGCTGATACGAAAGTTGAGAGAGGAACTGATCTCTCAATGTGCTCATATTGCGGTGGCCGGACGTTTACGCGTTAGTAGCCAGCCAACGAGAATTGAAATAAGAAACAACACGGAGAGCGGCACAGCCAAAGCGAGCAGGCTGACGGGGTCTCCGGAGGGTGTAATAACTGCTGCGAGGACAAAGATGCTGACCAGCGCATAGCGCCATTGCTTAATGAGGGTCTGTGGTCGAACGGCATTTACTAATTGCAAAAAGACCAATAACACAGGACTTAAGAAACCAACGCCGAATGCAAGCATCATCATGACGACCAACATGATGTAGTCAGTGATTCTGTATGCCTCGGTGATATCCGAACCAGACCACGTGATAAGGAATTCGAGTGCCTTATCTAAAGTCCAATACGCAATGGAACATCCGGCAGCGAACAAAACAACAGACGACAAAATAAACGGGACTGCATAGCGCTTCTCTGTTTTGTTCAATGCCGGAACAATAAATCGCCAGATTTGCCACAGCACGACGGGGAGCGCCAAAACAAGTCCGCCGTACGCACACACCCGTAAACGCGCCGTGAATCCATCAAGTGGTCCAAGGGCAAAGAGCGAACCATCACATTTGAATTCGGGGCGCGACGAGCACAAATTTCGGTATGGGAGTGTGAGCCAATTCTTTACAGGGTCGTACGCAGCAAGCATCACCATTGTTCCAACGGCAACCGCCAAGAGTGCGCGAATGACGCGCTGACGAAGTTCGCGAAGATGGTCCATCACGCTCATGGAGCCGTCGGGCGTTGATGCACTCATTGGTCGTTACCTGGCTGCGGTTGGTCCTCTATTGCTGCCAACTCTTCGGGTGTGGCGGACTTTTCTGGCCGCATTGGCGGAGATGGTTCGGTGTCCACTTCGCCGAAGCCAGTCTTTATCTGATCGGCAGTCTTACGTAAGTCGGAAACGGGCTCTGCAAACGTGTCCTTGATTTCTCGCTCTAGTCCCTGAGCCATTTTCCGGACTTCTCCGTAGACGCGTCCCACGGTTCGAAGGACTCCTGGTAGTCGCTCTGGGCCTAGGACAACTAAGCCAGCCAGGAGAAGAAAGACAATTTCGCTCCCAGTGAGGTTGAACACTCTTCCAGCATAGAACTGTCCACCTAATCTTCGATGGTGCAACAACGACTCCCCTCTCTGCGTGATGTGCCCATTGCTTTTGCCCATCGTGGGGCCCGTGCCCACGCTGCGGAGAACACGGTCGAAGCGTTTCAGTTGGCACTTAAGTTGGGTGCGAATGGTCTTGAAACCGATGCATGGCTCACATCTGACGGTGTGGCTGTCCTTGATCATGACGGCGTGCATCGCAAAGGGCTGCGCAAGAAACCTCTCTCGCAAGTGCCACGACAGCAACTAGAGCCACATATTCCTACTTTTATCCAATTCTTGGAGCTCTGTCCCGCCGGTGTTCATGTCAGTGTCGATGTAAAAGATGTGTCGGCGGCAAAAACTTTAGTGACGGACGCCATGTCAGTTGGATTTCCGCTTCACAATTTATGGCTGTGTCACTTCGATATTTCTCACGTCTTGGCCATGCGAAAGCTTCATGACGATGTTCGCATCGTTGATTCCACTCGCTTGCACAAATTGAAAGACGGACCCGAAAAACGAGCCGCCTTACTTTCGGAGCACGGAATTGATGCATTGAACATGCACATCAGCGATTGGAATGGCGGCCTGGTGACGCTGGTGCATCGTTTCAATCTTTTTGCATTCGGATGGGACGCACAGTTTGAGCCAGTTTTAACGTCGGCGTTTCGAATGGGACTGGACGGCGTGTACAGCGACTATGTGGATCGCATGGTCGATGTCTATACATCCGAAATTGGTTGTGTACCCCAGACCTAAAGCCCGCGAATACTGCCAAATGGCCACACCACTGCAAATGCACGACCAATGACAAGTTTCGCCGGAATGGTTCCAAAACTACGGCTGTCAAAAGATTGACCCCGATTATCTCCCATGACAAAGACTTGGCCTTTGGGAACAGTCACCTTTTTCATGTCCACAATCCGACAAATGTCTTCTGGAGTGGGTAGCGCAAGTATGTCTTTATCAAGATACGGCTCGTCAATAACGGTTCCGTTGACTAGCACTTTGCATTTTTGAATCTCTACGGTGTCGTTCTCTATGCCGATTACTCGCTTAATGAGATCGTCATGTGCAACTACCCCGCCGTTGGTGGTGACACGGTCAAAGACCACCACATCGCCGCGGCGAATATCGTGCAAGCGATAACTGAGCTTGTTCACTAAAACACGGTCATTTTCAAGCAAGGTCATTTCCATGGAAGGGCCACTGATATAAAACTGCTGCAGAACGTAAACGCGCACCAGCATTGCGGCTCCGAGAGCCATGAGAACGACAAGAACCCAGTCGCGCAACATACGGGATGCCGAATGTGGCGTTGGTTCCTCGTTTTCCTGCTGAATATCACTATCAACCATGGGCACCCCAACCTACTGCCTGGGGTGTGGGTAATGCTTACAGCCCAGCGATGAGGCGTTCTACCCGTTCGTCCGTGTTCAGAAAAGGGTCTTTACAGACAACTGTTCTCTGTATCTGCTCATTGAGCTTCAGATGTACCCAGTCAACTGTGAAGTCGCGGTTCTTTGCTTTCGCTTCCCGTATGAATTGGCCCCGCAAATGTGCACGTGTAGTTGTCGGTGCGACGTTCTGAGCATGTCGAATTGTGTCTGGTTCAACCAAGGTTCTCACCATGTTGCGTTGTGCCAACTTTTGGAATAAACCACGATGTGGATCAATGTCGTGGTACTGCAGATCGATGGCAAGCGATTGTGGGTTATCAAGAGGGACGTTGTGTCGCTCGCAGTATCTGTCGAGCAGACGTTTCTTGATAACCCAGTCAATTCTGTCGTCCAAAGTCATGGGGTCGGTCTCCAGCGATTGCATGACATTTTCCCATTCGCGAAGCGCTCGTGTTTCGTGCTCGTCAAACCCGTGACTTGTCTCAAATGCCAATGCCATTTCAAGGAAGTAGGCCTGCATGTCAAGTGCGGACATCTCTTTACCGTTTTTTAGTCGAACTGGTCGTCGACATGTGATGTCACTAGAAATCTCTCTGATAGCGCGAATGGGATTCTCAAGTGTGAAGTCTCGAAAAACAAGTGACGGCTCTTCTAGCATTCGCAAAACACACGCGGCAGTTCCAACTTTTAGGAATGTGGAGTACTCCGACATGTTGGAGTCGCCCACAATCACGTGAAGTCGTTTGAATTCCTCGGCATCGGCATGTGGTTCGTCACGAGTATTAATGATGGGACGAGATCGAGTAGTTGCCGACGACACGTCTTCCCAAATATGTTCCGCCCTTTGTGACAGTGCATAGACAGGACCTTTTGGGGTAGACAAGATTTTCCCCGCTCCTGAATAAATCTGACGTGACACCAGAAATGGAATGAACGAGTTTTGATAGTCCTCAGGTTCGGTAGATCGACGAACCAGGTAGTTTTCGTGGCATCCGTAGCTATTTCCCGCCGAGTCAGTGTTGTTTTTGAACAGATAGATGGTGCCGCGAATACCTTCGTCTCTCAGTCGAGCTTCTGCATTGGCCACCAAATCGTTCAATATGTAGTCCCCCGCCCTATCAAAGGTGACCACATCCGCAATGGAATCGCATTCTGGAGTTGCAAATTCGGGATGCGAACCCACGTCTAGATACAGACGACCACCATTTTCTAGAAACACATTCGAACTTCGACCCCACGCAACAACACTGCGAAACAAATAGCGTGCAACTTCGTCTGGCGTAAGTCGTCGTTGCCCGCGCAGAGTGCACGTGATGCCGTATTCGGTTTCTAACCCGAAGATACGACGTTGCATCAACTAGGCCTGAAGAAACAGCGCAACTTGTGCTTCGTCTACTCGTACGAAACAGCGTCGCTCGGTGCCGCGCGCAAGAGTTGCAACCTCTAGATCTTCAGCGGTGAGCGATCTGTCCGGGCCGGCAAGTGCAACTGCGGCCTTCTGTACAGCCACTGATAACTCGGCATTGGGGTCGAGTGTTGGCAAGAGTCGAGCACTAATTGCTTCGGTGTCGCCACCAAGAATGCAACTTTGAGATTCATCAACGACAGTTCCGTCATAGGTGACATGGAATAAACGATCTGCTGACGCTGTAAGTCCGACTTCTGCAATCAGAATCTCAACTTCTAGAGGCTTTGATTCGTGCGTGAAAGCCTGCCCCATGATTTGGGCGTATTGATTGGCTAAACCTCTGCCCTCAACATCCGCGCGAGAAAATTGGTAGCCGGTGAGATCGGCGGCGCGAACTCCCATCTGTCGCAACTGGTCAAACTCGTTGTACTTGCCAACACCAGCAAAAGCGATGCGGTCGTAGATTTCTGAGATTTTTCGAAGATTGTTTGATGGATTCTCGGCTACAAGAACGATGCCATTGATGTACTGGAGAGCGATGAGTGCTCGGCCTCTAGCGATTCCCTTACGTGCAAAGTCCGCCTTCTCCTTCATCATCTGTTCTGGCGGTACATAGAAAGGCATGCTCATCGTGAACGAACCTCCTGTGCGATGGTTTCAAAAATTGTTGCGAGCGTGTCGTCGGACACTTTGTTCCACCCAGATTCATCGATAGTTGCAACAATGGGATACACACCTCGCAATGCATCTGGCCCGCCGGTGGCCGAATCTGCATCTGCTGCTTCCCACAATGAACGACACGCCAATGTGATTGCATCGCTGGCAGACAAATCTGACTTCCAACCCACTTTCACGACTGTTCCTGCATGCATGCTTCCGCTGCCAATAGCGACATACTCACGTTCTTCATAACGACCGCCAGTGGCGTCGTAGTCCCACAATCGCCCTTGCGATGCCAATAGGTCGTATCCGGCAAACAGTGGCATGACAACCATTCCTTGCATCGCGGCTGGAAGGTTGTTGCGCACCATGGACGACAATTGATTGGCCTTGCCTTCAAGCGAAAGAGAGCGACCTTCCATCTTTTCGTAGTGCTCTAACTGAAGAGCAAACAATTTGATCATCTCCATGGCGGGACCTGCAGCGCCGGAGATGGCTACCGCACTGTGGCGGTCTGTCTGAACAACTTTTTCCATACCACGATGGCTAATCCAGTTGCCAGAGGTGGCGCGACGGTCACCTGCAATGAGAACACCGTTTGAATAACGCAGGGCTACACAGGTTGTGGCATGTGGAACGCCGAGCGATTCACTCCACTGAGACATGTCTGGCGAAAGTCCGACACGTCGTACAAGCTCGAGAAAGTTAGCTCCCGGATCGTTGGCGGCAGAGAAGACAGGCATGCTCATCGTTCACTCACCACCTTTTTGAACGTAATTCTTCACAAACTCTTCGGCGTTTGACTCGAGAACTTCATCTATTTCATCGAGGAGATCGTCAATGTCTGCCTGCAGTTTGCTGGAAGAGTCTGTGGCGGAGGCGTGACGCTCTTCGGTGGGAGCCTCGTGTTCTGACCCGGTGGACTTCTGCTGACGAATCCGTTCCTGCATGGTCTCTACGGTACAGAGGTCTGTGGCAGGTTGCGCTACCAGCCTGGGTCGTCTGCCACAGGCTCAACTGCGTCGTGTCCGAGCGCGTCAAGCAACGCAGTAACGGTCTCACAAGAGTTCAGTAATCCCGCAACATGTGAGTGTGTCCCCTTCAAGGGGTCCATCATGGGAACCCGCTGTAGAAGTGGTCCTCCTGTGTCAAACACCATGCTGTCCCAATTGGCAGCAGATACTTGTTTCGGCCATTTTCGAATGCATTCACCTCTGAAGAATGCTCGCGTGTCTGTTGGAGCCTCGGTCATAGCCCGTTGGACATCTTCATTTGTGACGCGTGTGTGGAGGCCCATTCGATATGCAAGACAGCGATCTCGTTGCATATCGTGGTACTGGAGATCTATTGCTCGAAGCCGGTCTAAACCAATGTTGTTGGAATGGCGCACCATCATTCCGTCAATGACACGTTTCTTCGCCACCCAATCGATGATGTGCGCTACTTCAGTTGGATCAGATGACAAAGCCCGCAACACCGTCTCCCACAGATTCAGAATCTCTTCTCCATCACCATGCGTGGGGTCGTTGTTCAGGGTATTGAACCACTTGCGCGTTGCCTCGAATAATTCAGCCTGAATCTCTGCCGCCGTCACAGTGTCGCCGTTCGCCAAAGTCACCCTGTGTTGCAATGACGTGTCGTGGCTAACTCGTCGAATTTCAGTGACAGGGTCGGCAATGAGCAAATGTTCGGGAAACTGGTTGTCCTCAATAAGGCCCAGCAACAGCGCAGTTGTGCCAACTTTCAAGAATGTCGCGTTCTCCGACATATTGGCATCGCCAGCAATGACGTGTAAGCGACGCCACCTTTCTGGGTCGCAGTGAGGTTCATCGCGCGTATTGATAATTGGTCGCCGAACGGTGGTTTCAAGACCAATTTCTTCTTCAAAGAAATCTGCTCGTTGAGACATCTGAAAAAGCACAGGGGTCTCCCCCTCACGGGTGCATTCTGTACCCACCTTTCCAGCACCTGTATAAATCTGTCGAGTGACGAAATGGCTAGTGAGTTGAGCGGCAAGCTTTCCAAATGGTGTGTCGCGAGAGACGAGATAGTTCTCGTGGCATCCGTAGCTGTTTCCTTTTCCGTCGGAATTATTCTTGTGCAGAACTATCTCGACACCGTCCGGAAGTCGAGCATTGGCGCGCTCCATCGACCGGCGAAGAATTTCTTCCCCTGCGCGGTCATAAAGAACAACATCAGAGATAGAACGGCATTCGGGTGTTGAAATCTCTGGATGAGCATGATCTACGTAGTAGCGGGCACCATTAGTGAGAACAGTGTTCGCCATTAACACCTCAACTTCTGGGTAGTCAGCTTCGGGTCTCCAACCGTCTCTGGCATCAAAACTGGGCTGCTCTCCCGTGAAATCCCAGGCTCTCAACGAGAGACCCTCATCTGAATATGCATTCACAATGAGTGATGACGCCATCATCGGTGTGATGTCGGCGCCACGTACAAAGATTCCGTATTCGGTTTCAATACCGCAAATCTTTGGTGTTGGCATAACTACAGGTACTGGCCAGACACGGTGCGCTCGATAGCTTTCGCACCCGTTGCTTCCGTAGATCCGTCATTCGATCGCACCAAGGTGCGAATGAAAACAATTCGTTCACCCTTTCGGCCAGAGATGCGCGCCCAGTCGTCAGGGTTGGTGGTGTTGGGAAGATCATCATTTTCATGAAACTCGAGTCGAATGGCATCAACTAAGTCGCTGGTGCGCAGGCCGCGAGTTCCTCCGGAAAGTATTCGCTTAATTGCTGTCTTCTTGGCACGACGAACAATGTTCTCAATCATTGCACCGCTAGCAAAATCTTTGTAATACAGAATTTCTTTATCGCCGTTCTGATAGGTGACTTCTAAAAACTCGTTCTCTTCTACGTCCGTGTACATGGAATCAACTGCAGTGGCGACCATTTCTGCAATGCATTCGTCTACTGATCCGCTGTGTTTTGCAATTTCGTCGGCATCGATGGGAATTTCGTTATTGAGATACATGCCCATGATGCGTTCTGCGGAGTCGCGATTTGGTCGATCAATCTTGATTTTCACATCCAGACGTCCGGGACGAAGGATTGCGGGGTCGATGAGGTCTTCTCTATTGGTGGCCCCAATAACGATGACATTTGATAATCCCTCAACTCCGTCGAGTTCGGCCAGCAACTGAGGAACGATTGTTGATTCCATGTCGGATGACACGCCAGTCCCGCGGGCACGAAACATGGAGTCCATTTCATCGAAGAAGACGATGACGGGCCAACCCTCTTCGCTCTTTTCACGAGCACGTTGAAAGACCAAGCGAATTTGTCGTTCTGTTTCACCGACGTACTTGTTTAAAAGTTCTGGTCCCTTGATGTTGATGAAGTACGAGCGCCCTTTGTCTGCTCCTGTACGAAGCGCAACCTTTTGGGCAAGGCTGTTTGCAACGGCTTTAGCAATCAGCGTCTTACCGCAACCTGGCGGTCCGTACAGCAAAATTCCCTTTGGTGCTGGAAGACGGAACTCACTGAACAGATCTTGATGCAAGAACGGAAGTTCGACCGCGTCTGCTATTTGCTCAATTTGAGAATCGAGACCACCAATGTCGCTATATCGAACATCGGGAACTTCCTCTAGCAAGAGGTCTTCTACCTCTGGTTGTGGTAACCGCTCAAGAAGAATGTTGGCGCGTAGGTCCAGGCGGTAGGTGTCCCCAGAACGTATGTGAGTACCGCGAAGCAAATCACCAAGTTCCACCACACGGTTCTCGTCTCCACGCGTTGAGACAATGGCCCGAATTCCATCTTCCAGAACTTCTACGATGGTGACAACTTCGCCAACTGTTTCAGACGGCCTCACCAAAATGATGTTGAGGCTCTCGTTCAGAAGAACTTCTGCACCTCGGTGTAATTCTTCAATATTGATGTCAGGCGTGGCGCGCACTCGCATCTTGCGTCCACCAGACATGATGTCGAATGTGCCATCGTCATTAGATTCCAGCAACACTCCGTATCCCGACGGAGGAGCAGACAATTGGCTGACCTCCTGTTTGAGAGATTCAAGTTGGTCTCGCATATCTCGTACGGCTGCCGTCAGACGATCTCGTTGCATCTCAGTTTGAGAGAGCTGACCCTTTGTGGCAAGTAATTTTTCTTCAAGTTCCCGTGACCGTGCTGGCAGTTCAGACAACCGGGCACGTAATTGTTCAATCTCGGCGAGAAGTGCATCTCTTTCGATGTCAGCCACGCCTGAACCTTATTGCCCAAACATGCCGTTGGCACCCACCGACTGGCAGTGCCGAGTGCAACAGGGACTGCAGCCATTCCCCGTGTAATATCTCTCTAGAGCCCAAGTCGGGTTCAGGTAGTGGCGTCAGTACGACGTTGTAGCGAAGGGACTCCCCACATGAAGGTATGGATCGACCAGGACTTGTGCACAGGCGACGGACTCTGCGAAGAAATCGCACCCGACGTGTTCACACTCCTCGATGACGGCCTTGCCTATGTGAAGGAAGGCGACAAAGTGTTCGCTACCGCTAAGGGCAATCCTCAAGGCGCAGAAGGTCTCGCAAACTTCGCAGATAACCGTATTGATGCAGTAGTTGAATCCGCCGAGGAATGTCCTGGCGAATGCATCTTTATTGAGCCCTGAGTATCACTCGACGCCAATAAAACGCGCAACAGTTAAGAAGGCTGTATGCGCAACCATTCGATGGTCTGGGCGAACAGCCATGCCCTCAATGTGCCACGTTCTGTGAAGTACTTCGAGCGTGCGTTGATCTACCCAACCTTTTCCAAGCGACTCTCTCACCTGTACGGCCTGCGTTATTGATGGTGTGTAAGCAACAAGAAGTCCTCCGGGAACAAGAATCTTCTCTGCAGTTCCCGTAACGCGCCATGGTTCTGGGAGGTCAAGCATGACTCGGTCAAATGAACCTTCGGGAACGTCCTCGTAACTATCGCCAAGAGAAACGTTGTATCGCTGCAGTGCTTCTTCGCCCAGGAACGAGCGCACATTGGACGTAGCGCGATTAAGGAAATCTTCGCGCAATTCAAAACCAGTGATGTGTGCACCCCAACGCAACATGGTCATCGAAAGAGCACCAGAGCCAATTCCTGTTTCAAATACGCGGACGCCCGGAAAGATGTCTCCCAACATGCACATAGGCGCGAGGTCTTTCGGATAAATAACCTGTGCGCCACGCGGCATTTCGACAACGAAATCCTCAAGCGTTGGTCGGAGAACTGTGTATCTCGCTCCCTTGGTGGATTCAAGAATTCGACCTGGAATTGTGCCGATTACTGATGTGTGAGGAATGAAACCCGCGTGACTGTGAAACTCGCCCTCGACATTCAATGTGACGAGATATCGGCGTTGTTTCGAGTCGATGAAAAGCGCTTTTTCGCCCTCTTGAAAAACACTGCTCACAACCTTGCCTCTTTATCCTTTATCACCGACACCACGAGGGTTTCACCACGGCGCAGCTTTATCTGTTGTGGAGAACCACCGAATCGTTTGTTCAGCCAGCGAAGTACGGCTACGAGAAACAGAAAACGACGAAGGAATGGACTCTTGGCAACTGGTCCGTTAAGAAGTCTGCGTGCGATGAAACGAAGAAGTGAGTACACGTTCGTTAGAACCGACGAAATTCAACGCGACCACTGCGCCGACGACCGCCGCGACGACCAACGATGTAGGCCAAGATGACAACAATTGCTGCGACAGCCGAACCGGCTGCGATTAATGATTGTTTCTTGTCTGATGCACGACCTTGGATATCGGCTTGCAGTGCACGAAACTTTGACTCCAGATCTTCACGCGAGATGTGTGGTGTATCGGACATATCACTCCCCCTTCGCGAGGCTTCGTTGAGAAATTCGACTGAAAGACAGTGCCACGAGGGCCGACACCACAACAAGTGTGAGGAGGTAATGAACGAATGACCAGGCACCATCAAGTGCTGTTCCACCAAGGTCTTGGCTAAGACGTAGTACAGCCAAAGAGAGAAACACCATGGCAAGTCCCAGGCTGACAGCAGCGACAGTGCCTACGGCCACCCATCGGGCGGCTCCCTTTAGTGGCTCAAGAGTTTCCTGCCGTGCATACGCCTTGACAGAATCGACAATGTCGGTGACCTGGTCGCTCGGCGTGGCGCGGCGGCGAAAGCGAGAGGTTGTATCTGCCATGGACAGAGAATCCTACGGCTGAATTGTGGTGTTATCCACAGGCAATTACGGCCCAAAGCGAAAAGTAATGATCTCCCGCAGGTGCGTTATCTCTTCCACTATGCGAGATGCACGGGATGTCAACGATGTCAATGCCAGAACTTCGAATCTCGCCAACGGTCCACATGGAAGAAGTCGCAAGAGCGACCATAAAACTGCCTCAGAATTTGCGTCCTCGTCTCCAAAAAACAACACAGACTCCGCTCCACCCGGCACATGGGGGTGGGCGATGTTGTGAGAGTCCATCAAGGCAAAGAGTGAATCAATCTGGGAAGCGATATCCCGAAGACTCTTCTTGACTTCGTCGCTTTCACTCAGGGTTGTATCGAGGTGGTGCTGAACTACTTGGGCGCGTGGATAGATGAACTCGTTGTTCCAATTCGTAATAGTTACTGCGTGTGCCACATGGGCGTACACCATGACACCAAAATCTGAAGGTTCCACATGGTCAACTTCAACAAGTACGCCAGTATTGAAACGCTGATCTTCGCCACCGACTTCGGAGCCGGCCGCGATGAGCACCGACACAAACTGACGTGTGCTTTCCAGGACATGTTCCATCATGAGCAAGTAACGCTCTTCGAAGACGCGCAAAATGACGGCATCTCCAGGAATGTATGCCGCTCCAACGGGAAACGCGGCGACGAAACTCACGGTGCTAACTGATCGGGTGTTGGTACGGCACGTGCTCTGTTCAGTGCAGAGCCCAACGAATTCCAAATGGGACGGTACGAGCCTTGGTTGTCTATTCCACTGGCATTCATCAACAACGCAAAGCGAACGGGAGAATTTCCTTCAAGTGGTAAATAACCCACTAACGCTTTTACGCCAGTGAGAGTGCCGGTCTTTCCCACTAATCGATTTTTCACAGGAGAATCTTCAAAGACAGATCGAAGGGTGCCCGTTTGCCCTGCTACCGGAAGTAATTGAGGAAGTATCTCCTCGTTGCTCTTTAGCAACGTCATAAAATTGGCACAACTCATACGATTGTTCGATGACAACCCAGAGCCGTCCGCAACAGTTGCTGTGGTGGGGAGTTTCCACTTCGTTATGAATTCCTGAACAACCGCGATGCCCGCAGCGGTAGTACCCAGTTTTGACTGTGCAAAACCAATTTCTTTCAGCAACATCTCTGCAGTGTTGTTGTCGCTATTGACGAGCATCTCCTGAACAATCTTTGAGAGCGGCGCAGATGTAATGGATGCAACCTTTTGCGCTGTAGATGGGACAGAGAGTTCATAACGAGAGTCGAAGGCCACGGAAACACCACGTGCACCAAGCAGTGAGCGCAGCTCGTTTGACGCGGCAATCGCCGGATTATCGAGTTTCATCGGCTGTCCCACAACGGCGCCGTCATTTACGGTGAGAGCTCCCAGTGGTCCCGCTTCCACCACATTGAATTCAGCGGGCCATGCATCGAGGAATCGAACGGCGTCATAGCGGGCGTCAACGCCCACAATTGACCCTGTAATTGAACGAACTCCTGCTGAGACAATTGAATCGGCCAAGGTCTCAAGTGATGTTTCATTGAACGTTGGGTACTTCTCGGTTGCCATGTATTCCCTGCGCACCAAGAGCGGGTCTCCCCCACCAACGAAATAGAGATCTTGAACAATTCCAGTGTCAATCTGCCCAGTCCCAAAAACGGCAGTTTCAAAAGTGTGTTGTGCCCCAAGAACATCAAGTGCTACCGCTGCGGTGACAACTTTTTGCGCGGATGCAGGAATAAAACTGTCTGTGCTACGCAGAGATGCTTGTTGATCACCAAGCCATTCCACCGTGAAGCATGAACCACTTGGAAGTTGAGAAGACACATTGGCAACACCGCGACGAAGTGCTCCCGAACGTGAGATGGTTGACAGAGTTGTTGGTGCACGACGCACTGAAAGCACTTTTACAGCGGCTGGCGTGGCGAGGTTGCCAGATTTCAGAGGAACGACCTGCTGAGCAATGGCGTCGGTAATGAAATAGCCCGCACCCAGCACCAGCGCACCGAGGGTCCCGACAATCACCAGAAAGCGAACCGGATCTTTCGCTCTGCGAACCCGTTGATTATCTCTTGGCAACACCAGTATGTACCGCGTATCTGTACAGGTGACCAAGAGCAACAACAGCACGATTGCCACTTGCGTAACACAGTCGGCCAGTGTCTCGAACTGTGGAGACTCCTGGATTATTGGGATCGGCAACTGCAAGTTCGGTCGCAACCAAGATTGGTTTTCCAGTGTGTAGCGAGAGATCGTGTGCTGCTTGAGCGAAACGCGCATCTTGACGTTCGTGGTACTCAACAATTCGCTCTAGTCCATGATCAGGATGAAAATGACCTTCTCGCATCAGGCGCGCTTGGTTTGCCTGAATGCCAATACCTAGGTAGATGACCGCATCTACATCGGGATGCGTGGCAATCATTTCCATCACTTCAGGAATGGTGTCACGCGTCTCGCCTCCAGCGCAGTCAACCGGATTGTTGCGGCTCCATCGCGGTGGGAGTTTGGTATCAATCAATGACTTAAGGTCTTCGGGCAGTTGCATCAACTGCAGCGATCCGTCTTGCGCGATTGCGTCACTCGTGACAACGCCCCACCCGCCAGCTGTTGTCAGGATGACAACGTTTGGACCCTTCGGAAGCGGTTGGGTTGCAAATGTTGCAGCCGCTTCAAACGCTTCTTCAACGGTGGCCGCCCGTGTGATGCCACCGGCCTTACAAGCCCCATCGAAAATTGCATCGTTTGCCGCAAGCGCACCTGTGTGGCTGGCAGCGGCGCGAGCACCCTTTTCGGTTGCGCCACCCTTGACGACCACTACCGGTTTTGTTCGAGCGGCAGTTGTGAGGCGAGACATGAGACCGGCCCCGTCGCTAATGCCCTCCACATAGGCAAGAGAAACTTTCGTTGCGGCATCGGTGCTGTACCACTCAATAAGGTCAGCAACTCCGAGGGCGGCGGCGTTACCAGCCGATACTGCTCGACTGATGCCAACACCTGTTTGACGTGAGTAGTTCATGAAACTAGAGACAAAGTTTCCGCTTTGACTAGCAACTCCAATAAACCCAGCGGGTGGATACGGCGCGACAATCTGTGCGCACAAGTGGGCAGGCGTAGACACCACTCCCTGACCATTTGGTCCCGCCAACAAAATTCCGAGTTCGTCAGCAAGTGCAATAAGTTCGTCTTCAAGGACGCGGCCTTCTTCGCCCGCTTCTCCGTATCCGGCTGACGTGAGGAAAGCAGCCTTAATCCCCTTTTTTGCACACGCGCGTAGCAAGTCCGGATTAGCAGACGCTGGTGTGCAAACGAACACAAGGTCAATGGCATTGTCGGGCAACTCTGCAATGTCTGCAACTGTGCGAACACCCAACACTTCTTCACCTTGCAGATTGGTTCCGAATACCCCACCTGCATAGCCACTGGCCAAAATATTGTGCAGCGAAACAAATCCGAATTTTCCGGGATGAGTTGAAGCACCAGTGACCAAGACGCCTTTGGGCTCAAAGAGCGCCATGAACTGGTCGTTGCTATAGGCAGACCGTTTCTTCGTAACCGGAGATGGGCGGTCACCAAGTTCAACGAGGGCATCGACCGCAACAACGTGGCCGTCGGGCTTCACGATAAGGGGGTTGATGTCCACCGACACGATGTCAGTTCTGTCGATGGAGACCTGTGATAAACCAACAAGACACTTCACAATTTCAACTGCATTCACGGCTGCTTCGCCGCGAAATTCCTCAAGAAGTCCTTGTGTTCGCAACGAAGCCAACATTGAATGAGCCATCTCTTCAGTGATGGGTGCGGGTCGGAAGGCAACGTCTTTCAGAACTTCAGCCATGATTCCGCCAATGCCCAACATGACCGTTGGACCAAATTGTTGATCAACCAGAAGACCAACAATGAGTTCTCGCGACCCAGACACCATGGGTGCGATGAGAACATGCACGTCACCGTCTTCCGGCGTGGCTGCATTGAACAACTCGGTTGCCGCATTCTGCACTGCATCGGCGTTGGCAAGACGAAGCTTTACGAGACCCCGTTCGGTTTTATGGGCAATGGAGTCACCGCCCAGCTTTGCGACAACAGGAAAACCAATCTCTTCGGCGGCGGCTACAGCCTCGGCAGCCGTACCGACCCTCTTCTCTGGGGCAAAAGGAACTCCGTAGGCGGAGAGGAGTTCTTTCGAGTCGGATTCGGAGAGGGTACGAGATGTGGACACGGCTCTATACGGTACTCATCCTGAGCACACTGTGGTGATTGCTAGGCGGTGTGGCGAATGATGTGTTGAGCAATTTCTGCCGGAAGTTCGCCAATGACCAAATGGCCTGCTGGAAGTTCCACCAGTTCTGCTCCTGGAACCACAGAAGCAATATGCCTCGACTTGCTGATATCGACCCATCGATCGTCGCGTCCACCGAGCACAAGACATGGAACTGAGATGCCTGACAGGTCGGCTTCAATATCCACTCTGATATCCAATTCCAGGTGCGCATCTGACCCTGGTTGCACCGCAGACGAAGCCATGGCGGCTACCCCATCAATCATTGGTTCCAACATCGCAATCGTGTCTGCGCTGTACCCATCGGCAATGGCGTACCGCATAAAGAGATCGGGACCAATGGCAATGAGGCGTCTCCAGAGATCGAAAGTTATTCGCATTCGCGCATCGCTCTGAGACCAACCACACAATGATGTAACAGTGAGAACCGAAGACGGATGTTGTGCAGCGGTCTTCAATGCAGCAACTGCACCTAGTGAATAACCGACTACATGAAATTGCGAAAATCCCAAGTGATTCATCAACGCCACAGCATCGTCAACGAGGTTGTCTAGTTCAATCGGTGCGGTCGGCATCTCCGATTCGCCTGAACCAGGAAATTCAAAGACAACCCAAGTACGAGACTCGCTACATGACGCTTTCACCTGATCCCATGCATTGGCAGCTTGTGTTGTGCCGTGAAATGCCAAAACTGGAGATCCAGTGCCTTCAATTGAATAGCCAATTTTTCTTCCGTTGTGTTCAAAAACTGCCATGAGAGAACCGTAGACCAACGGCGCGTTGGGTTGACTATTTCAATAACGCGGCTTTGAAGAACGAGATGACGTGTTCGCGATGTCGTTCAACGTTGGTGCGAGTCATGGCATTGTCGTCGAAGAGTCCGTCAATAAAGGGTGCATCAGAGAAATAACTCAAGATGGCTCCGTAACCCGTAATGAGTAGGTGACGTGAATCGTGGCGATGGAAAACACCAGCATCCATCTGCGCGTCCAAATACGAAGCTGCTCCATCAAATAAGGGACGCAGCACGCCAGAGAGATCAATCCCCAGATGTACTCCTCCATCAAGGGCTTCTCGTCGCATGATTCGTACGTAGTCAGGTGTATCAGCGAACAAATCGAGGCCCGCACGTAAGACCAACTCTGCTTTGTCCCATCCGTAGGCGGGAGATGCGATGGCTAATTCCAAACGCTCCAGCCATTCAGACAGCAATCGTTCAAAGACATCTCCGTAGAGGGCTTCTTTGCTGGGGAAATGATGAAGAAGGCTCGGTCTACGAATACCTACCCCGGCCGCAATGTCATTTAGTGACGTGCCTTCATAGCCTCGCTCGGCAAAGCATCGAAGGGCTTCATCGAGTATCTGGTCCCGTGTGCTTCGAGCAAGGTCTGGAAACTCATTGTCGGCCACAACTAAAACTTATCGGCGCTCCGCCCTACCGACTAGTAGGTAGTGGGCTAGGGTTGTCACATGGACACCATCTTGACGTCGCTACTCGCCGCCGTAATTGCCGCGGCCATCGTCACAACGCTTGCGAACACGGGAACCACTGTATATTTGCATCGAGCGCTCAGTCATAGGGCTCTTACTGTTCGACCAGCAGTCGCGTGGGTATTTCGTCTCGTTATCTGGCTCACAACGGGAATTAAGCCAAAAGAATGGGTGGCAGTGCACCGCAAGCACCACGCCTACACAGATGAAGAAGGTGACCCGCACTCGCCAGTTCTGTTGGGTTGGTGGACTGTTCAGAAGATGAACGTTGCGCTGTATCGCAAAGCCCTTTCTGACCCGTCACTTATCTCGAAATATGCGCGTGACCTACCGGACGATAAGTGGGATCGCTGGTTCTTTGGACACAACAAAACAGGTCTGGGGTTGGGAATAGTCATCCTGATGGTCGTGCTTGGACCGTGGACGGGCTTACTTGCGGCGTTTATTCACGCCAATGTGTACCTTGCAGGTAACGCAGCCGTTAATGCATTAGGACATCACTTCGGAAAGCGTCCATATCCGAATGAAGCAACGAATCTTCAATGGCTTGCTTTTTTCACCATGGGCGAAGGACTTCACAACAATCATCACGCTGCTCCGTCGTCGCCACGACTCTCGCACCAGCGAGGTCAAATTGATTTTGGTTGGTGGGTGATTCGGACATTGAAGGCCACTCGCCTTGCGACTCTTCGTTTTAGTGATGTTCGTCTGACTTCCAAGGCGCAGTCGGCGTCGGGAGCGACAGCGAACTAGTTTTTTGGTGTGCAGTCACGACTAGTCGCCGAAAATTTCTTTGACGGCCATGTTTTGCACGGGCCAACTGCTCTTTGCTTCTCCGATGACGGAGTTGTTCAGTCAATTGAACTGACGTCTGACTCGCCCGATGTTTATTTGGTGAGTCCGGGCTTAATAGATGTTCAAATGAACGGGTTCGACACTGTCGATGTAGCGACAGCAACATCCGAAGATCTTGAACGTCTTGATTCTCTCTTGATGGCTGCAGGGACATCGTGGTGGTTGGGAACAATTGTTACTGGTCCGCTTGACTCGATGATGGAGACATTGAACAGGTTGTCTCTCGCATTACGAAACACCACAACAGGATGTATGGGTGTACATGTTGAAGGGCCATTTCTTGGTGACGCTCCTGGGGCGCACAGGCCCGACTGGATTGTTCCCATCGATCTTGATTGGATCGATGCACTCCCTAACTGTGTGAGGCTCATCACTATTGCGCCCGAGCAAAAAGATGCCGTACAAGCAATTCAATTGTGCTCCCGCAAAGGAATCACCGTGTCGTTGGGTCATACGCGATCTACGTCGTCTCAATTCAACGCTGCTGTCACTGCAGGGGCGTCCATGGTGACTCACTTATTTAATGGAATGAGTGGCATTCATCATCGTGATGGTGGTGTGGCACTCTCGTCGCTCTTGACCGATTCTGTTGTTGCTGGTCTTATCGCAGATTTAGTACACGTGTCGCCAGACGCAGTCGCGCTCGCATTCAAAGTAAAAGGGCAAGAATCGCTTGCACTGGTATCCGACTCGGTCGCCTGGAACTCCGATTGGGCTCTTCGTCGGGGTATCTCAATTGACGACGGCTCACCTCGCCTCCCCGATGGAACATTGGCTGGCTCATGTACGCCACTAGCCGAATGTGTACGCCGTGCCGTTGTGCACTGCGGCGTGCCTCTCGCCGACGCACTCCGAGCAGCAACATCTACACCTGCTCGCTTGGTGGGTTATCCACAGTTTGGTCTCGTCTCGGCCGGTCACGATGTCTCGCTCGTGTCTTTCGACGAAGCTCTTCACGTCTCTCAGACACATCGCCGATTAGTGTTCCAACGTGGCTAACAAACTGACGGCAGAACAAGACGCGCTCTCCATTTCGCTCATACGCGGTCTAGCGATGGATGCACCGCTAAAGGCAAAGAGCGGGCATCAAGGAACAGCAATGTCTCTTGCACCGCTAGCTCATGTGCTGTACAGCAGAGTTCTTCAACATCATCCAGGTGATCCCACATGGGTCAATCGCGACCGCATCATTTTGTCCAACGGCCATGCATCGATACTTCAGTACGCCATGTTGTTCCTTGGTGGATGGGGCCTCACGCTGGACGACCTGAAGAATTTCCGACAGTGGGATTCGGCAACGCCAGGTCACCCCGAGGCTGGACATACTGCAGGTGTCGAAGTAACAACGGGGCCTCTCGGACAGGGTTTTGCCAATGCTGTTGGAATGGCTATCGCCGAAGAACATTTGCGAGCCGAGCATGGGCCTGTAGCCATTAACCACCACACATTCGTCATTGCGGGTGATGGTTGCTTAATGGAAGGAATCAGCCACGAGGCTGCATCGCTTGCCGGTCATCTCAACTTGGACCATTTAATTTGCATTTTTGACGACAACAAAATCACCATTGACGGTTCAACAGACCTCACCTGTACCGACGATGTGCCAGCCCGTTTCCGCTCGTACGGTTGGAATGTCATTGAGGCAGGCGAAATAGCCGATGATTGTGATGCACTTGAACGAGTCTTGTTGCAAGCGCGGCAGAACGTTGGGTCACCAACTCTTGTGGTACTGCGTTCCCACATAGGTCATCCTTCGCCCGAGCTCACCGATAAACACGAAGCACACGGCAATCCGTTTACTGCAGAACTTGTGTCGTCTACCAAAAAGGTGATGGGAATTCCCGATGAACCATTTTGGGCACCCGACGATGTGGTTGCTGCGTATCGAAACCATATGGCAACTCGAGGTCAGCAATGTGTGTCTGAGTGGGTGTCACTGAACTCTGAAGAAGTTCGCACAGCACTGAAAACCCAGCACGAACTTCCGCTCGCATCAAACATCGCTCCCGCACTGCCGGTGTTCACTCCCGATACCAACCTCGCTACTCGACAAGCATTTCAAAAGGTGTTGGAAGCCACGAACGACGCCTTGCCCCATGTCCTAGCCGGTGCTGCAGATCTCACGGGAAACACCGGAGCAAAACTTGCGGGAACTTCTGCATTTTCTGCCACCAACCGATCTGGCAAGCAGGTGTATTACGGCATTCGTGAACATGCGATGGGTGCAGCACTTGTTGGTATGGCTCTCCACGGTGGAGTCATCCCGGTGGGCGGCACGTTTTTCGTGTTCGCCGACTATATGCGCCCCAGCATTCGACTTGCCGCACTGTCAAAGGCTCGGTGTGTTTTCGTCTTTAGTCATGACTCCGTTGGAGTTGGTGAAGACGGACCAACACATCAGCCGGTGGAGCACCTGGCCTCTCTTCGAGCAATTCCCGGACTTCAAGTCATACGACCCGCTGACCCCAATGAAACATCTGCTGCGTGGTTAGCGGCTGTCACGCATGACGGACCTACTGCAATCATTTTGTCTCGCCAGAATGTGCCAGCACTCACCGATGGTTCTGCTGTTCATCCGGGTGCAGCCATTATCCATTCAACCGCGTCTCCTAAGGCCACTCTTATCGCTACGGGAAGTGAACTCTCTGTTGCAATGGATGCATCACGCATCTTGCAGAACGACGGCATCGACGTCAATGTGGTTTCAATGCCGTCATGGGAAAGATTCGCATCCTTAACGTCGGCCCAACAAGAAGCAATCATTCCTCGCACCTTGCCACGAATCAGTGTGGAGGCTGGATCAACATTCGGCTGGCATCACATTGCCACTCACTGCGTAGGTATTGACCGTTTTGGCGCCAGCGCTCCGGGCAACGTGGTGATGGAGAAACTAGGAATTACTGCCGCGCACGTCGCTGAAACTACAAAAGCGGCCGTGCTCGGATGAACACTCCCCTGCAATCGGTCTTTAGCCAACAGGGACAAAGTCCGTGGCTAGACAATTTGCAGCGCGGCTATCTCGTTCATGGCACACTTCGAAATCTCATTGCTGATGGTGTGCGTGGTCTGACATCAAATCCCACTATTTTCCAGAAAGCGATTCAAGGTTCGCAGGACTATGACGAACAGTTCGCCACAGAAATCGAGCGCGGTCTTACTCCTGAACAGGCGTACTGGGAGATGGTGGTTGCCGACATCAACGGAGCCCTCGACGAATTCAGCGAACTCTATGAATCATCTGCGGGAGTGGACGGGTTTGTCAGCGTAGAAGTCGACCCAACACTTGCTCACGACGGAGATGCAACATTACGTGCTGCTCGCGATCTTCATAACAAGATCAATCGCGCGAATGTCATGATCAAAATCCCAGGTACTCCAGAGGGTCTGCCAGCAATCCGAACAATGATTGCCGAGGGTCGCAGTGTGAATGTCACCCTTATCTTCAGCCTTCAGCGTTATGCAGAGGTGATGGAGGCGTACGTGGCAGGCCTAGAGGATCGCATGAATGCCGGTCACCCACTGCGTTCAGTTCACAGTGTGGCCAGTTTTTTCATTAGTCGAGTCGATAACGAAGTCGATCAGTTACTCGATCACATTAAATCGCCAGAGGCCTTGGCTCTAAAAGGCAAGGCGGCAATTGCTCAGGCAAAGTTGGCCTACGAATTGTTCACGCAGGTGTTCTCTGGTCCGAGATGGCAGGCCTTGGCTAACGCGGGTGCACATGTTCAGCGTCCGCTGTGGGCGTCAACTTCTACAAAGAATCCTGCATACCCAGACACGCTGTATGTAGACGAGCTGATTGGACCGCACACAGTCAATACGTTGCCAGACGCAACATTGAGTGCTTTTGCACATCATGGAAACGTGTCTCGCACTATTGATGCAAATATTTCAGAAGCGCACCGCATTTGGGAACGACTTCATTCTTTGGGTGTAGATATGACCGCGGTGTCAACAAAATTAGAGCAAGAAGGAGTTTCCTCTTTCATAAAGAGTTTTCAAGAACTCCTCGATGCATTACGCGACAAGGCAGCGTCGTTGTCCTGAAGTAACCTCCAAGCATGGGTCTTCAAGAAGATTTTCACGCGGCTGTGAAACAGATAGAGGCTGCGTATTCTGCAGGATCACGTACACCAGCGGACCGTCGGTTCTTTCAGCGTCTTCTCAAGGCGTCGGCCGATCTCTACGACGGCGACGGTTCGTCACTTGATGTCAAGATTGCAAGTACTGCTCTCGAAGAAATGACTCGTGCTTTCGACATGTTTGCTCCGTATAGAGACGTGCGGAAGGTGTCTATATTCGGTTCGGCACGTACCACCCCCGATAACCCCATCTATTCGTTAACCGTTAACACCGCAAAAGAGTTGGCAGATGCCGGATTTATGGTGGTCACGGGTGCCGGTCCAGGAATCATGGAAGCTGGTATGAAAGGTGCTGGGCGCGAACGCTCTATAGGCGTATCTATACGTCTGCCGTTTGAAACTGGGGCCAATTCGGTCATTGCAGGCGACGAAAAATATGTGAGCATGCGATATTTCTTTACACGCAAACTCATGTTGGTTAAAGAATCACACGCATTTCTGTGTTTACCTGGCGGCTTCGGAACACTCGACGAGACCTTTGAACTTCTCACACTGGCACAAACTGCAAAATCAGTTCCTGTTCCCATCGTGTTTCTTGAAGTGCCAGGCGACCCTTTCTGGACTCCCCTAATGGCAACTATGGAACCTTTGCTTCTGGCCCACGGATTGATTAGTCCGTCTGACATCTCGTTGTACAAGATCACAGACAACATCCACGAGGCAGTCAGTGAAGTGGTTGGTTTCTATCGGAACTACCACTCCATTCGATTTGTTGACAACCGCCTGTACATACGAGTTCAGAGGCCACTTCCCTCCCCCGATGTTCTTGCGTTGTCGCAGCAGTTCTCTCATATCGGAGATGGTGAAGCGTTTCTGCAAGGCGGTCCAACACCGGAAGAAGTTCGAGACAACGACAATGAGAATCTCACAAGAATTTCATTCAATTACACAGCAAAAGGATTTGCCGACCTTCGACCACTGATTGATGCGTTGAACGAATATTAGAGAGAGGTGAGATGGTGGATCGCTTTCTCCACTGCTCGCCGCGCCTGGGAGACGTTCTTTTCTTCCGGTGGTCGTGTGGTTTGCCCAGCCTCAATTGCATCGGAGAGAAGACGCATTGACAGGTCATTGAGATCTTCAGCAATTGTCTGAAGTTCCGAGGCAATGGTTTCGCGGTCTTTCACCCTGGTCCTCCATCGAAGCGCGTCGTGTGTACATCGATGGTACATCTTCAGTTCATACACGTTGGTGGTGCGTTATCACCTAGAGTAAATGACTGTGTTGAGAGAAGAGCAGCCACGCGAGTGGGTCAGTTTTGAAGATCCCGATGAATTACGCACATGGATGATTGACGCAACGTTCTTGCGTTCTAATTACAAGTGCATTTATGGCGAAGGTTGCAAGGGCGTGCACGATGACCCAACTCCAGAACTGATGCAGGGTTGCTGCTCGTACGGCGCTCACTTCTTAGATGAAGACGACATGAAGTCGGTGAAGAAGTATGTCAAGCGCCTAAAGCGCAAGCACTGGAAGAATTTCGACAAGGGCAAAGACGGCAAGTGGCTTGTTGGTAAAGGCGACGACATGAAAACCCGTGTGGTGAATGGTGCCTGCATTTTCCATAACCCGCCAGGATTTGAAGGTGGCACTGGGTGCGCGTTTCATATCGCTGCAGTTGAGGCGGGCGAACGACATATGGATTGGAAACCCGATGTGTGCTGGCAAGTCCCCGTTCGACATGAGGACTACACCGAAGATGGCGGTTATGTCATTTCCACGATCCGTGAATGGAAACGCCGCGACTGGGGCGAAGGCGGAGATGACTTCCACTGGTGGTGTACCGAATCTGCAGACGCATTTGTCGGCAAAGACCCCGCTTATGTGTTTTTCAAAGACGAATTAACAGAGATGATGGGAGCGAAGGCCTACAAAGTGATGGTCGAGCAACTCACTAGACCCACAGCAGTACCGCTTCCCCATCCAGCAGTGCGATCTCGTACACAGAAGTAGAAGTACGTCTACTTGCCTTTTGATTGACGTCGGCGATCTTCCAATGTGAGGAAGCGCTTGCGAATTCGAATGCTATTTGGAGTCACTTCAACGAGCTCGTCATCACCAATCCATTCAATGGCGGTTTCCAGCGTGTGAATAATGGGAGCTGCCAATTTGGGGCCGTCGTCGTGGCTATGTGTACGAATGTTGTTTTTTTCCTTCGCACGAACAACGTTGAGAACCATCTCTTCATTACGTGCTGCTTGGCCTACAACCATTCCCTCGTACACTTCGGTGCCAGGGTCCAAGAAGAACTCTCCACTCTTTTGAAGATTGTCGAGAGCATAAGAAGTTGTGGTTCCCATGCGGTCGGAAATAAGAGCTCCGTTTGTGCGGTGTGGAAGCTCGCCTGCCCATGGCATCCAGCCTGCGTGAGTTTGGTTCAGTAGAGCGGTGCCACGTGTTGACGTCATCAGCATGGAACGGAATCCGATAAGGCCACGAGAAGGTGCTTCGAAATGGACGATTGTGCGACCTGGGTCGCCGGCGCGCAGTTCGGTCACTCGGCCCTTACGCGGAGCGAGCGTTTGGGTGATAACTCCCACGAATTCATCGGGAACATCACATGTTCCGGATTCCAACGGCTCATGCTTCTTTCCGTTGATCTCCTTCGTAATAACTTCTGGGCGACCAACCTGAAGTTCGAAGCCTTCACGACGCATGTTCTCAATGAGGACAGCCAGCTGTAATTCGCCACGCCCAGCAACACTGGTGACATCGGGTGAATCTGTGTCTGCGATACGAATAGACACGTTGCCAAGAATCTCTTTTGCGAGTCGTTCCTTTAGGTGGCGGCTCGTAACAAATTTGCCTTCTCGTCCGGCATACGGAGATGTATTAACTCCGAACGCCATTCGAATAACGGGTTCGTCAACTTCAAGGCGTGGCAACGGAGTGGTGACATCTATTGCGGCAACAGTGTCTCCTACTTCAACTTCTGGAATACCAGCAAGCACGAAGAGATCTCCAGCTGAGATTTCGTCTACTTCGGTGCGTCCAATTCCGTCGAACACACTGAGCTGAACTATGCGACGACGAATAGGGGTTCCGTTTGAATCTTTGCCCCACAAAGCCACGGTGTCACCTTTGTGCATGACACCGCTGTGGACGCGACCAATGGCGAGACGACCCAAGTAGTCAGAAACGTCCAAGTTGGTAACGAGAGCGGTCAATGGAGCTGTTGCATCGTGAGTTGGAGCGGGAACCGTATCCAAAATGGTTTCTAAGAGGCACGAAAGATCGGCGTCGTCTGGCGGCATGCCAATGCCACGCATTGCTCGGCCTTCGCGTGCAACCGCAGAAATGACGGGGAACGTAAGTTGGTCGTCATTCGTAGCAAGATCGAGAAACAGTTGTTCTACTTCTTCAAGAACTTCCTGAGGGCGGGCGTCACTTCGGTCCACTTTGTTAATCACCAAAATTGTGGGAAGACCAAGTCCGAGAGCCTTTGAAAGCACATAACGGGTTTGCGGAAGCGGACCCTCGGCAGCGTCAACGAGTAGCACCACGCCGTCCACCAGTGCAAGTGCTCGTTCAACTTCCCCACCGAAGTCGGCGTGTCCCGGTGTGTCCACCAAGTTGATGAGCGTTTCCTTGAATGTGATGCGAGCGGCTTTGGCCAAAATGGTGATACCGCGTTCACGTTCCTGGGCGTCAGAGTCCATGACTCGGTCCACCACCTGCTGGTGAGCGGCAAAAGCTCCGGTAGAGCGCAACAAGGTGTCGACCAATGTGGTCTTTCCATGGTCAACGTGCGCCACCATGGCGACATTACGAAGAGAGGCAGTCATGAGGGGTTCAAATTTCTGTCCAAGGGACGTAGTTAGTCGGCGTCGTCTTCCGACTCGTCATCGTCGTCGAATGTGACGCCGTAACGTTCAGCGATTGCTGCGTATTCGTCATCCTCGGCTGAAGAGGAACGTGGAGAATCTCCAAAACCTAAATCTGCGGCAGAAGGACCCGCTTGCTTTAATTTGCGCGCTTCTTCGAACCGGCGATGTCGACCCTTTTTCACGGTCGGTCTCCGAACAGTGTGTGGCACATGTGCCGTATGGACAATCCTGAATACTCTACAGCCCGATGAGACGGATGAGTGGGAATTGCCTCACTCTGGGGCAACATCGACCAATCTCAGACCAATATCTGGTCCATTCTGGGTGAATGTGAGTGCTTTACGGCCGGAAACGAGATCTTCAATATCTCGTCCCACAATCTCTGCACGCCAGCCATGACGCAACCGAGCAGTGGCGAGGCCTGACAACAATTCGTTGATGTCTTTGCGGGTTCCCAGCAGCCCTGCGTCTAGCTCGCTCTGGCGCGCTAGTTCGGTAATCCAAGCAGACACCAACGTGGCTGCAGAGCGAAGAGACTTGTCGAGATCGTCGGTGTCACTAGACGGAAATGCAAGGTCGCCTTGTTTTGCGTTGTCGACACCTACGGCAATTGAGGCAAGTAACGCCTTTCCTGTTGAGCCATTGACGTGACGATTATCAACGCCACGACATTGCAATAAATCGTCCGGTGACCTAGGTGCTCGCTGGGCAATACCCAACACAGCGATATCTGAAAGAACATGACGTGGTGGAATGTCGAGGTCCATCGCGCGTTCTTCCCGCCAGTACGCAACACTTTGAGCCACCCAACGCGCACGCCCCTTCAAAGTTCGGACATCTTTCACGCGTAGCCATGCGTCTTCTGCAGGCTGGGGACCCGTTCTCTTTGTTCGCAGTTCTTCACATGCGTCGAACGCCCATTGGGTTCGGCCTTTTTCATGCAGTCTCGCCAGTAAGAGACTGAGTAATTCTTCCAAATACACAACGTCGGAGGCTGCGTATGAAAGTTGATCTTTTGTCAGCGGCCGGCGAAGCCAGTCAGTGAGTCGGTCACCTTTGGGAACAACAATTTTTAAGAACGACTGCACGAGAGACGCCAAAGATGGTTGTGAATAGCCCAAGAAACCTGCAAGGAGTTGCGTGTCGAGAATCCGCGATGGGACAGCACCAATACTTTGGGACATCACATCGAGATCTTGTTGCGCTGCATGTAGAACGCATACCGAGTCACTGGCAAAGAGCGGATGAAACTTGTCTAGGTCAATGGTGAGTGGATCGATGACAAAGACGCACTGACGAGCTGCAATTTGAATGAGTGCCAACTGCGGAAAATACGTCTTTTCCCGATGGAACTCTGTGTCGAGGAAATAAAACTCAACACCGGAAATCTCAGCAAGAACTGCGTCTACATCACGATTGGTATCAACCCACGTGAAGTCAATGTCAACGTGGTTGGTTGCCGACGACGATGTCGTATCCCTCGAGAATCCAGGCACCTGTCCCCCCTGTCACATTGACAAACTGAGTTGACTCATAATCGGGCTGTTGCGAGACGAATTCACACGCGCGCGCACTACGCCCGCCTGCTTGACATACAACGAAAACTGTTGGCGCCTGAGGAATGTTGTGAAACAGTTCTGTAAAAACACTGAGGGGAATATTGAGTGCTCCGGGAATATGGCCAGAGACATACTCATCTTCTTCGCGCACATCAATCACTATTTTTTCCGAGATGCTGGCAAGCGATGCCACATCGGTTTCAGACCACGTCATTACTTCAGAGTAGTTGAATCGTCGGGGGCGAGGAGATCTGCCGGGGTGTTGATGTTGCGTACAGCGACTGCTGGTACAGGTACTTCGGCAACATCAAGCAAGACTGCCGCACGGTGAACAGCACGTTCATTTCTCTTCCACACACCCTGAAGTGATTGTAGACACTCTTCTTTCGACCACGCAGCGCATAACCAATTCAGACGATCGGTTCGACCTACAGACGCTTGCGCATCATTTAGTCCCCGCACCAAACTTGTTATGACCGCATCGGTAATAAAGGGCATGTCACATGACAGCACCACGACAGAGTCGTGTGATGCCGACTTCAACGCGGTTATGACACCGCCAAGAGGTCCCTCGCCAGGAAATGAGTCCTTCTTCCATGTTCCTGACAGCTTCTTTGCTTTGGCTTGTGTAGAGCCCACCAGCAGAATTTCAGCGGCGCCTGCGGCCTTGGCGGCTTGAGCCACTCGAGTAGCCATGGGAAGGCCATCGACTTCAAAGGTGGCTTTATCGGACCCCATGCGGGAACTATCTCCGCCAATGAGGATGGCAACGGTGAAATCGGCGCCCGACATAATGACAAGGGTACGGGCATCTGGGCATCTATGGTTGCCTCATGAGCATGATCTTTGCAGCAACAGATCCAGAAACCCTGAAAAACCTTGCCTTGGGCACGTCGGTTGTGTCGGTGGTGGTTGCCATTGTCTTGATGAAAGTGGTCTCATCAATTGTGGGCAAAGTGATATCAACTGCAGTGTTCGTTGCCATAGCGCTCGCCGGCTACTCCCAACGCGCAGAAATCACCGATTGCGTCGACAAAGTGAAGGCACAGGCAACATCAAGCGCCTCGGTAGACACCTCGTGCACATTTTTTGGTCAGGACGTCACCATCAAGGTTCCGTTACCCACCAAGTGAGGTTGCACCAATAGTTGGTGAAATTCGCGCGGGTGGCTTATTGGAGCTCCGTGTCCTGCATTGGCAATGACGACAACGTCGCCTTTCACCATTGCTGCTAGTCGAGGTGTGCCGTCAATGTGATGTTGAGAACCTTTTGTTCCGTGTCCACACAAAACGCGACACGTGATGTTGACACCGTTCCACGGGGCCGCTATTCGCAAATGTGACAGCTCCCCCGTTAGTGCCCGACCTTCTTCGCGTCGTTCATCTCGAGTCTTTTGTGGCAGTTGATTCCAGCGACCTTCACCAATCATTCGAATCATGAAAGCCTCGGCCGCTTCAGAGGGGTCAGAGAGGGTGAGCGCCGTACCTCCAGCGGAGTTTTGCGGCCACCACTCAGACCACGCCAATGGTGTCTCATAGGTAGAGACCCCCACAATCTGTTCTCCCAATCGCTCGGCCGCAGCCAACGCAATATTTCCCCCGTAGCTATGCCCGACTAGCACTGCGGTTCGCCCCTGCAGTATCTCTTCGAGATCGTCAACGTTCCCCGCAACCGTAAACGGACCGCCATGTTGTCTTTGGCGGCCATACCCACGTCGGTCGTAGCGAAGTGTGGTGTGGGTGACAGCAGCCAAGCGGCTCAGTCGTGACATACCGGCAGAACGGTCGAGCGAGCCATGGATGAACACAACCACCACATCACTTGGCGGGCCTGAGATATCGACGGTGAAGCCCAACCTGTGGGATGAATACGCCGGCAGGTCGCTCACGCCCTTATCATCTCACAGCAGTGGAACTAATACTTGTACGACACGGACTACCCATCAGACGAGAAGTTGTCGACGGCCCAGCAGACCCCGAACTGTCGGTGGAAGGTCATGCTCAAGCCCAACACCTTGCCGACTATCTGGCACTTGAGCACATAGATGCCATTTACACAAGCCCCATGAAGCGTGCGCATCAGACCGCATTGCCTTTGTCAAAGATAAAGGGACTCACTCCCATTGTTGAACCAGATGTTGCTGAATGGGATCAACACTCAAACGAATACATCCCCATTGAAGAATTAAAAGCGGCGAATGATCCGCGATGGAAAGAATTAGCGAGTGGTGCCTGGACATCGGAAGAGGACCCTGCACTATTCACTGCTCGCGTCATCGCTGCTCTTGATCGAATTATCGATCAACATCGCGGCCAAACAGTGGTTGTCACGTGTCATGGTGGAGTCATCAATCAGTTTGTTTCCCACGTCATCGGAATAGATCGTGGTCAGTTCTTCTATCCGAACTACACGTCTATTCATCGCATTGCTGCATCATCTCAGGGACACCGCAGCATTCTTTCGGTGAATGAAACTTCGCACTTACGTGGAACAGGGCTACCCATTGGACTCTTTCATGGTTAACCCACACATCGATTCACTGTTTCATTGGCTCGATTCATCACCCACCCCCTTCCATGTGGTGAATACTGCGCAAGCGGCACTTCACGATGCTGGGTTCGTGCTTCACGACGGTCTCAGTAACTCCCTTGCGTCACGCGGGTACTTCATTCGTGATGGTGCACTTGTTGCCTGGTCGCTAGGCGATACACATGCCCCATTCCGCATCGTTGGTGCCCATACCGATTCTCCGAACCTTCGCATTCAACCCAATCCGGACGTTGTGTCTCATGGGTGGGCGCAACTTGGCATTGAAATCTATGGCGGAGTCTTATTGAACTCCTGGCTCGACAGAGATCTCGGAATCGCCGGACGCGTTGTTTCGTCAGATGGTTCAACAACATTGTTTTCGATTAACGAACCTCTTGCCCGAATTCCTCAGTTGGCAATTCATTTAGATCGAGAAATTAACGATCGTGGTTTGCAACTCGACCGCCATCAGCACACTGTTCCTGTCTGGGGCGTTCAAACGCCTGTGTTCTCGGAGTGGTTGCAGGATGTCGTCGGAGTAACCAGCATCTCGGCTTTTGATGCCCATTTATTCGATATTCAAAAAGCAGCATGTCTCGGTGTCGATTCTTCGCTCATCGCCAGTGCTCGCTTAGACAATCAGTTGTCGTGCTGGGCTGCCATTCACGGACTTATTCATTCGCAGTCTTCGTACGCATGTATTGCGGTATTGAATGACCATGAAGAAGTGGGGTCCGAGAGTACAACCGGAGCCGGCGGACCTTTGCTGGACAGTCTGTTGGCAATTATTGATTCACAACAAGACGCGTCTGTCGGACAATCTCACGACAGAAGACTGGCATCGTGGTGTTTGTCTGCAGATAATGCTCACGCCATTCACCCGAATTATCGCGAACGTCATGAGCCTCGTCATGCTCCCCTGCCCAACAACGGTGTGGCGCTCAAACTCAACGGTAATCAGCGATACGCAACTTCGGCGAGAGGCGCATCGCATATACGAAACGTGGCCGAGTCTAAAGACGTACCGCTACAAACATTCGTTTCTCGAAACAACATGCCCTGCGGCTCAACCATTGGACCAATCACGGCCACACGACTCGGAATTGATGCCATCGACGTTGGCGTGCCGCAGTTATCTATGCATTCAATTAGAGAAATGTGTGGCGCCGAAGATCCGGGGCATCTCTTGAATCTCGTCCAAGCCTTTCTGGCGTTCTAAGAATTTGGAGTGCCAGCTAACGACTGTGCCTCATTGAAAAGACGTTGCAGTTCTTGAGACAACATTTCTGTTACGTCCTTCACCGCACTACGTGGAACTTTTCCTGAAGCATCGAGCGGAGCAAGAATCGGCTCGCCCACCACAACGACACATTTGCGCGGATAAATCATCTTCGAACCCTTCGGCATAACGCCCTCTGAGCCACCAATTCCAACAGGAATGATGGGAACTCCTGCCTTGACCGCCACGTAAGCGGCGCCGTCAAATAGTGGTTGCACAATGGGTCCAGACTGACGAGTTCCCTCTGGGAAAAGAACAAGTGGCTCGCCCGCCTCCAATACGGCGACACATCGCTTCAGTGCTTCTCTGTCCGCTGTTCCGCGTGTGACGGGGAAAGCACCTAATGCCGAGATGATCCAGCCAATTGGTTTGATTTTCCAAATTGTGTCCTTGCCCATGAAGCGCAAACGGCGACGTGTGACGGCAGCTGCCAAGGGAGTATCGATGTTTGATCGATGAATGGGCGCAAGCAAAAAGGCACCGGTGGATGGAATGTTGTGTTTGCCTACAACCTTGGTGCGGGTGTACCCGACGCACAATCCCACAACCAAGCCACGAATCAGTGTGTACAACATTTTGCTTGTACGGGATTGTCCAATTAATCGCGTGTCTACTTCGGCCATCACTTCACCTTCGTGTTGCTTCGTATGCGTTCACTATTTCCGTCACAACGTCAGCGATTGTCTTTCCCGATGAATCGACAATGACCGAGCCGTCAGCTGCACGCAATGGTGAGTCATGTCGTGTTGAATCAATTCGGTCTCGTTCTGCAATTCCAGCGGCAACTTCGTGAATGTCGCCTCCCACCTGTGCGACACGTCGGCGTGCACGTTCTTCCGGAGAGGCTGTGAGGAACACTTTGACATCTGCATCGGGAAATACCACCGTTCCAATGTCTCGTCCCTCTACTACACCTCCACCGTGTTGCGATATCCACTCTCGTTGTTGGTAACGCATTGCATCTCGCACTGGCGAGAGTGCTGCAATCACACTGACGACAGCAGCAACTTCTGGTGTACGAATGTGATCGCTGACGTTTTCCCCGTTCAAGAACGTCGATGCTCCGTCAAGAACGATCTTTATGTCTGTGGCAACTCGAGCAATCTCTTCTTCACTGCGTGGGTCAACGCTGTTTCGCAGGGCGTGCAGGGCTACACAGCGATACATCGCACCGGTGTCGAGATAAGGAAGATTGGTGGCTTCAGCAACAAGACGTGCAACCGTTGACTTTCCAGCGCCAGCCGGGCCGTCTATTGCAATGACGGGCACATCTACCAACTTGTGCCGAGTGGACGACCTTCGTCGTAGCCAGCCGAACTTTGCACACCAACGACTGCTCGTTCATGGAACTCTTCCAAGGTTGCCGCCCCGGCGTATGTGCACGAGGAACGAAGCCCAGCCACAATTTGATCGATGATGTCTTCAACGCCAGGTCGATGGGGGTCGAGGTACATACGAGACGTACTGATTCCCTCTTCAAAAAGTTCCTTTTTTGCTCGCTCAAATGCAGATTCTGTGCGGGTGCGGTTTCGAACAGCCCTATTGGAAGCCATTCCGAAACTTTCTTTGTAGAGACGACCCTCTGTGTCGCGCAATGTATCTGCTGCTGATTCGTATGTTCCCGCTAACCAAGAACCAAACATGACGCTTGCAGCGCCTGCAGCAATAGCTAACGCCACATCCCGTGGATAACGCACTCCACCATCTGCCCACACATGCTTGCCCATTGATCGAGCAACTTCGGCACTTTCTAATACAGCGGAAAACTGGGGCCGTCCGACACCAGTCATCATTCGTGTGGTGCACATAGCACCTGGTCCTACACCAACTTTGATGATGTCGGCACCAGCGTTAACGAGGTCTCGGGTTCCTTCGCGTGTCACCACGTTGCCGGCAACGACGGTTGAGTGTGGCGCTGCTTTACGAACTGCTTCTAAAGCCCGAATCATGCTTGCTTGGTGGCCGTGAGCGGTGTCAATCACCAATACATCGACGCCAAGTGCGACCAACTCCTTGGCACGAGCCGCAGGGTCGCCATTAATTCCCACTGCCACAGAGGTGAGGAATTGACCATCTGCATTTAGTGCAGGTTGATAGATGGTGGAACGAAGCGAACCTTTGCGAGTGACGGCTCCCACCAAAACGCCTTCAGAGTCAATCACAGGTGCGAAGTTCAGGCGTTGTTCCACAAGAGCGTCGTGTATGTCGACAACAGACTGTGAATCTGTAAAACACACCATGTCTAAATTCATGACGTTCTTTAACTGCGTGAAGCGGTCGTACCCGGCTCCGTCATGTTCGGTAAAGATGCCTAATGGTCTATTTGCCTCGTCGACAACCACTACGGCGCCGTGGGCTCTCTTGTGAATGAGGCTGATGGCTTCACCGAGGGTGTCCTCAGGGGCAAGCGTGATGGGAGTCTCAAAAATGGCGTGGCGGGACTTCACATAATCAACAACGATCTTGATGATGTCGAGGGGAATATCTTGAGGAAGTACAACAAGGCCTCCGCGCCGTGCAACGGTTTCAGCCATTCGGCGACCAGCAACGGCTGTCATGTTTGACACCACGATGGGAATGTTGGTTCCGATGTTGTCTGAGGTTCGCAAATCGACATCGAGACGGGAAGCGACGTGCGACATGCTGGGAACCATGAAGACGTCGTTGTAGGTCAGGTCGTGTGCTGGAAGCTGCTGTAGGAAGCGCATAGGGCGTTACGAGACTACCGTGTTCGTATGGCTGCTTCAGAGAACATCCCCGTCGTCCTAGTTCATGGGTGGGCAGGCTCCTTTCGAGACACCTGGCAAAAGCCCGGAATTGATGCTCTCCTAGAGGACATTGGCCGCTCTGTTGTGGGAATCACCTTGCTCGGCCACGGTGACCAAGACAAGCCACACGAACCCGACGCATACGCCGATTTGCCTCAGTGGTTCCTCAATGAACTGCCACATGACGCCCCGGTCGTCGACGCGGTCGGATTTTCGCTTGGCGCTCTCACCATTTTGCGAGCGTTCATCGCCGAGCCCCACAGATTCCGCCGCGTGGTGCTTGCAGGAATTGGAGATGGTGTGTTCCAAAAGTCTGACCCAAACGGGAACAAACGCATTATTGATGCGCTTGAAGGACGCGCACCGGAAGACGACACATTTGCCCGAATGTTTGCTCATTACGGAAACCAACCAGGCAATGACATCACGGCACTTGCTGCAATTATGAAACGTCCACCAGCAGAGCCAGTGAGTGCGGACGATCTTGCGTCACTTAATAACGAAGTGCTTGTGGTTCTTGGTGACGCAGACTTCACGGCTCCGGCAGAACAACTTGCAAAAGCATTTCCTAACGGCCGATTGGTTGTTTTGAAAAATACAGATCACTTCGCTACCCCAGAATCTTTTGCATTTATCGACGCTCTTCTTGACTTTCTTGCATGACAGATTCTGAAATCATCACAACGAACGTCGTTCGCGCAGCAGAAGTCTTACGTGATGGCGGAATTATTGGCATGCCCACAGAAACTGTGTATGGCTTAGCTGCTGTTGCGCTGAATGAAAGTGCAGTCAACAAAGTGTTTACAACGAAGGGCCGACCCAAAGATCATCCGCTGATAGTTCATTTGGCATCTTTAGAACAGTGTCTTGATTGGGGTGTGTTCCCACCCAGTGCCCATGCCTTGGCAACTGCATTTTGGCCAGGCCCACTGACTCTCCTTGTTGAGCGCACACAGTTAGTGCCGAACTGGGTTACGGGCAACAGGGACACTGTTGCTTTACGCGTTCCTCGACATGAGTTAACTCTTCAGTTGCTACGCCTAGTAGATACAGGAGTTGTTGCGCCGTCGGCGAACAAATTCGGAAAAGTAAGCCCCACAACGGCTGAACATGTTTTGGCCGATCTTGGAGACGATGTAGATCTCATACTTGACGGTGGTATCTGTGATGTTGGACTTGAATCAACCATTGTTGAGTGCATTGGTTCCAGTGTGAAAATTCTTCGGCCGGGAGCCATTACAGCAACCGATGTTGCATCAGTGGTGGGCGATTTGCCATTTCTTGATTCTTCGAATTCCCGTGCGCCTGGGATGTTGGCGTCTCATTATTCGCCCAATGCTCAAGTTCTCCTGTGTAGTGAATTAGAAGACGCCAAAGAACAACTAGAGAACATCAGATCCCAAGGCCTTATCGCTCGCATTGTTTGGCACGAGGATGTCATTGAATACGCAGAACAGTTGTATTCAGACTTGCGACAAGCAGACACAGATGGATGCCAAGTTGTGATTGCGGTTCTCCCCCAGTCAGATGGTGTCGGGCTTGCCATTCGCGACCGTCTCACCAAGGCTGCACACCACGACTGAATTAGTCGTCGGATACTTCGTTGATGGTGTCAACGAGGAAATCTCGTAGGTCCTCCACGCCAAAATGTCGCGGGGCGTTTATCAAGGCGAGGTGCACCGTGGTTGCGCCAGCCTCCGGAGAAAGTTCGCAGCGACACCATGCATCCTGAACGTCATCGAAGGGAGCGTCATGTAGGAAGAATTCCATCACGTATGGAGGTTCTTCGTCGATGGTTTGTCCACAATGTGCTGCAGCAATTTCCAGTAAGTGCCACGCCTCTACGGGAAGACAGGAAACGGTGAAGCTAGACATGTCTCGCAGTGCGTAGGACACACGATTCTTTGGAGGAGGTGGTGGTGTTCTTTTGTTGATCGAAGGCTCAACCCCCGCACGAATGAGACGCAATGCAGTTTCAAAGGCCTCGTTAATTGCCAACATTGTTTCGTGCTTGCCACCAACGTCAGGATGATGTTGTGCGGCCAACTTCTTCCACGCCGACCGAATGGTTGCTTCAGTTGCAGTAGATGGCACTCCCAATATGTCAAATGCGGAGCGCTCGGTCACAAGGGTTAACGACCTTTGAAATTCGGTTGGCGCTTCTCAATGAAAGCTGCCACACCTTCTTTGAAGTCTTGTGTTCGGAACAACGGCAACAATTGAAGAAATACGTGGTGGACATTCTGCTCAAATGTTTCAGTTTCTGCTGCTCGCATCATTCTCTTGATGGCCCGCACGGCAAGAGGTGCGTTTGAAGCAATCTCGCCAGCCATTTCTCGCGCTCTATCAATGAGTTGGTCGGCAGGCACAACATCGTTAACCAAGCCCAGTTCAAGGCACTCGTTCGCATTCAGTGTGCGACCAGTAAACGCAATTTCGGCTGCACGTGCATATCCGACAATTCTTGGAAGAAGCCACGTTCCGCCGCTCTCTGGCAAAATTCCACGCTTGGCAAATCCCGGCGCCATCTTGGCGGTGTCGGCAGCAATTCGTATATCGCAGCCCAAGGCAATGTCGAGTCCGTATCCGGCTGCACCTCCGTTGAGTGCGCATACAACTGGAGTATCGATTCCATGCAAGACAATGGGCGGAGTGTCGCGAATGTTGAACTCGACCATGTTGGCGCCGGTGTCATCGAGTACTCCGAGAGATTCGGTCTTTCCAGCCTGTGACCCCAAGTCGAGTCCTGCACAAAATGCTCGACCTGCTCCCGTCAGAATGATGCAACGAACATCGGGGTTCTTGTCTGCTTCAAGAAACTTTTGAGACAGTTGATCCAGCATTTTCCCAGAGATCGTGTTCATTCGACCAGGAGCATTCAGGGTGATTGTTCCGATGTGGTCGGATATTTCCAGCAGTACTTCATCTTCTTGAGCCATGCGGGCAAACTAGCAAGCGTGACAGCAGCATCAGGCACCCAGAATCCCGACTCAACCAGCGTTCCTCAACCCACGCTTGATCCAAGCGTGGGAGACGCCTGTCGAGTACTACTCATCCGTCACGGGCGAAGTGCAGACATCGTGCCTGGTAGTACAGACAGTGCAGATCCACCACTCCATGACGAAGGGAACCGGCAGGCCCTTCTTCTTGGTGAGCGTTTATCTCGCACGCGGTTGGACGCCGTGTACTCCAGTCATCTCAAACGTGCGGTCGACACTGCCCAGGCCGTGTCGACTCACCACAACCTCTCCCCCGTCATTTATGAAGATCTTGAAGAGGTGCGACTTGGCGATTGGAGTCACGGAGAGTTTCGCCGTAGGGCTGCCACCTCTGACCCAGAGTTTCTTGAATGGCGTTTACGGGGAACATGGGACGGGATTCCAAATGGTGAAGGTGACGAAGCGTTTCGTGTTCGAGTATCACAACGAATTCATGATCTAGCGCGCAATCATCGCGGCCAATCAATCGCAGTTGTATGTCACGGTGGTGTCATCAATGCATTTTTGGCGCACATTCTTGGCACTGAACGATCTCTGTGGATGATGGTTGAGAACACCAGCATTACAACCGTCAATATTTCAGACACATTCAATGTCATTGGAGTGAACGATTGTTCCCACCTTTACGACATTATTCACACTGTGCCTCGCTAAGACGCCCCAATGTTCTTCGGTAGCGGAACAAAAAATGTATTGAGAACGGCAATGAAAAAACTGACAGCGCCGACTATGTGTGCTGCCACAAGGACAACTGGTACCCCTGTGAAATATTGCAAGTAGCCAACGCCCCCTTGAGTCACGGCCACAAATGCAAGTGTGTTCAGTGACTCACGCAAATCAATCTCGTTAGTTTTTCTGACAGAAAACATAAAAAACAACAAGGTGGCAACGGTTGTAAGAACCGAAATGCTGTGAATTCGAGCAACTGTCACCAAATCGAATCCGAATCGAACAGCGTCTTCGCCGCCAGCATGAGGTCCGGTGGCGGTAACAACAGTGCCAGTCACGATGGCCACAAGTGACGCAACAACAAGAATGCCGTGTCGTAGGTGATATTCGCGTGGAACCGAACGCCACCAAGAAAAATCATTCGGGACAGCCGCACGTCGATACAGCAGTAATGCAGAAGCAATAAGCACGAGCGAGACTAAGAAGTGCGCCATATTGGCGTACGGGTTTAGTCCGGTGAGAACCACAATTCCACCAATGATGACCTGAGCAAGCACACCAATCACCAGACTCCATGCCAAAAGCACGAGGTCTCTTCTGTATGGACGACGAAGGTGTGCCAGCAACACCGCAGCAATAACGCTGGCCGATACCACCCCCGTGAACAACCGGTTGGCTTGTTCAATAAATGTGTGGCCCGAAGAAACATCGACGAATTTTTCCTCGTTGCAACGTGGCCAATCACTACAACCCAGTCCCGATCCCGTTAATCGAACTAGCGCACCAGTGAAAACAATGACGCAGAGCGAACCAAGTGCGGCGCCAGTGACAACGCGAAACGATTTTTCCGACACACGAGCCACGCCAAAACTGTAGGGCTCGGCGACCAATGTGTCCCACTTTCTGACAATCAATGGAAAGTGGCTACGGTCACAGTCATGATTACCTCGTTCGATGACTACCCGATTCACCAAACCTGGCAGCCCGTGGCGCATCCGGAATCTGGTGATCCGAATCACTACGACAGGTACTTCTTCAATGGTTACTCAAAAGACGGTTCTATCTTCTTTGCCTTAGCAATGGGTCTGTATCCCAATCGTCATGTGATGGACAGTTCGTTCAGCGTCATCAAGAATGGTGAACAAATTAATCTTCACTCTTCCGCCCGAGCTCCTTTTGATCGCATGCAGTGCATGTCCGTTGGACCTATCACGATTGACATTGTTGAACCCCTGAAACGCCACCACATATCTGTGTCATCTCCTGAACACGGAATAACGGCGGACTTGCATTTCACTGCGTCGTCTCTTCCATACGAAGAACCGCCGTTTCACGTCAGTACTGGCAACAGAACAACCATGCACTACACCCGCCTTACGCAGCTTGGATCGTGGAATGGATACATAGAAATAGACGGCCAACGAACCGAAATACATCACGATGTTGTGGGATCTCGCGACAGGTCGTGGGGTATTCGTGGGATTGGCGAAAGAGTGCAAATGGGCGCTCCTGTTGTTAGTGCACCGCAGTTCTATTGGCTGTGGGCTCCGGTGTGCTTCGACACATTCGGCACAATGTTCGACGTCAACGAGTTTTCTAGCGGTGAACGGTGGCACGAATCCGGTGCACTCCTGACTGGGCCAGACACCATCCAACATGCGCATGGATTGACATATGACTTCGAGTGGGAACCAGGTACTCGGCGTGCTCAACGGTTCACGTTGAACTACGAATTTGCTTCGTCGTCTGCAACATTGGTCTTTGAGCCAATCCTTCATTTCCAGATGTTCGGTTTGGGCTATCTCCATCCTGAATGGAGCCACGGCACATGGAAGGGTGAATTAGTCGTCGACTCAGACAGGTTTTCGCTTCCGGTGCCAGACCCCACAGCCATGCACCATCTGCACGTACAAACATTGAGTCGGGTCGCCTTTTCGTCATCTTCTGGCGAGCACCATGAAGGGATTGGGGTTCTTGAGACCCTTGTTCTTGGTGCACACCAGCCTTCGGGCTTCTCTGGCGTCGCCGACGGCTTCAGCGCCTAACCGCTCCAGAGCCACTACCTAACAGCGGCGTCATCCCGTTTCCCGTCACTTTCTGTAGTCACACGAACACCTAAACCACTCTCCGTGGTTAGTTAAACATTTTCCGTGAGAAATCTCTCAAGTTCTGTCCAGCCCTGCCGATCCCTATTGCGGATCAACAAGGGAGCAGACAGATGTCTCACAACCGTTCACACTTCATCACCCGCATTGCCTTGGCTACAGCAGTAGCCGGCATGGCACTCATCGCAGTTCCAGGAGTCGCTCAGGCCTCTACAGGTCAAGCCATCTCGAACGTTGCCGCAACTCGAACCGCACCTGGCCAGCCGAAATTTGGAGAACAGGGCCCTCATGTCGTTGCAGTTCAACAAGCAATCATGCGTAACGGCTTCACATTGCGTGGCGGAGCAACCGGAATTTTCGACAAGCGCACTCTTGCAGCCTTGAAAACCTTTCAAAAAGTTGTTGGCCTGAAGGTGACTGGCGTTGTCGACGTTGCAACCGCACGAGTACTGAAGGTTGCGGCTCCATCCACAACAACTCAGGCCCCTGCCACGACTGCTGCGCCCACAACAACTGCTGCACCAACTACAACTATTCCAGCAGTCACATACCCACTCACAGCACAAACTCTTCCTGTTCGCGGAAACCGCGGTGACTCAGTTCGTCTCGTTCAGAACGCGTTGAAGAGCGCCGGAATGACAGTCCGTGGAGGAATTGACGGCATGTTCGGATCCGGAACAACAGCAACTCTTCAGGCATTCCAAACCGCTAAGGGACTTCCGGTGAACGGCCTTCTCGACGTGGCTACCGCTTCTGCACTTGGCCTCATCGCACCAGCTCCCGTCGCAGTTCCTGTGGCTGCACCAGTTGCCGCGCCTGTCGCAGCACCTGCACCAGCAAATTTCCTCACAAAACTTCCTGTTCGCGGAAACCGCGGTGACTCAGTTCGTCTCGTTCAGAACGCGTTAATTGCTGCAGGCATCACAGTGAAAGGTGGAGCTGACGGAATCTTTGGTGGTGCAACCACTGTTGCCATTCAGGCTTTCCAAACGTCCAAGGGTCTCGCCGTAACGGGTCGCCTTGACACACGCACCGGAATTGCTCTTGGTGTTGTTGCTCCTCCAGCAGTTCAGATCAACGTGTTCCCTGTTCAAGGCCCATGTTCATTTGAAAACACCTGGCACGCACCACGTGGCGGTGGCCGACTTCACCTTGGTGTTGACATCATTGCCAACGAAGGAAACCTCATCTACGCCGTCGCTGATGGAACCATTACAAAGACATACAGCACTGCTACAGATCGCCTCGCCGGTAACGGTGTTCGTTTAACAACTGCCGATGGAACATATTTCTTCTACGGGCACTTCAAGGCCATTGCAGAAGGCATCACCGTTGGAACCAAAGTGAAGGCCGGCCAGGTCATTGGATACAACGGCAAGACCGGTGGAACAAACACACCACACTTGCACTTCGAAGTTCATCCACGTGGTGGAGAAGCAATTGATCCAACATCAATCGTTGCTGCAGTAGACGCTTGCAACGTGACTACACCACTTCCTATCCCCTAGTTGATCCACACAATCGCTCCCGGTTTGCCACTGATCCACGGCAAGCCGGGAGTTTTGTGTTTATGGCCGAATTTCGTAAAAGGCGTTCACGTTGTGATCTATATCTAGACGCTGAAAAGACGAGAATCCAGCAGAACGAGCCATGTCTTCAGCACGTGTCGCAGACAGGCCGAGCGTGCCGAGCCCCTCTGCGTCCGGGGCAGACATAGCGGAAGACATGCAGCTCAAAACACTGATCCCGTACAACAGAGACGCCATTGGATTTTTCGTGACATTCAATTCCAGAGAGTCGTGGGCTTTAATGTCCACAAGTAACCATGTTCCGTCTTCGGATAATGAGCGACGAATTGTCTTCATCATTTCTGTTGGATGAGTCATGTCGTGAATGCAATCGAACGTACATATCAAATCGAATGTTCCGTCTATAGGGGTGTCGCGTGGGTCTGCAAAAGAAACGTTGCTCAGCCGTTCTTCACGCAAGCGTTCATGTGCTCGGTCTAGAGCGTGACGCGAGATGTCGTACCCAATGATCTCTGAATTTGGGTAGGTCTTGGCAAGCAAAATTGCGAGACCACCAGCACCGCATCCGATATCGGCCACTCGTGCGCCAGCAGAAAGCTTCTGGTGCATTCCTGACAAGGCCGGGATGACCTTTGGAATGAGAAAATTCTGATTCCAGGGTTCAAAACTGCGTTCAATTCCCACTGCACCTTCGGGACCATGAGAGTCATAGTCGTGTCCAATTCCTGTGCGAAAGGATTCAGGCATTTGGTGCAGTGCACCCATTGTCTGGGGCAAGCGATGAAACATTCCCATTCCGTATGCAGGATGTTGAGGAGTAGCTAAAACGGCAACTGCTTCGGGAGTGAGATAGAACAACGGCTCATCGGCGGATAGATCGACGCACGACACAATGTTTGCCGCCACTTGGTTGTGAATCCATTCGCGCACCCAACGTTCGTGCAAACCAGACCGTGCAGCCAAACTAGCGGTTGTTTCACCGTCGGGACGCTCGGCCAAAGTGGAATACAGACCCAAGGTGTCACCAAGATGAATCATTCCGGCTGTAACCGCTCCCTCAAGTTTCGAGAACACCACGAAAGAGAACATCTTGAGAGCATCGGGATTGAGAGGACGTTGATCAGCCATCACCACACATTAGGCACGATTGTGTTGCGCTCTGGTTAGTAAGTGCGCAGTTGTGGTTGTAAGTGGTCATTTCCCGAGAGCAAAGAAAGACCAAAAGTGATTCCATCACCCAATTTCATGGCAGACACGATGTTGATGGTTGCGTGCCCAATGACAAACCTCTCCCATTCCCATGGTGTGGGTTGCAATCCCAGCATGTGGCAAATTGCGACGCTTCCCGTTCCTGCATGACACACCAGCGCTATGCGTCGCCCGTGCTGGTACGACGAAGATTCGTGCCACACAGGGAGAGACTTGTCAGATCGTTCAAGCCCACATTCCCGCAGGAACTGTGACGTGCCGTCATTAATTCGGTTGACGAAATCGTTGACATTTTCGCCACCTTCCAGACCACTCCAACGATCATGCGACGCTTTTTGTTTTTCCGCCTTCCATGCGGCTTGCGCACGCTCCTCTGGCGTGCCGTGCCACATGGGGTCGCGAATCTCTTCAAGCCAGTCAGCAACGACAAGATCGCGATTCAAAACCTTCAGAATCGGATCAGCAGTCTGTAACGCACGCGTCAATGGAGATACGTAAATGTCATCGAAGTGCTCCGACTGCAGAGATTGGGCAACAGCTTCCGCTTGTTTGTGTCCTAACTCTGTTAACGGAGGATTCACAACATTGAGGCCATCACGAACCCATTCCGGTTGTGCGTGACGAATAATGACAATTTCCATAGCTACTCCACCGGCACTTGAAATTTAATGCCGCACGAATCGAATGCTTTCTGAAATTGGCCCTGATACTGCGCAAGATTCGCAGTTGCAGAACTGACGTCAACAATTCCGTCAAGTGCCGATCCCAAACATTTCAACTCTGCATCGGACAGTGACAAGCCGAAAATATTCGCCACCGTGCGGGCTGACTCGAGAGCATCAGATTCATCATTAGGAGGAGTCGCTGGCGGGTCGGTCTGCGTGGGAGACGGAATACTTGGGGAGGGCAGCGTGTCAACCACTCCGCCTATCGGGGCCAAAGTACTTGGTAGTCCACATTCTGAAATAACAGCAGCGTCAACAACGTTTGCCAGAGCAAGAGTCTCGGTAGAACCAAGTTCTGCTGCAGCTTCGACCGCACCTGTGCTCTGAATAGCTATTGACACGTCCCATAGGGAATCGTCCATGGCACTGATGAACTCATTGATTTTGATCGCTAGTTCAGCAGCCTCAGTTGGTGCATTCGGCGACACGGCTATTGCATTGACAGTAGCCCTGGCATCTAAAGAGTCGAGGCGAAGTTGCTCGTATTGGTCTTCTGAGAAGTTGTCTAACCCTTGACTAAAGCGTGTCGTATAACTAGGAACAGAGAGCGCATACGAACACAAACTTTCTTCGTCTGCAGAACACCCCGTAAGTACCAGCGCGAAAAAAACAAGCACAGTCGCACAAGTTTTCGGTATTCCAAACACCACAACAGTCTGCCATCTCTTAGTTTTCACGGACGTCACCTATTGTTTGTCATCATGAACAAAATTGACGCAGCATCACTCATCCTCCGAGTCGGATTTGGACTATCGATGATGGCCCATGGGTGGAACAAGGTCTTTTCGCCATCGGGATTGCGCGGTACAGCCGGGTGGTTTGAGTCCATTGGAATGAGATGGCCCCGCATACAAGCACGAATCGCAGCGGGCACAGAACTGATCGCCGGATTGCTGCTGACGGTGGGGCTTCTTACCGGCCTGGCGTCGATGGCATTCATTTCTCTGATGATTGTTGCGATAGCGACAGTTCATTGGAAAGTGGGCTACTTCATCTTTCTTCCCAATGGCGGATGGGAATATTGTGCAGCCATCGCTGTGGCTGCGACCGCTTTGTCTATCTTGGGCCCGGGTTCCTTTTCACTAGACAACCTCTTCGGAATTGATTCCACTATCGGTACTATCGCATTTCCCGTTGGCGTCCTCGTTGCCGTGTGTCATTTGGCTATCTGTTACCGACCAACATCACAGACGTCATCGCAATAGCCTGAGACGGTATGCAAAAAATCGTTCGTGTCATCCTGGTTGTGGTTTGTTCTGCTATTGCTGCAATGTGGATCTACGCATTCGGTTTCGCCTCCCGCGAAAGTTTCAACAAAATTGGAGACGACGCTTGGAAAGCAAGATCTGAAGCACACTGCCAGGTCGCCGAAAATGAACGGTTTGCGCTTGAAGATCTCACCCAAATGAATCCCGAAGATGTCAATGCGTTGAAGAAAAAAGCGGACATTGTAGAAAAGGCAACTGATTCCCTAGAGCGAGCCATTGACAAGATTGCTCAAGACTCGCCAAGCGACGCCAAAGGAAAAGAACTCGTTCCACAATGGATTGCGGATTACCGCAAATACATACAAAACCGTCGAGACTTTATTCAGGCATTACGCACCAGTGATAGGCGTCCCTTCTTCGCAGAGACCGAGGTTGAGGGCGTACCTATTAGCGAACGAATTGGAAAGTTCGCGCGCGAAAACGATATGAAGACTTGTCAACCACCGTTAGACCTTTCGGTCTAGGGCACATCAACCCATCCATCACCATCCACATAGCGACGAATAACGCGAGCAGGCGAACCAACTGCGACAGAGAAAGACGGAATGTCTTTGGTGACAACTGAGTTCGCCCCCACTACGACGTGCTCTCCAATAGTGACACCAGGCAAAACAATTGACCCGTGACCCAACCACGAACCGTTCCCTATCGATACTGCACGCTCTGGCTGTGACTGCTCAGAAATGGGGCGTGTCACGTCCTCATAACCGTGGTTTTGGTCGGTGATGTACACGTGATGACCGGTCCACACATCGTTACCAATGGTGATAGAGAAATGTCCCACGATGCCGCTGCCCTTACCAATAAGGCATCTGTCTCCAATAGTGACGACGGGGTTGGTGATGCACTCTTGGCCTGGGACCATTCCGGCCGAAAGCGCAACACCTGGACCAATCAGAGTGTTGTCGCCGATTGAGATGAATTGCTCATTAAAGATTGTGGTGGGCTTCCACATAATCAAACTCCCCTGCCCGAAATAATGGAAAGCCTTGCCGTGCAAATTGCTGGGTGACAGCGAAGCATGTAACGACACCCAAGAGCTGAAGCGGACATACAAATTGGCGACGAGTCTCCCAAGCACGGAATTCACGCTAGTTATTGATGCCGTCGCAAACACTACGGTGTCACTATGAATCAGGAACTTTCCGTTGTCACCACTCCACGAGCAACCGTCACTGGCAGACGCCGCGCCGACGGTGGGTCGGAGTTTCGTGGAATTCGTTATGCAACAGGAGCTCGATACGAACATCCGGTAGACGTCGCACTCCAGGGTTCGGTTTCGGCGCTCGAATACGGACCCATCTGTCCGCAGGTACCCGGATTTCTCGAGCAAACCTTGGGACTAGATGCTTCATCGATGGATGAAGACTGCTTCTTTCTCAATGTCTACACCCCGCAAGATGTGAGCGATTCAAGTTCCCTACCGGTGTTGTTTTGGATTCACGGTGGTGCATACACCAACGGCGCTGGGTCTCTTGATTGGTATCACGGCAGTTCTTTAGCGAATCGACACACTGTTGTTGTCTCAATCAACTACCGACTCGGGATTCTTGGCTTTCTTGGCGAAGAGAATTTTGGCACTGAAGACATGATGTCTGCCCTTCGATGGACTCGAGAACACATTGCTTCTTTCGGGGGAAATCCCAACAACATCACCATCTTTGGAGAATCGGCTGGTGGTTCTGCGGTTGTCTCCTTGATGGCCGCATCAGAAGCAGACACTCTGTTTCATAAGGCATGGGCAATGAGTCCGTCAATCGGACAACTTCGCACTCGTGAACGAGCCTTAGACGTACAGACAGAGATTTTTACCGAAGCAAACGTTCGCACAACATCTGAACTTGCAGAACTTCCTCTTCAACGTCTTCTAGATGTTCAAACCGCACTACTTTCTCGCCCATCGCGAGAGTTCGATTGGTTTGCACCGGCATCTTCATGTAACACAATTGCGTCAAACCTCTTGGAGACAGCATCGGCGGATCCGAGACCTTTTGTCATCGGAACCAACAAAGATGAAAACAAACTGTGGGCGGCCTTTAATCCTTCTGCGTCTACCGTCACGCAACAAGACTGGACTCAACACGCAACAAAGATTTTCCAGCAAAATGCAACTCGTGCTCAGACTGTGTATGCGGAACATCGCCCAGGAGAATCTCCGCACTTCTTAATGTCTGCGGTCGATACAGATGTTGCCTTCCGCGCACGCGCTTGGTCTTTGGTAGACCAACGTTGTCGTCAAGCCAACCCAACGTGGATGTATTGGTTCACGTGGGCTACACCAGCATTCGGCGGCCTATTGGGCAGTTGTCATGCACTAGACATCCCCTTTGCCTTCGACAACTTGGATGCCCCTGGCGGCGAAATGTTTACGGGAAATGGTGCAGAAAGAATTCCATTGGCCAAGCGTTTTGCTGATGAGGTTGTGCACTTTGCCACACAATGCCACCCGTCGTGGCAGCAGTACAACATCACCTCGCGACCAACTCTTCAACTAGACGCTGAAGTTACGCTCGTGCAAGACCCCGAGAGCGCCATCCGAGAGCTTTTTACCGCCCAGTAATGCGTCGTTACAGGTAAGTGTCTCTGTAATCGCCGTAGCCTTTAGCGGGTGAACGGAGCAAGTATGAGCGCTACCCCGAAGAAGAAATTCACTGTCCCCATGATGGCCGAACGCATGGCCGCGGGTATTCCCATGTCGATGGTGACTGCATACGACTCAACGTTTGCCAGCATTGTGGACGAAGCAGGCGTCGACATGATTCTGGTTGGAGACTCCGTGGCAACTGTTATGCAGGGTCAAAAGACAACGTTGGGTGTCTCAATGGACCACATGGAATATCACGTCCACATGGTGGCCTCTGTGAAGCCACACGCTCTCATTGTTGGTGACATGCCATTTGGTTCTTATCAAACATCGGTGGAAGACGCAGTGAAAAATGCTGTTCGTCTCATTAAGGCTGGTGCGGAAATTGTGAAGCTTGAAGGCGGAGTTCACGCCGCCGATCGAATTGCAGCGATTGCTAACGCAGACATTCCCGTTATGGGACACATAGGACTCACGCCGCAGAGTTATCACCGCATGGGTGGCAACAAAGTTCAAGGCCGCACATCTGGCGAATCGGCCGGAACACGAGAACGACTATTAGAAGATGCTCATGCCGTAGACCGCGCTGGTGCAAGCGCCATGGTTATTGAAGGCGTACCTAGTTCACTCGCCGCTGAAATCACCCAGAAAGTGTCGTGTCCCACTATCGGAATCGGAGCCGGCGCTTCGTGTTCAGGTCAAGTTCTGGTGATGCACGATCTTCTCGGTCTCTCTTCACGAAGCTTTACGTTTACAAAGGCATACGCAAATTTAAGATCTGCTGCATTGTCCGCGGTATCTGAGTACGTAGACGAAGTGAGAAATAAGACGTGGCCCGACGCTGACCACAGTTTTGATTGACGTGGAAATTCTCACCACGCCATTCGAGATGCAATCTTGGTCTCGGGAACAACAGCATCAGGGTCACACAATAGGTTTCGTACCCACCATGGGTGCTTTGCACAGGGGCCATGGCGAACTTCTTGAAAACAGTCTTCGTCACTGCAATCGAACAGTTCTGTCCATTTTTGTCAACCCCACTCAGTTCAACGCTTCATCTGATTTCGATACCTATCCGCGCACGGTGGATGAAGACCTCGCATTAGCCGAGACACATGGTGTGTCTTCTGTCTATCTGCCGTCTGTAGAGACCATGTATCCCGAAGGCACGAGCGTTTCTGTACACCCAGGAACTGCGGCCATTCCAATGGAAGGTGCTATGCGCCCCGGACATTTCGCGGGTGTCGTTACTGTCGTGAGCAAACTATTTCATGCAGTTCTTCCCCACTACGCCTATTTCGGCAAGAAGGACTACCAACAACTCGCCGTCATCAAACAGCTAGTGAAAGATCTCAACTTTCCGATTTCAATTGTTGGAGTAGATACGGTTCGAGAATCGGATGGTCTTGCGTTGTCTAGCCGCAACGTTCGTCTCACCAGCGAGAATCGTGCTCTTTCGGTGTCTATCTCTACTGGACTTCAAAAGGCGAAAGAAGCGCATGCATACGGCCAGCACTCTTCACAAGAACTACAGAAGATAGTTCTCAATGAAATACTCGCTACACACGTCGCCACAATTGAATACGTCAACGTGTGTCACCAAGAGAACCTTGAACCCTTAGAAAATACACGTAATGGCGCAGTCATCTGTGTTGCTGCGTGGTTTGGCGATGTTCGCCTCATAGACAACATCGAACTTTCGTCCCGCTCAGCGGTGTAAATGGGGATCGGTCTGCGTGACTCGCAGTCGTACCGTGAATGCGGAATCCCCTGACAAAATTCCACCCCGAGCAAAGAGTCGACCGCCCTCCCAGTTGCTCAAACCCAGTTCTGGTCGCAAGAGAGCGAACTGGCCATCAACCCAACGGGTAAAACCATCCCCCACAAACGGAGCATTAGCCCTTCGCCAAACAAATGTCTGCTCATCGGCGGACTGTGAACATGTAGACACCACAAATTGTGGGGAGTATGTATTGAACAAGTCCACTGCATGCTGAAGAGATTCCACCAACACGATGTGAAACTCGGGATTTTCTTCCCATTCGAACTCATGACCCAGGGACGACACGTCGCTCACCGTGACCTGTGGTTCAGAAACTGGGCCTTCGGCCCGTTGAACAACTATGTCAGTAGATGCCAACAGATATTTCTCAGAACCCAACACGGCGTGAATTCGCGGTTCTGTTCCCCGTTTACGGCCTGCTCTTCGCGCAGCATCGAAAATGACAGGTACCAACTCTTCGGCTCGATGAAGCGGCACACAAATGGTGTTTAACGTGTTGCACACTTTTCTGTCCAGAGAATGTTCAACATGAAGGGACAGCTCCTTCTCATCACACGATTCACCAACAAGAATCCACGCACCACCAGTTCCGTGCAAACTGACCGAGAGCCCTGATTGCTGTGCAATTGAGCCAAGTTCGGCAACTGCCTGGCCTGACCCGCGTGCGACGGCAAGTGCGAGACGTTTGTCGGAAAACAAAGCCCAACCAGCCGAGTGCTCCGCAGAGTCGAGCAACTGCACACATTCGACAGGTAGCCCCGATTGAAGCAGCGCTGGAGTAACAACGTTGTGCATAATTGCGCGCGCAGTACGCAGGGCATCACTGCCTATACGAAAAACAACAGTGTTTCCACCCTTTAGGACTCCGGTTGCATCGGCGAAGACATTCGGCCGACCTTCAAAAACAAAGCCAATGACGCCAAGCGGCGAACGCCACTGCTCAACAGTCCACCCGTCATGTTTTACAGACTCGACAAGTTCTTCAGTCTTCATCTCTAAATCACGCCACATTCGAAATGCAGACACCATGTCAGTGCGCATTTTGGACGACAACAACAGCCGTGTTGTGGAACGCCCCCGACTACGAGCTGATGACACATCTTCAGCATTGGCGACGGCAATTGCGTCAAAGACTGAATGGTCCGCCAACAGGCGCGCTGCCGTGTCGAAGAAGGCATCAATTTGTGCAGGTGATGCATCTGAGAGTCGTTGAAATGATTGCAGCGATGACGACACCGCATCCGTGACCATCTCGCGGATATTGAGCGGGATTCGCCGTAGAGCAGCCGACGATGCAATTCCGAGAACGGTGTCCCCGTCCTTCAGAGACTGCGCAAATTCCTCGGTGACCGAGATGAGAGCGTCCCCCACCAACACAGAATCTCCCGCCTGAAGCCTTCGCGCCTGTTCCATTGCTCTATTCTGCTCTGAATGAGCACCACAGAGAGCCATCGCTTCTACTTTCGCCAATTGTTAAGTGGTCAGGATTTCGCACAGGGCGACATGATGGCTACGCAGATGGTCAACTTCGCCTATTTGCTCGGAGATCGAGATTCTGGTGAGTGCGTGATTGTGGACCCGGCCTATGCAGTGCACGACCTTGTTGCAATTGCAGAAGACGATGGAATGAAAGTCGTTGGAGCTCTCGCTAGCCACTATCACGCAGACCACATTGGCGGCAGCATGATGGGGCACACAATTCAGGGAATTTCATCTCTTCTTGAGGAATGCAATGTCCCCATACATGTCAATGAAAATGAAGTTCCCTGGGTGGTCAGAACGACAGGCTTGAGTGAAAAGGACCTAGTGGCCCACGCATCGGGTGACATCGTCACAGTTGGGGAACTTGAAATAGTTCTCGTTCACACTCCGGGCCATACTCCTGGTAGCCAATGCTTTCTGGTGAACGGATGTCTCGTATCGGGCGACACTCTGTTTTTGGACGGTTGTGGTCGCACCGATTTGCCCGGATCAGATGTTGGGCAGATGTACGAGAGTTTGTCACGTCTAGCGACACTTCCCGACGAGACAGTTGTCTTGCCTGGACATAGGTACTCCGAACCACCCGCTGCCCGACTCAGCGATGTGAAGGCGCATAACTATGTCTTTAAACCTAAGACCAAAGAAGCCTGGCTCACAATGTTCGGACACGATTAACTACGCAAACGCAGAAGTTAAAACACTGACTCCCGACAACACAAGCATGACAAGAACCAGTTTTTTGAACACTGCTCCGTCCACACGTGGACGTAATGCGTAACCCGCGCGAAGCGCAAGAAACAAAATAGGCAGAGATGCCGCGGCTGCCACTATTCCGTTTGCCTCCACATTTCCAGAAATAGCAAATAAAGAAATCGCACCAAAATTTGATAACGCAAAGACGGTGTTAATGGTCGCACGAAATGTGTGTGCTTCCATTTGTCTCGCCTGCAGGAGAAACACCAACGGTGGGCCGTTCGTTGATGTGGACGTGGAGAGAACTCCGCTCATTACTCCCATTATCCATTCCACGAACCGTGATTGTCCTGTGAAAGTAAATCCTCGTGCGAGAACAAGAGTGGCAAGAAGTACAACAATGCCCAAAACAAGACGCATTGCCGATTCCGAAACAATCACGAATGCGAAGAGACCAAGGGGCATTCCTGCGTACGCCGCAATTGATAGACGGCGAGCCGTTGGCCATTCACAATGTTCTCTATCAAGAATTGCTTGCGCAATTGTTGATACTGCACCAATCATTGTTGCAACGATGACGGCGTCGTGTGCATCGACGAACAGCGTCATAAGCGGAACGGCCAGCAAGCCAAAACCAAAACCAGCTAACGACTGTGCAAAAGCAGACACCGCTACTACAGCAATAATCCAAATAATCTCGATGCCTTCCATAATTATGGAACCAAAGTGTCCATTGCCTGGTTAAACACCTCAGTGTGGATATGGACATGTTGTTTGTTATGGCTAGGCGACATCAACGCCATGTTATGAAATGGAGTTAAAAGAATTCCGCGGTTCAGACAGAACAGATGGAGATAAGCGTCAAGGTCATGATCAATGCTTTCTGCTGCCTGCCGTCCATTCTTAGGCGGTGGACAAAACCAGTACTCGGCTCTGCAACCCAACTGCTGAACATGCCATTCAAATCCCACTCGCGTGTACGCATCTCGTACGCCCTTCGTCCACTCGGTGGCTAGCGGAATCATGTAGTCGAAATCAGATTGCAAGAGTGTGCTCGACAGCGTGGCTCTAATAGCCGCCATCGCCAATGCGTTTCCCGTAAGCGTTCCCCCAACACCAGAGACATCCACATCGTCTACAACAAGAGATTTTTCTAAGCGTTCCGCCACGTCTGCACTCATTCCGTACACCGCGGCTGGCATTCCCCCACCAATAGGTTTTCCAATCACGAAGAAATCAGGCTCCAAATTCCATTCACGAGTGCAACCGCCGGGACCCGCGCAAATGGTGTGCGTCTCATCGATAATGAGAAGCACTCCGTGACGGCGAGTGATGTCCCGCACTGAAGCGAGGTACCCATCTTCAGGGAGAACGATGCCGATATTCGTTAGCGCAGGTTCCATCAACAGGCATGCCACATCACCGACCGCTAACGCTTTTTCAAGCGCAACGAGATCATTGAATGGAATGACCACCGTGGTGTCTCGGGGATGAAACGCGGGGCCAAGTGCTCCCGGCCGCGGAATCACCGAACCATCGTGATCGAGAACTGCGAGTGTTTCATCAACCGTTCCGTGATAGCACCAATCAATCACAGCAATTTTTGGCCGCTTCGTCAGGTGCCGCGAAAAACGCAGAACGAACCTGTTGGCGTCGGTGGCTGTCATTGCAAACTGCCACTTCGGTAGCCCGAATCGACGACTGAGTTCCTGGGCCACCCACACAGAATCATCATTTGGCAACATGGTGGTGATGCCCGCACTGGCCTGTCGGTGAAGTGCTTCAGCTACCTGGGGCAATGCATGGCCCGTCATGGCGCCTGTATCCCCCAGGCAGAAGTCCACGTACTCGTGGCCATCTACATCGTGGAATGTTGCCCCTGCTGCGTGCTGAAAGAACACCGGAAAGGGTCCGGGCCATCGCGCCATCCACGGCATGGGTACCCCCGACACCAAGTTCTGTTGCGCCAACTGGGCCAAATCGCGCGAACGCGGATTCCGTGATTCAAACAACTGCACTTCTCGGTCCATCTGTTCACGTAAACGCACGCGATTCATAGCACCTCCCTAGGCTTCTGAAACCCTACGGTGGCGACCACCTGTGGGCCCGACATTTGCCTAGACCCAATAGTTCAGCCTTTTCCCTTTTACATTTCGTACACTTTGCCTATGCCCACGACGACGGACCTTCGGACCTACTCGGTCAACTATCCCCGTCTGAAGCAGCGCCTCATGGACTTAGCCAGCATCGGAGCCATTGACGGTGGAGGGTGTGCTCGTCTGGCTCTTACCGACGACGACAAATTTGGTCGAGACCTCGTTGTCGCGTGGATGTCCGAGCTCGGTCTAGAGATCTCCATTGATGTTGTAGGCAACGTTGTGGGCACTTGGAACGTGGGCTCAGGAACTCCTGTGATGACCGGCTCCCACATCGACACCGTTCGCACTGGCGGCAAGTACGACGGCAACCTAGGTGTTCTCGCTGGTCTTGAAGTAATACAAACCTGCCAGGACAACAACATCACTCCCCAGCGACCACTTGCAGTTGCTTTTTACACGAACGAAGAAGGTGCACGTTTCGCACCCGACATGTTTGGATCTCTGGTGTTTGTTGGCGGCTTAGATGTTGAAACTGCACTGGACACTATTGGAATAGATGGCGCCCGGGTTGGCGACGAGTTAGAACGAATTGGTTACAACGGTGCTACTCCGTGTCCCGCTCATGCTCCTCATGCCTTCGTAGAACTACACATCGAACAGGGCCCCGTTCTTGAACAACAAAACATCACCATTGGCGCAGTAACTGGCGTACAAGGAATCTCTTGGCAAGAGGTCACTATTTCTGGCCAATCCAACCACGCGGGCACCACACCAATGGCATTGCGTCACGACCCGGCCTACGTTGCTGCAAACATTGCGGTCTTCCTTCGAGATCTTGCCTCTCGGTATGGAGGGAACCAAGTGTGCACAGTGGGCAAAATCGATCTTCATCCAAACCTCATCAATGTTGTGCCAGCAAAAGCCGTGCTCACGCTTGATGTACGTAATACCGACGAGGCCTTGCTACAGAAAGCTGAAGCGGAAATTAAAGAGCACATGCACATGTTGGAAGTGAGCGAAGGAGTCACCATCACTTCGCGCCAGTTGGCACGCTTCGAACCAGTGGTCTTTGATGAATCAATTGTGTCGCTGATAGAGAATCTCGCAAAAGAGAACAATCACAGTGTGATGCGACTTCCTAGCGGAGCAGGTCACGACGCACAAATGCTGGCCCGCGTCTGCCCGACCGCCATGATTTTTGTTCCCAGCGTCTCCGGAATTAGCCACAATCCCGCCGAACACACCGACGACAAAGATCTCGAAGCTGGAGCCAACTTGTTGCTCCACACAATGCTGACCCTTTGCACAATGGAGACAATTGCATGAGCCGCGTCATAACAGTGGGGGCCGCGCAGTTAGGCCCCATTCAAAAAGAACACACACGAGAAGAAGTTGTTCAGCGGTTACTGGCTCTCTTACGTCAGGCCCACACATCTAATTGCGATCTCGTTGTGTTCCCCGAATTGGCACTCACAACCTTTTTTCCGCGCTGGTTTCTTGACAACATCACTGACGCCGACCATTGGTATGAAACTGCGATGCCATCACCGGTTACTCAGCCGTTATTTGACGAAGCAAAGAAGTTAGGTATTGGGTTCTGTCTGGGATACGCCGAACTCACTGACGATGGACGCAGATTCAACACTCAAATTCTCGTAGAAAAAGATGGATCCGTGGTTGCCAAGTATCGCAAGGTGCACATTCCCGGCCACGAGACAAATGAACCTGATCGTCCTTTCCAACATGCCGAGCGTTATTACTTCGAGCCGTCAATGGAAGGTTTCGGAGTGTGGAATGCATTCGGTAGTCGTATGGGCATGATGATTTGCAACGATCGCCGCTGGCCAGAGACATACCGCGTCATGGGTCTTCAAGGCGTAGAGATGATTTTGTGTGGCTACAACACCCCTATCCATTACGTGCCCGATCCAAGCCAAGACATTCTTCAAGGCTTTCACAATGCACTCGTCATGCAGTCGGGTGCCTATCAGAACGGAACATGGGTTATTGGTGTTGCTAAAGGTGGTGTAGAAGAAGGCGTCGACTCACTGGGACAAAGCATGATTGTTGCCCCATCTGGCCAAATAGTTGCTCAAGCTTTCACCACCGACGATGAACTGATTACTGCTCGATGTGATCTTGATTGGTGCCGCCGTTACACGGGAACACTCTTTGATTTCGATAAGTATCGACGTCCTGAGGTGTACGGGCGAATTACATCGCAACGCGGCGTGGTCATTGACTGATATGTCTTTTACAACATCTGGTCTTGTATGCGGGCATCACCACCTGTATTCATCTCTCGCACGGGGTATGCCGGCTCCACCGCAGACACCAACGAACTTCATGTCAATTCTTGAAAATGTTTGGTGGCGACTCGACGCGGCTCTAGATCTCGACATCATTTATTGGTCAGCAGCTCTAGGGGCCGCCGAAGCACTGCTCAATGGCACAACAGCCATCATCGATCATCACGAAAGTCCCACTGCTATTGAAGGATCACTCGATGCCATAGCGGCCGCTTGCGATTTCGTGGGCATTCGATACAACTTGAGTTACGGAGTAACGGACCGCTGGAACCACAACGATTTGTCGTCAGTTGTTGACCCCAATTCACGCATGACCGATGCCGCGCGGCGCGGACTTACTGAAAATGAGAGGTATCTCGCTTCGGGAGGTCGTGGAATGGTCGGAGTCCATGCCGCATTCACATGTTCCAACGAGACTCTTGAAGCCGCCGCCGATCTGGCAGCGCGATACAACACCGGCGTTCACATTCATGTTGCTGAAGGTTCCGACGACGCAGATGCTGGAGAACGTCTTCAATCCTTGGCTACAGACAACTGGCTACTCGTCCATGCTGTGCATCTCACCCAATCACTCCCCGGCACCATTGCACACAATCCTCGTTCAAACATGAACAACTCGGTGGGCTATGCACAACCGGCTCGTAGAGAAAACCGCATCATTCTTGGAACAGATGGAATTGGTGCAGACATGTTGGAGGAATTCCGACTGGCCTATGTTCGACATCGTGAGGACGACATCACTGCTTCGCCGGACACCGCGTGGCAGTGGCTGTCTAATGGTCAGCACTTCTTCCCGGAAGTTGTTAACGACACGGTGACATGGACGTATGCAGACGTTGACAGTCCATGGCATTTGGCTTTTACTCCCGGAGTTCGCGCAACACACGTGACGATTGATGGGAAATCTGTTGTTCACGATGGAGTCCCCACATCTTTCGATTTTCACGAAATCACCATGAAGGCTGCGGAAGCAGCCAAGAAACTGCACGAAAGGTTGTAGCCGTGCCTGTTCTTCTTCCTACAAGTCTTTCAGAAGCAACGCAAATGTTGTCCGATACGCCTGGTGCAACGCTGCTGGCCGGTGGCACCGATCTGATGGTGGAAGTCAACTTCAACCATCGCAAGCCAAACGATGTCATCGCCCTTCGTCACGTACCCGAATTATCTCAATGGTCACTGAACAAGGTGGCGGGCACAGTCTTCATTGGTTCTGCGGTCCCCTATAAACACATGGAGTCTGGCGAACTCGCACAACTGGTACCTGCGCTTGCTCAGGCTGCGCGAACGGTGGGCTCACCTCAGATTCGTGCCGCAGGTTCAATTGGCGGAAACTTAGGAACTTGTTCGCCTGCAGGAGACTCTCTACCAGTGCTATCAGCTTTAGATGCAATCGTGCATTTAGCCTCAGTGAACACAACACGAGATGTACCTGTTTCGGACTTCATGGTGGGACCAAAGAGGAATTCGCGAGAACAAAACGAAATCATTCTTGGCGTCACACTCCCCATCCGTAATGGCCGACAGGGGTACGCCAAGGTGGGCGTACGCAATGCAATGGTTATTTCCGTTGCTTCTGCCTGTTTTGCGTTACAAGACGGATCCCCACGAATTGCTCTCGGCAGCGTTGGTCCCACGGTGTTGCGGTGTCCACATGCTGAGCAGTTTCTTTCTCAAAATCTTGCAGCCGACGGGTCAGTTTCTGACGACGTAGCAAAAGAGTTTGGACGACTTGTGTCGCAAGAGTCGAAGCCAATCGATGATCATCGTTCTACAGCGGTCTACCGACGTCATGCTGTGGGTGTTCTTGCGCAACGTTTGGTACAAAGAGGAGTTCAGTCATGAGTTCAGCCGAGTTCTATTCACTCACAGTAAATGGAGTTGAACATCAGGTAGCAGATGCGTGGATTGGTGAGAGCCTGCTGTACGTATTGCGTGAACGACTCGGTCTTCCAGGTGCAAAAGGTGCTTGTGAGCAAGGCGAATGTGGAAGTTGCACTGTTTTTGTTAACGGTGAGTCAGTTTGTAGTTGTTTAGTGATGGCCGCAAGTGCAGTGAATTGTGAGATTGCAACCGTTGAGGGTCTAAATTCAGATGGCACGCTTACAGATGTCCAAGAAGCATTCATTACAGAAGGCGCAGTTCAGTGCGGGTTTTGCACTCCTGGACTTGTCATGGCAGTTCATCACTTGCTCGACCAGAACCATTCACCATCAGAACTAGAAGTAAAAGAAGCGTTGTCAGGAAATATTTGTCGTTGCACCGGCTACGGACGAATTTTTGCTGCCGTCGACGCAGTCATCGCCTCTCGCAACGGAGTTGAGTCATGACAATTACCAAAACACGAAGAGATGTACTTGGGAATAGTGCGCTTCGCCCGGACGGAGCAGCCAAGGTACGCGGCGACTTCTCGTTCACATCAGACCTCAATGCAGAAAATATGCTGTGGGGTGCGACTCTGCGATCTCCACACGCTCACGCGCGAATCATCTCTATTGACTACAGCGAAGCATGGAAGATCACGGGTGTCGAAACCATCATTACCGCCGACGATGTTCCGGGACTTCCCACGTACGGACTCATCAGCCAAGACCAACCCGTCTTTGCCCGCGACATCGTTCGTTATATGGGTGAGCCAATAGCTGCTGTTGCCGCCGATCATCCAGAAACTTGTCGCCGAGCATTGGCTGCAATAAAAGTTGAATATGAGTTGTTGCCGGTTCTGTCAGAGCCAGAAGATGCCATCTCAGGAACAGTTCCCGCAATACATCCCGATGGAAATCTCATACGTCATCAACGAATTGTTGCAGGCGACGTCAGTGCTACTGGTCCGATTGTTGTTGAAGGAACCTATGACATCGGAATGCAAGATCAGGCGTTTCTTGGTACTGAAGCCGCTCTCGGATTTCCCGACCATGATGGACACGGCGTAGAAGTTCATGTAGCCACCCAATGGCTTCATGAGGACCAAAAACAAATGGCCGCGTGTCTTGGTTTGCCAGAGAACAGGGTTCGTTTGGTTCTCGGCGGCGTTGGCGGTGCATTTGGTGCGCGAGAAGACATCAGCCTTCAGGTGCACACTGCGCTGTTAGCACTTCGCACCAAACGACCAGTCAAGATGCAGTACGGACGTGAAGAGAGTTTCTTCGGCCATGTCCACCGCCACCCTGCAAAGGTATGGATGCGACATCACGCAGACCAAAACGGAAAACTCATCAAGATTGAAGCCCGTTTTGTTTTCGACGGTGGAGCGTATGCGTCCACATCATCGGCCGTTCTCATTAATGGAGTCACGCACACGCAAGGTCCATACGTTTGTCACAATGCAATTGTTGACGGTTATGCCGTTCGCACGAACAATCCACCGTGTGGTGCCATGCGCGGATTCGGCGTTGTGCAAGCATGCTTTGCACACGAGGGCCAAATGGACAAGATTGCCGCCGCTGCAGGAATTGACCCCGTCACTGTTCGCCTCATCAATGCTATGAAAACAGGTGACACGCTCATTACTGGTCAAACGGTGGAAAGCGTTGCGCCGGTGGAACGTCTCATTAGAGAGACAAATGAAATTCCCCTTCCTGCGCCACTTCCCGACGTCGTCGACGAACTACATCTTCCCGGCGGCTCTGGCATTACCTCTGAACGCAAACACATCCGTCGCGGAATTGGGTGGGGCGTCAGCATCAAGAACATCATGTACAGCGAAGGTTTTGACGACTACTCCACTGCTCGCTGCACGCTGAAGGACGGCGCAGTAACGCTGAAGTTTGCCACTAGCGAGGTGGGACAAGGCTTTGTCACGTTGGCCCCACAGATTGCGCGTTCAGTCCTGGGTGTAGACGATGTTGTGTGCGACACCATCGACACAAATATCGGTTCGGCTGGCTCTACTTCAGCGTCTCGTCAAACATGGATGAGCGGCGGTGCAGTAGACGGCGCTTGTCGTTTAGTACGGGAACGACTCTTTGAACATGTGGGAGCCAAGTACGGGGTGGATCCCATTCGACTCATCATCGATGACACCGACATTGTGGACACCGTCGGAACTCTGCGAGTCTCAGTGCATGAAGCCACACAGGGCGTCACAATCTCTGAAGAGTTTGAACACCATCATCGGCCCACAGAAGACCTCGACGAGAACGGCCAAGGAAACTGCCACGTAGCGTTTGCATTTGTTGCTCACCGCGCAGTGGTTGATGTAGACCCAGAACTTGGCCTCGTAAAGGTTGTTCAGATTGCAACAACACAAGACGTTGGCAAAGCCCTCAATCCACTGTCTGTCTTAGGTCAAATTGAAGGTGGTATTGCCCAAGGACTTGGTCTTGCGGTCATGGAAGAGATCATCGTAGAAAATGGGCGGGTTCGAAATCCAAGCTTTACGGACTATCTGTTGCCCACGGCACTCGATGCTCCGGTGGTCGTTGCGCGACTCGTCGAAGAACCAGACCCACAGGCTCCACTCGGGGCAAAAGGTGTTGGTGAGCCACCATGCATTTCGGTGACACCCGCAATTGTGGCGGCCATTCGTGATGCCATCGGCAAAGACATTCCTCGATGCCCAGTGCGTCCTCAAGATATTTGTTTGTAGCCGTCAGCCAAAGACGCGATCGGTGTAGCGGTTAGCAAAAGTTCTGTCGGGGTCTAGCTCATCTCGAACAGAAAGAAAATCGCTAAATCTCGGATACAAGGTTGCGAGTTCTGCAGCATCTCGATGGTGCACTTTGCCCCAATGTGGTCGAGCCTGATATCCCCGCAGAATGTCTTCTACGTCGCGGAAGAACGGTTCAAACTCCATGCCTTTATAGACATGGACAGCGATATACGCACTGTGACGGCCGTACGACGTACTTAATGGAACATCGTCAGAAGCCGTGAACCTAACCTCTACGGGAAAGTTCAACATGTACTTCTTTCGTTCCACCATGGACCGAATGTCGCGCAGTGCATCTGCAACACATTCAGCGGGCAACGAATGTTCCATTTCATAAAAACGAACAAGGCGCGGACTGGCAAAGATCTTGTAACTGTCGTTGATATACGTTCGAGACCCAGATGATGGTAACGCTGTGGCAAGACGAGGAATCAGCGAAGGCTTTACGCGTCCAATTCGACACAAGGCACCGAATGCATAATTCTCCATGAAGGTTTTTTCAATCCATCCCTTGACCTTTGGCAGGGGCTGAAGAGCGTCGGTCGTACGGTTGTTTCGTTTGGTGAGCGCCCACCGAGTGTGTGGAATCCAAAAGAATTCGAAATGATCGTTTGACGACTTCAAATCGTCAACGTTGTTCAGAACATCATCCAATTTCATTGGCATCTCATGCGCATGCAGTCGAAATGCATCGACCACTTTGATGGTGCATTCAGTAATGACTCCAAGTGCACCAACCGATACTCGCGCAACATCGAGAATGTGCGCATTTTCGTGTGCGGAAGCGACCACAACATTTCCCACACCATCGACGAGTCGCATACCGACAACCTGTGCTGCCAGTCCGGGCAACGACACCCCTGTGCCATGAGTAGATGTTGAGATGGCGCCAGCAACGGTCTGATACGCAATGTCTCCAAGATTCGCCAAAGCGAGACCTTCGGCGTGAAGCAAGAAATTCAATTCATTCAGGGTTGTCCCAGCGCCTACCACCACTGTTTTCGCTTCTCGATCGATAGATCGAATGCCCTTGAGTGCCCCGATAGACAGCATGTGGCCATCGGAGACTGCTGCAGGAGTAAAGCTATGGCCAGAGCCCACAACCTTCACTTTGTGGCCCGCGTCATGTGCGCTTTGAACAAGCGACACCACATCGGCCTCGGTGTGTGGAGAGCCAAAGCTCAGGGGTCGAGCCGTTTCGTTCCCGGCCCAGTTCTTCCACACGTATGCCATGCCCTATTCATAGCCCAAAACCCCTCTCCGGGACGGCTCCGCTTGCGCCTGTGTGCCCGCAGAAGACATAGGGTGGAGATATACGCGGACCTACTAGGAGACCCCATGACGAAGACACAAGTCCCCCTCGTTGACTACTTAGCACTATCACCGTCCCCGCATCTAGTGGCCAATGAGTGCACATCGTGTGGCGCTCGATTCTTCGATCGACGTAACGCATGTGCCTCGTGTTTCGCAACGTCGTTCAAACAAGTCGACATTGCGACCGAAGGTGAAGTTCGTTCTTTCACCATTGTTACGTTCGCATCACCAGGCGTTCCCGTTCCCTTTGTTGCCGCAATTGTGAACTGCGGTGGAACAAGCGTTCGTGGCAACCTCATTAACGTCGACCCAACACCAGAAAAAGTTCATCTGGGTATGAAAGTTCGACTGGCTACCTACTCACTCGGCGACGACGACAACGGAACTGAAGCAATTGGCTTTGGCTTCGAACCACTTTCGTAACTACTCACACATCTATAACAAAGGACATGAACATGGCATCAGAAGACATTTACATCCTCGGCATCAATATGACGAAGTTCGGCAAGTACCCGGACAAAGACACCGTTGACCTTGCAAGTGAAGCAATCATCGCCGCTTTGGCAGACGGTGGAGTCACCATGCGTGACATGGGAGTCATGGCTGCTGGTTGCCTAATGGGTCAAGGCGGAATTGGCCAGATGATCCAAAAGCAAGTTGGCCAAACAGGTATTCCTGTCTACAACGTGTCAAACGCATGCGCCACTGGTGCAACAGCCCTTCGTACCGCAATCATGGCCATCAAGGCCGGAGAATGCGACATGGGACTTGCTGTTGGCGTAGAGAAACTTGCAGGTGTTGGTCTCCTCGGTGCAGGTGCGGGTGCAAAGGGATCCGGCAAAGAGTGGAAGCCCTCCGGACGCTACGGCGCGGTACAAAACGTTGATGGCTACATCGGAACAGCCAACATGCCCGGAACTTTTGCCCAGGTGGGCATGGAGTACGGCCACAAGTACGGCGGCGCAACCTTCGAAGTGTTCGCAAAGATTGCAGAAAAGAACCATGCGCACTCAACCCTGAACCCATTAGCGGCATACCAGAAGAAGATGTCGTTGGAAGAAATCATGAATGACGTCATGATTTCGTATCCGAATACACGCTCAATGTGTTCTGCCAACTGTGACGGTGCAGCGGCGGCTGTTGTTGTGAGTGGTTCAAAACTGAAGACAATGTCTTTGGAACAACAGCGTCGAGCCATCAAGGTTTCGGCATCTGTGCTTACTAGCGACCCATATCAGGAAGCATGCCAAGTACTTCCCGACGTCAACACACTGACTCGTATTGCAGCAAAGAAGGCCTACGAGCAGGCCGGAGTTTCGCCGCAGGATCTCGATCTCGTTGAACTTCACGACTGTTTTGCAACCGCAGAACTCGTTCACTACGACAATCTCATGTTGTGCGAAGAAGGTGGCGCCGTAGATTTCTTCAATTCAGGTGCAACCTGGCGCGATGGATCTACTCCTGTCAACGTGTCTGGCGGTCTTGAATCGAAGGGCCACCCAATTGCGGCAACAGGAATTGCGAATATTTGGGAAGTGTGTCACCACTTGCGTGGCGAGGCCGGCCCTCGTCAGATTGAAGGTGCCAAAGTGGGTCTTGCACACGTCATCGGCCTTGGATCGGCATGTGGCGTTCACATCTTGGAGAAGTCAGCGCTCTGACCCAAGCACCAAGCGTTTACGGATCCTGCGACACAGCGTTCAACGCTGTGCGTGACGCGTTCGTCAACAACTTTGTTGAACATAACGAAATTGGTGGTGCTGTGTGCATCACCGTTAATGGTCGTCGTGTCGTCGACTTGTGGGCTGGTTTCGCTGACCCACAACGATCTCGTGCATGGCAAGAGGACCAATTAGTTAATGCGTTTTCGGTAGGCAAAGGAGTCACCTCGCTGGTGGCTGCTCAGTGCGTTGCCCGCGGCGAGATTTCATACGACACTCAAATTGCCGATGTCTGGCCTGAGTTTGCCGCACATGACAAAGACGCACTCACCTTCCGCGATGCACTCGGTCATCGAGTCGGGTTGCCTGCCGTTCGCCAGCAGCTTCCGCCTTTCGCTATGTACGACTGGGATGCCATGTGTACTGCGCTAGCGAATGAAAAGCCCTGGTGGACGCCTGGCACGGCTCATGGTTACCACGTGAACACCTTTGGGTTTCTGGTTGGTGAGGTTCTTCGTCGGGCCACAGGAAAGACAGTGGCACAACTCGTACGGGAGCGAATCGCAACTCCACTGAATGCTGATATTCATCTTGGGTGCGACTCGTCCGTGTTGTCTCGAATCGCAGACTTTGAATGGCCAGGCACGACGTCGCCACCATCTCCGCCGCCAGACATGACCGATGAACAACTGCTTCAGTTCAATACGTACAACAATCCGCCGGGTATGTCCGGTTCTGGAACCGTGAACACAACCGAATGGCGTCAGGCAGAGATTCCCTCCACCAACATGCATGCAAGCGCCAGGGGGGTGAGCGCCATGTACACAGTCCTTGCGTACGGCGGATCGCACAATGGCGTGAACCTTCTCCCCTCTTCGGTCCTAGCCGAAGCCACAACTGAAGTGTCACATGGACTAGATGTGGTACTCCAACGTGTGTCACGTTTTGCCCATGGGTTTCAAATTCCCATTCCAGAACGCGGCTTCGGGCCACATAGCGAAGCATTCGGACATTACGGCGCTGGGGGCTCTGTGGGCTTTTGTGACCCCGTCAGTCGTGTTGGATTTGGCTATGTCATGAATCAGATGGGACCACGCTGGCAAAACCCTCGCAACAGAGCACTTATAGATTCTCTGTACTCCTGCCTCTAATGGCTCTATCGCAACCAAGACCTGCGAACATAGGTCGTGGGGAACAACGCAAGCATTAAGCCAACAGAACTTCTCCGGATTCCAGCTTTCCGTCTTCTGTGGACCAATAGCTTTCTGTTCATTCTTGTTCAGAGCACCCAACGATTTGCGTTTGTGTGGCTAGCCCTGGACCTAGGTGCACGTTCTGACATCAGCGGAGTCATTCTCTTCGTAATGGGAGTGCCAGCACTATTGATCTCTCTTCCCGTTGGCGTCATGAGTGATCGAATGGATCGTCGTTTACTTCTCATGGGAAGCCAATTGGGTGCATTGGCCACCACAATTGCAATCGCCGCCATGGTGACCACTGGACACATCACCACAACGTGGGCAATCGTGGGTTCGTTTATTGCGGGAATTTTTATCGCTCTTGGACAACCAGTTCGAAGCGCAATGATTCCCACGTTGGTTCCGCAAGACAAACTCGTTGGTGCCATCGCAGTCAGCACCATCGGTTCAAATATTGGCCTCATCATTGGTCCTGCAACCGCAGGCCCCGTCATCAGAGTCTGGGGAATTCAGGGGGCATTCTGGTTGCAGGCAGTGCTGTACACCATCGGATTTATCGCCCTCATTCCACTGAAAGTTCCAGCAGTACCAAATTCTGTCCGCCGCAAAATTAGAGAAGACATTTTTGAAGGTCTCCGCTTCATTAATGGTCACGAGTCTGTTAGGTCGCTCTACGTTTTGCTCTCATCCTCCACCCTGTTCATGATGGCGCCATGGATTGTTTTGGGGCCACAGATTGCGAGAGAACAAGCAGGTGCTACCGGAAGCCAAACAACAGCTCTCTTTGCTCTCTTAGGTGTCGGACAATTCATCACATCGATGGCCATAATGCGTTTCAATCACAAGATGATTCGCAAGGGTCTCTGGTTCATGTGCGGTCTGTGCTGGGGATCTTCTGTACAAATTCTGCTCGGCCAGTCAAACTCCATACCGATGATGGGTCTGTTCCTGTTCCTCTGGGGTCTCGGTGGCGGCTTCTATATGAACCTCAATCAGACACTTATTCAAAACAACACACCCCCAGAAGTAATGGGAAGAGTCATGGCCTTGCATTCACTCCTCATGAGCGGACTGGCACCAGCGGGCGCATTAGCTGTTGGTTTTATCGCACGCAGAATTGACTCGGCCCCACTGGTGTTCTCTGCTTGTGGAGCGTTAATGCTTGTCAGCGTCGGATACTTCTTGACGTTTAAAAAGCATCTACGACCAATGTCTTAGGGTTCTATATGCAACAAAATGGTGTCGGCATCTGAGCGTGGATTCAGTCGAGATGCGCACACAACAATGGTGTCGCCACTCGCTAACAGATGAAGTGCTCGTGCATCTTGAACGGCCGTAGCAATAGAAGACGTGATGTTTCCGTCTCGGGCTACCACCATTGGATAGACACCACGACAGATATTCAACTGTCGGGCTTTGTCTACTCCGGGCGTTGCGGCAACTATTGCGCACGACGGCCTGCACGACGCTAAAAGACGTGCAGAAAAACCGGTGAAGGTGACCGAGAGAATGAGATGAGCAGAGATTCTCTTTGCAAGAGCGGTAGCAGCCGCAGTGACCGCAGCAGCCTCAGGATTTGCATCGGCGTAGTAGTTAGGCATGGAGACTCGTTTTTCGGCAGCCTCACAAATGCGTGCCATGGCCATCACGGTCTCGTTCGGATAGGCACCCACTGCGGTTTCACCGGACAACATCACCGCGTCGAAACCGTCGCGCACTGCACCACTAACATCGGCCACTTCGGCGCGCGTTGGTCGTGTTGCTGTTGTCATTGATTCAAGCATTTCCGTGGCGCAAATGGAGATAACTCCACGCTGTAACGCACTAAGAGCAATTCTGCTCTGTGCCGCCGGAACGCTTTCAAATGGTGTCTCAACGCCAAGGTCTCCACGAGCAGCCATGACACCATCGCTCACCGCACAAATCTCGTCAATTCTCTCTAAAGCCTGAGGTCTCTCGATTTTTGCAAAGACCAATATGTTTTCACCCACAAGTTCGCGCACTGCAACAATGTCGGCCGGTGATTGCACAAACGAAATGGCCACGATTTCTACACCCATTTTCCGGGCGACGCGCAGGTCCGCAAGATCTTTATCGCCTAGGACTCCACCACTCACTTCGGTGTCAGGGAGATTGACGCCCTTTCCCTTTTTTAAAAAGCCGCCACGCACAACTCTCAGCGACAGTGTCTCGCCGTCAATATCTTCCACGACCGTTTCAAGCCGGCCGTCATCCATAAGAATTCGGTGCCCAACCGCAACACCACGGGAGCCCCCGCGGGCACCAGTTTCAATACCGAGGTCACTCAACGACAGTGAGACAAGAGCTCCGTCAACAAGATCGATTGAGTCTTGAGCGAAGCGAAGTTTTGGTCCTTGAATGTCAACCAAAATTGCCGATGTTGGCGCAGCTTCGCGTACCAACGTGATGGACTTTGCCAGTTCGTCGGTGGACAGATGAGAACAGTTCAAACGAAAAACTGATGCTCCGGCGTTAACCAGACCTCGAATACCGTCTACCGACGACGTGGCCGGCCCGAGGGTTGCAACAATTTTGGTTAATCGCATTGGTGTCGAAGGGGGGACTTGAACCCCCACGCCCTCACGGGCGCCAGTCCCTTAAACTGGTGCGTCTGCCTATTTCGCCACTTCGACGTGGGCTTTCACTTTACCGATGAACTCTGCCGAACCCAAAGGGTCAGTTCTGAAGCAAGAACGCGAGCGCAATAACCGTAAAGAGCCAAACTGTGGCAAACACAGTGGTAATGCGATTGAGGTTCTTCTCTGCTGCTGCTGAGCCAAGACCTGCTCCGCCGCCGCCAAACATGTCTGAAAGACCACCGCCCTGGCCGCTATGAAGCAACACGCCAACGATGAGAGCAAACATGGACACCACGTTGATAACCAACGAGAGATACAGAATCACGGTACGCACGGTTATTGAGGTTACCCCTTAGGGCTGAGTGTTCCCCAAGGTCACTGGGGTCTCCATGGGGAAATGACATGCCACCAGGTGTCCATTCCCTTGGTCTGCGAGCAGGGGCTCAGTCGAGGCACACAGATCTGTGGCCTTCCAACAGCGGGTTCTAAAACGGCATCCAGACGGTGGATCAATGGGCGAAGGCACATCACCCTCTAACCGAATACGGCCGTCGCGTCCCCGGCGAGTGGGATCGGCCACCGGAACAGCAGACAAGAGTGCCGATGTATAAGGGTGTCCAGGTTGGGTGTACACAGACTGCGCCGAACCCATTTCAACAATCTTGCCCAGATACATGACGGCGACATTGTCGGCAATGTGACGAACCACAGACAAGTCGTGCGCAATGAACATATAGGTCAGACCGAGCTCTGCTTGGAGAGTTTCCAGCAGATTCAGGATTTGAGCTTGGATACTGACGTCAAGAGCAGACACGGGTTCGTCTGCCACAAGCACTGTGGGTTCCAACACCAGTGCCCGCGCTATGCCGATTCGTTGTCGTTGCCCACCCGAGAATTCATGCGGATATCGGTTGTAATGCTCAGGATTAAGGCCAACAAGTTCCATTAATTCTTGTACACGAGCCTTTACTCCTTGTGGCGGAGAGATTCCTTGCACAGAAAGTGGCGACGAAATAATTTGCCCCACGCTGTGTCGGGGGTTTAAGGATGCATACGGATCTTGAAAGATCATTTGTAATTTACGTCGAGCGATGCGAAGGCTCTTTCCCGACAAGTGTGAGATGGACTCCCCGTCCATCAGAATTTCTCCAGACGTTGCGTCAATAAGACGAGTCACCACACGCGCCAGCGTTGATTTGCCACAACCAGATTCTCCGACAACACCAAGCGTTTCACCATGTGCAATGGAAAATGACACTCCGTCTACGGCTTTGACTTCGTTCGTGGGTCGACCAAGAATTCCGGAGTGTCCTGTAGGGAAATACTTGATGACATTGTGGGCCTCTAAGGCAGCCTGTTTCATAGTGTGTCTCCGCGAGCACCAAGAGAAACCAGCTGAGCATCGCTCATATGACATGCCGACGACGATGACGTGCCGGAGACCTTGTGCAATTCAGGAACCTCTGTTGTGCATCTGCTGCCGGTGTCTTTGGCATACGCACAACGTGGATGAAACGAACATCCAGTCGGAAGAGAAATGAGTGATGGTGGTGTGCCTGGGATCGTGGTGAGATGTCCGCGGGTACTTGTATCAAGACTTCCCACTGCACCCAAAAGGCCCCATGAATACGGATGTGTGGGAGTAGCGAATATCTCGCTCACCGTTGCACGTTCAACTATTCGCCCGCCGTACATCACCAACGTTGAGTCAGCCACTTCGGCTACCACACCCAAGTCGTGGGTGATGAGAATAATGGCCATCCCCGTCTCTCTTTGTAGGTCAAGCATGAGGTCCAAAATCTGTGCCTGCACTGTTACGTCGAGAGCAGTCGTTGGTTCGTCGGCAATGAGAATTCGCGGAGAATTGATTAGCGCAATAGCAATAACAATTCTCTGTCGCATGCCCCCGGAGAATTGATGTGGATACTCATCAATGCGCTTTTCAGGATTTGGAATGCCTACTTTCTTGAGCATTTCCAACACTCGAGCCCGAACGTCATCTTTCGTTGCTGATGAGTGATGGATAATGTACGCCTCGGCAATCTGATCGCCAACGGTGTAATACGGATTCAACGCCGAGAGCGGATCTTGAAAGACCATGGCAATGTCTTGACCACGAATTGAACGCATGGTGGGCTCGTCCACTGTCAATACATCGCGTCCTTCAAGTTGAACAGAACCAGTAGTTGTAGAGGTAACAGAATTGTTCAGACGCAAGAGCGAAGACGCAGTCACCGACTTACCAGAACCGGACTCCCCCACAATTCCCAACGTCTGACCTGGAAATAAATCAAACGAAACATCGTTCACTGCTTGAACAACTCCATCGGGAGTATTGAACGACACGCAGAGGTTCGACACCGACAAGAGTGGGCTGTTACTCATTTTGATCGCACACGTGGGTCAAGGACGCCATACAAGACGTCGACTACAACATTTGCCAGAACAATAAAGACAGCCGCCGTCATGGTGGTTCCCACTAGGACCGGTAGGTCCGATTCAACGACAGCTCTGATGGACATACGACCCATTCCTGGCAGTGAAAAGACACTTTCGGTAATGATTGCCCCGCCCAACAGTGCCGCGAAATCTAAGCCTGCAATGGTGACAATGGGAACCAAAGCCGAACGAAGGACATATTTGCGAATAATTGTTCGACGGCGAAGACCCTTAGCAATTCCTAGACGAACAAAATCTTCGTTCATTGCTTCCAACATTCCGTTTCGTGTGAGACGTGTGTATCCGGCAGCAGACAAAACAGCCAACGTTGTCCAGGGAAGAATCATTGTGGTGAGAAATGACAGTGGATCTTCAAAAGGCGACTCGTATGACGGGAACGGAAGAATACGAAGCCAAATACAGAACGAAAACAAAACTAGGAGACCGATGTAGAAGGTGGGAAGGCTGACTCCGACAGCGCTAAATGTGGTGGCTGCTCTGTCCTGCCACCGTCCCCTTTTCAGCGCAGCAATCGTGCCCAAGCCAATTCCTAAGGTCATCCACAAAATGAATGCACCGAGCGACAAGTAGAAAGTGACGGGGAAGGTACGAGCAATCAAAGTAGTCACGCACTCGTGTTGGCTGAATGAATATCCAAGCGATGGTGCAGGGCACGAGAAGGCTGCTGCCCCTACTCCATAGTCGCGACCTACAAAGAAGCCCTTGATGAACAGCCAGTACTGCTCTAGGAGAGGTTTGTCGTATCCAAGCCGCACACGGTTGGCTTCAATAATTTCTGGTTTGCAATTTTTGCCGCACGTTAATGCCGCCGGATCAGCGGGCAACATTGCGAACAACATGTAGGTGAAGAAAGAGACGGCCAACAACAGTGCCAACGCAAAAAGAATTCGACGTGTCACGAACAAAAGCATTGGTCCCTCCCCTTCCTATAAACCAAATTAGTCAGTAAAGGTCAGAGGGGACACCGTCTGTGACGGTGTCCCCTCCTTCCGAGTATGAGTTTTCTCTTACTTGACGTAGAGGTTGCCGAAGCAGAACGCTCCGAATGGGCCCCACTGGAAGGTGTTACCCACTTTTGAGCCCCAAATGCTCTGAGCCTTTAAGAAAGAGCCAGGAAGTGCCCACAGGCGGTCCACCACATACTGGTTCAACTCTTGCCACTGCTTGCCTTGTGCAACTCGGTCAAGGTTGACCTTTGCTGCATTCACAAGTCCTTCGAACTCTGCATAGTCAGCGTCCTTGGAGTTACGGGTCAAGTTGAATCCGCCACCGGTGGTGAACAGTTCTGGAATAACCGTTGAAGCATTAGCCCAGTCTGGAGCCCAGCCACCACGAGCGATGTCGTAATCGGTTTCTGGGTTCATCACTGTTGGCCAGTACTGGCTGGGCTCGACAGCCTCAGGCTTGAGCTTGAAGCCAATAGCACCAAGGTTGTCCTGCCAAATAGCCAATGACTTCTGCCATGTTGGGGTATCCGGGTAGTAGAAGTTCAGTCCGCTCTTTGCGCGGGCAACAACATCTGGACACTTGGTTTCGGCTTCCGCTACAGCAGCTTTCGCGGCCTCGACGTTGGCGCTGCCATCGGTGTTGTAACCCTCTGGCATTGTCGACTTTGCGTAGTCAAGTGCAAGCGCTGGCTTAACGAAACCGTCGGCAAAGTCACCGGTGTATGGACCACCGCCGGCTTTACGAAGAGCTTCACGGTCGAGAGCCAAGTAAATGGCCTTACGCACTTCGTAACAAGAGAGGTTCTCGTTGTTGAGGTTTGTGTAAGACACATATGGGTCGTAGTAGTCAACCGAACGAGCCTTCAGAGCCTCATCACCATTTTCAAAGATGGTTTGAAGGTTTTCTGGCTGAATACCTTCAGACACTGCGAACTGATCATCACCTGCATCGGCAATCATGCGCTCGTCGATTGTTGCTTCTTCAAGACCGAATTCGTAGACGATTGAATCTGCATACGCCTTACGAAGTTCGTCAGAATCTGCGTTCCAATTTTCGTTACGCACCAATACAAGGGACTTGCCAACTTCGTAGCTTTCAATCTTGTATGGACCAGAGGACACTGGATTCATGTCGTACTTTTCGCCATTGTCTTTTGCCTTCGGCACTGGGCTGAAAGTAAGCAACGTTGTGGTGTAGTTGAAGTCAGCAACTGGGTTCTTCAAATTGAACGTGATGGTGTTGCCTTCACATGCCACAGCCTTGTCATACGCAGCCTGCTGTTCGGCAGTGGCGGTGTACGGACCTGGATAATCAGCAACATCGATGTAGCTGATTGCATAGGTTGGTCCATCCGTAATGACATCTGTTGCAAACGAACGTGAAACGCCGTACGCAACGTCTGCACACGTGATTGCTGAACCGTCTTCAAAAGTAATTCCATCGCGAAGCGTGAACGCCCACGTTTTACCTTCGTTAGATGCGGTACCAGTATCGGTCGCAAGGTCACCGGCAATTTCTGAACCGGCGTCACCTTCTTCGTACTTGTAACTAGTGAGCGAACGATGCATGGTTGTTCCTGCAAAAGCAAGATCGGACCCTGTGTAGTTTCGCTGTGGGTCAAGGTGTGCAATTTGCTCACCACTGGTCAAGATGCGGATTGTTCCGCCCTTTTTGGCTTCGCCATCTCCGCCACCGCTGTCTGATCCGCCACCGCACGCTGCGGCAAGGACTGATGCAGCGAGAGCAAAGCTGACGGCACCGATGATTCGACGCTTAGTCATATTTCCTCCCAAATAGACCCGGATGGGTCTAATGAATGAAACTCACCTTAGTAGAGATGAGAAACATTCATAACCACCGTGGCGACAAAGAAAGATTTTCCGTCCTACAGGGTCTGGCGGTCGGCCTTGGGGTCGAGGGCGTCGCGAACGGCATCCCCCAAAATGTTGAAGGCCAAGACCAGGACGATGAGGGCCACCCCAGGGATGAAGAGGTAGGTGGGATCTGCTCGGTAGTACTTCACCGAGTCCCCCAACATGACGCCCCATGAGGCCGCTGGGGGCAACATTCCAAGTCCCAGGAAAGACAAGGTGCTCTCGGTTGCTACATACCCAGGAAGGCTCAATGAAACGATCACAATGACGGGCGCCCACAAATTGGGCAACAACTGCTTGAACACGATGTGCCCAGTTCCCGCCCCGCTTGCCCGCGCTGCCTCTACAAACTCGCGCTCGCGAAGAGACAGCGTTTGGCCGCGAACAACGCGGGCCACATACACCCATCCGAACGTTGCAAGTACCAACACGATGTAGGTCAGGCGAGCCGGGTTTCCTTCAGGCACACCCAACGACTCGAGACGCTGGGTAAACGGACGAGTGAGAGCGATGATGAGCAAGAAAGAAGGAAACGCCAATGTGAGATCCATGAATCGCCCCACTACGGCGTCAACTTTTCCACGGCGATAACCAGCAAAGATGCCGATCATCACGCCGATTGTGGTGGTGAGAAGTGTTCCCAAAAAACCCACAAGCAACGACACGCGAGCGCCATAGAGAAGTCTGGCCAGAATGTCACGACCAGTGCCGGGCTCGACACCCAACCAGTGTTCACTAGAGATACCACCAAATGCGCCCTTTGGAAGACCAAAGTCGTTCAATGCATCGCCATCTAACTCGTAAGGGCTAATTCCAAGAACTGCGCAAATGACGGGCGCGAAAGCCGCGGCAAAGATATAGAACAAAATGACTCCGGCGGCGGCGAGTGCAAATTTGTCCCGACGGAACCGCATCCACGCGAGTTGTCGTGGCGACTTGCCTTCAATGACCACACCAACAGTGCCATCGCTTGCCAACGTAGCAGTGTCTGTAAATGTTGCCGACATAAGTACCCCTAATGCAAACGGTACTGCACAATACGAGCGAACTCGTCCGGGTCAAGACTTGCGCCACCGACAAGCGCCCCATCGATATCTGGTTGAGACATGAGATCGGCGATGTTCGCGGCCTTTACTGAGCCCCCGTATTGAACACGAATGCTGTTTGCTGCGTCGGCACCCGATAAGACAGACACCTCTCGACGAATGGCGGCACACACTTCTTGAGCGTCTTCTGTGGTCGCTGTTTTTCCTGTACCAATAGCCCAAATGGGCTCATAGGCAACAACAAGAGAAGCAACCTGCTCCGGAGACAATGCCGACAGAGCGGAGCGAACCTGCCCGACCACCTTCTCAGTTGTAGAACCAGACTCGCGTTCGTCGAGTGTCTCACCAACACACACGATGGGCGTCATATTGCTGGCAAGAATGGCTTTCACTTTGCTCTTCACCATCTCATCGGTTTCGCCAAAGATTTCGCGACGTTCGCTATGGCCACAGATCACATATTTCACGTTTAACTTTGCAAGAAAAGACGGCGCGACCTCACCGGTAAATGCTCCCTTTTCCTCAAAGTGACAATGCTGAGCACCCAATAAAAAACGCAAACTGTCGGCTTCAATCAGTGTTTGAACACTACGAATATCGGTAAAAGGTGGATGCACCGAGACATCGACTGCCTCGAAATCGTCTTTGCCCACTAGGTATGCAAGTTTCTGCATGAACTGAATTGCTTCGTAATGATTTTGATGCATTTTCCAGTTGCCACTAATGAGCGGACGTCGAGAGTTAGCGGACATTAGGTGCTCCTCGTAACGCAGCAAGACCAGGCAGGTCGCCCAGTTCTAAGAGTTCAAGTGATGCACCACCGCCGGTAGAAACATGATCGACCTCATCGTCCAACTTGAATTGGGCGAGCGCTGCGGCACTATCACCACCGCCAACGATGGTGAAAGCCTTCGTAGCAGCAACCGCTTCAGCAACGGTACGTGTTCCTGCTGCAAAGCGTTCATCTTCGAACATGCCCATTGGCCCATTCCAGAAAACTGTTCGAGCGTCCATGATGACATCGGAGAAGGCTGCTGCTGTTCCCGGACCAATATCTAGACCCTTAGCACCTTCAGGTAAACGAAGACCAAACGTTGCGAAATTTCCGTTGGCGTCTAGACCAACTAAATCTTCAGGCAAATGGATGGACTTGCCACTGTCCAACAGTTTTTTGCACGTAGCAATTTGATCGAGTTCACAAATGGAAGCGCCAACGGGATAGCCCTGTGCGGCGAGGAACGTGAAACACATTCCCCCACCAATCACTAACGAATCCACCACCTGAAGCAACGACTCAATAACTCCCAGCTTGTCGCTGACTTTTGCTCCGCCTAACACCGCAATAAACGGACGTTTCGGATTGTCGCGCAATCCACCTAGTACTTCTACTTCGCGTTGCAGCAGTCGCCCTGCTGCGGATGGAAGCGTTTGTGGAGGCCCCACTATTGATGCATGGGCTCGGTGCGCAGCACCAAACGCATCATTCACATACATGTCGATGTTCTTCACCAAACTCGCCACGAACTCCGGTGAATTGGCTTCTTCACCCGCGTTGAAACGCAGGTTTTCTAGAAGTTCAACACCAGGCGCAAGTTCAGCCAGACGAGCACGAACTGGCTCCATTGAATACTTGGTTACTGGAACGCCCTTCGGACGGCCCAAATGGCTGGCACACACAACGTGAGCACCGCGAGATGTCAACCATTCAATGGTGGGAAGTGCAGCACGTATACGAAAATCGTCTGTAATGACCCGCGCATCGTCGGGGCCTTCCATCGGAACATTGAAGTCAGTACGAACGAGAACTCGTTTGCCCGACACATCTCCCAAGTCCTCAAGAGTGGGAACACGCGACATAAATAACTCTTCTTATTTTGCGACGTGCAATGTCAGGTCGACCAAACGGTTGGAGTAACCCCATTCGTTGTCGTACCAACCGAGCACTTTCACCAGTGTTCCCATACTCATCGTGAGGTCACTGTCGAACACACACGAATGTGGATTGGTGACAATGTCGCTAGACACAATTGGGTCGGCGGTGTACTCAAGCACGCCCTTCAATGGCCCGTCTGCTGCAGCCTTAAACGCAGCGTTAATTTCTTCTACGGTTGCAGGCTTTGACAAGTTGGCAACGAAGTCGGTGATAGAGCCAGTGGGCACAGGGACACGTAGTGCAGTTCCGTCTAACTTGCCCTTCATTGATTCCATCACCAAACTGGTGGCTCGAGCCGCGCCAGTACTGGTAGGCGTGATGTTGATTGCTGCACCGCGCGCACGGCGCAAGTCGCTGTGTGGTCCGTCAACGAGCGATTGGTCACCGGTGTAGGCGTGCACGGTAGTCATCAGGCCGTTCTGAACACCGAAAGCATCGTCTAGGACTTTCACCAAAGGAACAAAGCAGTTGGTTGTGCAACTTGCGTTTGAGATCACCTTGTGCTTCGACTTGTCGAAATCCTGATGATTAACGCCATACACAAACGTTGCGTCGGCTCCGTTTGAAGGCGCAGAGACGATGACCAACGGAGCTCCACCCTCTAGATGTAACGCTGCTTTGTCGCGGTCGGTAAAAATTCCTGTTGATTCAATAACGACGTCGACACCCAAATCGCCCCACGGCAATGCCTTTGGATCGCGTTCAGCCAACACCTTTAAAACTTTTCCGTCGACACTGATACCGCCATCGACAGCCTTGATGTCGTTAGGAAGAACGCCCAAAACCGAGTCGTACTTCAACAAGTGCGCCATAGTTTTCAGTGAACCGAGGTCGTTTACGGCAACAATTTCAATGTCTGCACCGCGGGCGGCAATGGCCCGGAAGAAGTTGCGACCAATTCGGCCAAATCCGTTAATTCCAACTCGTACTGTCACGACAGTTCGTCCTTTCACTGAGGAAACCCGTGGCGGGGGTGTCGATAGCCACCCCACGACCCTAGTTCGTGACCGTTCGCCCTATGAGATTTGCCTACAGATTGATGTCCCTGTGGGTAATGCGAGGATGGTGACCGGCAGCGGTCAGACGACGACCGATCTCTTCGGCCATTGCCACCGAGCGGTGGCGACCACCTGTACAGCCAATTGCAATGGTGAGATAACTACGACCCTCAGAAACATAAGCGGGAACAATGAGATGCAGCAGTTCCTGCACGCGGGTTAGAAATTCTTCTGCTAGCGACTGGCCTAGAACAAAGTCGCGCACACTTTCGTCGAGCCCACTAAACGGACGTAGTGCTTCGTCCCAGTGAGGGTTTGGCAAGAAGCGAACATCGAGCACCATGTCTGCGTCAATTGGGACCCCATGTTTAAACCCAAACGAACTGAATGACAACTGCAAAGAGTCTCCGGGGTTCTCAGGACCGAACAGTTGAACCAGCTGGTGACGAAGTTGATGCACAGACAATCCTGTGGTGTCAATAAGTAGGTCAGCAACTGCCTTCACAGGACTCATAGCGGTCCGTTCATGCTCGATGACCGATTCAAGTCCCAACACACCATCACTCATCGGATGCTTCCGCCGTGTTGCTTCATAACGACGAACAAGTTCTCGCGTGGATGCCTCTAAGAACAGAATGCGCGCCGTGTGACCCTGCTGACGCAGACTTCCCACAGCATCGAGAATGGCGGCCTGATGACGAGCATGACCAACCACCAGACATAACTTCGTAATTTCACCACCGGCTTCGCCCGAAAGTTCTACAACTTTGTCAATAAGCACGACGGGCAAGTTGTCAACGACGAACCAACCAAGATCTTCTAAATCGTCTGCAGCCTGGGACCGACCTGCTCCAGATAATCCGGTTACAACCAAGATGTCAGTCACAGGCGAAGGTTACTCATTTATTGGCTCATCTTCACGGAGCGTAAGTACAACAACCGTGGAATGGTGTGGGCAAGCGAATACTCGGGTGCCCTGTCCAAGAAGCCCTGCGGTGGACTCGGTTCCACCATGCGCTCAAGACGTAAACCGTGTGCGATGAGAGAGTTGATGTAGCGGCTTAAGGGTCGATGAAGGAAACGGATGTAGATGTCTTTTTCTACTTCTTCAACAGATTCAGTCTCCACCAGGTAAGGACCAATACGCCAGTACTGCTCTGGAGGATCAATGATGTGATCATCAATCCATCCGCTTCCTGGTGTCTGCAATAACGGGTGGTTCAGGAAGAAACTGAATTGGCCGCCAGGGCGCAACACCCGTGCAACTTCTGCAATTGCGCCGTCAACGTCGTCGATGTGCTCGAACACTAGGCATGCGACTACGGCATCTTGCGAGTTGTCGGCCACGGGTAACGACGTGGCCGAACCAAGCTGGTACGTGGGTCCCCCGCCGCGTTCACGCGCGATAGCGATGTGAAGTTCCGTTGGGTCGATACCCAACACAGTTGAACCTTGACGTGCGAGTGCTCGCGCAATCTGGCCATCTCCGCAGCCCACATCGAGAATGGTGTGGAAACCGTCGAGTTCTTCTGTAGCCAAAGGAATAATTTGTTCTTCGTACTCAGGATCGACGCCACCTGTAAAACCATCAATCCACCATTGAGCATGTTGGTCCCACAAACCATTGTCCGACATGTTGCAACCTTACGATTCTGCGTGGAACTTGTTGTAGATGGCCTGAGCAACCTGTTCGGGCAACCATGTCAGCATTGTCAAATCTTCTAAAGAAGCCTTCTTCACGGCGTTGACACCGCCCATTTCCTTCACGAGGCGTTTCGCTCTCGCCTCACCAAGTCCGGCTATGCCATCGAGAGACGACGACACCATTCGTTTGCCACGCAACTCTCTATGGAAAGTGTTGGCAAAACGATGCGCCTCGTCACGAATGCGTTGCAACATAAAGAGCCCTTCTGTGCCCCGTGGGATGCGAACCGGCTCTTGCTGCCCAGGAATGTAAACCTCTTCAAACTTCTTTGCTAACGAAGCAACCGGGATCTCGTCGGAGAGACCAAGCTCGGCAATAACTTCCATTGCCACACCTAATTGTCCTTTGCCGCCGTCCACCAGCAACAACTGCGGCGGATAGGCAAACTTTCCTGGCTTGGTACCACGCTCGCCTACCGGTTGGTCGCGTTCTTCAACGTAGGCAGAAAGTCTCCGATGCAGAACCTCACGCATTGCTGCGTAATCGTCGTTGCCCGGAACATCTTTCACTTTGAAACGCCGATACTCACGTTTGTTGGGAAGGCCATCTTCCATGACCACCATCGAACCGACGTAATCGGTTCCCTGCAGGTGCGCCATGTCGTAGCACTCAATTCGCAATGGGGCTTCGGGCAACATCAGAAGGTCTTGAAGTTCGGAGAGCGCACGACTTCGAGAATTGTGGTCACTCGCTCGTTTGAGGCGATGACGAACAAACTCTTCGCGAGCGTTCACCGTGACTGTTTCATGAAGTTCGCGCTTGTCTCCACGTTGTGGAACTCGAAAGACAACCTGGGAACCACGAAGATGTTTCAACCATTCGGCGTATGTCTCGGCATGGTCAGGCATCACCGGCACCAACACATGAGATGGAATACCAAGTGGTGGTTGATCGCCATACATCTCTTCTAAGACCCGATCGACTAAACCGCCGGGAGAAAGATCTTCCACCTTGTCAAGAATGAATCCCTTACGTCCTACAACGCGGCCTTTGCGCACAAAGAACACCTGCACGGCTGCTTCAAGATCGTCGTCGGCAATTCCAATGATGTCCAAATCTTCATCACGCTCGCCCACCATTTGCTGCTTCTCAATTGCGCGCATCACGCCACCCAATCGATCGCGTAGCCGCGCGGCGCGTTCAAACTCCAGCGCTTGTGAAGCGTCGGCCATTTCTCTCTGCAGCAACGACACCACTTCATCGGTGTCGCCATCTAGGAAAGACAGAAGTTGACGCACGTGTTCGGTGTATTGCTCGGCAGAAATCTCTCCCACACAAGGACCAGAGCATTTCTCGATATGAAACAGCAAGCACGGGCGACCAAGTCTCTGATGCTGATTGAACTTGCCTTGTGAACACGTACGCACTGGGAAGGTTCTCAACAACAAATCGAGTGTCTCGCGAATGGCCCATGCGTGTGGGTAAGGGCCAAAATAACGAGTGCCCTTTCTCTTGGTGCCACGCATGACCACAGCACGCGGCCACTCTTCATCGGTGGTGACTGCCAAGAACGGATAACTCTTGTCGTCGCGAAGGCGCACATTAAAACGAGGACGGTGCTGCTTAATGAGCGAGAACTCCAGCATTAATGCCTCAACCTCGTTGCGCACCTCAATCCATTCCACCGAGTGGGCCGCATTCACCATTGACGCGGTTCGTGGGTGCATTTGGCTTTGGTCTTGAAAGTAACTCTGTAGACGCGAACGAAGATTCGCTGCCTTTCCTACATAGATGACGCGGCCATGTTCATCTTTGAACTGGTACGACCCTGGTTGCGTGGGAATGGAACCGACGGCAGGACGCTGAACAGCCACAATTACTTCTTCGGCTTCGCCGCAGCCTTTTTCACTGGCGCTTTCTTCACCACTGTCTTCTTCGCAGAAACTGACTTTTGAGAAGCGTTTGGCACTTTCTTAGCCGCAGATTTTGAAACGGTCTTTGCTGGGGGCATTCCCAAAAGTGGTGCAAGGAATCGACCTGTGTGGCTAGAGCCTGTTTTCGCAATATCTTCCGGGGTTCCGGTACCCACAATGGAACCACCGCCACTGCCGCCCTCTGGACCTAAATCAATAAGCCAATCGGCAGTTTTGATGACATCGAGATTGTGTTCAATGACAAGAACTGTGTTTCCCTGGTCTACCAAGCGCGACAGAACCGTAAGCAAACGACGAACATCTTCGAAATGCAAACCTGTGGTGGGTTCGTCTAACAAGTACATGGTGTGACCCGTAGAACGCTTCGCCAATTCGCTGGCCAGTTTTACTCGTTGCGCTTCACCACCAGACAATGTGGGCGCTGATTGGCCAAGGCGTACATAACCCAGGCCAACGTCTACAAGAGTTTGCATGTGGCGCGCGATTGTGGGCTGATTTGAGAAGAAGTCCAAGGCTTCAGAGATGGGCATGTCGAGCACTTCGGCAATGTTCTTGCCTTTAAAGGTGATGTCGAGTGTGTCGCGGTTGTATCGCGCCCCTTTACAGACCTCACACGGCACATACACATCGGGCAAGAAGTGCATTTCAATCTTTATGGTTCCGTCGCCTGAACAGGCTTCACAGCGCCCACCTTGCACGTTGAAACTAAAACGACCGGGCTGATACCCACGCACTTTTGCTTCGGGTGACGCGGCGAATAGTTTTCGAATGGAATCGAACACGCCTGTGTAGGTGGCCGGGTTGGAACGTGGTGTACGACCAATTGGAGACTGATCCATGTCGATCACTTTGTCAATTGCGTCGATACCGTCGACTGCTCGATGGCGACCTGGTGCTTCCTTGCTCTTGTAGATGCGTTGCATCATGGCCGGCAGCAAGATGTCGCGAATGAGAGTGCTCTTTCCGCTTCCTGAAACACCAGTCACCGCAACAAAACAACCGAGGGGAATCTCTACGTCGATATCTCGCAAGTTGTGCTCGCGCGCACCGCGCACAGTAATAACGTCACCCGATGGCGTACGACGTTTCTGGGGAACCTCAATAGATGCAGCGCCAGTGAGATAGCGGCCAGTGACAGAATCTTTTGCTTTCGAAATTCCGGGAACGGGACCGCTGTAGACGACTTCTCCGCCGTGCTCACCTGCTCCAGGGCCAATGTCGACAATCCAGTCGCTTTCCTTAATGGTCTCCTCATCATGTTCAACAACAATGACAGTGTTTCCAAGGTCGCGTAATCGCAACAATGTTTCAATAAGGCGACGGTTGTCGCGTTGGTGCAAACCAATGCTGGGCTCATCGAGCACATAGAGAGTTCCTACAAGACCTGATCCGATTTGGCTGGCCAGACGAATGCGTTGCGCTTCCCCACCAGCCAATGTTCCAGCCGACCGTGACAAGGTGAGATAGTCGAGACCAACGTCTAAGAGAAAACCAAGACGCGCGTTAATTTCTTTGGTAACGCGCTCGGCAATCATGGCATCGCGTTGACTCAGCGTAAGACCAGCCAAAAATGCGGCTGAATCTCCGATAGACATGTCACACACTTCAGAAATATTTCGGTCATTAATGGTGATGGCCAAAGTGGATGGCTTTAAACGTGCACCTTCGCACGCCGGACACGGCACTTCACGCATGTACGTTTCGAACTGTTCGCGGGTCCAGTCACTTTCTGCATCTGCATGACGACGCTTAATCCAAGGGATGACACCTTCGTATTGTGTGCTGAATTGACGAACTTTTCCGAAGCGGTTTCGGTACTTCACCTGCATGGCACCGGATTTTCCGTGCAAGACAAGTTTCTGATGCTTCGCCGAAATCTTTGACCATGGTTTGTCCATGTCGATGCCTTCTTGCTCGGCGACTGCGCCCAACATGCGATGAAAGTACGCGGTGTGTGCACTGCGCCACGGAGCAATTGCCCCCTCGGCCAAACTCATTGAGTTGTCGGGAATAACGAGTTCTGCGTCAACTTCAAACTTTGTTCCAAGCCCGTCACAGTTCTCACACGCGCCATACGGAGAGTTGAATGAGAAATTACGTGGCGCAGGCTCGTCGAAACTGGACCCGCACTTCGGGCACGCAAGGTGCTGACTGAATGTCAGTGTTTCGCTATCTGAACCGTCTTTCGCCACTAACTCAACCCCAGCTACACCATCAGCAAGTTTCAGGGCCGTCTCAAGAGAGTCTGTAAGACGGCGTTCAATGTCGTCTCTGCGTACCAAACGGTCGACGATGATGTCGATACTGTGATTCTCGTAACGAGCAAGTTTCTCGCCAGACGCCAAGAACTCAGCTATGTCTCGTACTTCACCATCTATGCGAGCACGAACAAAACCCTGCCCAGCAAGGTCTGCCAACAATGTGTCGTACTCGCCTTTGCGTCCGCGAACAACGGGAGCCAAGACTTGAAATCGAGTTCCCTCTTCCAAAGTCATGATTCGGTCGACAATTTGCTGGGGTGTCTGTCGCTGCAACTTTGTTCCGTCAGTAGGACAATGCTGAATTCCAATTCGCGCATACAACAGTCGCAAATAGTCGTAGATCTCGGTAATTGTTCCCACGGTCGACCGCGGATTTCGCGAAGCAGACTTTTGATCAATTGAAATTGCCGGGGACAGTCCCTCAATAACATCGACATCGGGTTTGTCCATTTGGCCTAAGAACTGACGCGCGTATGCAGACAGACTTTCTACATACCGGCGTTGACCCTCTGCGTAGATGGTGTCGAACGCCAGAGAGCTCTTACCACTTCCGGAAAGCCCAGTGAACACAATGAGTTGGTCACGTGGAAGTTCCAGGCTGATGTTTTTTAGGTTGTGTTCGCGCGCACCCCGAACGATGATTTTCTCAGCCACGGTACGAGGCTACCTAGTTGCTAACGAGCGTCACGAAGTTCACGCCGTAGGTCGTTAATTTCGTCTCTGAGACGTGCGGCATACTCGAATTTCAACTCGGTGGCTGCTTGATTCATCTCGTCTTCAAGAGTCTGTATAAGACGAGCAATGTCCTGCTGTGGCATGGACTTAATTTCTCTCTGAACTTTGTCCCGTTCACGGTTACGGCGAACACCCTTCCCTGGAACCGGCGCCGTATTATCGCCACCTGTCAAGACCGACAAGATGTCTCCGACAGCCTTGCGAATAGTTTGCGGGTTGATGTTGTGTTCCAGGTTGTATGCAATTTGAGTCTCGCGACGTCGTTTGGTTTCCCCAATAGCGCGTTCCATGGATGGGGTCACTTTGTCTGCATACATCACCACTTGGCCAGCAACATTTCGTGCCGCACGACCAATCATCTGAATGAGCGACGTTTCACTGCGCAAAAATCCTTCTTTGTCGGCATCGAGAATGGCCACCAATGACACTTCAGGAAGGTCCAAACCTTCACGCAGCAAGTTGATGCCCACCAATACATCGAATTCACCAAGTCGTAGACCACGAAGAATTTCTATTCGCTGCAATGTGTCGATGTTGGAGTGCAGATAGCGAACATTCAAACCTTGTTCCAACAGGTACTCCGTAAGATCTTCTGCCATCTTCTTTGTAAGCGTGGTGATGAGTACTCGGTCCCCCACCTCCACCCGGCCACGAACCATTTCAATGATGTCGTCAATTTGGCCTTTCGTGGGACGAACAATGACTTCTGGGTCTACAAGACCCGTAGGGCGAACAATCTGTTCTACAACCTTGGTGCTGTGCTTGAGTTCGAACGGAGCCGGAGTTGCCGACATAAAGATGCACTGATTAATTCGTTCAAATGTCTCTTCAAATCGAAGTGGTCGGTTGTCTCGTGCACTGGGGAGACGGAATCCGTGCTCTACCAACGTGTCTTTGCGGCTTCTGTCTCCGGCGAATTGAGCGTGTAACTGTGGAACTGCCACGTGGCTTTCATCGATAATGAGCAAGTAGTCCTTGGGGAAATAGTCGAGCAAGGTAAACGGTGGTTCTCCGGGTTGACGGCCATCGATATGCATTGAGTAGTTCTCGATGCCATTGCAATAACCCATCTCTTGAATCATCTCTAAGTCATATTGGGTCCGCATACGCAACCGTTGAGCCTCAAGAAGTTTGCCTTGGCTTTCAAAAAGGGCAAGTTGTTTTTGCAACTCGTCTTCGATGCCGCGAATGGCTTTGCGCAGTCTGTCGTCACCCGCAACATAGTGAGTTGCAGGGAAAATGAGTAGTTCGGAAGGCTCTGACAAGGTCTCACCAGTGAGCGGGTCAATCATGGTGATTCTGTCGATGGTGTCGCCGAACATTTCAATGCGAACAACATTTTCCTCGTATGCAGGATGCACTTCAATGGTGTCTCCACGTACTCGGAAGTTGCCACGACCAAGCGTCATATCGTTGCGGTCGTACTGCAGGTCTACTAATCGACGCAACATGCTGCGCTGGTCGTAGTCGACGCCAACATGTACTTCGAGCAATTGACCCTTGTACTCCTCGGGGTCACCCATACCGTAAATACAGGACACACTTGCCACAACAATGGTGTCGCGTCGCGTGAGCAAGGCAGCCGTTGCGGAGTGACGCAATCTGTCAATCTCTTCGTTGATGGATGAGTCTTTTTCGATGTACGTGTCGCTTGACGGAATGTATGCCTCTGGCTGGTAGTAGTCGTAGTAACTAACAAAGAACTCCACCCGATTATGTGGGAAGAATTCCTTCATCTCTTGAGCTAGCTGCGCAGCAAGGCTTTTGTTCGGGGCAAGAATGAGCGTAGGACGCTGTGTTTTCTCGATAGTCCAAGCAATGGTGGCCGACTTGCCTGATCCGGTGATTCCGAGCAAAGTCTGGAAGCGTTCACCACCTTCAATACCTGCGCTTAATTCAGCAATGGCTTTCGGTTGATCACCCGCCGGAGCAAAGTCGGATACAACCTGAAATGACGTCACGGGAGAATCGTACAGAGCGGTTCTGTCAGCCGTTGTTTGTGCGAACACCCGCGTCGGGTTTCGCTGGCGGCAAGGAGCATGCCCACTGCCACACCTGGTCAACCTGAGCGGCCAGCGATTGCATATCCCCCGAATTGTCGATGACCTTGTCGGCGATTTCTAAACGCTTCTCGCGAGATGCTTGTTTCGCAATACGCGCGCGGGCATCGTCTTCGTTCATGGATCGGAATTTGACTAAGCGTTCAATTGCAAGTTCAACCGGAACGTCAACCACGATGACTCCACACAAACCTTTGCGGGGATTCTCTGCCAACAATGGAATGTCGAGAACAACAACTTTGTGCTTCTTCAATGCCGGCAACACACGGCACCACCATGCGCTCTTGTCGGCTTCTTTCATTCGCCTATCCATCTCTGCCGCCACAGCCGGATGAACAATCTTGTTGAGATCCTTCAACGCTTCGGGGTCAGAAAATGCTATGGCCGCAAGTGCCGCGCGATCTAGTGAACCATCACTAGCAATGATGGTGTCACCGAAGCGTTCCGCAAGCACTGTAAGTAGCGGAGCACCAGTGGATTGGAGTTCACGAGTGATGGCGTCGGCATCAATAATGACGGCTCCGTGCTCTGCGAGCAACGAAGACACTGTTGATTTACCCGAACCAATCCCACCGGTCAGGCCCAGAAGGATCACGTAACGACGCCTTATTCAGCAGCAGGTGCTTCGGCGCCGGCTTCGCCAGGCTGACCGTATTCCTTGTAGTACTCAGCCCATGCAGCTTCGCGCTCGGAGTCGTCTCCGCCCACCCAGTTGCCGTGCTCGTCCACCTGGAACTGGCCCTGATACTCAGCGGCAAGTTCGCCACCTTCAGCGGCCTGCTTAATGGAGATAGAAATACGACGACGAGCAAGGTCGAGGTCGATGATCTTAACCCACAACTCTTCACCTGGTGCAACAACTTGCTCTGCGGCTTCAACGTGATGCGCCGACATTTCCGAAATGTGTACGAGGCCTTCGATGCCATCGCCCACCTGAACGAATGCACCGAATGGAACAAGCTTTGTCACGCGACCATAAACAAGTTGTCCGACTTCGTGGCTGTTTGCAAACTCTTGCCATGGGTCTTGTTGTGTTGCCTTCAGTGACAAGCTGATGCGCTCGCGGCTGAAGTCGACATCGAGAACTTGAACAGTGACTTCGTCACCAATTTGTACGACTTGTGATGGGTGCTCAACATGCTTCCATGACAACTCGGACACGTGAATGAGTCCGTCCATGCCACCGAGGTCGACGAAAGCACCGAATGCAACCACCGACGACACCTTGCCGTGGCGAATCTCGCCAGACTTGAGGTTGTTGAGGAAGTCGTCGCGAGTTTCCTTTTGGTTCTCTTCCAAGAATCCACGACGAGACAACACAACGTTGTTGCGGTTGCGGTCGAGTTCGATGATTTTTGCGTCGATGACTTGGCCGATGTATGGCTGAAGGTCGCGTACGCGGCGAAGTTCTACAAGCGATGCTGGAAGGAAGCCGCGCAGACCAATGTCGACGATGAGTCCACCCTTGACAACTTCGATGACTGTTCCGTGAACAACGCCGTCGTTTTCCTTCTTGCGCTCAATTTCGCCCCAGGCCTTTTCGTACTGGGCACGCTTCTTTGAAAGAACAAGGCGTCCTTCTTTGTCTTCGAGAGTAAGAACAAGCGCCTCAATCTTTTCGCCGAGTGCAACAACGTCGTGCGGGTTGACATCGTTCTTGATTGCCAGTTCGCGCGTTGGGATAACACCTTCGGTCTTGTATCCGAATTCAAGCAACACTCCGTCGCGGTCGATCTTGACGACGGTACCGGTGACAAGTTGTCCGTCTTTAAGTTCCACCATGGTGCCATCGATGGCATCTGCGAAGCTGGTGGAGAGATCACGTTCTGTGATTTGGCGAGGTGTGTAGTTACCTTCCGCGTCGAATGTTCCCATAGGGGCGGAAGTGAGTGTTGCGTCGGACAAGGATGTGGTCTTTCGAGATGGATAAATACGTATCAGTGGGGACCTGAAAGGTCACCCTCCCGGCGGAAGGGCGAAGTAAACGCTATCACCAGAAACTCTGAACTCTCAGTGGAGGCGGGGGCTTCTCGGTAAGCGCCAGGGTCCACGCTTGAGATGCTGTGGGGCTCAAAATTGCAGGCTGCCAGCATGATTCGAAGCTCTCGTGGGGTGTAGCAACCAGTCCAGAGGTCGACGGTCTGGCCCACCCCTTCTTGATTGCGAATCTCGGTGACTTCGTGACTGACGCCAGTTCCGGCGTCAAACGTGGCTTGCTCGAAATACTTCACGGCGAAATACGCATTGAAGGCGGACAGAGCCATGCCGGCGCCGTCCTTCAGTGCCCGACGTATGCCCCGCAGAACATCAATGTCATGACCATTCGCCGTCATAAGACCAAATGCTCCTTGGCACAAACAAATTGCGGCGTCGAATTCATTGTTGAACGTCAGAGCGCGAGCGTCCATCCGTTCAAATGTTGCACCGCTGGGTGCGGACAGCTGGGCAAGGTCCACAAATGTTTGGCTGATATCTATTCCGTGAACTGCAATACCCCGACGCGCTAGTTCATATGCGTGGCGCCCTGGCCCACATCCGACATCAAGCACCCGCATGCCCGGAGCAAGACCCAGCACCGACACAATGTGGTCAATCTCTTGCGTCGTGCCTTTCGTAAATGAGTAGCGCAAATATGCAGGACCCATGTGGTCGGCCATTGACTCAAACCAATGCGACCCCACCTCACTAGACATGAAGAGTTACGCCTTTGCTTCGGCCCAGGTGGGACCCCATGCGGCGTTCACTTCCAACGGCACTCGCAAAGACGCAGCATCATGCATGGCCTGCAAAACGAGTGGGCCTACTGTTTTCTTCTCGTTAGTGGGAACCTCAACTATGACTTCATCGTGTACCTGAAGAACAACTCGTGACGTAAAGTTTCCTTGATCCAACAATTTGTCGATGTGCACAAGAGCGATTTTGAAAATGTCCGCAGCCAATCCTTGAATGGCTGCGTTCATGGCCTGTCTTTCCCCTGCTTGACGTACTCGGAAGTTGTCGCTTCGCAATTCCTCAATGGGGCGACGCCGACCAAACAAGGTCTCCGTGTAACCCAGCTTGCGCGCTTCAAGAACTGCATCGTCCATGTACTGCTTCACATTGGGGAACGCAGAAAAATATGAATTCAAAATATTTGCTGCTTCATCTACCGGGATAGCCAAGCGTTGGCTAAGACCGTACGCTTCCATTCCGTACGCAAGACCGTATGACACCATCTTTGCTTTTGAACGCTGATCATGCGTGACGTCGCTTGGTTGAACTCCAAACACGCGAGCCGCCGTGGCTTTGTGAATGTCCTCCCCCGCTTCAAACGCCGAGATGAGTCCTGGGTCATTAGCCAAATGGGCAATGCAGCGCAGCTCAATCTGGTTGTAGTCAGCCACCAACAGTTCTGACCCCTGCGGTGCCACGAATGCAGTGCGAAACACTCTTCCTTCGTCGGTGCGTACAGGAATGTTGTGAAGGTTGGGCTTATCGCTACTGAGACGACCTGTTCGCGCAACCGTTTGATGGAACGTTGCGTGTATGCGACCATCGGATTGAACTTCCGACAACAAGCCTTCTCCGTATGTTGATCGCAGCTTCTCCACTTCTCGGAAACGAAGCAGTGGACCAATGAACTCTGGCCACTCGTCGTGCAATTTCTCCAAGGTGGCAGCGTCGGTGCTGTAACCAGTCTTCGTTTTCTTTCCTGGAGTCAGGCCGTGCTCGGTATAGAGAATTTCTCGCAACTGCGTTGGAGAGTTGATGTTGAAGTCTCGACCTACAATTGATCGCAAACTGGCTGTTAACTCCACCGTCTCATCGGTGAGTTTGGTGCGAATGGCTTCTAGTGCAGCGCGATCTACCGCCACCCCAATGTGTTCCATCTTTGCCAAGACCCGCACGAGCGGATTCTCGATGTCGTTGTACAGGGAAATGTTCCCCACATCGGAAAGTTGCGCACGAAGAACATCGGCCAATGCTGCTGTCACCAAGGCCGATTCAACACATACGGATTCACTGGCCGCATCGGAAGCACCAGAGAAATCGAACTGCCCATCAGATTCGGAAACGACACCAATTTCTGCACCCAACACGTTCAGAGCGACTTCGGTGATGGTGTATCCGGAACGCGATGGGTCTATGAGATAGGTAGCGATGGCCGTATCCAACGTTAAGCCGCGCAGGTCGATGCCACTTTGCAGCAAGACACGCATGACGGGTTTGGCATCGTGCATGACCAGTGGTGTTGTGGTGACGAGGTCGCGTACGTCTGCATCTGAAAAAACCGACATCGGAATGTACGCAACGCGTCCGTTTGCCGCATCGACGACACACGACATTCCCAACAACGACGAGCGGCCAGGCTCGCCTTCAAAATGTGGAGCCAGCACCAATTCTGTTTGTTTCGCAAAGAGATTGATGAACTCTTTGGAAGAGGAAACTCTGACAACCTCATTGACTACAAGATTCAAATCGGTCGTTGATGAGGTGTCGACAGGCTCTGTCACAGACCCACGAACGTTCCACCCTTGTGCAGTGATGGTTTCTTTCAGTCTCTTCGACATGGTTTTGAATTCGAGAAAATCGAACAACTTTGACGATGCGACCACATCGGGCTGTGGAGCAAGTTCATTGAAATTCAGATCTAGTGGTACATCACGACGCAGCACCATCATTTGGGCGTTACGTATCACGCGCTCGCCGTGCTCTAACAGCCCGGCTTTCAATTTCGGTGTTTGATCATTGGCTGCAGCAACTACCGATGCAATGTTGCCGTATTGCATCATCAACTTTGCAGCAGTCTTTTCTCCAACGCCAGGAATTCCCGCCAAGTTGTCGCTTGGATCTCCTCGAAGGGCTGCATAGTCGGCATAGAGAGCAGGTGTTACTCCGGTGCGTTCTAAAATTCCCGCTTCGTCGTACAACGCGTAGTCGCTGACTCCACGTTTGTTGTACAAAACACGAACATGTGGATCATGAACCAACTGGTAACTATCGCGGTCACCAGTCACGATGATCACATCGTTACCTTCGGCTTCGGCACGGCTTGCCATTGTGGCGATGAGGTCGTCTCCCTCAAAGCCAGGCATTTCAATCCAGCGAATTCCTAGAGCGTCGAGAAGTTCACGAATTATTCCCAGTTGCTGAATGAGTGTCTCTGGGGCCTTTTCGCGTTGCGCCTTGTATTCGGGAATCGCTTCATGACGAAAAGTAGGTTCGGGTCTGTCAAACACAACCACAAGACCGTCAGGCTTGTGATCTTTCACCAACGTGAGCAACATTGTGGTGAAGCCATACACCGCATTCGTCACTTGTCCGCTTGCGTTCGACATGTCTTCGGGCAATGCAAAGAAAGCACGATATGCAAGTGAGTTTCCGTCTAGCGCCATGAGGAGCATGACGTACCTCTTTCTTAGTCGGGCTTTAGTTCGCCAGACACAATCATGTCAGCAACGGCTTTCATGGTTGTGCGGTGGTTCATAGCGCCACGCTGAATGAAGCCGTACGCGTCGGCCTCCGACATTTTGTGGGCATCGATGAGCACGCCCTTTGCGCGATCGATGGACTTGCGTGCCTCTAGTTGTTCACCAAGAACTTCAACTTCACCGTTCAGGGCCTGCATTTCACGAAAGCGACCAATGGCTACTTCGATAGCGGGAATGAGGTCGCTCTTTTGGAAAGGCTTGACAAGGTAGGCAAGCGCACCTGCGTCGCGTGCTTCTTCAATCACTTCACGTTGGGAAAAAGCTGTCAGAACTAACACGCCACAGATTCTGTCTTTGGTAATCAGTCGTGCTGCTTCCAAGCCATCCATGCCAGGCATCTTGATATCCAAGATGGCAAGGTCGGGTCGCAATTCTCGAACTAGGTCGACGGCCTTGTCGCCACGGCCAGTTTCACCAACGACGTCGTAACCCTCTTCTTCGAGAGTTTCTTTTAGATCGAGTCGAATAATTGCTTCATCTTCAGCGATGACAACACGAATGGTCATGATCGGCTCTCTTTCATTCGATCGAGAAGCTCGTTAATGCGATTCTCTAGTTCTGCAATTTCAGCGACAACAGAAGCGTGATGGCGAACAATTGCATCTGCATGTTTTTTCGCCTGGCGATATTCGTAATCTGCCGCCGGAGTCTCTGATACGAGGGCACGCAACGAAAGCTCGTCGGCTTCGTCGACGAGCTGGCTCTTTTGGTCTTCGACGACTCGTAGTTCTTCACGAAGTTCGCGCAGTCGCCCTGAGGCTTGCGCAAGTTTGCGTTGAAGTAGTCGCTGACCCATCGGAGTGAGTGTATGAATCACCTGGGTGCCCGAGGTGGGACTCGAACCCACACGCCCTCACGGACAACGGATTTTGAATCCGTCGCGTCTGCCATTCCGCCACTCGGGCCAGGGTCTAAGAGCGTATCGCCGAGATGGCTACTGAGAGGTAACCACCCACGAAGACCCTGTGGGTCTAAGGTTTTTCCACCATGCTCGCGTTTACATTCCCCGGCCAAGGCTCTCAGCGTCCCGGCATGGGTCGTCCGTGGGTGGGCCACGACAGCTGGGAATTAGTTGACGAAGCCTCCGAGGTGGCTGGTCGAGATGTCAGTGCGCTGTTGTTAGACGCCGACGCAGAGGAGTTGAAGGACACCCGCAACGCCCAACTCACCACGTTCGTCTCAAGCCTGATGGTTCTCGACGCGGTTGAACGTTTGGGTATTGAGCCCAGTTACTGCGCCGGCCACAGTCTTGGTGAATACACGGCACTCACTGCAACTGGTGCACTGTCATTTGAAGATGGCGTACGACTCGTCGTGGAACGAGCAGACGCAATGCACGAAGCAGGAATGGCAAGCCCCGGCACGATGGCCGCAGTCCTTGGCCTAGACGACGACCTTGTAGAGGTTGCTTGTCGGCGCGCTGACGCAGATGTGTGGGTGGCTAACTTCAATGCGCCTGGACAAGTAGTTATCGCAGGTTCACCCACCGCCGTTGCCGCAGCTGGTGAACATGCTAAAGAACTCGGTGCAAAAAAGATCATGCCCTTGCAAGTCTCCGGTGCGTTCCACACACCATTCATGACCGCCGCACGCGATCGTTTGCGGACTGCCATTGCTTTGGCCGCACCGCGCGACATTGAAGTTCCTGTTATTTCGAATGTTGATGCGTTGGCGCACGCGAACGGAGAAGAGTGGTCATCACTTCTCTCGGCTCAATTGTCTAGCCCTGTTCGCTGGAAGCATTGTTTACTGACTTTGGCTGAAGCCGGAGTGACCGGTTTTGTAGAACTTGGACCTGGCGGAGTGCTTACCGGAATGGCAAAACGCACAGTCGACAATGCGCGAACTGTCAGCGTGGCCACTCCGGAAGAATTAGACAAACTCATTGAATGGGTAGATGCGTCGTCTCCTGTCGCCACAACCCAGGTTGAGGGTGAACATCTTTTCGCAGTGGAGCGACTTGTGGTCAGCCCATCGGCCGGAGTGTTCACGCCTGCTCCAAACATTGGCGTTGGAACAACTATCAGCGTTGGTTTAGTTATTGGCCATGTTGGCGACACGGAAGTTCGCACTCCCTTTGCAGGAATTGTTCAGAACTACATCGCTGTTGAAGGCGAACGAGTGACTGCTCATCAGCCAATTGCTTGGCTACGGACCCACTAGGACACCACCCATGCCAAAAATTCCAGATCATGTGCGTGGCGCCCGTTTCACCGGTTGGGGCACAGCTCTTGGCCACAAAGTTGTTACAAACGACGACTTAGCCAAAACAATGGACACAAATGACGAGTGGGTTCGCGAACGTACTGGCATTCAACGACGACACATTGGTGGTTCTACATCCGAACTAAGTGCCATCAGCGGCGCTGCAGCAATGAAAATGGCTGGTGTAGACCCGTCAAGCATCGATGCGCTCATTCTTGCCACCACAACGCCCGACAGAACAGTTCCAGGAACATCTGCAACAGTTCAGAATTTGCTTGGACTCAGTTGTGGTGCTTTCGATGTCAACGCTGCTTGTTCTGGTTTTGTGTACGCGCTGGTTAATGCACACGGCCTCATTGCAATGGGAGCAGAACGAGTACTTCTTATTGGCACAGACACTCTTGCTCGCATTACAGATTGGACAGACCGAAACACAGCTGTTCTTTTCGCCGATGGGTCGGGCGCAGCAGTGTTAGAAGCAACGTCTGGACGCGGGCATCTCTTGGGATGGGACCTAGATGCCGACGGCAGTGCCGAAGAGATCTTGTACGCCGAAATAGGCGGAAACATCCAGATGGAAGGAAAAGAAGTTTTTCGTCGGGCTGTTCGCATCATGGTCGATAGTGCACAGAAGTCAATGGCTCATGCAGGCGTTACTGCCGATGACATTTCAGTCATCGTTCCCCACCAAGCGAATATTCGAATCATTTCTGCTGCGTGTGATCGATTGGGTATCCCCATGAGCAAAGCCGCTGTTGTTCTGCAGGAAACTGGCAACACATCTTCAGCATCAATTCCACTCGCATTGTTTGCCGATCTTGGTCAGACAAAACCGAAGCAAGGCGACCTTGTTCTGCTTGTGGGTTTCGGTGCAGGCATGACCGCTGCAAGCGCAATTCTTGAATGGGGTGCGCAATGAGTCGGGTTGTCCTCATCACCGGCGGTTCACGCGGAATCGGACTTGCATGTGCTCAACGATTTGCGGCACTTGGAGACAAGGTCGCGGTGACGTACAACTCTTCTCCACCCCCGCCAGAGTTCTTTGGAGTGAAGTGCGACGTCACAAATGCCGACGACGTTGATGCTGCTTTCACCGCAGTGGAAGAGCACTTTGGTCCAGTAGAAATTCTTGTGTCTAACGCGGGAATTACAAAAGACACACTGCTGTTACGCATGAGCGAAGCTGACTTCTCCGCAGTAATTGATGCAAATCTCACCGCAGCATTTCGTGTGGTAAAGCGAGCAACACCAAAAATGCTGAAAGCACGTTCAGGACGCATCATTCTGATGTCGTCGGTTGTAGGTCTCTTGGGTTCGGCGGGCCAAGCAAATTACGCCGCGTCAAAGGCAGGGCTCGTCGGTTTTGCACGGAGCTTGGCAAGAGAACTTGGTTCTCGCAGCATCACGGTCAACGTGATTGCGCCAGGCCCTGTGGCAACAGACATGACAGCGGCGCTCGGAGAGGACCGCTTGAAAGAACTCACCAATGCTGTTCCCTTGAACCGTATGGCATCCCCCGAAGAAATTGCGGGTGTGGTTGCTTTTCTCGCCGGACCAGATGGTGGATACATCACCGGTGCGGTCATCCCTGTGGATGGCGGTTTGGGTATGGGTCACTAATCAAAAGAACAACTTCAGCCCATGTGCTGTGCGAAAATAGACACCAAGTCAAGGAGGGCCCCATGAGCCAAGAAAATTTCGATCGTTTCGTGAAGTGTGCAGTGGCAACACTTGGTGTAGAGGCTTCTCAAGTTACTCGCGAAGCAAAATTTGCCGACGACCTCGACGCCGACTCACTTGATGTGGTCGAGTTGGTGATGGAACTTGAAGAAGAATTCGGAATTGAAGTTCCCGAAGAAGATCTAAATGATGTCACCACGGTTGGACAAGCGTTCGACCTCATCATGAGCAAGATCTAGACAATCACGAGCCCCTCAACATGATTGGTGCAGGTCATCGCGTTGCCATCACAGGCTACGGAGTCGTCGCTCCGTGTGGTCTCGGCAAAGATGCGTATTGGAAAGGCCTTCTTGGTCCAGGCATAAGCGGAACCAAATCGACTGCCATTGAGAATTGGGATCCGCTTCCCTATTTTGAAAGCTCCAAAGATGCACGTCGTGCAGACCAGGTAGAGCAGTATGCGCTTGCAGCCGCAGCAGAGGCCTTCGCACAGGCTGGAACCTTAAACATCGATCCAGCACGTTTCGGAACAATCTTTGCCACCGGAATTGGCGGGCTTCACACCCTTGAAGAACAGGTTCAAGTTCGTCTCGAAAAGGGTGAACGCAGAGTCTCACCATTCCTTGTTCCAATGATGATGGCAAATGCATCGGGTGCCGCCATCTCTATGAGGTACGGACTTCAGGGCCCGAACGAAACCATCTGCACGGCGTGTGCCGCAGGTACTCATGCCATTGGCTATGCGGCACGACTTATTGCATGGGGCCGTTGTGATGCAGTTGCAACGGGCGGGGCCGAATGCGCCGCCACTGCAACATCACTTGCTGGTTTCGGAAACATGACGGCGTTGTCGTCAACGGGTGTTTCAATGCCATTCGATGCAAAGCGCGACGGATTTGTTATGGGTGAAGGTGCGGCGGTGTTCATCCTCGAGCGCTACGACCTTGCAGTGGCGAGAGGCGCAACCATTCTTGGAGAAGTTTTGGGAGCGGGAAGCAACGCCGATGCCCATCACATCACGGCTCCGGCGCCGGGCGGTACAGGTGCAATCGCGTGCATGAAGTTGGCCCTCGAAGATGCCGGACTTACAGCATCAGATATTGCGCTTGTAAACGCACACGGCACTTCAACACCGCTGAACGATGCCGCAGAAGCTCAGGCTGTTACTGCGGTGTTCGGAGAACGCGCTGTACCCATCACAAGCGGCAAGGGAGTCACTGGTCATGCCCTCGGCGCTGCCGGAGCACTGGAAGCGGCGCAGGTTCTGTTGTCTTTTGAGCACAAACTCATTCCGCCAACTGCAGGTACAACAGATCTAGATCCGTCTCTCACCATCGACCTTGTTCACGGTGCTGCCCGCGAATGGACACCAGGCCCTGCTATCTCGAACAACTTCGGCTTTGGCGGGCACAACGGCTCCGTCATCATTGCGCCAGCCTCTTAACTCTGCTTCCACTCGTCCCGCGTGATCGACCACAGATGCACTTTTCCCACTTCGTTGGGCGCTTCTGGAGTGCGTTCCGATTCTTGAACCATCTGAAAACCTAACGACTCTGGCACTCGCCCAGATCGCACGTTTGCCATGTCATGGGCAATCTGAACAACAGACACTTCGGGGAGAGAAAAAGCGGCCGTAGTGAGCGCTCTTGAAGACCGTCGCGCAATCCCTCGCCCAACATGACTACTGCGCACCCAGTATCCAATCTCTAACGAACCCTGTTCCCCACGAAGGTGCAAGCCTGTTCCCCCAACGCACACGTCGTTGATGAAAATACCCATTGTGAAGTTCGTGCGTTGCGCCCATTCGTTGTTCCACGTGTCAATGAGTTCTTCTCGTTGCACGACAGTCTGTGGCTCATACTTCGCCCATGGCATCCACAGTGAAAGTTCATTGACGCTTTCTGTAACGGCGTCAACGAGTGCCGCGGCATCGTTGCGTTCGTACCGACGAATAATCAGTTCGTCGCACTCAATTCGAGTGGGGATGTCTGAACGTAACCACGTCATAACTGAACTGTAGATGCGCGCATTGTTGCGAGAAGCAGGATTTATTTGTCGGCAAAGACGAACATGAGATCAAGCTCGCAAGCAATCTCGCCGTTCAGCAATGCCTTACCAGCGCCCTTACCTGCACGAGCGCTCATACGACCAAGTTCAACAACAAGCTCAAGTTCGTCACCGGGACCAACTTGTTTGCGAAATCTTGCACCGTCGATGCCGCCGAACAGCGGCAACTTATTTGCATGGTCTGGAGAAGTGAGCACGCAGTACGCACCAACTTGGGCAATTGCTTCGCACATCAGAACCCCCGGCAACGTTGGGCGTCCAGGAAAATGTCCTTCGAAGAACCATTCATCTCCGGTGAGTTTCCAATGACCCGTTGCGCTCACACCCGAGACAAGCGCACTGACACGATCAACAAAAAGAAAGGGAGCCCGATGCGGCAACACATCGATGGGATTGGGGAAGGAACTCACTTGCCCAATGCCTTCAGCAAGTTCTTTGGCGTATCCGCTGGAGAGATCTTGTACCACGCTTCCAAAATGATGCCGTCGTGAATTAGAAATGCTGAGCGCTCAATTCCCATGTACTTTCGTCCGTACATCGATTTTTCTTTCCACACCTTGTACGCCTCAGCGACAGTGTGCTCGGTATCTGCAAGTAGCGGAAAACCGAGTTCGTACTTGTCGTCGAACTTCTTCTGTTTGGCTGGCGTGTCGGGACTGATTCCCACCACTGCTGTTCGGCCGATGTCGCCCAAAATGTCACGCAAGCCACACGACTGCGTTGTGCACCCCGGCGTATCGGCCTTGGGATAGAAGTACACCAACACCTTTTTCTTTCCCAATTTGGCAAGAGAAAATGGTTTGCCATTCTGATCAAGCAACTCAATTTTCGGAGCCTTTGAACCTGGTTTCAACATGAACACAGATTAGTTCTTGCGACGCAGTCCGTGACCATAGAAGCCACCTTTGGGGCGGGCATGAGCGTGATAGTGATCGGGAATGGTGCGCATGTTGTCGTCAATACGCATTTCAAATTCAAAATGAGTGTCCACCACAATTTCCAATTTGTCGTGAAGACGCTGTTTCACGTCTTCTGGTGGATGAGGGTCATGCGTTCGCCACACCACCATAGGCACACCACAACTCTCACACTCGGCTATCCAGCATTCGTCATCTTCAAAGAACCATTCAGACATCCGTGCGGCTTCGCACAACTCGCACGCGTCTCCCCCAAAGATGTTCATGTCACCACTTTTCGGAATCGAGTGCGGCCCGCACTTCTGCAACATATGCGCCCACTGCATCGGCGCCGCCTTCGATCATTCGACGCACCACCGAGGCTCCCATGATGACACCATCGGCAACTTTGCTTGCCTCAACCGCTTGGTCAGCATTAGAGACACCCACACCCACCAACACCGGCATAGTCGTCACTTTTTTCACGCGAGCCGCTAACGCAGTGGCAGTACCCGCAAGGCTTGAACGTTCGCCAGTAACTCCTAGAAGTCCCACCGAGTACACGAATCCGCGCGCCCGTGCCGTCACTCTTGGCAAACGGTCATCTGGCGCAGTGGGTGCAGCCAACATCACCGTTTCCACTCCCGCGGCATCTGCTGCGGCGGTCCACTCACCAGACTCTTCGAGGGGAAGATCGGGAATGATTGCAGCCGACACACCTGCCGCAACAAGATCGGCGGCGAAACGTTCATGGCCTGCATGAAAGACGGTGTTGTAATAACACATCACTGCCAACGGAATACCAACATCGAGAGTGCGAACTCCGTGAAGAATGGACACTGGCGTGGCACCCGCGTCGAGCGCAACCTGAGATGCCTCCTGAATAATGGGGCCGTCCATCACGGGATCAGAAAATGGCAGACCAATCTCGATGGCATCGGCTCCGTTTGCTGCACATGCACGAACCGCGTCTTCCCAGCCGGGGTATCCGCCGGTGATGTACGGAACAAGACACTTTCCACCTGCCGATATACGTGCCTCTAACGCGTTCTGAAGGCGACCACTCACTTCAATCCGCCGAGGATGTTCATCATTTGGCCAACGTCTTTGTCGCCACGACCCGACAAGTTCATCAGAACTGTCTTGCCCTTCATTGATGGTGCTTCACGGATAATCCAGGCCATGGCGTGTGCGCACTCTAGAGCAGGAATAATTCCTTCTGTGCGGGACATCACTTGGAATGCTTCAATCACCTCGTCGTCTGTCACCGTTGGATACTCGGCGCGGCCAATTGATGCTAAGTAGGAATGCTCCGGACCCACTCCGGGGTAATCAAGACCAGCAGAGATGCTGTGTGCTTCCTGCACTTGACCGTATTCGTCTTGCATGAGATAACTCTTCATGCCATGCACCACGCCGGGTTGTCCACGATTCACTGCTGCGCCACCTGCAGGCTCTACGCCGATGAGACGAGCGGGCGTGTCGACAAACCCAGAGAAGATTCCCATGGCATTTGACCCACCACCCACGCACGCCACGACAAAATCTGGATGTGTTCCTAACAAGTCGTTGCACTGAGTAAACGCCTCGTCACCGATGACTCGGTGGAACTGACGCACCATGTAGGGGTACGGATGCGGACCCATGACCGAACCGAGGCAATAGTGCGTTGATTCAACAGTGGCCACCCAATCACGCATGGCTTCATTCACCGCATCTTTTAGCGTTTGGCTTCCAGACGTAACGGCTTCAACATCTGAACCTAAGAGGCGCATACGGAACACGTTGAGCTCTTGGCGAGCAACGTCGACAGCACCCATGTACACCTTGCACTCAAGACCCATAAGAGCAGCCGCGGTTGCCGATGCAACACCGTGCTGTCCAGCTCCGGTCTCGGCCACAATGCGCTTCTTTCCCATGCGCTTGGCGAGAAGTGTTTGGCCAATAACGTTGTTGATCTTGTGTGAGCCCGTGTGGTTCAAATCTTCACGCTTCAAGATAAGACGAATACCTAGTTGTTCGCTGAGGTTGTAACACTCGGTGAGCATGCTGGGCCTACCTGCGTACTCGCGAAGTACCTGATTCAACTCATCACGAAATGACGGATCATTCCAGGCATCGTGGAACGCTTCTTCAAGTTCCTGACACGCAGGAACAAGTGTCTCTGGGACAAAACGTCCGCCGAATTCGCCGAAGCGACCATCGGCGCCGGGGGTGACCATGATGCTCATTCCTAGATTCCACCACGAAAGAGACCAAATCACATCACCGATTCAGCGTGACTCCTCACTCATCCATCCAGTCATATGGCGCATTGGTTCCACCATCGAACTTTGGTGGTTCGGCTTCTCGCGCCGCCTGAATGAATCTCTTCAGCAAAAGGGGGTCTTTCTTGCCTGGCGCACTCTCCACGCCACTGCTGACATCGACACCCCAGGGGTTCACTTGCTTAATCCCAGCGGCCACATTTTCTGGGGTCAAACCGCCCGCCAAAATGAGATTCACTCCTTCTGGAACCTCGGCAGCCAAATGCCAGTCGAAGACCTTCCCCGATCCGGGTGCAGGAGCATCTACCAAGACGTATGGGGTTCGGAACTGAAGGGCGTTTGCTGCGTCAACGCCCCCAGCAGACACACCCTTAATCACAGTACGCACATGCTGAGCAACCGCAGCAACATCTTCCGGGCGCTCATGGCCATGTAACTGAGCCGCTTTCACGCCGCTGTTATGCACTAATTCAATGACGCGCTTCGGGTGTTCGTCACGAAAGACGGCAACAGTGAGCACTTCTGGCGGAAGCCTCCGAGTGATGTCGTAGACCTTCTGCGCCGCAATTTGACGAACCGACGGGGCAAAGATGAAGCCCACCGCGTCGGCACCAAGGGCCACCGCAAGAAGCGCATCGTCTTCATTGGTAATGCCACAGATTTTGACGAACATAGTGTCACCGTACTGCTACAGAGACCACTGAATGGTGGAACTTACGGAACACACAATTCAGTGACAGCATCGGTAATAGACGCACTTGTCACCAAGTGTTCGCCCACCAAGACAGCGTCGTACCCGGCCGCCCGAAGAGATTCGGCGTCGGCTCGCCCACGTACTCCAGATTCGGCCACCTTCACACACGCTGCGGGAATGGCAGATCCCATACGGACAGCACGTTCGTGATCGACCGAGAAGGTAACTAAATCGCGCTGATTCACGCCAACCAACGAAGCGCCACATTCCAGTGCAACCGCTAGTTCTGACTCGTCGTGTACTTCGACAAGCGCATCGATATCTACATGGTGTGCAAGATAAAGAAATTCCGACAACTGAGTCTTGCTTAATGCCGCTGCAATCAACAGCACACAGTCGGCTCCCATGATTCGTGCATCACATACATCTCGAGGGTCCACCGTGAAGTCTTTGCGCAAAACAGGAAGTTCACATGCAGAACGTGCTTGTTGCAGGTCGTCTACGGAACCACCGAAATGCGGTGCGTCTGTAAGAACACTTAAACAACTGGCGCCACCTGCCTGATACAAGCGCGCAACAACGTCTGGTTGCATGTTTGCGTTCAACACGCCTTTTGACGGAGATTTACGCTTGAACTCAGAAATCACTGCCAGGTGCGGAGTGTTTCGCAACGCCGTGATAAATCCACGAGGAGGAACGCACGCACGGGCCTGGTCTACCAGCACGTCGAGTGATCGTTTGTCTGCAGCAGCTCGTTCACGATGGTGCGCGAGAATCGCGTCGAGATACGTAGCTGCCATATGTAAGAGGTCTTACAGACCCTTGCCTGCGATTGGTGTAAGGAAGTTCATCTCTGGACGACCGCCCATGAACGGCGCAAGTGACTTGCTGAACGGTCCAAACCAGTCGGCACCCATATGTGCATTCGCTGCATCTTGGTTTTCGTACATCTCGTAGACCCACAATGTGTCGGCGTTTGCTGCATCTGCATGCAAGATGTAATAACGCGTGCCGTCTTCTTTGTTGACGTGCTCAAACGCAGCCTTGAATGCTTCGGCGAGCTCCGCGCCCTTTCCTTCGGCTGCGGGCAATTTCACGATAAGGCTGATCTGGCTCATGATGTTCTCCAAAATTGAATGCTGATGACAACGTCAGCACTTTCAAACTAGTGGCTCGTGTAACCGCTCGCCCTAGTGGAACCTAAAAGCCCAGCAGACGCGCTACTTCGGCTTCGAGATTGGCAATGGGAACACGAACCTGCTCGGTGGTATCGCGTTGACGAATAGTGACTGAGTTATCTTCCAACGAGTCGAAGTCCACCGTGATGCACAGTGGTGTACCAATTTCGTCTTGCCTGCGATAACGGCGGCCAATCTGCTGCGTCTCGTCGTACTCACACATGTACTTCTGCGATAAAGACCCAAAGATTTGACGTGCCAAAGGTGTCAGAGTGTCTTTCTTCGACAACGGCAACACAGCAACTTTGTAAGGCGCCAATCGTGGATGCAAACGCAACACGGTACGGGTCTCGTCGTTCACAACATCTTCGTCGTAGGCCGCCAACAAGAACGCTGCCATCGTGCGGTTGGCACCAGCGGCTGGCTCGACTACATAGGGGATGTAGTGCTCATTGGTGGACTGATCGAAAAATTCCAACTTTTGACCTGATGCCTTGGAGTGTTGCGTGAGGTCGAAGTCTGTGCGCTGAGCAATACCTTCAAGTTCTCCCCAGCCCCAGGGGAACAAGAACTCAACATCACTTGTTCCCGCCGAATAGTGAGACAGCTCATCTGCATCGTGCGCACGAATACGCAACATGTCGCGAGGAATACCCAGTTCGACGTACCAGTCAAGGCGTGCTTGGCACCAGTACTCGTACCATTTGGGACCTTCGGCTGGTGGTACGAAGAACTCAAGTTCCATTTGTTCGAACTCACGAGTACGGAAGATGAAATTTCCAGGAGTGATTTCATTACGGAAACTCTTCCCCACCTGAGCAATTCCGAATGGTGGTTTTTTACGACTGGTTTGAAGCACATTAGAAAAATTAACGAACATGCCTTGCGCTGTTTCGGGGCGCAAGTAAACGTCGGCGCCGGCTCCTTCGATGGGACCAGCCGTGGTTTTGAACATGAGATTGAATGCGCGCGCCTCGGTGAACTGGCAGCCCTTCATCGATTGCGGGCAGTCACGCGTTTCTAAATGGTCTTCACGGAAACGTCGTTTGCACACGGTGCAGTCGACCAATGGGTCGGAGAAATTAGCCAAGTGACCAGATGCCTCGAAGATTTGTGGTGGCCCCAAAATGGCCGCATCTATAAGAACAACATCGTCACGTTGTTGCACCATGGTGCGCACCCACGCGTCTTTCACATTGCGCAGCATGAGCGACCCCAGTGGGCCGTAGTCGTAGGAAGACCGGAAGCCTCCGTAGATCTCTGCGCTTGGATAGACGAATCCTCTGCGCTTGCACAGATTGACGATCTGGTCGAGGTCTTTAGCGGGCATGAAGAGCAAGCCTACAAGTGGCGGTCAAACACACCGAGGCTCTTCAATCGTCTTTCTAGGTGAGCTTCCATGGCTTCCATGGCCAAATTGTTCACCTCGATGACTGCAGGTGACTCCTCTAGGGCGAGTGCGTCGTTCATTCGACCACCCAAGATGTCTCGAAGAATGCTGAGAGCACGCGATGACACAGGAAGCCCTGAACCACAGGACGCGCAATGTGCGCCCCCTTCCACAACATCGAATGTTGATAACTCCCCTGACTCACCACACCCCACGCACTCGTCAAGTTGAGGAGTTTGTCCTTCAATTGAGATGAGACGCCAGAAGAATGCTGCAAGCATCAGAGGCGAATTGCGTTCATTCAGTGCGTGCAATGCACGAGACAACAATTCATACAAATGTGGCACTGGGTCTTTGTCGGGGGTCACCTTGTTGACGGCCTCCACCATTGCTAACCCTTGACGAAGTCGATCAAAATCGTCACGCAAATTCTGGTGGGGATGAATGAGCCTTACTTGGTCGACGGTGTCAAGTTCTCGACCTGAACGCAGAGACAAATCAACGTGACTCATTGGCTCCAACCGAGCACCAATTGATGACTTGGTCTTTCGAACACCCTTTGCCACAGCCCGAATTTTTCCGTGAGTTTGTGACAGCAACACCACAACACGATCTGCTTCGCCAAATTTATGGGACCCCAGCACAATGGCGTGGTCGCGATACGTACTCACGAATCAAGCCCGCCAAATCGACGATGTCGTCTGTTGAAGTCATCGATGGCAAGTTCCAGATGGCTGGACTCAAACTTTTCCCATTCCAAATCAATAAACACCAATTCGCTGTATGCCAGTTCCCACACCATGGATTCAGGAATTCGGTCGGCCGGCCCAAGCACAACCACCAAGTCAGGTTCTTCCGTTGCCGGAGCCAAAATTGCTTGAGACAACATTTCTTCATTAAGCGATTCAGGGGCGACTCCGGCAGATCGGAGGCCTTCAACAGTTGCAGCAAATCGATTGTGTCCGCTCGCCATGGGATCCACAATGACGTGCAGCGATGCATCCCGCTGCCACACATAACGAGAACCGTGGGCAACAGACACCGGAGCAACTTTGTTTACCGATGTCATGAGATGTGCATACGCGCTTAACTCTTCTGCTGAAAAATCAGGACCGTGATGAGGTACGACAGTCACCCAATGTGCGCCCTCTGCGGCAGCTGCTCGTGCCACAGCGCGAAGCCTTTCGTCCCACTTTTCCGCCGACATTTCCAACCATTCAGCAGGAGTGCCTCCCGCAACAACCACATGGCCCAATCCGGGCTGGGTAAGCGTGGACGACTTCGGCATACATCTAGTCTCCCACGCCACGCTGGCTGAGTCGCTTGCATACGAGAAGACGCTCCCCCTTACTAGGGTGGTCAACACCATGAGTTCAACCAACCCTCAGCGCCTTCACGTTGCGTGCATCATGGACGGCAATGGCCGATGGGCAAGTCGCCGCGGGTTGCCGCGCACCGAAGGGCACACCGCAGGCGAAGCAGCCTTGGCCGACATCGTTCGCGCCTCCGCCGATCGTCCCGTGGGTTGGCTGACAGCGTTTGGGTTCTCCACCGAAAACTGGGTACGCCCTCGAACCGAAGTTCGCCACATACTGTCATTACATCGCCGCCTGTTTGCTCGTACCGAAGAAATGAACTCTCGAAATGCGCGCACACGCTGGATAGGTCGTCCATTCAACGAAAAAGGCTCTCGCACTCCTGTCTACGTGCAAAAGGCCATTGCCAAGGCAATTTCCGACACTCAAGACAACACGGGCCTCACAGTCACCATTGCGTTCGATTACGGCAGCCGCGCCGAACTGGTACGGGCTGCTCAGCGCGCAATGGCGGCGGGGCCCGTCAGTGCGGCATCTATCACCCAAAATTTGTACGACCCCACGTTGCCCCATGTCGATGTCCTGGTGCGCACGTCCGGCGAAGCACGAATCTCAAATTTCCTACTCTGGCAAATCACTGGTGCGCGTGTCTTCTTCACAGAACGCACCTGGCCCGACTTCGATAAAAATCAACTCGACGAAGCACTTGCACTCGCCAGTGGGCACTACGCATAGTCATGTCGCGGGCTGGTAACGAAGCAATTGAAGCACTGCGTCGCGTCACCGCAACTTTCGAAGGTTCCGAGGAACGCCAAGGCCAAATAGATATGTCGCATGCCATTGCAGAATCACTTGCATCTGGTCGTAACGCAATCATTCAGGCCGGAACCGGAACTGGCAAGTCTCTCGGATACTTAGTTCCGGCAATTTTGAACGGAAAGAAGACTGTTGTTGCCACAGCAACAAAAGCTCTTCAAGACCAACTAAATCGCAACGACCTTCCTTTACTTCAGAAGCATCTCGGCGTCGACTTTTCTTGGGCAGTGGTAAAGGGTCGCAGCAACTACATCTGCCTTCAGCGTGTTCGTGAACGTAAAGACACCAGCGGCCAACTTGAATTCGAAGAAACAACCGACCGAGTTGCCAAGGAAATTGACACGCTTGTCGACTGGGCCAAGAAAACATCCACTGGCGACTTCGAAGAACTGGCGCGTATGCCATCCGAAAAAGCGCGACAGGCGGTCAGTGTCGCGGTCGACGAATGCCCAGGTCGCAATAAGTGTCCGGTCGGCGCCGACTGTTTCGCAGAGCGTGCGCGTGATGCGGCTCTGGCAGCAGATGTGGTGGTGGTCAACATCCATTTGTACGGAACCCACATCGCCAGTGGCGGCAACATTCTTCCCGAACACGACGTCGTTATCTTTGACGAGGCTCACCAAATAGAAGCTGTTCTCAGCGACACTGTCGGAACAATGTTGTCCAATGGGCGAATCACTTCCTTTGCATCATCTGTGCGAAAAGTCATGGCCGACCCCACACTCACCAATTCACTCGAAGAGTTCGGCTTACGGTTCTCCGGAACTATTTCTCCTTTTGCAGGACAGCGACTCCCTTCACCACTTCCTTCAAATATTTTGGAGACCTTGTCACTTGTGCGCATTGAAGTGAACACCATCATCAGTGCACTGCGAGACGTAAAAACAGATAACGAAGCAACGCAACAACGTATTTATCGAGCACAAACGCAAGGAGCTCGTCTGGTCGAGTCACTCGATCTTGCGTTGGGCACATTTACGGGATACGTCGCCTATGTCGAAGGGTCACCAGAGCGCCCATCTCTCCGCCTCAGCCCACTTCATGTTGGCGATGTCTTACAGAAAAACGTGTGGGACTCACATGTCGCAATTCTCACAAGCGCCACGGTTCCGTCTGCCATGCCAGAGCGCGTAGGACTACCCCTCGAAGGCACCGAAGTACTCACCGTCGATTCACCCTTCGACTACGAGCGCAACTCCCGCTTGTATTGCTCGCCCAACTTCCCAGACCGCAACTCTCCTCAGTTCACACCATTTGTGCACGATGAACTCGAGTCACTCATCACTGCGGCAGGCGGACGAACGCTTGCGCTCTTCACCAGCAACAAAGCGCTTAATGAAGCCACCGAAGCCCTTCGTCAACGCGTTCCTTTCCCCATTCTCAGCCCATCCGATTATTCACGTCAGCGCATCATTGAGATGTTCATGGAAGACGAACACGCGTGCATCTTTGCGTCTCAGTCTTTTTTCCAAGGGGTAGACCTGCCTGGCCGTACGTTGTCTCTGGTGATTCTCGACAAACTTCCGTTCCCTCGCCCCGACGACCCACTTCTCGAAGCTCGTCGCGAAGCCGTTGGCCGAGACAAAGCGTTCACACTGATTGACCTTCCCATTGCAGCAACTTCTCTTGCGCAAGCAGCAGGGCGCCTCATTCGCACCGCCGACGACATGGGTGTCGTTGCTGTTCTCGATAATCGTTTGGCAACCAAGAACTATTGGCGAACCCTCATTGCTGCACTCCCACCAATGACGCGCACACGAGAGCGCGCAGAAGTAGAACAGTTCTTGCGCGATATCACCGCAAAGAAGTAGTTAGTAACCCAGACGTTCTAACCGGTCTGGCTTTTGTTGCCAGTCTTTGTCCACCACAACGTGCAACTCAATGAAGGCACCTGGCGCCATTTGGTGTCGCACATTTTGCCCCACCTTCTTCAACAGTTCTCCACCCTTGCCAATGACCATGCCTTTTTGGCTCTCGCGCTCGACCAAAATTTCACATCGCACCCGCGGCCATTCCCATTCGGTCACACGCGTGGCAACTGAATATGGAAGTTCGTCCTTCAGTACCGCCAGCAACTGTTCTCGTACCAGTTCTGCCACCCATTGCGCTTCGTCGGTGTCGGACACCATGTCTTCGGGGTAATACGCCGGCCCTTCTGGCATTTTCTGCATGAGTGCTGCCAACAGTTCAGGGACGCCTTCACCCGTCACAGCCGAGACCGGAAAATACTCTGCGGCTTCCAACACCGATACCGCTTGTAGTTGTGCAAACAACTGCTCGCGACTTGCTTTATCGGTTTTATTGACAACGACGAATGCATTTCGAATGTCTATGTGATCGGCCACCCACTGATCACCACGACCAAATGGTTTACACGCATCGATCAGCAAACACACAACATCTACATCGTTCACGCTGTCGAGTGCCGTTGCGTTCACCCGCTCACCTAATGCGGTGATGGGCTTGTGTATTCCAGGAGTGTCAACAAAAACAATCTGACCGTCGGCGGTGTGATGAACACCGCGAACTCTGGTGCGAGTGGTTTGCGGCTTATTCGAAACGATGGACACCTTGGACCCACAGATGGAGTTCACCAAAGTTGATTTCCCTACGTTGGGACGACCAACAAAGGTGACAAAGCCGCTGCGCACAGTCACAGGGTAGTGACAAATAGAGGTCAGTGGAACACTTGCGCAGGTTTTCATGCGCAATACTTAAGACATGCTTCAGAACGCATTCAAGAATCTCGACGCACGCAAGTGGTTCGACCGCATGCAACCGCAAACTCTCTCCATCGCCACTTTTCTCCTCTACATCGATGGAGTTTTTTCATTTCTGCGCTTTCTCGACCGAAATGACATCGAGGGATACATGCGGATGCAAGGCGGGTTCTATGCCCTTCTCACCTTCGCCTTCATCCTTTGTTTTCCAGCAGGTGCGTTTTTTATGGCCAACGGAAAGTTATTCGGCTGGTATCTGTCGCTCATCGCCGCCTTCTCGCCGTTCATTCTTCGGGCAATTTTCAAGCTGACCCTCGCAGACTTCGTGTCGTGGAAAGACGTCATCGTGGGCAATAGCTATGTGAACCTCATGTTTGAGGTTGCCCTCTGCGCCCTTCTTCTCCACTCAATGACCCAGAACTACGTCAAGCATTGGCTGCGTTAACCACCCAGCCCGCACGTGTGACACACTCATAGGCATGACACGTCACATTGAAAGCCTTGAAGCCCTAAAAACCCTCGTTGGTGAGCACCTCGGATACTCCGAATACATGGTTATCGACCAGGCCCGCGTTCAGTTATTCGCAGACGCCACCGGCGACCAGCAATGGATTCACACCGACCCAGAGCGCGCCAAGGCCCAGTCACCATTCGGCGGACCTATTGCTCACGGGTACCTCACACTCTCCCTAGGACCAGTTTTGTTGCCACAAATCTTCTCCGTTGGCGGTGTCGCCATGGGCGTCAATTACGGCGCAAACAAGGTTCGATTTATGGCACCAGTACCCGTAGGTGCAAAGTTGCGTGCCGGAGTCAAGGTGTTGGCCGTCGACGACATTGCTGGCGGCGCACAAGTCACTATCGAAACCACTTTTGAAACTGAGGGTTCATCGAAGCCATCGTGCGTTGCAGAAGTGATCTTCCGTTACTACGCAGGCTAAGAACGGCGCCTCCTAACGAAAGTTAGGAATGACCTTTTTTGCAAACAGTTCTATGGTTTCCGTGCTCGGATAGTCGGGACACCACGGAATAAAACCCGTGCAACCAGCATCTAGGTACTTCTGGATTTTTTCGCTGACCTGTTCAGGCGTACCGACTAAGGCTTTTTCGCGCCACTGATCTGCTGCGAGTCCCCACGGATTTTTTGATCCGGCCTGTTCAATCTCTTTTTCCGTCTCGCGGATGAAGACTTCACTAGAGATTGTCTTGCGGATGGTGTCTTCGTCGCGGCCCACTGTCTTGCAGTGACCCTTCAGAATCTCACGCTTTTTAATGAATTCGTCCAACGAACTTCCGAAGTTCGATACATCGGCATGCTCGGCAACAACTCGCAACGTGAGCTGCTCTCCACCGCCACCAATCCATACGGGGGGTGTGGGTTGTTGCAGCGGCTTCGGGTCACAGTGGGCTCGCGACATCTTGTAGAACTTGCCGTCATAGGAGGTTTCTGGTTGTGTCCACATGGACTTCACGATTTCTACGGTCTCACGTAACATTCCAATGCGGTCTGATGGCTTTGCGAACTCGTATCCGTATCCCTTGTATTCGTTTTCGTACCAGCCAGCCCCAATACCCCAGTCGAGACGACCACCAGAGATGACATCGACAGTGGACGTGATCTTTGCTAGCAGTCCCGGATTGCGATAGCTGTTGCACCCCACCATTTGACCCAAGCGAATTCGCGAGGTTCGTTGACTGATGGCGGCAATGGTGGTCCAACATTCAAAGACAGCTTCATGTGCCGGTTTTGGAACGTTGTGAAAGTGGTCGTACACCCAAATGGAGTCGAATCCGAGTTCTTCTGCAAGGACTGCAATGTTCACCGAGGTGTTCCACTTGTTCTCGGCACCCTCAATTCCGGCTAGTTCCATTTTCCATCCTTGAGGAATGAAGACTCCGAAGATTGGGGCATGGGGGTTGTTCGACATAGTCCCTCCTTTCGTGCCGAGGTTATCGTTCCTCTATGTCCGCGTTCCCACCTGCCACTCTCAGTTATCCCGAACTACACGAGGCCATTGCAGCCACTCGACCCGACGAAGAATGTCTCATCTTCCGAGATAGGCGATTCACATGGCAGCAAATCACGGACAGAACACGACAGTTAGCGAACTATCTTGCGACACAAGGACTTGGCTGTCACACGGAACGCACCGCTCTAAAAGGATGGGAAACCGGACAAGATCACCTTGCCATCTACTTGCACAATGGCAATGAATACCTAGAAGCGATGCTCGGTTCATGGAAGGCCCGCGTTGCCCCCTTCAACGTGAACTATCGCTACGTTGCCGAAGAACTGCAATATCTATTAACCGATTCCCAAGCATCAGCAATAGTGGTTCACTCGCGCTTTGCTCCGTTGCTTCAAGAAGTTCGTGCTGCTCTTCCACATCTTCGCGTCATCTTGCAGGTTCCCGATTCTTCACATAACGAACTCTTGCCCGGCGCTGTGTGGTACGAGGATGCATTGCAACAATCCCCCACGTCGAAACCTTCAGCGGGATACCACGGCGACGATCTCTACATCCTGTACACCGGCGGCACCACGGGTATGCCAAAAGGAGTCCTCTGGCGAAACGCTGACGCCGTCGTTGAGTGTTTTGGCGGATCAAAAACTGCTGCCACTGTGGACGAGTTTTTACTTGAAGCCGTTGGCGCCTTGCGATCCTTACCTAGCCCGCCGTTTATGCACGGTGCTGGCCACTGGATAGCCATGCGTACGTGGTTATCGGGTGGCACCATCATTGTTCAGTCCCAACCAGATCGACTTGACGCTGAAGACATTTGGGGCCTAGTCGAAAAAGAAAAAGCGAATTTCCTGCTGATCGTTGGTGATGCATTTGCTCGACCCTTATTAGACGGACTGAAAGACAACACACGCGATTTGTCATCGCTTCTTACAATCTTGTCTGGTGGCGCAGCATTGTCCGCCCACTTAAAGAAAGAATTTCTCGAATATCTTCCTTGGATCATGATGGTCGACGGTCTTGGATCATCCGAAGCAGGCGGCCAACTGTCGCAAGTGTCGGCGGGTGACTCTGCAAGCACCGGAACATTTCCCCTAGCACCACAAAACCACATTCTGTCCGAAGACATGACACGAGTTCTCGAACCGGGACACGAAGAGTTGGGGTGGCTTGCGAAAAGCGGTCGCTTAGCCCTTGGATACTTGAACGACGCAGCCAAGACTCAAAAGACCTACCCCGTTGTTGACGGTGTGCGTTACGTAGTCCCCGGCGATCGTGCGCGGGTCACTGCCGATCTCATTATTGAGCTTCACGGTCGTGACTCGGTAACCATTAACTCAGGTGGAGAAAAGATTTTTGCAGAAGAAGTCGAAGCCGCGGTGAAGGCACACCCAAGCGTGTACGACTGCGTCGTCACCGGTCGCCCAAGTGAACGTTGGGGCAATGAAGTGGTTGCCATTGTCCGTTTGAAAGACGGCGCAACTCAAGATGAAGCATCGCTACTTACAGAAGCAGAGAATCACATCGCGCGTTACAAACTGCCTAAGGCGTTTGTCTTCGTGCCCGCAATTGTTCGCTCGCCAGCCGGCAAAGCCGACTACAGATGGGCGAAACAAATAGCTGCGGACGCAGCACACTAAGAACTAAACCGGCAAATCGCCAGTGGCTTTGCGGGTCGTCCCTGTGTCGGTGAAGGCCTTTATGGTGTTTTCGGCAATACGCATTTGATGAATTTCGTCGGCGCCATCGGCAAACCTTGCCCAACGAGCGTTCTGCATCATGTTGGCAAGTGGAGTGTCGGTTGAATAGCCCAATGCGCCATGCACCTGAATGGCACGGTCAATAATTCGGTTCAGACTGTTTGCAACAAAGTGCTTCGCCATAGAGACTTCCGTTCGGAAATCTTCGCCCTTGTCAATTTTGTATGCGGCGTGCAAAATCATCAACTTGCACTGGTACAGCTCCATTGCAGAGTCAGCAATCATCCACTGAACGCCCTGCTTTTCTGCCAAGTACGAACCGTGGCTATAGCGCTTTAGTGAACGGTCCACCATCATGTCGAGCGCAGTCTCTGCCTGGGCAACCCATCGCATACAGTGCGCAAGACGAGCGGGACCTAAACGATATTGACCCAAACGGTGTCCGTTGCCACGACCTCCAAGAATTTGGCTGTCGTGCACGCGCAAATCGGTAATAACAATCTCTGAGTGACCCGTTGAACCATGCATGGTTTCCACTTCACGAACATCGTTCCAACCTTCTGTTGGAAGATCAATGAGAAATGCGGTGTTGGCTCCACGAGATCCAGGGGGGACATCCATTTCTGTACGTGCAATAAGAATGGCGAACTTTGCTCGTCGTGCACCAGAGATGAACCACTTATGTCCGTTAATGATCCACTCATCTCCGTCTTTGATTGCGTGCGTCTTAATGAGCGTGGGATCAGAACCAGCAACTTCTGGTTCGGTCATTGCGAAACACGACGACGACGTACCTTTCAGGAGTGGCTTTAGATATTTCTCTTTCTGTTCATCGGTTGCCCAATGAAGCAGGGTGTGCATATTTCCTTCATCTGGTGCGTTGCAGTTGAACACCCAAGGGCCCACGCGAGTCTTTGCCGCTTCTGCTTGCACCATTGCCAGCGCAACGTGGCCAAGACCCATACCGCCAACATCTTTGGGCATGTGAGGCAACCACAAGCCAGCCTCTACTGCTTTGTGACGCAACTCGATGAGATCGCGAACATAGGCGGCGCGCATCTCTGGTTCCATTTCGTCACGGTGACCGTAGGGCTCCATTGCAGGCTTAATGACGTTGTCAACAAAGTCGCGCACTCGAGAACGAATTTCTTCATGTTCTGGCGCAAGCGTGAAATCAATCATGGCGGTGTCTCCCCTTCAACACGTGGCGTTCCACCCATTCTGCTGCCCCGTGACCAAAGACTGCGAGTCAAGAACCCAATGGTTCAGAGATATCCCAATAGCCTTTCATCTGTGAGCACATCTGATTCGTCCGGCAAGTCATCCTGGGACACCCAGGCCCTGCCTGAGGGTGAAGACAAGCAACGCATGGTGCGCAACATGTTCGATGCAATCGCGCCTCGGTATGACCTTGTGAATCGAATCATGACTTTTCGTCTCGATGTTCGCTGGAGGCGACGCGCGGTGAAAGACCTTCAACTAGCACCGGGCTCACTTGTGTTGGACCTTGCATCAGGTACCGGAGATTTATGTGTCGATCTTCGTCGTGCCGGTCTTACGCCAGTTTCGATGGACTTGTCATTTGGCATGCTGTCGAATGACCGAAGCGGAGCACCCAGAGCGCAAGCCGACATTCTTCATCTTCCAGTTCCAAACGGTTCGGTGGACGGAATTATTTGTGGTTTTGCACTTCGCAACTTGGTGAACCTCGACGAATTCTTCGCAGAGTGTGCTCGAGCCATTCGCCCTGGTGGTCGAGTTGCATTGCTCGATGTAGGCGTTCCACACAACCCCATCATCCGATTTGGGAACAACATCTACTTTGGCAAGATTGTTCCGCGAATTGGTGCATTGCTTAGCGATGGCCCCGCGTACCGATACCTTCCAAAAAGCGTTGCGTATTTGCCCGACAGAAAGACTCTCGTAGAGAAACTACGAGCAGCTGGTTTCACCGATGCGACACATCATCAACTGTCTGGTGGCCTCACACAATTAATGGTGGGCACGCGCACTGCATGAAATATCGTGTCGTTCCTGTCGACCAATCATTCGACCTGAATGATGTGTGCAACGGCGATGGATTCCTTTTTGTTCGTAACAACACCGGCCATGCCGCACGCGGAATTGTTGCTCTCGCAAACGACCGTGATATTTCAAACCTTTTGTCTTCGCTTCAACAAGCAGATGGCTCCCTAAAGAGAGCCCCGCTTGCATTCGGACTCGTTCCCTTTCTTCCATCTTCTCCATCCACATTTTTTCTTCCTCACGCAACGTTCAGTGTGCACGACGATGGTTCCCGCACGCTGACATTGATTGGCGCTACAGACGACGACATCAACGACAACGCCGTTTCATCTGTTCTCTCCTCTGCACTTCAACCAATTACAGCCACTCCATCGGCGGGTTCGTATTCCGTGAAGCCCGCAACTCCCATTGACACCTACTTGGCGGCCGTCACAGCGGCTCGTGATGCGGTACGGCGCGGCGATATTCACAAAGCTGTCATTGCGCGCGACGTCGATGTCACTAGCGATACTCCTTTCAATATTCACGGAGTGTTGCTTCGGCTTCGTTCGTCATTTGGGTCTAGCTACCGATTTTGCGTGGGAAACATGATTGGCGCGTCTCCAGAACTTCTTATTCAAGTGGACGGCCGAATTGTTCGAAGTCACCCGTTGGCCGGAACAGCCCCACGCACGGGGGATCCCGACACCGACGCTCGGCTTGCTGCAGAACTCATCGCCAGCACAAAGAACCAAATTGAACACCGAGTTGTCATCGACATGGTTCACGACACCTTGCTTCCACATTGTTCGTATCTGGACTGGGAAGCAGAACCGTCCATTGTGCCGGTAGCCAACGTTCAACACTTGGGAACAGCCATTGAAGGCGCACTTGCTGAACCTGTGCCGAATGTTCTTCAACTGGTCAGAGCTCTGTGCCCCACTCCGGCACTTGGCGGATCTCCGTCAAAAGAAGCGATAGATCTCATTACACGCCATGAAGGATTCAATAGAGGAAACTATGGCGGAGCAGTTGGCTGGGTAGACGCCGACGGAAACGGAACTTTTGCCGTCACCATTCGCTGCGCAGAACTCAGCGACAACCGAATGCATGCTCGCTTGTTTGCAGGGGGTGGCATCGTGGCCGAAAGTGAGCCGCTTGCCGAACTAGCCGAGACTCAAGCCAAGTTTCAGGCGATGCTGTCGGCTCTTATTCGACCGTAGACACAGCGGCTACGACCGCTGCATTTAACGCGTCGTGTTGCCCAACATTCACCGAACGAACTAGCGGTACTTCAATGAGGCATGTTCCATCGGAATGCAACGCGGCCAGAAGCGATTCAGGGTGGGTTGCCTTTTCGTATCGAATGCCGTGTGTTGCCGCAAGGTGTTCAAATGAAGCGCCGTGCGGAGTGCCGTACAACAACTCAAATGTGGCTTCATCTACCTGCGTTGCTTGGGGCAGGAACGAGAAAATGGCGCCGCCGTCATTGTTGGTCACCACGATCTTCATGGTGACGTTGCGTTGAGCAAGACCCCACAAACCATTTGAATCATGAAGACATGCAACGTCACCGATGAGCACGGTGACAGGCCGTTGAGTTGCTAGCGCAACACCTACAGCGGTACTCGTGACACCGTCAATGCCGTTTGTTCCCCTGTTTGAATGAACTGTGACATGCGGGGTGACTGTTCCAAACCATTCAACATCCCGAATGGGCATTGACGACGACACAACAAAATGCGACCCTGCAGCCAGCGAATCGGTGACTGTTCGTGCAATAGAAGGTTCGGACCATTCTTTTTGTGTCCACTGCGAGATGGCATTCTGAGCAACAGTCTCTGCAGCATTCCACTGCGCCGCCCAGTTACTCGCAGATGCAGACACATTGGCCTTCACTGCAGTCATCAATTCATCGATAGGCGCAATATATGTTCGCTGCGTGGAGTGATCTGGATCTGTCACCATTGATGTTGATTGCACCTGTACAACCGGTATTCCATGACGAGAAACCCACTGTGCCGTCACTTTCGATGCGGGTGGGTCGCCCACACGCACCACAACATCGGGAACATGAGAGTCTGCAAAACCGCTGTTGCGCAAAATAGGGTCGAAGGCCACAACAACATTCGGTTCACACACTCGAAGTCCGCTGCGAGGGTCGGCAAACACGGGCCAACCCATGTGTTGTGCTAGTTCCAGCACCGACGACGTTGCACCACGGCCAGCAATAAATATGCCGCGCTTGCCCGATATGTCTGCTGCGAAAGAAGCAACGAGTTCAGCGGACACTGAATGCGCCGCCACAACCGTTGACCACCCATTGTGACGACCGTCGGGTAACGGCGATGCAGTTCCCAATAACGGTTCACGGAATGGAAGATTGAGATGAACTGGTCCGGGTCGTTCACCGCACGACAAAGACACCGTACGCGCGGCCAGCGAACGCCATGTATGTGACGCGTCATCTGACGGCACTCCGGGGTCGTGGAACCACCGAACCGCAGAACCAAACAAGTTGGTTTGATCGATGGTTTGTGCAGCACCAACATCTCGTAACTCTGGAGGCCTATCGCCCGTGCACACAATGAGTGGAACATTCGCCTGATGGGCTTCCACAACCGCTGCGTGGAAATGAGTTGCGGCAGTTCCAGAAGTGCACAACAGAATTGCTGGTATTCCCGTGGCTTCGCCAATGCCAAGTGCAGCAAATGACGCACTTCGCTCGTCATGAAACAAATGAACCGCGAATTCTTTACGAGCAGCCAATTGCACGGCCAACGGAGTGCTTCGACTACCCGGTGCGATGACGGCCTGCGTGATGCCCAGGGAGAGCCATTCATCCACCAAGGTGGCACAGAAAGTGGCTGCGGTGTCGCCTGGAGTACTCATGGCACCTATCGTGTCACCTGTGAAGGTTGAAATTTGGTCTGATGTGGTGTGTCCATGGTGCTTTATAGGCAAGCGCCGTTTTGAGACCGCCGTGGCACAACTTCGCGAGAAGGGTGTCACAGACCCCATAGAAGTGGAATTTCGCGCCTACCAGCTTGACCCCACCGCCCCCGTGGGCGCTCCCACGCCCGTTGTCGAGGCATATGCCAAGAAGTTCGGCGGCACAGAGCGCGCTGAGCAAATCTTGAACCACGTCACCCGTGTGGCCGCCAGCGACAACATTGAGTTCAACATGGATATCGCATTACGGGCCAACACCATTTTGTGCCACCGCGCCCTTCATTGGGTGCTCTCCACTCACGGAGCATCAAAACAGAACGAAATGAAAGAAGCCCTCCTTCTTGCGTACTTCACCAACGGGCAAGACGTTGGTGATCTTGATGTGGTTCTTCAGGCTGCGTCAAACGTGGGTCTTGATTCTTCAGCGCTACGCACATGGCTAGAGGCTGGGGAAGGTATTGACGATGTACGAAGCGATTTGCAACAAGCGCTCGATATGGAAATTTCCGGGGTCCCCTGCTTTGTCATCGATGGCAAGTACATGATTCCCGGCGCCCAGGATGTTGACGTGTTTGTACAAGTGCTTGAACGAGTCCTCTCGAAGTGACGTCACTTGCCACTCGCGTTGTTGGTACTGGCGAGCCACTCGCCTTTGTTCACGGTTTTACACAAACCGGCAATTCATGGCTACCGCTCTTACACCACATGACAACCCCTGTGTGCGCCACATTGATTGACGCGCCCGATCACGGAAACTCTCACCTATCACTATCGCTTACTGAAACTGCAGACGAACTCGTCGCACTCGTCAGTCAACAAACTCTGGTGGGCTATTCAATGGGGGCTCGCATGGCTCTCACCGCAGCCATCGCCTACCCACAGGCCTTCACCCGACTTGTTCTCATTAGTGGCACAGCAGGCTTAGACACCGAAGAGGAACGCCGCCAACGCGTGGCAAGTGATGAAGCCCTTGCCACTCACATTGAAGACGCTGGTGTTGAAGCCTTCATTCCCGAATGGCTTGCAAATCCCATGTTCGCTGGGCTGAGCACCGAGAATGCGCGTATCAACGAGCGATTAACGAATAGCGCGTCCGGGCTGGCATCGTCTTTGCGCCGTGCTGGTACAGGCACTCAACAACCAGTGTGGAATTCTCTACACACACTCGCAATACCCGTTCTAGTCATAGCCGGCCAGAACGATAAAAAATTCAGTGCCATCGCCGAACGGCTTCATTCATTACTGCCTAATTCAGAACTGCACATTCACCCAAACGTGGGCCACACAGTGCATCTTGAAGACCCTGCGGGCTGCGCTGCTGTATTAGACAACTGGTTACAACGAACTCAGCGCTAACAGAATTCCTGCGGCATACGTAATGCCAAGAATTAATTGGGCTTTACCTACGGCTCCGAGAACAATGATGAGATCTTTGCCTTGTGCGCCACGCGCCACCGCATCGAGAGCTGGTTTCGTGGCGATCACACCAACCAAACCGAATAACGTAAACACACCAGCCGTGAACGATGTAGCAGTGATTGCTGCAAAGGCAACGACAATTAAAACTGCAAACAGTTTGCGGGTGCGAACATCTCCTATCTTGACGGCCAGGGTTCGTTTGCCCGCCACAGTGTCGCCGGGAATATCACGCAGGTTATTAATCACCAATAACGCGCACGCATAGGCCCCCACTGCAATTGACGCAACCCAACCTGTCGCCGAGAACGTTTCCGCCGTGACGTATTCGGTACCCACTGTTGCCACGATGCCAAAAAAGACGAAAACGAATACTTCGCCATAACCTGCGTACCCATACGGACGCGGACCGCCTGTATATGTCCACGCAGCTGCAATAGATGCAACACCAATCAGCAATAACCACAGCGTTGTGGTGAGCGCAAGCACCAGACCAGCGACCGCGGCAATGCCAAACGATAGAAATGCAGCGCGCTTTACTGCTGTCGCAGTGGCAACACCTGATCCCACCAGTCGAAGTGGTCCCACGCGCTCTTCATCGGTTCCACGAACTCCGTCTGAATAGTCATTTGCATAGTTCACACCCACCTGCAGTGCCAGGCTGACCACCAGTGCCGCCAACGCACGCCACCACACAGGTTCATCTACTGCAGAAGCACTTGCTGCGCCTACTGCGACTGGCACGACGGCGGCGGGAAGGGTACGCGGACGAGCACCAAGTACCCATTTCTTCCAACCCAGTGACGAAGGTGACGGCGTAGAACTCATTGGTCAAGTGTCGCACGGGACATACGCTGAATGTGTGAACGAACTGGTCTGCCTCGATGTGCCATGTGGACAGGCCATGGTTGACCGCATCAAGAGAGCATGGGACAACGGTGACGCCATCTTTCCGTTGGACCAACGCCTCCCTGCGCCAGAGCGAGCACGCGTTCTAGAGATCATTCAGCCCACCCTCGTTTTCGACGGAAGCGACGATGCGCGCGTTGATGGTCGCCCTGTTGAACCTGGCGATGCCGTCGTTGTTGCCACTAGCGGCACAACGGGTTTACCCAAAGGTGTAGTTCTCACCCACGCAGCCATTGAAGCTAGTGCCCGTGCCACATCGGCTCGCTTGGGCGTCGACCGTTCCGATGTGTGGTTTGCGTGTCTGCCACCTGCTCATGTTGGTGGCCTCAGTGTTGTCCTTCGATCTCTCGTAATGGGAACTCCGCTCATCACAGCACCACAATTTTCTGTCGATGCCTACAACGATGCCGCTCTCAATGGCGCAACTCTGGTGTCCCTTGTTGCCACCGCACTTCAACGCGTTAATCCCAGCCTGTTTCGTTCCATTGTCCTCGGCGGATCGAAACCACCTGCATCATTGCCCGACAATTGCATCGTCACATACGGGCTCACCGAAACAGGCAGTGGTGTTGTCTACAACCGAACGCCGCTAACGGGCGTCGAGATTGACATACGAGACGGAATCATCTGGTTGCGCGCACCAATGCTGTTGCGTTGCTACAGAGACGGTCATTCTCCGTTAGACAACTCTGGCTGGTTCCGCACCGGAGATATGGGAACTTTCCAAAACGGCTTACTGAACGTGGAAGGACGAGAGGGCGACCTCATTATCTCAGGTGGCGAAAACGTGTGGCCAGAACGAGTTGAAGACGTTCTTGGTACGCATCCGTCAATTGCCGATGTCTGTGTTGGTGGAGTTCCCGATGCTCAGTGGGGTCATGCAGTCACTGCATGGGTGGTGCTACACGACGGCCACACACTCAACTTGTCTGAGGCGAGAGAGTTTGTGAAATCAACACTTCCCGCGCATTGCGCACCGCAGGCTCTTCATGTGGTTACCAGTATTCCGCGCACGGCTCTTGGTAAACCAAAGCGAGCCGAACTAATTGCACATGCCAGTTAGTCGTCGTCCAAGACAGGCTTTAAACGAACTTCGGTAATGCGACGGCCTTCTAGTGCTTCCACCACAATTCGCCAACCGTCGACCTGAATGGACTCACCCACAACCGGAACATGCTCAAGAGTTCCGAAGAGATAGCCACCTACTGTGTCGAATTCGTCGTCTTCCAATTTCAATCGGAAGTGATCGTTGAACTCGGAAATTGCCATACCCGCGTCAACCAGCGACTCTCCATTTGGCAATTGACGAACAACGGGAACCTCATCGTCGTGCTCATCCACAATTTCGCCAACAAGTTCTTCTAAGCAGTCTTCCAATGTGACAAGACCCACGATGCTTCCGTACTCGTCGGCGACTATTGCCATATGGAAGTGTTCGCGTTGCATCTCGCGCATTAACTTCGCGACTGGTTTGTTTTCCGGAATAACAATTGCTGGCCTCACCAATGAATCAACGGTGAGCCCACCTTCCCCTGCGCGTATGCGGCGCATGAGGTCTTTGGCATAAATGATTCCCAGAACGTCTTCGTTGCCTTCGTCGTCTTCACGCATGACAGGCAAGCGGCTGACACCATGCTCGAAGGCTTCGTCTAACGCATCGTCTATCGACGAACCCGCATCAACACTGATGATGTCGGGCTTAGGCCGCATAATCTCCCGAACAACTGTGTCACCGAACTCAATAATGGACTCAATCAGTTCGCGCTCTTCATGTTCGATGATTTCTTCTTCGGCGGCGGCTTCCACAATGCCAAGGAACTCTTGTTCACCAATGAATGGACCCTTCTCCAGCCCCTTGCCTTTCACCACGATGTTGGTCAGACCAATAAGCGCTCGACTCACCATTCGTAGCGGCCAGAAGGCAACAAGCAACGACACCAGACGCGACGTAGACAAAGCTGCACGATCAGAATGCAACACGGCGTATGTCTTTGGGACTGCTTCGGCGAACACAAAAAACACAACTACGTTCAGAACAACACCAACAGCCACACCAACAGCGCCGAACAATCGGCCAGCAACAACACCCGTGAGCGTCGCCTGAATTGTTTGACAGACATTCACTGACAGCAAAAGCGGATTCACCCAGCGTTCTGGTTGAGTGACCAAGGCAAGCAGTGCGGCACCACCCCGTGCACCCGAATCTGCCAAGGCTTGTGCCTTCGGCTTTGAAACCCTAGAAAGACCCATCTCGGCGATGGACAACACAATGAGCACCAGCAGCAAGACTCCGATGGCAAAGAGCATCCACCAATCAATTGTGGTTGGAGCTGAAGCAATCATTCGTTGTGGTCCTGTCTGAATCCGTGTGGCGCTGGGCCGTTCCAATGGTGGTCACACAAAATGTGCAACTCTCGTTCCCTCATTCGAATGGTGTCTTCTTCAATTGCATGGTCGTACCCAAGCACATGAAGAATTCCGTGAACAACGAGAAGCGCAATTTCGTCATCGAGTGTTCCGGCATGCTCGGGTGCTTGCTGTTTCGCAATCGCCGGACACACCAGAACGTCACCAAGCAAAGTTGGCATGTCGTCATGATCTGTGTGTGGCCGAGCAGGACCACGTGTTAACGCACCCGGACCTTGCGAATCCGCTACTTCCACACCGTCCAACGGAAAAGACAGCACATCTGTAGGGCCGACTTTGCCCATGTGTTCGGAATTTAAGTCGGCAATTGTTGCTTCGTCAACGAAGAACAAAGACAGCTCACACCCTCCACGTACGCCTTCTGCTCGCAATGCCTGAATAGCAAGATTTCTCCATTTAGGAAGGTCTATGGGTACATCCGATTGTTCATCGGAACAGAACACTTCAGGCACACCATCGCCACCAGCACGCTTGGGGGCATCGATACGCGGTCGAGAATCACCCACGTTGCTGACCCCGTTTAGACGACGATCTGTCTGACGAGCCCGCTCGTTCATACGCAGCGACAATGTCGGCGACAATTCGGTGACGCACAACATCGGATCCGTCCAATGTGACGAAAGAAAGAGACTCGATGTTGCCAAGTTTTTTCTCAAGTCCGACTAATCCGCTACGGCCATCGGAAACATCGATTTGCGATACGTCTCCTGTAACAACAACCTTTGAACCAAAACCAATACGAGTGAGAAACATCTTCATCTGTTCTGGGGTTGTGTTCTGTGCTTCGTCCAAAATGATGAAGGAATTGTTGAGGGTTCGTCCACGCATAAAGGCCAACGGAGCCACCTCAATAGTCTGCCGTTCTATTAATTTCTGTGCGGCTTCTGCTTCCACCATGTCGAATAATGCGTCGTACAACGGACGCAAATACGGGTCAATCTTTGCCATCAAGTCTCCAGGCAGGAAACCCAGACGCTCACCTGCTTCGACAGCAGGTCTGGTGAGAATAATGCGCTGCACTTGACGCGCGTGAAGAGCCTGCACAGCCATGGCCACCGCTAACCAACTCTTTCCGGTACCTGCTGGACCAATACCGAAGGTGACGGTGTTTTCTCGGATGGCGTCGACATATCTTTTCTGACCAGCGGTCTTGGGTCGAACCATCCGCCCACGTGAACCTTTCAGAATGTCGTCGGTGAGCACAGTGGAGGGGCGTTGTTCTGCGCGCACCATAACAATGCTTCTGTCCATCACCGACTGGTCAAGCCGTTCGCCACGCTGCAACAACAACACCATCTCTTCGAACAATTTGCCCACTTGATGTGCGCGCGGACCGGCACAATGAATTTCGTTTCCGCGAACAACAACAGACACATCGGGAAATGATTCTTCGACACGCCGCAAGAGTTCATCTCGTTGACCCAACAACTCGGCCATGAGATGCGTGCCCGGAACAACGACCGTGACGGTGGGGGCGACTGTGCTCATCTGCCCTTCAGACTACCGATACGGCTGGGTTCCCTGAGATTCCACAGCAGGACAAAGCACCCGTAGTACCGTCACAGTGGTTCGTAATGGGCGGTCGCAACATGTCAAAAACAGAGGACACAGGTGCGTAGGGCTCTTTCCACGGCTTCATGGGCTGCGTCCATAGCCGCAATCATCGTCGGGGCCGCTCATGGTTTTCTGGCCGAATCACTCGCTTCCCCATGGGCATGGACGGCACTTGCCGTATTGGGCCTTGGTGTCGTTGTGGGCTCCCCTGTCCACAAACCATCATTCACGGTGTTAGCCACACTCGTAGTGAGCTGTGTCCCGTTGGGCTTTGCTCTCGCATTGTCTCGTGCAACTACATCGGCTTCAACAATTGAAACGTTGATGGTGCTGTCACAAGCAACCCTTGCCCTGGGTCTCGCCGTTTTTGTCAAACGTCGACTCGGATCTCGCGCATCCGCGGTGCTTGCAGACGGGGTCATCGTCGCCATGGGTGCATGGGTTCTTATCTGGGTAGTTCTTGTTCGGCCGCTTATTGACACCAACGCAACAACTTCGCTCACCACATTGCGAGCAGCATCGCTTGGTGTAGCCATGGTTGTTCTTTTCCTCCTTGCAACCCTTTTGTTTTCAGACACATCACCCACGATTGCCGTAGGAATGTTTGGCGTTGCAATTGGTCTTGGTTTGGTGGGCGTGGTGCTACGTGCGTTGTCCTTTCGGGGCGACATCACAATTAATGAAACAACATTTGTTGCGCCATTCTTGATGGCTGCTGGTTTGGCAGGCGCCGCGCTTCTCCATCCGTCGGTTCGCGATGTTCATAAACCGGGTTCGGTCAGATTGTCGCCACCACTTATGACTCGACTCCTCACAACCACCGTGTCGCTTATTGCCCCCATCATTGTGTTGGCTCTTACCGATGCTCACGGAACACAAGATCGTGTGGTTCGCACATTGTCGGTCTCGGTGTTGGCCATCGCAGCAATGGTTCGCATTATTCAATCGGTCAGGTCAAATGCACGAACACAAGAGCGGCTTGTTCGCAATGCACTTACCGACTCGTTAACCGGACTACCAAATCGTGTCCTGATGTTGGAACACATAGAGAACGCCGTCCAACAATCGTGGCGCACGAATCGTCAACCCACCGTTCTCTTTATTGATGTGGACAGGTTTAAGAACATCAACGACAGTCTCGGTCACTCAATTGGCGACGACGTTCTTATGCATGTGGCATCGCGACTGTTGACCAGTGTGAACCAACACGCCACTGTGGCTCGCATTTCAGGAGACGAGTTCGTTGTCCTCGATCCCACGACAGAAAGCCCCACTCAATCAGTTCTGTTGGCCGAACAAGTTCTTGACGCTTTCCGGGAGCCGGTCACCACACCCGAAGGTGACATGTTCGTTACAGCCAGTATTGGTGTTGCATATGCGCCAAAAGCAATGGAACTCAGCGCAGACGATCTGTTACGTCATGCCGATACGGCCATGTACCGGGCAAAGGGTGCGGGCCGAAACTGCATTGCGCTCTTCGATGACTCCATGCTGCACACCGTGTCTCAACGACTCGATGTTGAAACGGCGCTCTACCGCGCATTGGAACGAAACGAACTTCATCTCGTTCACCAGCCCATTGTGGACATAGACCTTGGCATAGTCGTTGGTTTCGAGGCGTTAATGCGATGGAACCGAAGCGATGGCGCTGCGGTCTCCCCAGCAGAGTTCATTCCCATCGCCGAAGAGACAGGAACAATTGTTCCTCTTGGTTCGTGGGCAATTAACGACGCACTCACACATTTACGCCAATGGATAGAAACTGGTGTTGTCACGCCAAGCACCACCATGAGTGTCAACGTGTCGCCTCGACAATTGAATGATCCGCAATTTGTTGCCACCGTCAGCAATGCCCTTCAGGCCACAGGAATTCCTGCAGAACAGTTATGGCTTGAAGTCACCGAATCGGTAATGATCACCGAGCCAGCCCAGGCCTTGTCTGCATTGCGGCGATTAAACACATTGGGTGTACGTATCGCCATTGACGACTTCGGCACTGGATATTCGTCTCTTTCTCTACTGCAACAGTTCCCTATTCAATGCGTAAAAATTGATAGAGCCTTTGTGCAGAACATCACCGACGACATTGGTACGCGAAACCTTGTGAAGACCATCATTGCAATGGCCGATGCGTTGGGTGCCGATGTTGTTGCCGAAGGAATAGAAACCGAAGGACAACTGCTGACACTCCAATCACTTGAGTGTCATCGCGCACAGGGCTATTTCATTAGTAAGCCAGTTGCTACAGCCGACGTACCAAACACCGTCAAAGAACTACACGATGGTGATGCGTGGAGAAATCACACCACGAGCGAATAGCTACTTGGGTGCGCCCACCTTTGACAGTGTGCCGTCCGCAGAACGAACGTACAACTCGACGGTGTGGGCGCCATCGGTAAGTAACGAATAGTCAAGAATGGCGGTGTATTCCACTACATCACGTACGCCAGATAACTCACCAATAACCCCGGCTGCAACACCGTTGATTACCACGACGCCCTCGGTACCGATTTCTGTAGGTCCGGTCAAAGAGATTGTTCCGGTGATTAATGACGGAACGCGACTTCCACGTGTGTCGGACACTTTTGTAAACATCTTCTTTTGGTTGAGCGTCCACGATGCAACATCTGTGCTCGCGCCAGCACTGGTGACAGGCTGACCAATTAGAGAAGCGGAGCTACCAACTGCAGCTACTCGGCGAATGTTGCCAACGTTGCTGACAACGGTTGCATAGTGCCGAGCGCGGTCTCGTGCTTCGCTAAAACCACCTGAAAAGACTTGTGATTCACCAGTTGCCGAAACCACCCTTCGTTCGCGACCCGATGGGCACTCTTGCGCGACAGACTCACCAGCAAATTCCCACGATGTAGTGGTTCCCGTGACTTCAAGAATGGTGGGCAAGACGTCCAAGTTGGTCACTGCACAGTCGCTGACCGAAGCCGCCACCTGATTCGGGAACTTCATAAGTAACGGCACACGATAAATGTCGTTGGCTTGTTCCATATCAACAAAGTCGGTATGACGCTGCGGCAGCGTGGGTAAGAAAGAAATTCCGTGATCGGCCGAAACAATAAACAACGTGTTGTCCCAGCGCCCCGCTTCTTTCAGCGTCGACATGGCTTCAGAAATCGCCTTATCTGCCGCGGCCAACTGATACAAGAAAGTTTGGTACGTGTCGCGTACGCCATCTTCACTCTCAGGGTTTGCCGTACTAATTGCCTTCGACAAGGGAGCCACGCGCATGTCCGGAGTGACACGCCATGGCGCATGAGGCAACAGCACGTGCGTCACCTGCACACGCGGAGACGGATCGTTCACCATTGCTTTTACTCCGCGACCAAGTGCATCAATTTGGGACAAAGCACCAACACCGAACTGTTCCTTGAACTTGTCTGCTACGGCGCCAAATCCGCCCCAAGCGCCCTCAATAGATGGGACTCGGCTGCGAAGAAACGGCGGAAACACGCGATGGGCGTACACATAACTGGCATCGCGAAAGAACGATTTCACACGGGACGGTGAGAACGAACCTGTCGACCCTGTTGAACCACCGCACACATCAGGTGGGCACAAACTAGTGACGGGCTCAATGCCACCCACTGCTGTTTTCCCTGCAAACACGGTGAAGATGTTCTTTGGGTACTGAGCCAAAAACGGTCCACCAGCCTGTTGTGGAACAACCGATGCCAGTAGCGCCGGAACCGCCTGGTGAGTGAAGTTCGACTCCGCTACTGCGTTGCGAAACCACGTTGACTCAGATGCCAATTTGGCAAAACCGGGATATCGCTCGGCATTAATTGTTCCGTCTTCGGCCAGCAATGCATAGAGAGGAAACTCATCGAAGACAATCTGAAAAACAGAGACTTCCGAATTTTTGATGACTGCATCAGATTGCGGGCCGTTCGTCATGAACAAAACGGGCTGCAACTGCAAGACCGCGTTCGCTAGAACTGCCACAGACAAAATGGCCAACCAACGCGACCATTCGCGAATGACTTTCTGCGTGTCATACAAGAGAGGCAACACCACAGCCACCAGCGCACCAATAGCCAGTGACCCAACATTGCCGTCAACGTTGAGCCACCGAGCAATTGCCAAACCGAGCAGGAAGGAAAAGCCAGCAATAAGCCATAGGCGCATGGACTCATTGACTTTGGGTCCAAACCATCGGGTGACGCGATCAAGAAGGGTTGCAGCAACTGCTGGTCCTAAAAGGATGGCCAACACAAAGAACGCCGACTCAACGGTAGACATCTTCGAGGCTGAGAAAATGGTGGGGTTCTTCCCATAGAGGTCCAACAGCGGCTGTGCCACCGCCATAGTGGACAGAGCCAAATACGTAAGGAAGTGCCTGCGCATCACCTCTCCACCTTGCCACAATGAAGAGGTGTTCGCCCGTGCCCTCACTTACCGCACCCGCTCTGTGGTGTCTCGTGCACTGGTCGCCTTACTCCTGGTAAGTGCATTTGCGTTGCCTACCCCGGTTCGTGCACATACTGCTCCACGACTCATTGGGGTCAATGGTCAAGGAACCCTCCTCTTTATTGGCGACTCCCTCACTGTTGGCTCCGACGCCTTCGGGTCACTTGCCCGCAAAGCACGAGATTCACTCATCTGGACAAAAGTCATCATGGACGCACGTGTTGGCCGTACTGCGTCTACGGGGGCTTCTTCACTTCGAACTCGGCGCACGTCGCACACCACCGCCATCGTTATCGCGTTGGGCACAAACGACATGATCTCAAAATCAGAGTCGTGGTACCCATCGTGGGTGATTGACAAAGTGATGGTTGAATCTCGTGGCCTACCCGTGTTGTGGTTCACCCTTGAGTTTTCCGCCACTGGTCGCAGTGACTGGCGTCTGCGAGCGTCTCGCTTTAACAAAGCGCTTCGTACAGCACAAGCAAAGTGGCCAAATTTAATGATTGCCGATTGGAATTCTCATTTTGTGCCCAATCGCGTAAGTCGGTTTATTGCAGATGGAGTTCACCTCACAGTGAACGGATACCGCACACGCGCAAACTTTTCTGTAAAGCAGTTGATGCAATTTGGTGACACCATCGTGAACGCAAGCACCACTACTACATCCACCACCACATCCACCACGACAACGACGACCACCACGTTGCCACCGGACACCACAACGACGTCGTCCACTAGCACTACAACAACAACATCAACAACATCAACAACGGCACCATCCCCGCCTACGACATAACGTGAACCGCTACGGTTACACCATGCTCGCTGTTACCGCATCACAAGGCAAAGTATCCGTCGTCGATCGCGACATTCCCGAAGGTGATGGCGAACTCATCGCCGTCACATCATCTGGTATCTGTGGCAGCGACCTTCACATGATTGAAAACGGACTCGTCAACGTCGTGCTTGGTCACGAGTTTGGTGGATACACAACCGATGGACGACTTGTTGCCGTGCGACCAACCGGCGCGTGTGGTTCGTGCAGTCACTGTTCAACACACCATTCACAACTGTGCGCAGAAGCATTACGCAATAGTCACGGCATTTCACGTGATGGTGGACTTGCTGAGTTTGTTCGTGCAACCGAAGATCGACTTTTTGAAATACCGACAGGTACAGATCCGTCGTGCGTTGGACTTGTTGAACCCCTCGCGGTTGTGTTGCACGGCATCAACCGCATGAATGTTCAAAACGGAAGCACAGCCGTTGTCGTTGGCGCAGGGTCCATTGGTTTGTTGGCTGCGGCGGTACTGCGCGACCGCGGAGTCGCAGTAGACATCGTTGCTCGCCACCCCCATCAAGAACGCGCTGCAGAGCAGTTAGGAGTAACGCCGGTTCGCCAAGCTGGCAGCAACTACGACGCGTCGTTTGATGCCGTCTGCACACAGCAGTCGTTCGACACCTGCATCACTGCAACTAGGCCTGGCGGATCACTTCTTGAGTTCGGCATGTTCTGGACACCCGTAGCCCTGAACAACCAGATGCTGCTGAAAGAAATCACCGTGGTGCCGTCCATCTTTTATGGCCACACCCAAGAGCACCACGACTTTCAAGAAGCCGTCGACATCCTGCACCGTGTTCCGTCCATTACTTCTGCCGTCATCACGCATCGATTCGCCCTTTCCGATGCACAAGAGGCATTTGCCGTAGCCGCCGACCGCAAGGCCGGCGCCATCAAAGTGCACCTACTGACATCGCTGTAATTAGCCACCTGAGCGGCAGTTAGAACTACTCACCCTTGTGACCATGTGCAATTAATCGATTGCCCAACACAAGTTGTTTTCTTTGCGTTTGTCTAGGAGCAACATTGCACCCCCTGCTATCGTGACTGCAGTCACACCACGGTGGTGTGCCAACTTTGGGGGTAACTCAATGACTCAACGTCAGACCAATCGGTCACGAGTGTTGCGTCGCGTAGGTGCAGCACTTGCTGCAACTGTTGCGGTGTCCACTGTGACTGCAGCTGGAAGTCAGGCGGCAAAACCGCAAGCGACTTCCAAGTACGGCGGAACAGCGAAGGTGGCCATTTTTGACACCAACGCCGGATTCTGCTTTGCAAACAACAACGCAAACTCTTCGTTGATGGTCATGCGTACCATTTACGAAACATTGTTTGAAAAGACCAATGGTGGAGACATGATCGGCTTGCTTGCATCGGGCTCAAAGAGCTCGAACGGCATGAAGACATGGGACATCTACCTGCGTAAGGGAATTAAGTTCCACGATGGCACCGACTTCAATGCAGATGCAGTGAAGGCAAACCTTGATTACCTCTTGGGTCACAAGGCTGCTAACGCCGCTCTCGCTGCAGCAGCAACTGCGCCGTACATCACTCATGCAACAACCGTTCTCACCACACTGAGCAGTGCTGCTGCTGGTGCAACTGGTGCAGCCGTGCTGACCAACCTTGGTGTTACATCAACCATGAAAACAGAGGACAAAGTTGGACGTCTCTCGTTGCTGACCGCTTTGGGCACATTTGCCGACAAGGGTTCGCTTGACGTTCTCTTGTCTGGTGGAAACAAGGCTGGTGGCTACCTCAAGTCCATCGGACTCGACAAGCTTCCTGACCTCACCTTCTTCCAATCATCAATTGGTTTGGGTACGTCAGCTGCTTTCGGTGCAAACATCACCAAGGTTGATGTTGTCGACTCACACACGGTGCGTCTCACGCTTGACCGTGCACAGAACGACGTTCCCGGAATGCTGTACGCATCTGGTCGTTTGTTCATGCGTGGACCAGCACAGTTCACTGGCACAGCAAGCAAGGACCGCTGTTCAACTGGTCGCCCAATTGGTACGGGCCCATTCAAGACAGCCGACAACCACACAACCGTTAGCACCGATGAATTGAATGTTGTCCGCAACGCCAGCTACTGGCGCACGGATCCAAAGACTGGTGACAAGTTGCCATACTTGGACGGCATCAAGTTTGTGAACATTAAAGAAGGTTCACAGCGCGCAGCCGCAATTCGTACCGGTGCATATGACGCAGCAATGTTCTCAGCCGCAGCCGAAGGAAAGTTCATTCAAGACCTTCGTAAGCGCAAGAGCCTTGTTTCCGAATTCAAGTCACCAAACGACTACTACCCATCACTCTGGTTGAACCAGGGCAAGGCGAACTCTCCATTCAAGAGCAAGAATGCCCGCTTGGCTGTTCTGCACTGCTTGGACCGTGCAAACTTTGTCAAGGTTCGTACCCGCGGTGAAGGCGTAGTCGCCAAGTCACTTGTTGGACCACGCAGCACCATGTACACCACAAAGGGATTCCAGGCATACAGCGTTGCCAAGTCGAAGAGCTATGTGGCTGCTTGGAAGGCTGAAGATCCAGCAAAGAACACAGAGTTGAAGTTCACTATTCCTGCAGACGTTTCATCGTCGTCACAAGGCAACGCAAAGTTCCTTATTGCGACATGGGCAAAGTGTGGCATCAAGGTGGACATGGTTGTTGAAGAAGCAGCACAGATCATTGCCAAGGCATTCAACTCCGGAGCATCATCTGCTGCGGACCAGAACGCCTACGACGCAATTGCAATCTTGCTGTTCGAAGGAACCGACGTGTCGTTCAACCTTCCATTCGTATTAACAAATGCGTATGCAGGTTCAACCTCTTCGGCCCGAATCTTTGCTTCAAGCATTGGTTCAGTCCTCGGACTCAACAAGCACACAGACACCAAGGTGAACGAGTTCTTCCAGGGTGGACAGGCTCAGACCTCGAAGGCTGCAGCACAGCGTTTGTACCGTCAAGGTACTGCTTACCTGCAGACAGAGGGCTACATGGGTTCAATCCAGCACTTCTACTACACAATGTTTGTGAACAAGAAGAATGGCCTGACCAACATTGGCAAGGTTCAGTTGAAGACCGGCGTTACTCAGCGAACAGTAACCAACTGGGGAATTGACTGGAGCGGCGTTCAAAAGCCAACTAAGTAAATTTCACTGAATTTACGTGTGAAGCGGGAGCGACACCCCAATGGGGTGTCGCTCCTTCTTCTGAATTACTATTGTTTTATTAGCTAAGGGGGGCGGATGAATTTTCTGCAAGTAATCGCAAAACGCCTGGTTGGAATGGCGTTGGTTATCACCATTGCTTCGTTCTTGTTGTCATGCCTTATGTGGCAGTTACCTGGTGATCCGGCACAACTTATTGCTGGCGGTGCACCAGAAGGAGTTGTCAGCGCCATTCGCGTTGAAGTAGGTCTCGACCGCGGAGTCTTCGGATTTTTTTGGCATTGGTTTAGCGGTCTTCTCAGCGGAGATTTCGGCAAGTACTACTTAAATGGCGGAACACGCGATGTGCTTGAAGTCATCAAAGCAACTCTCCCCGTTTCTCTTCAACTCATTCTGTACGCGCAAATTGTTGCACTTTCGTTTGCCATTCCACTTGGTCTTATCTCTGCATATAAAGAGAACAGCCGTTTCGATCGCATCGTCAGCAGCACATTGTTCACCCTTGTTTCCTTCCCCAGCTTTGCGCTCGCACTGATCATGTCGCTCATTTTTGCTGTGAAGCTGGGCTGGGTAGACCCCATTGGCTATGTAAAGCCAAGCGAGAACTTGGGTCAACACTTCAAGCTCATGGTTCTTCCCGTCATCAGCATCGCCGTTGGCCTCACCTCGTCGTATACACGCTTGTTGCGCACCGACGTCATAGCAACACTCAAAGAGGACTACGTCACCATGGCGGCCTCAAAGGGAATCTCCAACAAGCGAGTCTTGTGGTTCCACGTGTTCCGTCCGTCTAGCACCACCCTGCTTACATCTGCCGCGCTCAACATGGGCGGCCTCATCGGTGGCACCATCGTTATCGAAACCATTTTCGTTATTCCCGGAATTGGATACGAAGTGTTCTACTCAATTGGCGCTCGTCAAGTAATTGCTATGCAGACACTCATTCTGCTCATCTCGTTCGCCTACGTGTTCTTCAACACAATTGTCGACCTACTCACCAACGCCATCGATCCCCGTACTCGGGAACGTCGTGGCTAAGAACATTTTTATAAAGCAAGAGGACGGAAAAGCGTGAAAACAAGAAAGAGTCGACCAGTCGGGTTTTATCTCGCTGGGTCCTGGCTAGGACTCATGGTCTTCATTGGCCTGTTCGGATGGATCTTGCCATTGCCACAATGGGATGAAGCATTCTTCGATGACCTTGGTGTCGGACCATTTAGTCCGCGCCACCTTCTAGGTACCACTCAAGACGGCTACGACATGTTGGCTGGTCTTGTAAACGGAGCCCGTTTGTCGGTGTTCATTTCTTTCGCATCGGTATTAATTGGTGGCGGAATTGGAGCACTCATCGGAATTACCGCTGCATACTTCCGCGGTAAGTACGACCTCATCGTGGTGTCAATCTTCAACATCTTGTTGTCAATTCCAAACTTGGTGTTGTCACTTGCTTTGTTGTCGGTGTTTGCGTATTCAGACGCCGACAATCCAGCGTCAACGAATCGCCGAGTGATGGTGCTTATCGCCTCACTAATCATCGTCATCATTCCAATTTTGGGTCGTATCTCACGCGGTTCTGCATTGCAGTGGACCAACCGTGAATTTGTTCTGGCATCGAAGTCCATGGGAACAAAGAGCTTCACCATCATCTTCAAGCACATTCTTCCCAACGTTGCACCGGCCATCTTGTCCATCGGTTTCTTGGCCATCGGTTCGGTCATCATCGTTGAAGGCTCACTCTCCATTTTGGGAATTGGTATTCCCGGTGGAGCCAGCTGGGGCTCAATGCTGGCAAACGGACGCGGCAATATTGCCTACAGCCCGCACGAGGTATACCTACCTGCGCTCTTCATCGCTCTAACCGTTATCTCAAGTAACTGGTTCGGCGACTACGTCAGATCAAGCCTGGACAAGAGGGAGTCAAAGATATGAGCGAGTTACTTACCGTCGACGGGCTGTCTGTTCAGTTCGCGACGCCTCGCGGCAATCTCAGAGCTGTGCGCGATGTGTCCATCACTCTCAACAAGGGCGAAAGCCTGGGTGTTGTAGGCGAGTCTGGTTCAGGAAAAACTGTTCTCTCCCGCGCAATCATGGGACTTCTGCCCAGCACCGCAACACGGACTGGCTCTGTTGTCTTCAAAGATCAAGAGCTTCTCACTGCCGCACCCGACGTTGTGCGCGAATTGTGGGGCATCGATATGGCCATGATCTTCCAAGATCCCATGACAGCACTCAACCCTGTTCGCCGTATTGGCACACAGGTAACAGAGAGTCTCATTGTTCGTCTCGGAATGGACAAAAAGGCAGCGAAAGCAAAGGCTGTAGAAATTCTGAAACGCGTTCGTATTCCCGATCCTGAGGGAATGTTGCGCAAGTTCCCGTATCAGTTGTCTGGTGGTATGCGTCAGCGAATCATGATTGCTATCGCAGTGTCATGTGAACCTCAGTTGCTGTTTGCAGACGAGCCCACAACGGCGCTTGACGTAACTGTTCAGGCGCAAGTATTGGAACTTCTCACCGAACTGCGTCGCGAATCGAATATGGCAATGATTCTGGTCACTCACGACCTTGGCGTGGTTGCCGGCCACACCGACAAAATTGCGGTGATGTACGCAGGCAACATTGTTGAATACGCGCCAACCAGGCAGTTGTTCAGCAACATGAAAATGCCATACACAGAAGCGTTGCTGAAGTCCATTCCGCGTTTGGAAACACCCACCGGAACCCGCCTTCCTGTCATTGAAGGTCGCCTCCCCGACCCAACCAAAGAACTGGTGGGCTGTGCCTTCGCAAATCGTTGCGCGTATGCCACAGACAAGTGCCGTACCGAAACACCACCACTTACCGACGGTGGCAACAACCACTACTACCGTTGCTGGTTCCCAATCGGAGGAGCAAACTAATGACTGCCCTAGATGGTCTCGTTATCAAGATTCTCTTGCGTCTGGGCTTTAAAGGCCTCAACAGCGTAAAGAAGTACCTGGCAGAGCAAGAGGCAAAGCGTCCTCTCTCGCCAGAAGAAGAAAAGCAACTCTTCCCCCACCATCGCCCCGACAGCGATCGTGTATTGGTTGTTCGTAACTTGAACGTTGAGTTCAACGTGGGTAAGGGCAACGTCGTTAAGGCAGTCTCTAATGTCAGCTTCGACCTTGTACGTGGAGAAACGCTTGCTGTTGTGGGCGAATCTGGCTGTGGTAAGTCAACGCTTGGCAAGGCTGTTTTGCAGTTGCCACATCCCACCGGTGGTTCAGTGAACTTCCTTTCAAAGGAACTCACGTCCATGGGTAAGAAAGAGCTGCGAGACATGCGTCCCGCCATGCAGATGATCTTCCAAGACCCCATTTCATCGCTCGACCCACGCTTGCCTGTTAGCGAAGTGCTTGCCGAACCGTTGCGTGTGTGGAACCGCGGCAACCAAGTAGAAATCGATGCAAAGATCGACGAACTTCTTGGTGCAGCAAACCTTGACCCTGCTGTTGTACGCGACCGTCGCTCATATGAATTCTCTGGTGGCCAATGCCAGCGAATCAGCATTGCACGCGCACTAGCACTCGACCCAACAATGATCATCTGTGACGAACCGGTGTCGGCTCTCGACGTGTCGGTGCAGGCTCAAATTTTGAACCTGCTGCAAGACATGAAAGATCGCTACGGCCTCACACTCATCTTCATCTCGCACGACCTTGCAGTGGTGAAGGCTGTGAGCACCCGCGTAATGGTGATGTACTTGGGCAAGGTGTGCGAAATTGGCACACCCGACGAGATCTACCAAAACACAAAGCACCATTACACACGTGCTCTTGTGGGCTCCGTGCCCATTCCTGACCCAGACCGTCCACTGTCGGGCAATCTCATTCAGGGTGAGCCACCATCACCAGCCAACCCACCTTCTGGTTGTCGCTTCCGCACGCGTTGCCCTATGGCAACAGAAAAGTGTGCACAAGAAGAGCCCCAGTTGCGTGAGGTCTCAGTGGGTCACTTCGTGGCCTGCCACCACCCCATCGCTGAATAACGTCGCTTACAGTTCTGTGCCTTCGGGCCAGCCTGGAGTGCCTGCGTCTAACTGCACGCCCATGGTGTTCAGATAGCCGGACACAAGTCGATAGGTGCCAGCCACCATGACTAATTCGGTTAGTTCTGCCTCGTTCCAACGAGCTGCCAGTGTGCGCCATGTTGGGTCTGATACACAATCGTGCTCACACAATTCATCGCACAATGCAATGAGTGCCGCATCATCCAAAGACCATGGGTGTGTAGACGAATTCGTGGCCAGGCTGGCGATCTCTTCAGTAGTGAGACCAACTCGTTGACCAATCAGTGTGTGCTGTCCGAATTCATAAACAGCCCTGCAGTTCCATCCCACCCGCAAGATGACTATCTCGCGCTCTCGTGGTGGAAGTACACCTTTATTGAGAAAGTATCCGGCATAGTTCAAAAACCTCTTTAAGACGGCTGGATGGTGAGCCAACGTTGCAAAGATGTTCAGCGGAGTTCCATCGGGTGCGTCTATGCCTCGACCAAGTAACTCATTTACTTCATCGCTTGCATGAGTGACAGGAGCCAGACGAGGGGTAGTTGGACGCGGAATTGAATTTGACGACATAGCCCCATCTTGCCTTAGATAAGAGGTGTGCCGCATCAACCTTCGCTCCCCTTTGGCGGAGAGCAACTGCCAGGTGATGGTTCGGCGATTCTCATTCCCAATTTCTTCGCCGCAGACGAAGCTGACGAACTCTTCCGTGAATTGTTGTCTGGCGTTCCGTGGGAGACCCAGGAATTGGCCATGTTTGGGAACATTGTTCCAGAGCCCCGACAATCTGCGTGGATCTCAGATGGCGTCACATACGCCTATTCGGGGGCCACTCGCACCGCACACCCGTGGACGCCAGCGCTGAGCCACATTCGAGACAAATGCTCACACCAGGCAAATACCCGCTTCAACGGCGTACTGGCCAACTACTACAAAGATGGAAATAACCATTTGGGATGGCACGCCGACGACGAGATGGTGAATGGTCCAGAACCCACCATTGCATCGGTCAGCTTGGGTGCAGAACGGCGCTTCGATTTTCGCCATAACGAGACGCATCAGGTAGTAAGTGTTCTCCTCCCCCATGGGTCTCTACTCATCATGTCGGGGCTTAGCCAATCCTGCTGGCAACACCGAATACCGCGGGAAACAAAACTCACCCTTCCACGCATCAACCTGACGTTTCGAAAAGTACTGAATTTGTCCTAGATTTTGCGCATGCGTTCAAACATTGGTTCCATCCTCACTAAGCGTGCTCACATGAATCCGGACAACGAAGCGTTGTTCGACGTTGCAGCCAATAAACGATTCAACTATGCAGAATTGAATGCGCGCACCAACCAAGTTGTAAACGCGTTAACGCCCCACGTCAAAAAAGGTGATCGTGTTGCGCTTCTCATGATGAACTCGCACGAATTCATCAGTGCATTCTTTGCAATCGCAAAGATGGGCGCCGTTGTTGTGCCACTCAACTGGCGACTTGTTCCCGACGAACTTGAATTCATTTTGAAAGATTCCGGTAGCACCGTTTTGTTCTATGGCGAAGAGTTCTTGCCATCAGTTGCAGAACTTCACGCACGCGGAGACAAGACCGACATCAACGTGTGGATTCACACCGGTAGTGACGCCACCAAACCACCATTTGCGAAGGGATTCAACGAACTTGTTGACCCTGCACCATCGACCGAACCAGAAATCACCGCTTTTGATGACGACATGTTGTACATCATGTACACATCGGGAACCACAGGTTTACCAAAGGGTGTCATGCACACCCACACAACACAGATGGAAGCACTCATCACACTGAATGCCACAAGTGATTTCTGCATTGGCGACCGCTATCTCAACCCCATGCCACTGTTCCACGTAGGTGCACTTACTCCTGCCATCGTTGGTGCGTACCGCGGTCTTGCACACATTCTCATGCGCGCCTTCGACCCCGTAAAGGTGTGGGAACTTGTTCGTGACGAAAAGATCAACAACGCACTTCTGGTTCCCGCAATGCTGGGTGCATGTCGCATGGTGTACGACCCCGCCACACACGACCACAGCACCCTTCGTTGGTTCCTGAGCGGTGCAGCACCTGTGCCTAAGGCTCTTATTGAGGCCTATGCACAAATGGGCATCGAGATCCACCAGGTGTACGGCCTTACCGAAACCTGTGGCCCAGCATGCCTCACAACTCCAGAAGATGCTCTTCGAAAGGCCGGCTCTACCGGCAAGGCGTTCTTCCACACCGATGTGAAGCTGGTGCGCCCAGACGGCTCTGAATGTGATGTAGATGAACCAGGCGAAGTGCTCATTCGCGGCGGGCACATCATGACCGGATACTGGAATCGTCCCGATGCAACGGCTGAAGCAATTCGCGATGGCTGGTTCTACAGCGGCGACGTCGCTACACGTGACTCCGAAGGTTTCATCTGGATTCAGGACCGCCTAAAAGACATGATCATCTCTGGTGGCGAGAACATCTACCCTGCTGAACTTGAAAATGTCATTCTGGGTAATCCTGGTGTTGCCGACGTTGCTGTCATTGGGGTGCCGTCAGAAAAGTGGGGCGAGACTCCACTTGCAGTGGTGGTGAAGAAAGACCCCGCCCTTGATGAAGCCACCGTTTTGGCTCACTGCGAAGGGAAACTTGCTCGCTTCAAGATGCCAACCGCGGTTCGCTTTGTTGACGCAATTCCAAGAAACGCATCGGGCAAGGCCTTGAAGCGCGACTTGCGCATTCAGTTCCCCAGCCTTTAGGCAACGACGGCGGCTTCGGCCGCAGCACGCCGTTCGGCTTGACGCTTGGCCACCTTGCCCACGCGCTCAATGTGACGCATCAAATTGTCACGGGCTTTCTCGGCGTTCGCCGAGAGTCCTTCAACTTTGTCGATGGCCCACTGGCGAAACACCAACGGCATGATGATTTTCTCGTGGTGAATAGCAAAATCGTAAATGCCCGCTTGAGCAATGGCCTTCGAGTGTTCGGCGAACCCCGGAATTCCCACTCCTGGCATTGCGAAGTTCACTATTTGACGCTCTAGTGCCTCGACTGCCAATGATGGATTCAGTTCTAACAACTTTGTGACCATGTCTCGATAAAAGAGATGGTGTCGGTTCTCGTCAGTTGACAATTTCATCATCACGTCGTAACCCGTTTTGTCCAGCATGGTTCCGGTGTTGCGATGAGAAATACGAGTTGCAAGTTCTTGCACGGCCACGTAACACATGCCGTCTGCTGCAGATTCTGGTTCTGGAACAATGGCACTGCTCACCTGAGCCATACGACCGTCTTCAAGTTCCCGCGGCTCCACCAGTCCACTTACCGTGATGTAGTCACGCATCACAATGGCGTGACGTCCTTCTTCTGCGGTCCAACGCTGCGCCCACGTACCCCACGCAGATTCACCGCCGAACATGCGTGAAATAGTGCGCGTGTACCACGGCAAGTTGTCTTCGGTAAGAAGGTTCACCAGCAATGCAGATCGAACACCTTCTGGCAGTTCGGACTCGCCATAAGAGAAACCATCGGTGAGCAGACGTTGCGCGCGATCCCAAGGCACATAATCGTGCGGGTACCAGTCTTCGGCACTCTCTAGGTGACGATTCAAGAGACGCTCTGCCTCTGGTTCAAGTTCGGAGAGAAGGGCCAGGTCGTCCATATGTCAAACCTAGTCCCCTACCAACTAGTAGGCAGGTCACTTCTGAGACGGACTAATTCACCTGTCGTTCGAAGCCTTCCCAGTACGGGGCACGAAGAATGAACTTCTGAAGCTTTCCGGTAGCCGTTCGGGCAAGTTCGGTGCGGAACTCCACCACCTTGGGGCACTTGTACGCCGCAAGTTTGGTGCGCACATAGGCAATCAAATCGGCTTCCGTGAGGGCTGAGTCTGGAGTCTTTACCACCAGGGCCAGAACTTTTTCTCCCCACTTCTCATCAGGAATTCCAATGACTGCAACTTCGGCAACATCGGGATGAGAGAACACTGCATCTTCAACCTCAATTGACGACACATTCTCACCTCCCGACACAATGACGTCTTTCTTGCGATCTGCAATGGTGAGATACGTGTTTTCCGAGATATAGCCACCGTCGCCCGTGTGGAACCATCCGTCAACGATGGCTTTCTCGGTCTCCGCAGGCTGGTTCCAATAACCCTGCATCACTGTGTTGCCGCGTGCAAGAACCTCGCCTTGAGCGTCCACCTGAATCTCTACACCCAACGCAGGTGCACCAGCGGCACCCAATTTGGCCGCACGTTCCGCAATGGGTAGTGCAGACCACTCTTTGCGTGTGCGATTCATAGTGAGCAATGGAGAGGTTTCGGTGAGGCCGTAGATTTGCACGAACTCCCAACCAAGTTCGGTTTCAATTCGCTCAATGGTTTTCGTTGGTGGTGGTGCACCAGCAACCACCATACGAACCGAGCCTCGCGATGTGGAGAGCCCAGTCTCGGATGCTGCATCCAAAATCATGTTGGCGACAGCGGGAGCACCGCACAACATGGTGATTCCGTGTTGGCTCATGCGACGAAGAATCTCTGCCCCGTCTACTTTGCGCAGAATCACGTGAGTGCCGCCCATAGCAGTAACCGCGTACACCATTCCCCATCCGTTCACATGAAACTGTGGAAGTGTGTGCAGATACACATCTGACTCGTTCACATTCATTTGCCATCCGAACACCGCGGAGTTCACCCACAAACTGCGATGGGTTAATTGCACACCCTTAGGGCGCGCCGTTGTTCCGCTTGTGTAATTAATTGTTGCCGTGGCGTCTTCGTCCGGAGTCCATGGTTGTGGCTCACGGTCGTACAGATAAAGAACCTTGTCAGAATCTGCACCAATAATGAACTTATGTTTGGCGGTCACCGCAGCCATCGCCTCTTCAAGCTCGGGATCAACAATGAGAACTTCAGCTCCACAGTGCTCAACGATGTAGGACACTTCATCAGCAACCAAGCGGAAGTTGATTGGAACAAGAACACGTCCGTAGCCGCTGACACCAAAGAACGCGGTGAGTAGCCGGGCCGAGTTTTGACTCACCATGGCAACACGAGCACCATGCGGGACGCCCAGTGCATCTAACGCCGCTGCTTGCGCACGTGCACGACGTGCCATCTCGGCGTACGTGATGGTTCCCCACGATTCACCTGGCTGATCGGGTTCATCAATTACGGCGATGCGATCCCCGTAGACCTGCTCGGCCCGACGGAGATGGTCAACAATGGTCAGCGCTACCTTCATGCTTCTACCGTACGCCGAACGGCACATGTGATTGAACCTGAGAATAAAAGAGGGGCCGGACCTTTCGGTCCAGCCCCTCCTCGATAAGTGTGCGACTTATCTGAAAGTTAGCCCTTCCAGACTCCGGTCCACTCGAAGCCCTTGGTTTCAACAATTTCGGCCTTATCACCGCTAGGCATCTTCAGTGTTCCGATGCCACGCAGTTTCGCGTTGTTGTTGACGAAGACTTGGAAGCCACCATGAACGGCTGGGATTGCGTATCCCTGGTCCTGGAGGTAGGCGGTGGCTGCTTGCCACTTCTTCTTTGCCTTTGCAGGGTTCAACTCAGCCTGTGCACCGTAAATCAACTCGTCAACCTTGTCGTCGCTGTGGTTACCCAAAGCAATAACTGTGTTATATCCCTTACCCAATAGCGTGTCCTTGATTGGGTTCGTTGAAGTAAGCGGGAATGCCTTGCTGACGAAGAACGGGAAGACATAGCCAGGAGTTGCACCTTCAGCAGGTGTGCCCTGTGCGAAGTCGAAGTCGTTTCCGCCACCCTTGTAGATCTTTGAAACCAACAGGGCTGATTCACCAATGAATGGATCATTCACAAGGATTCCGGCCTTTTCCATCGACTTCTGGATAAAGCGCGTGTTGTTCTGTGACTGCGTGCTTGAGTCCGCGTACAACGTAACTCTCATCGGGCCGGCTGTACCAAGCTCGGTGTTGCAACGCTGCAGATAAGTACGTGCCTTCTTCAAGTCGTACTTCGGTGCACCCTTCAGCGTGAACATTGGATGATCCTTACCAACAATTGAACCGCTGTAGTTGCCAGTGCCGCGCAAGCGAACCTTGTTGTATGAATTCCAGTCCATGGAGTAGGCAGCAGCCAAACGGCAGTTACGGAACTTGAATGGAGAGCCAGCCTTGTTGACGTTTGGCATCCATTGTCCCCATGCAGTCTGCGTTGACTTGTATCCGGTTACAGCAGACTTTCTCTTCGCAAGGTCTTGTGTGAATGTTGCATCGCCTTGTACGAAGAACGCAGCGTCGCCACGACCTGTACGAACTGCTGCTGCACGCTGTGATGCTTCCTTCACGACAAGGAATGTGATCTTGTCGAGGTATGGAAGCTGACGCCCTGCGGCATCTTTGCGCCAGTAGTTCGGGTTGCGAACAACAATCTGCTCGTCCGGCTTAAAGGACTGCAACATGAATGGACCGGTTCCGATTGGGTTGGTTGAACAGTTGGCTGTTCCAGCAATCTGTGCAGGTGCACGCATGACGTAACGGCCAGCGCGGTACATCAAACCAAGGAAGTCGTTGTCTGGACGGTCGAGAGTGACCTTTACCGTCAAGTTGTCAACCACATCTACGGTGAGAATGTTGGCGTTAACGCCAATACCTGTTGATGCATATGTACGTGAGGGCACAAGCGCACCACGTCCAATGTCGATATTTTGCTTCACAACGGTGGCGTTGAATTCTTCACCGTTTGAGAACTTAATTCCTTCACGCAGTGCGATGGTCCACACCTTGTTGTCGGTCGATGTCGCGGACTTGGCGAGATAACCGACGTATTTGCCGGTGCTGCTACGTTCGAAAAGGCTTTCGTAGATAGAGCGAGATGCACCCAATGGGCCACCAGGCAAGGCATTGGCAAAACAATGTCCGGCAATGTTTCCATCGATAAGCATTGTGATTTCGCCGCCGTACTTCGGCGTTGCAGATGGACGCTCTGCGGCTTGTGATCCAGAGGCCACAAACAGCGAACCAACAAGGCTCACCGCTGCAACAGCTCCGAATCTCTTCACCATTCGCGAGCGAACGGAGATTCCCCGTTGTTTCATTAATTTCCCCCCGAAATTAAAGCCACATCGTTTATGTGACTGCAGTCACTATAGTCACCGGGCTACGTACTACGCCATGTAGAAACGCCAAATTGACAAAAAATTGGTTGACAACCACAAGTATTTGCATCCTGCCAATACGGCGATTGCTAGGGAGGAAAACTCACCATTTTGTGGTTATTGGCCGATCTTCTGAAGGGTCTCGACTCGCTCACGAAACTGCCTCACTGTGCCCCACAGAATCTCTTCCACTGGTTTCACGTCGGTAATTCGACCAGCAATCTGACCAGTAAGGGCAATTCCGGCTTCAAGGTCCCCACCGAAGTACACGTCTTGCGTTCGAGCAAACTGATCCATTCCCACTTGGTCTTCATGCTCAAGTTGAGTGGTGCGCTCGGTCCGCAGGGCTCGAAGGCCTGGTCGACCAAATCGATTAAGGAACACGGTGTCGGTTTCAGCAGCATTCACAATTGCGTTCTTCCAATTGTCGTGAACTGGGGACTCTTTGGCCGCCACCATGCGAGTTCCCATCTGCACTGCTTCTGCTCCCAAAGCGAATGCAGCAGCCATACCAAATCCGTCGGTAATTCCGCCCGCAGCAACAATGGGAACATTCACGTTTTCTGCCACCAGTGGCAACAACACCATGCTGGCAACATCGCGCGGGTTTTTGAAGCCCCCACCCTCTCCTCCTTCTACAACTAACCCGTCCACTCCCGCTTCTACAGCCTTGAGTGCTGCAGCCAACGTTGGCACAACGTGGAAGACGGTCAGACCTGCGCTCTTCAACTTCGCGGTGTACTTGGTGGGATCACCTGCAGATGTGGTTACAAACTTCACTCCTTGTTCAACAACGAAGTCAGCAATCTGGGGGTCACGCACAAATGCTTGTGCAATATTCACACCAAACGGTTTGCTTGTGAGTTGTTTCATTTTGGCAATCTCAACCTTGATGGCATCTAGTTCGCCCGATGACGTCTCGATGATTCCGAGACCACCCGCATTCGATACTGCAGAAGCCAGTTGTGATCGAGCAATCCAACCCATCGGAGCCTGAATGATGGGATAGTCAATTCCCAACATTTCTGCAATACGGGACTTCACAGGGGCAGGACGAGATTCAGTCATAGCCACACACTAAAACACGGTCGAGCCGGCACGAACATGCGAGCGAACGCAATGCACTCACTGCAGGTGGTTCGCAGTTGGCTACGGTGAACGCATGACAACACGCAGAGTGGCACTGATTAACGACGGCAGCTTTTATGTTGGCCCACCGCTGGCAAAACGTCTCGCAGAAAGCGGGCACGACATAGTGATTGGCAACCCTGCCGACGGACTCATTCACGAACTCGAATCGCTGGGTGTCAACGCGGTAGGTGTTGACAATGTTCGAGACTTGGCACAGCCAGAAACCGCTTCGGCATTAGTGAACGCTGCGATGTCTGCGTTTGGTCGCATTGACTGTGCCGCAATGTCTTCGGGTCTCATAGTGACGGGGTCTCTTGTGAAGTCATCACGAGAAGACCTCAACAAGGTGTACTCAGGATGCGTTGTTGCCCCCTACGAATTCCTAAAAGCCGTTCTTCCCGTCATGGTGGAACAAAGAAGCGGTCAGGTACTGGTCATCACCAGCGCATCCGGGTCTCGCCCAACGCCTGGTGCTCCCCTGTATTCGTCAATGCGTGCCGCTGCCACCATGCTGGCCAAAAATGCCGCACAGGAAATGGCACGCCACAACGTTCAAGTGAACTCAGTGGGAACCAACTACATGGACTTCCCAGAGTTTCGCCGGGCAACAGGCGCCGATGATCCCGATGTACGCAAGAAAATTGAGTCGCAAGTTCCGCTGGCTCGACTGGGGACTCTTGATGAATTTGCGCACTTTTGTTTGCCGTATCTAGATGGTCGCAGCACTTTTGCCACCGGACAATACGTGTCCTTCTCGGGCGGCTGGAGCTAAAACTTATTAGTGGTCAGCTTGCGCCCATTTGCGTCGCGCCTCTTCAATAATCTGGCCACCAGACATAGCAGTGATATTCGCTGTACCTGTTGCAGCAATTCTGTTTCGCAATGCTTCCCTGTGAACGTCCAAATGGTTGATAAAACGATTTACTGCATTTGATTTTCCAACACCGTGACCCACCAGAACAACATTTGATGCCACTGATAAAACTGCGGCAAGTTCAGTGAAATAGGGAACTTCTGCCACCTCGCTTGCGTGGCCGTGATGATCTTGTGCCGCACGAACATGTCGCACAATAGGAGTTGCGCGAGTCACCTCACATACCGGGTCGCGGCTCTCATCGTTCAGTAGCCAAACGCGCGCATGATCGTGAGTGACTGCTGCAACTACGGATCGATCTCGAATCTTTTCTAATACATCGTTCTTCATGCGATGAGAGTAAGTGGCAATTGCATGAACAAAGATACGCACGTTCACTTGAGTACAAATTCTTATGGTGAAGAGTTTCGACCATCTCTACGGTTTGGGCATCACGTCTACGTAGAAAGCGAAACACATGAAGTTCAGGGCACTGGCGAAGAAACAATGGACCCGAAAAATTAGTGGCGCAGTTCTGCTAGCACTCGCTGCCACTCTTATGGTGAGTTGTGGTAGCGACTCAGCCAATGAACCCACCCCACAACAAGGCGGCAACATCAAGGTGGGCATCTTTGACACGTTTCCTGGATTCTGCATAGGAAACAACCCAGCAAACTCTGCACTCATGGCAACCCGAACAATGCTGGAACCACTGTTTGAAAAGAGTGCGGATGGACGAACGGTCGGACTACTTGCAAAAAGTGGGACACCTTCTGCAGATCTCAAAACATGGACAATTGTGTTGCGGGAAGGCATTACTTTTCATGACGCCACTACATTCAACGCAGAAGCAGTCGTAAAGAACTTCGCTGCAATTACCGGACAAGTTGCCGCAGGTGCTTTTGCCCAAAGCGGATTGGCGGGACTTCAATCAAAGTCTCACACCATTGGAACCGCAACGGCCTTCACTGCCAACATCATTGGTTTTCGAGCCGTTTCGGAATACGAAGTGGAGTTCACTCTCGATAGGCCACAATACGATTTTCTGGCCACGTTGTACGCCTCCGGACGATTCGTTATGCGCTCGCCTCGTCAACTTGAAGACGCCGAGACATGCGCACAAAAACCAATAGGCACAGGCCCTTTCTCCTTGAAGAGTTGGAATCCATCCCAACTTGTAGTGGTGAAAAACCCCAACTACTGGCGAACTGACCCCGACACCAATCAACAACTGCCCTATCTCGATCAAATTACTTTCGACCTCGTCGCAGAAGGTGCTCAACGGTCTAACGCCGTTCGAACTGGAACCTATGCCGCGTCGTTCTTCTCCGCGGCTGCCGACGCGGTCTTTATTAAGGACCTGCGTGAAAACGCCGGAGACACCACCGAGTTTGCATCTCCCACGGAGTATTATCCATCGTTGTGGCTGAACCAAGGAAAACCCAATTCACCGTTTACCAACACGTCTGCACGCCAGGCAGTGCTGAGCTGTCTTGACAGAAAATCATTCAACGATGTTCGGCTTAAAGGTGAGGGTGACGTTGCCACATCCATTGTTGGCTCAGCGAACATTATGTACAACCAATCAGGGTTTCCGAAATACGACGTCAACAAAGCGAAAAGTTATGTAGAGCAATACAAACGCGATACGGGCAAAAATGCTCTTAGCTTTGTCTTTCCAGTTGACACCAGTTTGGCATCACAGGCCAACGGTCGATTTCTGAAGTCAATGTGGAGTAAGTGCAATATTGTTGCGAACTATTCCGTAGAACAGACGGCCCTCACTCTTTCCAAGATCTTTAACCCAAGTCCCAACATTGCAAAGGGTCAGTTTTACAACTCGTACGATGCTGTTTTTCTCACATTGTTTGAAGGCGATGACGCAGCGTTCAACATTCCGTTCATTGTGACGAATGCGTATCCGACAACATCGACTAACCCTGTTCGTCCACTTTTTCAGTCAAGCTTGGGTCGCGTCTTGGGCTTGAACCACCATGCGGACACCGCGGTTGACGACTACTTCTACGCCGGTCAAGCACGAGCAGATAAAGATGATGCGCGAGACGAGTTCCGAAAAGGAACCGAGTACCTGCAAAAGAATTCTTTCATGGGCGCAATGGCGTCGCACTACTACTCCCTCTTTACCGCCGCAGGAATTGAAGGAATAGGGAAACTCGACTTGCCCGACCAAGTAATGCCACGGAAAGTGACGAACTGGGGAATTGATTGGACTGGTGTGTACCGAGTGAATTAGTTCTGCGCCGAATACGTTTCGCGAAGGTCTTTCTTCAGCACTTTGCCTGTGGCATTACGAGGCAACTCCCCTGAGTGCCAGAAGACGCGAGTCGGAACTTTAAAGGCAGCCAGGCGCGAGCCCAGCAGTTGGAGAATGTCATCTTCGTCTGCTGGGCCGTGTCCGTCTGCGGCAACCAACACCGCTGCTACTTCTTCGCCCAACTTGGCATGAGGCAATCCGATAACTGCACAATCACGCACAGCACCATGTTCAAAGAGAACAGTTTCTACTTCGACGCAATACACATTCTCTCCACCGCGCAGCACCATGTCTTTAATACGGTCAACGACGTAGACGAAGCCGTCTGAGTCCATGAATCCGGCATCACCTGTGTGAAACCATCCGTTCGTAAACGCTTTAGCGGTCTCGGTTGGCTTATTCCAGTACCCGCGAACATTGTTTGGACCGTAAATCCAGACTTCACCAATAGAACCTGAAGGGACATCGTGTCCATCTTCGTCGACAATGCGCACATCGGTTCCCACGTGTGGCAAACCAACACTGTCTTTTCGCGCAAAGTACGCAGCGCCACTATTCGCAATGACTGCTGCCGTTGTTTCTGTCAACCCATATCCATTTCCAGCGCTTACTTTTCCGGCAAAACGGGATTCAATTGACGCCACTGAATCGGGTGCGACGGGAGCCCCACCTTGCGAAATTGCAACAAGGCTTGACAAGTCATAGTTGTCAATAGCGGGATGTTCCATGAGTGAACGTACAACTGTGGGAACACCACCGAATGAATTCACCTTGTATCGCTGAATGAGTTCCAACGCTTCCTGCGGATCCCACTTGTATTGAGCCACAATTGCAGAGCCGTTATAAGTATTCGAGATCATTCCGCATAAGCCCGCAATATGAAAATACGGAAAAGTACTGAATGCGGTGACTTGAGGTTTCGGAGTCGATGCTGCAAGGGGAACTACACCTGCAATTTTTGCCGCAACTGCAGTTCCAATCAGCCCATTCCAAATGTTCGTGACGTAGTTACGGTGACTGCCTGCAGCCCCCTTCGGAAGTCCGGTTGTTCCCGATGTGTACAAAATGGTGGCGTCGTCGTCAGGATGAATACTTACGTCAGGCAATACCGCAGACGCGTTGGAACTGACATCAGTCCACGCAAAGGTTCCAGGGCGAGCGTCAGCGCGTACCACCACAACCGAATGCACTCCACAGTCGGCCAACATCTGGTCTGACAAACGTTCGAGTCGTTCGCCATCAACGATTGCAGCGGTTGCTCCAGAGTCAGTGAATGCGTACTTCAATTCTTCTGCAATCCACCATGCGTTCAAACTGACCGTTACTGCGCCAATGCATTGCAATGCCCAATGTGCCAAGGCCCACTCTGGGTAATTGCGCATACCGATTGCGACCCGATCGCCTTTGCGTACCCCGCGCGACATCAGCCATGCAGCAGTGGAAACAACCTGGGAGTGAGCTTCGGCGTACGAAATGCTGTGCCCGTTGAAATGGAAGTAAGGAATATCGCCGCGCGCACCTGCAGCAAGCCACACATCGCGCAATGTGGCAGGAGCATTCTTGAAGACGCGAACCGGGTTCCCAAACACGGGAACCGTCTCCAATTCAAAGACTGACCCAGGAGCGGTGAGTTCGGCGATGGCCTCGGCGCGTGTTGGCATAACGCAACGGTAGTCGTGACTGCCGTCACAGGAATAGACGGACAATGGAGGCGACGCCGAGAATCGAACTCGGATAAACGGCTTTGCAGGCCGCTGCGTAAGCCATTCCGCCACGTCGCCAGAAGTGATGCGAACATCACAACGGTTCAACTCTATCGGGAGCCCTAGACGACTCCCCTAAGGAGAATTATCCCTTACGAACGGCGTGGAAGATGGTGCGAGTTCCGCCAGCCAACAACATCTTGGACTTGATGTTGAACCGTTCCGACAGCAAACGCTCGAATTCATCGAGATTGAAATCGTCGTGAATGCCTTCGCGCTTGTTCGTGAGAAGTTTGCGCACCATGGGGTCGTCGGCGTGCGGCATTTCAATAATGAGCTCTGGTGTGAGATCGCGGAACATATCTAACTGTGAGGCAATGGGTACATTGAAAGTAATGGCCATGTGATGGATAACTGCAAGTGCCATCACGATGTCGGGGTTGCCTCTGTCAAACACGCCGGGACGTTCTTTGCCGCGCCACCCGATGCCGCCACCTGAATCGGTGAGGTCGACGTAAAGCGGAAGAATCTTGTCGTTTTTCTCGGCCTTTAGTTCGTTGTACAAGCGATCGATAACCAAGGGGTCGGCATCCATTGCAACCACATAGTCGGAATGTGCGGATGCGATTCTGCTGAAAACGCCGTCGTTGCAACCAATGTCCCACACTTGCTTTCGTGCAGCAGATGCAACGGCATCGCGTACAAATTTTTGCTTCTCGTCCAGGCTTGATTCCAAATAATGGCCGCGTTCAGAATAGTTAGACCATGTTGACTTCTTGTCGCCAAGAGTCAATTTTTGAACAATCTTTTCTAACTTACGCATGGTGGCATCGAGAACCTGAGCGTTCATGCCCGCCTTCGCCGTTGCCTTCTTTACATCGGTATCGGAGTCGGCGAATCGTTCAGATGCGGCTGCGTGCAACACAACGTGCGTGAGGCGACCCTTGCGCGGGTGCAACAGACTTGCCGGCAACAATTTGCGCATGGTGCTGGGCGAAATTCCGTTAACCGAACCACGCAAAAATGGCTGGTACTGAACACCCAGATACGCCTGCAACATGAGTGGATACAGGAACATTTCGCAGAACTGCTTGTAGCCGTACCACGGGTCACCCTTTCGGCGCTTTTCGAATGATCCGGCGTCGATGAATTGAGCACGCGACCCGATGAACTGCACGTTGTACGGGGTTGCATCTTTCAACCCAACACCATCGGCCAATGTTTCGCGCGTGAGCTTCAACTGAAGCAACGCAGCGTCTTTCAACATAGAGAACGTCCACTCGTACGGATATGACACGAAAGGCAGCAACGGATGTGTCATTGCCGATGTCCACGGTGCTGATAAACCAACCGACGCTGGTTCAACGATTGACGTTTCAATGAGTTCGCCCGATGCGAGTGCCGACTGAATGGACTTTTTCTTCCAGACCGCTTCAATATCGGCTGCACCCTGAGCGGTGAAGGCTCGTACTACTTGTCCGTTGCCAATAAAAACCTTGCTAAGGGGGTCACGAAAAGAGCCTGGGTCTTGCTGAACGCTGGACATAGGACTTAGTCGTGTGCGTTAGCGGCGTCGTCTTCGTCAGCGGGTTCGGTGACGAGAGGCTTGCCTGTGACCTTCGAGCGAAGGCGGGCCATGCCCATCTTGACGGCGACGACAAGTCCGGCAAAGCCACCTGCGACTGCGGTGATGATCATGCTGCCGGTACCGGCATCTAAGTAAGAGAACATGACATTCAGGCTACCCCACCACACCCACAGAAGGCTGAGACCCCTGAAATGCCTCTGACATGGCGGTATTTCCTCGTTAGCATCGGCGCGTGCCCCAACAGCCCGATACCACTGCCATCACCGCTGGACGAGACGGATCCCCCTCTTTGTCTCCGGCATTGTGGCCGTCCACTGTGTGGGAGTCCGCAGATTTAGACGATGCCACCCGTCGCGCCACCGGACAACGAAGCGACCATTTCTATTCACGCTTCTCAAACCCCACTGTCACCCAGTTCGAGAAGGCAATTGCAGAATTAGAAGGCGCCGAGGCAGCACTGGCATTTGGGTCTGGCATGGGAGCCATTGCCTCTCTTGTTCTCGCTCTCTGCGGGACAGGTTCACACATCGTTGCTCAAAACAACATCTATGGAGCCACGGCAACTTTTCTTCGCGGGCCATGCGCACGATTCGGCATAGAAACCACGTTCGTTGATCCCACAGTCCCCGGAGCATTTGCAGCAGCGGTTATTCCTGGCCGAACAATGTTGGTTTTGGCAGAGTCGCCGTCGAACCCTCTTCTCACCATTGCAAACTTGCAAGAGCTCGGAGCAATTGCCGGGCCCTTCACGGTTGTCGACTCAACAATGGCAACCCCACTTGGTCAACGCCCACTTGATTTCGGCGTGGACATTGTTTTGCATTCAGCAACGAAGGGCATCGGCGGACATAACGACGCGTTGCTAGGTGTGCTGGCTGGCGAAAGCGACCTTCTGAACGAGATCTGGTCGTACTCGGTCATGCATGGTTCAGTTGCATCACCTCACGACGCCTTAAACGCTTTGCGCGGAATTCGCACTCTCGGAGTACGAGTGGAACGACAGAACAACTCTGCTCTAACGGTTGTACACGCACTGAGTAGTCACCCTGCTGTCACCGCCGTGCATCATCCCTTCTTAGAGTCACATCCTCAACACACCATCGCGCGTACACAAATGCGATTTGGTGGGTCGGTCTTGTCGTTCGAACTCGCAGGCGGAATTGATGCGTGCCACACCTTTGTGAACAACCTTTCGCTTGCCCACATTGCAACATCGTTTGGCGGACCCGAAACTCTTGTGTGTCACCCAGCGACAAGCACTCAAGTGGGACTAGACGCCAACACACTGAATGCATTGGGCGTCACACCAGGACTTTTGCGCTTGTCGCTTGGCTTAGAAGACGCACGCGACATCGTTGCCGACATCACCTTCGCACTGTCGAAGATTTAAATCTTTTTGGGTGGTCGTGGAATGAACTGGCTGGTTCGAGCTGCGTATTCGGCATAACCCTCGCGACGACGCGACAACGACCGTTCCAACATTGGAACACCAGAAATGCGCAATAAGAAAAAAGTCATTGCAACAGGTCCGATGAACCCAATCACTCCCGAACCGGTTTCGGCACCGACAATGCCAATACCCCACCACAACAACGCATCGCCGAAATAGTTGGGATGGCGCGTCAGGCTCCACAATCCTTGGTCCATGACTTTGCCTGCGTTATTCGGATCCCTTTTGAAGCGTGCCAACTGAAAGTCTCCGATGGCTTCAAACGAAAGGCCGACAAGCCAGACCATGATTCCGATAACAGCAAGTGGGCCAACGCCAGGCGAACTATCTCCGTTACCGAACTGAACTGGTAACGACACCACCCACATGAGCGCGCCCTGCAAGCCAAAGACAGTGACGAGACTGGAGTACGTGAACTTCTTGCCCGCCTTCTTGCGCATTGCCTTGTAACGCCAATCTTCACCATGGCCAATATTTCGCTTTGCCAAGTACAAAGCGAGTCGTGTTCCCCATACGCCAACCATGACGGCCAACAAGAGCTGTCGACCACTGTCTCCGTCGACTGTTAAGGCCAACACCCACGATGTGATGGCGAAGCCTGCACCCCACACGATGTCAACTATTGATGCATTTTTGATGATGACGCTGAGCAACCACGTTGACACCATGATGATGGCAATCGTGATTGCAGCGATGAGCATTGAACTACCCATTTTCTCCCCCTGTTAATGGAACGAATACGCGAGACATATGCCGAGAAACAGCATCGTCCATGATCAGCCATTGTTCATCGAGCCAATCAACAAATGCTTCACCAGATGCCACTGTTGCACGATGATGTTCGGTGATCTTGACGTGCACACGAATGGCACGCTGAGCAAGATGGCGAACTATTCCACGAAAAGTGTCGAGACCGTCAAAACCGCTATGCCACATAGTGATGACATTGGCATTTGGAACTGCGGCCAACAATGCCGCAGCGCCTGCTGGCTTTGGTGGCAATAAGTGCTGCAATTTTTCAAGTCGAGTGGCACGTTCGGGTGATCGCAAACGCAATTTGGATAACGCTCGTGTTCGTTTCACGATGTTGGCGCGACTTCCCTCCGGGAAAATAACTGCAACTTCGTCAATCGCAAGACCAGCCGCCATTTGCTCTATGCCCTGTAACTCTGATGCAACATTTGCCGATGTTCGATCAATGAAATAGTTCGGCAGACGATGCCCCACCACATCTAGGCACGGATCCATCTTCAATTCTTTTTTCAACACGTACCGAGGCTTTAAGTGAGCGTGATCCACCAACACCCAAGCGCTCATCACCGAATCAGCCAAACTTGCGTGTCGACAGAGAGCAACAAACGGTCCCTCACCCAATTCGTTGAATCCTTCAACTTCGATGCGAAGACCGACCGTGACACGAAGAGCGCGAACCACATTGCGTGTCCACCACGCCTGCAGCCGATAATTCAGAGATTTGTTCTTGGCCTGGCCCATGACGAACACACCGCCAGCGCCGATGAGCCCACAGGTCTCTAGCCACGACCACAAGGTGCCGAAAGCGACGAAACGCAGCAAAGGCAGGCGCCAGCGACGACGAAGAAGGTCGACAAGAGTCAGTACGGGAATCCAGACAACACACGTCGCCAACAAGACAACGGCCAAGACGACGACTGCCGTCCCCATGACCGGGCGCCGTAGCCATGTCCGCTCCATAACTTCACCCTATTCCTCCCTGACTGGGTCATAAGAGCCAAACAGGAACTACCTTTCGCCTTAACATTTTGTAAAATGACCCTGTGACAGACCTTGCTGCCTCCGGCACCCGCATCTCTTTTCGCGTCAATGGCGCGCCGGTAACGGTTTCGGCCGACCACCCCCACCTTTTGGCCGCGTTGCGCGACGAACTAGATATCACCTCACCAAAAGACGGGTGCTCACCTTCTGGTCAATGCGGATGCTGCACCGTCATGATTGATGGCAAGGCCCAAGTGTCGTGCACCTACTCCGTTGCGAAAGCCGAAGGACGTGACATCACCACCCTCGAAGGAGTCAGCGAAGAAGAGCGAAACACATATTCGTCGGCGTTCGCAGCGTGCGGGGGCTTGCAATGTGGATTCTGCATTCCGGGCATCGTAGCACATCTGTGTCGATGCACCGGATACGTAAAAGTTCTCGACGCCATTGAAACGGTTGCGCAGGGAACCCCTGTCGAAGTCTCACTGCCGGGCGGAGTTGGCTCACGCGGAGTCAAGTATGAAGCTGCCGACCTTGCGCTGGGCGACCGTGGTTACGTAGACGACATTCGAATTCCTGGCATGCTGCATGGCGCATTGCATCTCACGCAACATGTTCGTGCCGACATTCTTGCTATTGACACCTCGGCTGCTGAATCTGCACCTGGAGTAGAAGCAGTCTTCACCGCTGCCGATATTCCGGGCGTTCACAAGGTAGGAATCATCTATAAAGACTGGCCCGTCATGATTGGCGTCGGAGAACGCACCTCATATGCAGGAGATGTTCTGGCCATTGTTGTCGCTCGCACTCGCCGTGAAGCTCGTGCTGCCGCAGAACTCATTCAGGTGAACTATGCACCGCTGCGTCCCATTGTTGATGCCGTTGCGGCAATTGACGACCCAGAGATTGCGGTGTGGGGTACCGACAGCAATGTTCTGTCGCGCAGCGAATACACACGCGGAGACGTTGACGCACAACTTGCAAACAGTGCACACGTCATTACAGAAACATTCCAAACTCAGCGCATTGAGCATGCTTTCTTAGAACCAGAATCAACGTTGGCAGTTCCAAACACTGCCGACGGCACACTGCACGTGTATTCGGGCGGCCAGGGTGTGTGGGACGACCGCGATCAAATTTGCGCAATTCTCAATGTGCCCACAGACAAAGTCACTGTTGAACTCGTTTCGAATGGTGGCGCCTTTGGTGGCAAAGAAGACATGTCAAACCAGGGTCAAACTGCGCTTGCGGCATGGCTACTTCAAAAGCCTGTGAAATGCACTTTGTCGCGCGAGGAAAGCCTCCTCATTCATGCCAAGCGCCACCCCATCCGTATGGAATACACCGTTGGTTGCGACGCAACAGGGAAACTCACGGCTGTACGTGCACGAATGATTGGCGACTCTGGTTCGTATGCCTCAGTCGGAATGAAAGTTCTTGAACGTGCTGCCGGACATGCAACGGGTCCGTATCACACACCCTCTGTTGACGTCTCGTCAGTTGCAGTTCGCACCAACAATCCCGTGTGCGGTGCCTTTAGAGGTTTCGGCGCGAACCAAGCCCAATTTGCAATGGAAGGATGCCTCGACCGACTTGCAGAGAAAGTTGGCATCTCCGGTTGGGAAATTCGCAAGCGCAATGTCATTCACCCCGGAGAAGTATGGGGCCCCGGACAAATCATGGACGACGGATCTTTGGGTGCCGAAACTTGCCTCGACACAATCAAGAGTGCATACGACGAAGCGGTCGCTGCCGGAAAAGCTGTGGGACTTGGACTTGGACTGAAGAACTCAGGACTTGGCAACGGATTCCGAGAAGTCACCCGTGCTGTTGTTCATTTCCGTGCCGATGGCATTGTCGAAGTTCGTCACGGATGGACAGAGATGGGACAAGGTGTTCACACGGTAGCTCTTCAAGTTGCGGTGGAAGAACTAGGTATCGATGCTTCAAGCATTCGTGTCATTGTCGACACAACGCGCCAATTAGGTTTCGGCCAAACAACAGGTAGCCGTGGCACGCTCATGGCGGCAGCCAGTGTGAAGAAGGCTTGCGAAGAAGCCAACGCGGGTGGTCGTGCGGTTGGTGTCGACTACATGGGCGAATATGTCGTGGACTGGACTCAGCACTTAGGCGACCCAGGCGTAGAGAACCCCACCATCCACTCGGCGTTCGGATACGCAGCACAACTTGTTGTAATGGATCCGGTGACACAAGCAATCGAGAAAGTTGTAGCAGTTCACGATGTGGGCAAAGCAGTGAACCCCACATTGTGTGAAGGTCAAATTGAAGGTGCTGTTCACATGGGTCTTGGTTATGCACTCACCGAAGACTTCCCATCAAACGAGAACGGCTTCCCCACCAACATGACTCTTCGCTCACTTGGCATTTTGCGTCCAAAGGATGTTCCGCCAATCGACGTCGTCATGGTGGAATGCCCGCAGCCACGAAGCCCCTACGGAATTAAAGGCGTAGGCGAAATTGGCTTGGTGCCCACCGCACCAGCCGTTGCTGCCGCCCTTCATGCGGCCGACGGTATTTGGCGCACCCAATTGCCAATGAAACCCAAAACCGACGATTCGAACGACTAAGTCAAAAGTCTTCAAGGAGAACACCATGTCAAGCCCAGCAGCCATTTACCTACAGGACGCCCACCCCATCGCCGAAGGCATGGAGTACACAAAATACGCAGAACAAAAAGGATTCGAGGCTGTGTGGCAAGCCGATAGTCGACTTGTACGCGATGCCATCGTTCCAATGTCTGCGTTTGCCGCAGTAACAGACACCATCAAGATTGGTTCAGGTGTTGTCGACTGCTGGACTCGTAACCCTGCTCGTCTCGCTGCCACATTTTCTACTCTCGATGACCTCGCGCCGGGTCGCGTCATCTTGGGAATTGGCGCATGGTGGGATCCGTTGGCGGCAAAGGTTGGCGTGTCACGCGCAAAGCCACTTCGTGCGATGCGCGAAATTATTACGGCAGTGCGTGGGCTGTTAGCAAACGAGACAGTCACGATGAACGGTGAATTCGTTCAACTTGACGGCGTTGAACTCGACTACGTGTATCAAGAACGTCGTCCGAAAGATGTTCCCATTTATTTAGGTGCAACGGGAATGCAGATGATGGAGTTGGCTGGTGAAATTGCCGACGGAGTCGTTCTGAACTATCTGGTCTCCCCCGACTACAACAAGAGCGCCATCGAAGCTCTCGCCAAAGGTGCAGATAAAGCAGGCCGCAAGTGGGAAGACATCGATCGCCCACAATTGGTGGTGTGCAGCGTTCACGAAGACCGCAAAACCGCACTCGACATGGCACGCCTCATGGTGACGCAGTACTTGGGTCAACAGCCGCACATTATGAAGGCCTCTGGCGTCCCGCAATCTCTTTTAGACAAAGTGGGCGAAGTACTCACGTGGCCAGCAACTCATGAACAAGTCGTTGCTGCATCAAAACTTGTTCCCGATGAAATTGTGCAAATGCTGACAGCATCAGGAACACCCGATGATGCGCGCGCAAAAGTACGCGAATACATGAAAGACGGAGCAACATGCCCCATCTTGTATCCACTTGGCGATGTAAAGGCAATGATTGACGCCTTCTCTGGCTGGACTGCATAAGACACGCTCAGCAGCGTTTACTCTTACGGTGGTGACACCACGAGAGCCACTTGCCCATCGACTGCAAGGTTTCGGTGCATCTATTTTTGCCGAGATGACCGCTCTGGCGGTGTCCACCGGCGCTATCAATCTGGGACAAGGATTCCCCGACTACGACGGCCCTCGTGACGTTCTCGATGAAGCCATACGAAATGTGGCGGAAGGAAACAACCAATATCCTCCGGGCATTGGTGTGCCTGCGCTTCGCGAGGCGATTGCGCATCACCAGAAACGCTTTTGGAATCTTTCTTATGATCCCGATTCAGAGGTGTTGGTCACCATGGGTGCAACCGAAGCTCTCGCAGGTGCACTGTTGGGCATTCTGAACACCAACGACGAAGTGGTGGTGTTTGAACCACTTTTCGACACGTACGCCGGATGTGTGGCTCTCGCAGGTGCACACCTGTCCCCTGTCACTCTTCAACCTCAATCAGATGGTCGCTACGGATTCGATGCAGACCAATTACGAAACGTCATTACGCCGAACACCCGAATGATTCTGTTGAATTCGCCGCACAATCCCACTGGAATGGTGTTTACCCGCGATGAGTTACAGCTTGTTGCCGACATAGCAATTGAACACAACCTGATTGTTGTGTCCGACGAAGTGTACGAACATCTCACATTTGATTCTGCAGTCCACATCCCCATTGCAACGCTCCCAGGCATGTATGAACGAACAATCACCATCTCGTCTGGTGGCAAGTCATTCAATACAACTGGCTGGAAAATAGGGTGGGCCTGTGCTCCGGCGGCCTTGCTGAATGCAACACGTATGGCCAAACAGTTGTTTACATTCGCCGGCGGCACTCCGTTTCAATCGGCCATCGCAGTTGGTCTGCAACTGCCGGACGCGTACTTTGAACAACTTGCAGCAGACCTCCAACGCAAACGCGACATGTTGCTTCCTGCCCTTCGCGACGCAGGACTACAGCCCATCACCCCCGAAGGAACATATTTCATTACCGCAGATATTCGTGAACGATTCCCCCATGGTGACAGCATGCAGTTCTGCCGTGCCCTCCCTGCACAATGTGGAGTCGTCGCCATTCCGGGTGGAGTTCTCTACGACCCACGACACAGTGAGGAAGGCAAGCACATCGTGCGATTTGCATTCTGCAAGCAAGACGACACCATTAAAGAAGCATCACAACGACTTCGGTCGTGGGCATAAGGTAGAGCCATGAAGGTTGCCGCTATTCAGCACAACATTGCTTGGGCAGACCGACAGGCAAATTTTGCTTCGCTAGAACAGCACATACGTGATGCGGCATCTCAGGGCGCACAGTTCATTGTTCTCAGCGAAATGTTCTCCACTGGCTTTGTGGTTGATCGCAGCGACATTGGCGAACCAGTAGATGGTCCATCATCACAGTTCCTCATACGATTAGCCACAGAGTTACAGGTTTGGATTTGTGGAAGTTGCCCAGAAGTTTCTGATGGAGATCCGCGTCCGTACAACTCATTAGTGCTGGCCCACCCCAATGGCACGACAGATCGATACAGGAAAATTCACCCATTCACATACGGCGGCGAAGACAAACATTTTCGTGCTGGGTCACATTTTCTTACGGCGACCGTCAACGACCTACGGGTCAGTTTCTTCGTGTGTTACGACCTTCGCTTCGCCGACGAGTTCTGGGCACTAGCACGAGACACCGATGTCTATGTCGTACCAGCAAACTGGCCCGAGTCACGCAGAGAACACTGGTTGGCCCTTTTGCGTGCGCGCGCCATTGAGAATCAGGCCTACGTCATTGGTTGCAACCGAGTGGGCTCGGGTGGCGGGCTGACGTACAGCGGTGACTCGCGAATCTTTGATCCGCTTGGCAACACACTTGCGTCGGCGAATGAGAAAGAAGAGATTCTTCTTGCCGACATAACGTCAGACGTCGTAGCAGCAACGCGCCAGAAGTTTCCTTTTTTGCAAGATCGCCGCTAGTTCTACGGGCGCGGGTCAATAGGCGTATCTATACCTAACGCTGCTTCAATTTGTTCTGCTAGCGATAAGCACCGCAAGTCTGAGTAGCGAGGTCCCATGACTTGAATTCCCACGGGAAGACCATCGGCCATACCACCTGGGGCAACCGCACACGGCAGGCCCAGCAAGTTGCCGGGCAAGATTGGCCGCATGAGCTCAAGTGTTCCCATTGAACCTTCAATGGTGTCGATGTCGTAATCGGCAACGAACGCTGGCTGGCTCCAAGTGGGAAGTACAACAGCCTGATATTCGTCAAACCATGTGGACCACGTGCGCGCCAACATGTCACGTTGCGTGTGCATGAGATAGACATCAAGTGTTGACATCTTGGGAAACACTTCAAGAGCATTCGAGATCAACGTGAGACCACCTTTGCCCATAATGACTTCAACTTGGTCACGAATGTCGTGAAGTTCCGAAAACAACATCTGCGCCCACAGTAAGTACGACAACTCCATGTCTGGCGGCGATGCTTCAACAACATTGTGTCCTTCATCGGCCAACACATCGGCTGCACGACGGACTGCGTCTGAAATTCCCGGATGCGTGGAACCACCTGGAGGGTTAGCAACTACTGCAATCGTTACTTTCTCACCCGGTGCTAGCCCGGTGAGTGTGACAGGAAGGCTGAGAGGGTCTCGATGGTCTGGTCCGGCCACTATGGAAAAACCGTGACGCACATCTGAGATTGTTCGCGCCATGACTCCTTGGTTCAACATCGTCTGTGACGCCAACGATCTGTTTGGTGCCGGATATGTGGTGGTGTGTGGAATAACTCCAAACGACGGCTTGAGCGTAGAAATTCCACATGCGTGCGCCGGATTACGCAAAGAACCACCAATGTCGTTGCCCAAACCAATTGGTGACATACCTGTAGCGAGTGCTGCACCTTCCCCACCGCTAGATCCACCTGCTGTGCGATCGGAGATCCACGGATTCTTTGTTCGGCCATACAAAGACGAATCGGTATGAACTCGAAGTCCCATATCGGGAAGATTGGTGCGAGCCAACGGAATTCCCCCCGCCGCTTTCATTCGCTCCACGATGGGCGCATCCACTGGTGCGATGGCTTGCGCCAACAGTGGCACCCCATACGTTGTGGGCAACCCGGCAACATCGATGTTTTCTTTAATGGTGAACGGAACACCATGCAGCGGACCAAGCTCGACACCACTCTTTACCGCCTGATCGGCCGCATCGGCCATGCGCAACGCATCGTCTTCCAGCACACGCACGATGGCGTTGACATGCGGGTTTACTTCAGCAATGCGGTCAAGATGCGCTTGCACCACTTCACGACTACTCACCGTTCCATCGGCAATGTCTGCGGCCAGTTCTACCGCACCTTTTCTCCATAATTCGTGTGCCATTACAACTCAGACCATTTCGTAGGTGATTGGCAGGTGCTTTAGTCCACCTACAAAGGTGGTCTTCATCAGTGATGGCTCACCGGCCAACTGCATGGACGTCACTCGTGGAATCAGTTCAGCGAGCAACGCCTTAATCTCCATACGAGCCAACATGGCCCCTAAGCAATAGTGAACTCCGAAACCAAACGCTAAGTGCTTGTTTGGCGAACGGGTGATGTCGAATTCATATGGCCTGTCGAACACATCTTCATCACGATTCGCCGACGGATACGACAACAACACCGACTCACCTTTCTTAATGGTGACACCGCCTATTTCGTAGTCTTCAGTTGCTGTGCGCATGAAGTGCTTCACTGGTGTTACCCATCTAATGATTTCATCGGCGGCCGTGGAGACAAGTGACGGGTCATTACGAAGTTTCTGTAGTTGTTCCGGGTTTTCAATGAGTGCCTGAACACCTCCAGCAATGGCAGACGCAGTGGTGTCGTGGCCAGCAGTTGCCGTAATGACGTAATAGGAAATGGTTTGCATCAAGGTGAGGTCTTCACCATTTATCTTTCCATTCGCCACGGCTGACGCAAGATCGTCAGTGGGATTAGCACGTCGTTCTTCTGTGACCTGGGTGAAATAGGCAAAGAAGTCTTGAATGACTGCGATCATGTCTTCTGGTGACGAACCACGACGAAGCTCTTCATCGGCCGCTCCGAACAGTTCCTGGGTCAATTTCAACATTCGCGGATAATCCGATTCAGGCAATCCCAAAATGTCCAAAATGACGTTGAGCGGGAGATGCATAGCAATGTCTTGCACAAAGTCGCATTCGCCACCAAGAGTGGCCATTTTGTCTACGTAGCGCTGAGCAAGTTCAGCAAGGCGAGTTTCCAACTTGGACAAATTCTTCGGCAAAAACCATTCACTGGTTACTCCGCGTAAATCACGATGCTCCGGATCATCTACGTGAATCAGTGTCCGCAACATGTGGCCGTTTTCGGCATTTCGTTGATCACTAGACGCAGGTCCAAGAACTGGACGTGGTTCATTAATAAAAATGTTGTTGTGTAGCTCAATCTCTAAGACATCTTTGTGTTTAGTGATGGCATAAAAAGGGTTGTATTGCCCGCTCGGATCCGTGTACTTATGAATGGGCGATTCGCGCCGCAATACGGCGCACGCCTCGTTGAATCTGTCTTCATCGGCATATGCAGTTGGATCGGTGAAGACCAGAACGGCTTGATCGGGCGTGAGCGCCATATGTCCCCCTTACATGACCCCCCTATCTTTCACTACAACTGCCCCTTTGCGCCACATTGAAGGGCGGGCAGAAAAGTTATTTACGAGCTACGCAAAGCCCTGAAATCTGTCTCGTGGAATTTCTTTTCGCTGACCGCTCAGGCTTTTTATGCGCAAAATTCGCACCATGAACCAACGCACATAGCGCATGACATATCCGCGCAATTCCAGGGTGGCCTTGCGCAGTTTCATGTATTTGTAGCGGCGGGCTGCCATAAGAGCCTGCTTGCGCACAAGTTCGCGATGAAACTTCGCAACGTGACGACGTGGCTTCAAGGTTCCGTACCCCTTATTGGGCCCATCGAGACGAGGTGTGTGAAGCCCAAGTTCCCGTAAGAAATCGGCATAGGCGTACGCGAATTCTCCGAACACAACACGGTCGGTTTGTGATTCGCGAATTTCGTCTTCGCCAACCTGAATGGACACACAGGAACCCGTATCGACCAGACGCTTCAACGACGTCTCGGCAAATTCTGTTCGACACACCACCAAACTGATGCCGGTCTTTGTAAAGACCGTGCTAGGAAGCCATGCATCGCCCACCACAAGGTCGGCCAAGAAGTTTGAGTGATTAATGCACACATGGCATCGAGATGTATTGAAGTGCCGGTCAAACGCCACCTGGTATCCGAAATCAACACGACGACTCGCAGAGAACTGCTCGCCAGAGCGAGTAGTCACCGTAAGTTTTCCAACCGGCCCACCACCGCGATAAGAAATGTCGGCAATGTCTTCTGGGTTGTACCCCAAATATTCACCCATGGCATTAATGCTGTGGTGTGAGTATTGCCAACCACACAACAAACCAATAGTGAGAACAATCTTGTCGCGCAGCTGTGGTTCACACGTACGCACCCACGAATACAAACCTTCTAGTTCGCAAGGAATTGCAACAACCGCAAGTCGACCTGGAGTGTCTTTCAATAACTGCAGAGCGGGTGTCTGTTTCAAGTTGTGATAGATGGAACCGGGCAATGTGTCAACATCGTCAGGCGTAGTCACCAGACGTGCCGCAAATTCAATTCCATCTACATGGTCAAGCGCAATAACTGCATCGATGTCGCCTGATGACAAGAGCGAACGCAACAACTCCTTGATGAGTCCACCCGAACTTGCCTTCACATTGCGTTCAGTCGTGGTGCTTTGCGACAGGTGCACCGAGCGCACCACACCAAACGGCCCCACCGCTGCTCCTGGAAAGAGATAGTCCTGCAAGCCCGCATAGTCAACCGACACTGCAGGACACACCGATGCCGCCAGTTCAGAACCCGGTGAGGTGGGTTCATAAATCAATCGAGATGGATGTAGCGACACCTTCACTGAAGTATCGGCCATTTCGCAAGCTCCACAGCCAATACACATTCCTGATGAAATCACTCCTGAGAGGTCGGCAGTGACATTCACGATTGAACCGCCTGCGCAATTACGGAAAAATTCTTGGCAGACCGCTCGCGAACGCCTGGCAATGCAACACGAATCTGTTGAGAATATTCATCTGATTTTGCCAATGAATCGATCACTTTATTGACCACCAGGTCGGGAGTGGAGAGAACGTGTGAGTCCATTCCGAAATCAACCAGACCAAAGTCATCGAGAACCTCTCGATACTTGTGGCTCCACCCGACCACGACAGTTGGAGTTTCTGTACACAATCCGGAGATCATTGCGTGAAAGCGCGATGTAACAAGGACACTTCCCCTTCCAATTAGTTTTCGCAATTCTCCGGCAGACAAATCAGCGTCGACCGTGACAACCAGTGCATCGTCACCAAACAGCGCACCCACTTCACGACACACGGGTCCGTCATTCATTCGTCCCTCACCATGGCCCACCCGATACGAGTGCGGAGCAATGACAACTCCACGTCCTGTTTCCTGGCGAATTCGACGAATGAGTTCGGCAACGGCCGCTACGTAGTTGTCGCCTTTCGACTCATAAATGCCACGAACTACAGCACTTGGCATCACCACAATGAAACCGTCGCCCGCTTCTGACACCTGCGCGTCGATACTGCTCGGTAAATCCTTGGCCTCATCTAATGAGAACGCCAAGTCGGCTACATCGGTGACATTGTGAAGACCCAAAGAATTCAAATGTTCTCGGGTGCGAGCCCCACGGGCACAAATTGCAGTCACACGCGGCAAAACAATCTTAGATAACACTTTGTTGACTGGTGACTGAAACGGGCCCAACGCCTGTGCCGCTTTCACTGTGGGTACACCTAACAGCAGCGGCACGCCTGTCATGAGGGAGTTGTAGACCACGATGGGTATTCCCCGACCATCGGCAAATGAGATTCCCGCAACGTCGACTACGACGTCTGAATTCAACATTGCCCTACAACCGCGTGAACGCACCCACCCCAGCGGCAGATGAAGCAGTCGCGCGAGAGACGCAAGAAGCGCGATGGGAAACTCGACCAAAGCAAGACGTAGCGGCTGAAGACCCACCACGTCTACTGGCGATGACGTAGGGATCTTTGGTGCATCTGCGTCTGGATATGTGGTGAGTAACGAGAATGAACACGGGCCCAACGTTGTTGGCAATTTCGCCACAACTGTTTCCACCATTGCTGCGGCCCCTTTGTTGGCCGACAAGGCTGCACCCACAATGGACACGCGTCGGCTTTGAACAGAGGCCACAAATTACCTATGCGCGTGGAACTGATTGAGGCGACTTCGTGGCCCGCACAACAAGGTCTGCCAACAAACCGACCGTGATCACTTGAAGAGCAGCAAAGAAAACCAGCAAAGTGTTCGCTGCCAGACGGAAGTCTCGGTTCGACCAGTCATACCCAAGTTTGACGAAGCCAGCAGCCAAAAGAAGCAAACCAATTGGCAAGAACACTTTTAGCGGGTTGTACGAAAGTGTCATACGAATGACCTGCAAGATGTAGCGACGAGTGTCTTTCAACCAGTGAAACTTTGATCGTCCTGCTCGAGGGAAGTACTGAATGGGGAAAAACGCAATGCTGTACCCGTTACCAAGGAAAGACATTGTCAGCGTGGTGACGCACGAGAATCCTTTGGGCAGTTCGTGGACGTACTGCATTGCAACATCGCGACGGAATGCGCGCAAACCGGAGTTCAGATCTTTAATGTCGGTCTCCGACAAATAACTTGCCAGCTTGCGAATGATCCACTTTGCCGGAGTGCGTAGCAGTTTGTGAGTTCCCTCTTCCGTTTGGCGCCAGCCCACAATGTGGTCATATCCGTCCATGGCATCGACAAGTTCGGGAATGAGGTTGTTGGGGTAGGTCATGTCTACGTCGGTCCACACCACCACACGACCACGCGCTGCGGTGGTACCAGTGCGGCGCGCGGCACCACTTCCCTGGTTACGACGATGTGTAATGAGGGTGATGCCAGGAATGCTGGCTAGTTCAGTTTCCGAACCGTCATTTGACCCATCGTCGACAACAATGATTTCAAACGAGTATGACGAGGCCGTCAAAGCGTCTCGGATGCGATCGATTTCGGCTCGCAGGTGTCCCTTTTCGTTGTAAATCGGGAGGACAACGCTTACGTCGCACTGGTCGGGGGTGTACTCGGTCATTTTCCTGGGATCTCCGGTTAGCAATGGGGGCTTCCCACCCTTTGCCACAGTACTCGCGCGACCCCCACCTCATTGGCGACGATGCTCCATTTCCCGTCTACAGGGGGCCTATCGCCCCATCCATAGAGACAGTTGTATTCAGCAGGGACTTGTGTTCCGGGGTTGGAGAAGTCAAAACGCACAATGCGAATGGGATGAAGGCGGTACCTCAGGTAGTAATACGACTCGTCGTTGCGAACCCCTGCATCGAAACCGACCAACGTGGTGCCAGACGCTCTGACAATATCCAGACTTGGTGTGTCGCCATCTAGTTTGTCTCCGCGCGAGAGAAGACTGCGTTGGCCCGACGTGATGTCGCCCACTGCGAACAACACCACCAATGCAACGATGCCTGCCGCGCGAGACCGACGAGCAATGAGCCACACCGCCACACCCACCACCAAGAAAAATGCGGTGAATGTAAGAAACCCTGGCGACACCACGTATCGGGCTGCATCGGCACCAACAATGTTTGGGAACACAATGTTGCGACGTGCCGCTCCACCTTTTACTCCGTCACCACCGTCCACAATGACGTAGGCAATTGACAACACCGGCATCACAGTTAATGCACCCAACCACGCACGACTAGCAAACACCCCGCGACGCGAGAGTGCCACTACAGCAACAACCACAACCGCGGGCACCATCATTTCCACGTAACGGCCATACATGAGATGGTCGCCCCTGTTGCCATGCAATAACTGCAATCCACCAGTAAAGATGATGGAGAACACCGATAACGCAAGAACTGCCAAAGTGACCGACTCGGCCCATGTTGCCTCATCGCGCGTACGCAGTGATCGATTCTTCACAGCGGAGTGCACCGCGAAAACAATTCCTAGCCCCACTATTCCAACCGATGTCGCCAACAAGTACCAGGTTTGTCCAACCATGGTGCGCAGCAACGCGGGCCATAATTCCGGGCGAAACAATCGGCTAAGTAAGCGATTCTCTTGGTCGTATGACTCTAAATAAATGCTGGCTTTCACAAAACGATTCAACAAATACGAAACTGCATATCCCGACACCATGGCAAGCCCTGCTGCTGCTAACCACTGAAACGACAAGCGCGTCACACGCCATAAGAAAACACACAACAGAGCGATAACTGGCAACAGCAATGTGAAGCGGCCATGCAGCCCAGGCATTAGGCCCGTAAATGCTGTGAGAACCACAACAGTTCGGGGTGATGTTGCGAGAACAGCCCGGTACACCAGCGAGATGAATGCGAGGAACGCGAGTCGCGCAGCTATTTCTGGCCACGCAAACATTGCACTCACCAAAGTGCCAGGCAACACCACAACAAGTGCCATCACCACACGCGCCACATTCTGTGAAACGTTAAAGACACGGCGTGCTAAACGCCCTGCCCACCAGGCCGTTGCTAGTGCAAACCCAATGTTGACGAACAGCGTGATGCGATATGCCCCAGAGATTGACCCAGAGACGAGCCCCGCAAGTCCTGTGACAATTCCGAAGCCAGCAGGATAAAAACTTCCTGTTGGAATGGGAGCCTCAACGTGGCCAATGATGGCCTGACCATTCGTGAGGAATCCCCATTCGTCCGGATGAATAGTGGGGCCAGCCATGCGGGCCGCCACCGTGGCCATGAACAGCACCGCGACTATTCCGGCCACCCAAGCAACAACGAGATGGCGAGATGATGGTTCTGCGGGTTCTTCTCGGTGAAGCTTGCGATCGAGTGAGCGCGCCCAGTTGAAATCCACGGAGAAACCCTAGTTTCCGCCGAGAGTGAAACGAGGTAGCCCCTTAGAGGTAGCCGGGACCACCGATGTTGTTTTGCGCATCGCGTTCACGCGCGCCAACAGCCGCAAGTGCTTCACCAACAGGAAAATGAACGCTGGTGAGCTGACGCAATGCATCACCCGATGTAATTCCCTGTTCGATAAGCCACGCACCGTGCGTTGCAACAACCTCGTTAAACAACCGACGCACTTCTCGCGCATTTCCGAATCCGTGCTCACGTTCCCACGATGAGACAATCATCTTGAGCGCATCACGAGCAACGTCATCTAACTGATAATCAAACTCGTTTGCCAAACGTTCGAAGATGACGGACAGTTCATCGTTTGAATAATCGGGAAACTGCAACGAATAGTCGAAGCGACTTGCCAGACCAGGGTTCATGGCCATAAAGGTCTTCATCTCGTTGGGATATCCGGCAACCACGACAACGATATTTCCGCGATTGTTCTCCATGTACGCAAGAATTGTTTCAATTGCTTCGTGTCCGTAATCGTTTGCGTGATCTCGCGCCAATGAATAGGCCTCGTCTACAAACAACACACCGCCGCGAGCAGAATCGAGTGCTTCACGCGTTTTGATGGCAGTTTGACCGATGTATCCGCCCACCAATTGCGAACGATCGACTTCCACCACATGACCGCTGCTGAGCAATCCGAGTTGTTTGTAGATACGACCAATGTGGCGAGCCACAGTTGTTTTGCCGGTTCCGGGATTACCCGTGAAGACAAGGTGAGGCGAGGGTGACACAGCGTTTAATCCGTTGCGACGACGCACGCGAGCCACCTTCTGCACGTTGGTGATTTGCTTGACCAAGTTTTTGACAGGAGCAAGTCCCACCATTTCGTCGAGCCCTCCAAGCGGAGTACGCACGGATTCCTTTTCGTCGTCGGCAGTCGCAGAAGCGTCGGGGCCTTCTTGAACTTCCTTGGGGCGTTCAGAGCGTCGGCGGACCGATTCGGTACGCGCCTCCATTTCTGCGTCCATCTCCAAACGAACGAGCGCCTCGGACCACTTGTCAACCACAAAATCGAACGACCCAAGAACTTGCTCGATTTCAGACCGTGTGACTTCGTCGGCCAAGAACGAATGAGTGGCAATGACCTTTACACGTGACCCATCGACAGTTTCTAAGCGCGCCTGCACAAAAGGCATCCAGCCGGTGCGGCTAGTGACCCACTTGCGAACCTCTGGCGAGTCGGTGACGGTGATGACATCTGAATCGATACGCAACACAACGGTTCCGTTGAAGCGCTCGTACAGCGTTGCAGTTCCTTCTACTTCACCCTTTGTGAGATACGACAGTGGCCACGGGGCCAAATCTTCTGTGTCGTAGTCGTCGTCGAACGCAGGAGACACATCTGCCACTTCCAGAAAAATTTTGCCAATGCGTTCTTCGGCCTCGATGATTTCAATCATTGTGCACCTCCAGTGATGTCCTCGACGTGATCGCCCCACTCGTTGTCGAGCAGGTCGAAGAACGTTTGTGTCCATGTTTCATACAGGTCCCATGTGTCAGTCATCCACTGATGGGCCTGATCGTGCAGCACACCCTCGTGATGCATGAACCAACCCTTCAGAACAAATGCCGTGCGACTGCGTCCGCCATGACAATGCACCACCACTTGGCGACCCTCTGCCAGAAAAGCGTTGATGGCCTCGACGCTCTCTTTCAATGCGAAAAACAAGTTGGGATTGCGATCGCCTTCACTGTCTCGCATATAGACCTGACGGCGGTGAGGGTGATTGAGAAAGCGATCTTCAGTAATACACAACGACACCACGCCGAAATCTTCTGGAACTGTTGCTGCACCATCGAGATTTGACGCCCACACGCCTGCGGGATGTACCAACTTGGCCTGAACTGGACGTTCTGGCGGCGTGATGGGTGCGTTACCCAAGCCCAACAAACGACGAGCCGAGTTGATGATGTCTTGACCGCGATACACGACATCTCCAGCGTGAGGCGTGGTGACGGTTCCGTGCACGTATGTTGCCCAACGAACCGGAATTCCCTGAACGCCATACAAAGCCCCCGCCATTGCACCCGCAATAGCCGCCACAGTGTCGGTGTCGCCGCCAAGGTCGATGGCTGCAACAACGGCATCGTGAAATGACGTGGTTGTACGCACTGCCCACAGCGCTTGCCCAACCGCGGTCCACACCGTTCCGTTCGGCAGGTGCGACTCGTGATGTGGATCGAAATCGGTTGCCAAAACAGAGGCGAATTCGTTCTCTAGGTAGGGTCCCCACGGTGTCTCGGCAAAGAAGTCGAACGATGACTGAACGCTTCCCAAGAAATCACCCGTGAGGATGGTGCCGCGAATGATGTCGGCCACAAAAGCAGCCCCCACAGACGCAGACGGATCGTGGTGCGTGAGTGATGCCTGCTCTACAGCAAGCTCTACTGCTTCAGCACGACTGAGGCGCACTCCAAAGACTCCGACCGGTGCAATACGCATGACACTGCCGTTGCTGGCTGTGCGGCCACCAAGGGCTTCGTGTGCTGCTTCTGCCGCTCCGAAATAGTTCGGCGACTGCAACGCATGTGAAATGGTGATGCCAACATCTTTTGCGGTTGAACGCCACGTACGGAAGTGCTTCCACATGACCTCTGGGTGAAAACCACCTGCTTCTTCAAGTGCATTCGCCAAGGCAAGAGCCATTTGTGTGTCGTCTGTAAATTCGCCCGGTGCCCAGTTGAACCCGCCGCCTCCAATCATTTCGCCAATGCCGCCTACCACGTGTCGTGGGAAGCGAGCCGAATACAAGCCGCCGCTTTGGAACTCAAACGGTGCACCAAGAGCGTCGGCAACTGCGGAGCCCAACATGGCCCCAGCGGCACGCACCTGCTGTGGGTGTGAAAGCCGCGATGATGAAGAGGAAGAGGTTCGTTTTTGGGTCATGGGACTCCTTCTCCCCAGGTACCTGGGGTTAATTGTAGATGTGACTAGAATATAGCACATGGGTGTTTTCACCCTTATGAAATAAGGGACGGTCCGACCAAAATGTGTCAAAATGTCCCTATGGCCCCCGCTAAGAGAACCAAACAAATGGACTTTTTTGTCTACGTCGACACCGTGGTGTTCACGATTAATCCAGACCGAGCAGCAGAGGCGAAGGATCGTCTTGAGGTGCTCGTCATGCAGCGACCAGAGCGGTCGAGCAACAAGTGGGCACTCCCCGGTGGCCTGGTAGGCGACACGGAAAAACTTGAAGCCACTGCAGTACGAAAAGTGGCCGAAGAAACCGGAATTGTGTTGAAGCCGAAAGACCTACACCAAGTAGGTGCATACGGAGACCCAGAACGCGACGACCGGTTCCGAGCAATTGCCATCGCATACATGGCCCTCGTACCCCACCCTGGTGAACTTGGTCCAAAAATGCATTCGGACAATGCCGCGTTTGTGCCATACCGGCGTTTGCGAGACAAGCGGATGTTGGAGTTCGACCATTCCGAAATCATCTACGAAGCACGCCGAGTTGCCCGACGAATGCTGGAAGACACCAATGTCGCACTCAGTTTCTGTAAGTCAAAGTTCACCATTAGTGAACTACGAGGCGTCTACGAAGCATTCCTGCAATACGAAGTTGATCCCGCAAACTTCCGACGCAAAGTTGATCAAGTAAAGAACTTCGTGACGCCAATTGACGAATTTGCTGATTTTGGAACAAGCCCAGGACGACCAGCCCAGATGTACAGGGCGGGAACTGCAAACAGGCTGTCTACTCCTATTCGCTTCCGCCGACCTGGCGATCCGTATTTAGAGAAGTAGAACTACTGCGCGTTTGGGCGCGGCTTGTTGGGATCTGGCTCTTTCGGCAGACCCAAAACGCGCTCACCCACAATGTTGCGCTGCACCTGTGCAGTACCGCCCCAAATTGTTGATGCACGATGCTGGAAGAACAACGATGTCCAACGGTCGGCTACGTATTGACCGTTCTTGTCGTCTTCAATAAGAAGCGCTTCTGCACCACGTGCGTTCATCATGTGATTTGAAAACTTCTGCGCATATTCCGACCAGAACATCTTGTTGATTGATGCCGCCGGACCCGGTTCCTTCCGTGCCAATACTTCAGACAAAAGCTTGAGCCCTTGGAAACGCATGATTTCTACATGGCTATACGCCCACGCAAGTTGCTGACGAGTAACGGGATCTGTTGACTTGCCATTCTTCTGCAGCAACTTGACTGCTTCCCAGAATTGCTTCGTGTATTCAACGTGTTGCGTCGTTGCGTGACCACCACGCTCGTTACCAAGAGTGGTCATGGTGACGCGCCAGCCATTGTTCATGCCGCCAATAATGTTTGCAACTGGTGCGCGAGCTTCGGTGAGGAACGTCTCGGTGAAGTGCGATGCACCTTGTGGTTGCTTAATGGGGCGAAGTTCAACACCGTTTGACGTTTGGTCCTCGTTGAACATAGGCAACAACACATACGAGATACCTGCGTGCTTCGGAGCGTCGACATCTGTTCGGCACAAACAGAACATCATGTTTGCTTCGGTTGCACCAGATGTCCAGACCTTTTGACCTGTAATGAGTATTTGATCGCCGTCGATGATTCCGCGAGTCTTCAGCGCTGCAAGGTCGGAACCAGCATCGGGTTCCGAAAAGCCTTGGCAATAGCGATCGGTTCCGTCAATGATGCGTGGCAAGAATTTCTTCTTTTGCTCTTCACTGCCCCACACAATGATCGAGGGTCCCACAAGCCACTCACCCATTCCGCGTGTAATGCGAGGAACATTCGCCCGTGCAAATTCTTCGTTCAGCACAGCGACTTCGATTCCGGTGAGACCACGACCGCCGTACTCCTTTGGCCACGACACACACATGTATCCGGCTTCGGTGAGCTTTGCTGCCCATTCAGATGCGCCAGGCACGCGACCACGCGTCACCATGTCTGTTGACACGCCCACGAGTTCTTTTGGCTTGTTCGCCTCTAGCCATTCGCGAATCTCAGTTCGGAACGCCAGTGCGGCGGGTCCTAAATCAAGTTCAAGAGCCATGTGTCCCCCTCGTAATCCCTGGGGAAAGTATCTCAGTTAGTCAAGCGCCGACAAGAACCGAAGAACGGCGTCGTTGACCGGAGCTGGGTGGGTCATGTTTGCTGCGTGAGGCCCGCCATCGATAGGAACCAAGGTGGTGGGGCCAGCGAGACGGTCACGTAACACTTCGGCCTTTTCCATTGGAATAGCAACGTCTGCGGTGCCATGGATGATAAGTGCCGGACACGAAATTTCTCCGAGACGATCTGTGATGTCGTCACGATGCATGAGGCAATTGAACGCTTTACTGAATTGGTCTGGCTGCATGGCTCCCCACTTTGCGAACCAATCAGACCATTCACCTGGGCCAAGAATGATGCCGGCGATGATGTCTTGGACAGCAACTGCGCCGTGCTCGAGCCAGGCCGCATGCAATCCGTTGTAGGGCTCTACCGTTTCAGGAGCTTCGGTGCCCGATTGAGTGTCGATAAGGATGAGTGCGCGAACACGTTCTGGCGCAGTGAGAGCGACGCGCAAGCTTAAGAAACCACCTTGTGACATTCCGCCGATAACTGCCGACTGAATTCCCAAATGATCCATTAGACCAAGTACGTCGTTTGCAGAATCCCAGTAGGTGAACTCCCCGGTTGCTTGAGTGCCACCGAATCCACGTTCATCCCACGTAATGACTCGATAGGCGCCTTTCAAAGCCTCGACCTGATGGTCGAACATGCTGTGATCCATTAGGAAGCCGTGACTCAAGATGACCGCAGGACCTTTGCCGCCAGAGTCTTCAAAAGAAATTGTTACGCCGTTGATGAGTGCTGTCTGCATAGCACCACTGTAGACCTAATTCGCCACGCGCAAATTCAGGAGCTCAACGTGGTCGAAGGGCCTCGTCAATTAACGCATCGGCATCGGCAGTGACCGACAACGACCATTGCGGTGCTCGTTTCTCGAAGAATGCCCTCACTCCTTCAACAGAGTCTGACAGTGACGCCATCTTCGGAATCAGCCGACCTTCCGCCGTGATCATTTCATCGACAGACATATTGATTCCCTGCCACATCATCTGCTTAGCCACCGCAGCCGACACGGGCGCAACATTCACTGCAATGTCTCGCGCCATCTCAAGCGCAGCGGGCAACACTTGGTCGGCGGGCAACGCACGCGAAACTAATCCCAACTCTGCAGCTTCGGCGCCCAAAATCATTCGTCCGGTTAACAACAAATCTGCTGCACGAGAAAAACCCACCACGCGCGGCAACAGCGCATGGGAGCCCAGTTCAGGAAGAATTCCCCGACGCACCATGGCGTATTGAATTTTGGCCGTCTCTGACGCAATTCGAATGTCACACAACATGGGATAGGTAATGCCAACGCCCACCGCATGTCCATTAATGGCAGCGATGACTGGCTTTCGAACATGATGTGGCATGCGGCGCGGACGAGTGTCTTCACCAGGACGTCCACCAAGAAAACCTGATTCACCGCCGCTGAGATCTGCACCTGCACAGAACGCCTTTCCGGCGCCCGTGACAACAACAGCACGAACAGAGTCGTCTGCATCTGCTGCGCCCATAGCCACAGACAGCTCATCACTGAGTTGCGGAGTCCATGCGTTCATTGCATCGGGACGATTCAGCGTGACTAGCGCAACGCCATCGGAAACGTCGTACAGAACGGTTTCTAAGTTCATGACCATTCCTTTCGCATTGCTGGCAGAACATTTTCAATGTATTCAGCGAGTAGCTCTTGATTCCACGGTGGACGAATTGCAATGTTCACCATTTGCGCACCCGCATCAATGAACGGAGCAATTTGTTCCATGGCGTCTTCTGGCCTACCAAGGAGTGATCCAGAAATAATTCGTTCGCTGGCTGCACCCCATTGTTTTTCTAACTGAGACTTCACCGCGCCAATGTCATCGTTGCTTAATCCGTACGACAGATTGATGCTTCGTTCCACAGCCGATGGTTCACGTCCAGCCTTCACACACCAGTCGTCGAGAATTCCATTTAATTCTTTGTACTGAGACGGGTTGGCGTACGCAGCGTTCCAACCGTCTGCATAGGCACCTGCCATGCGAAGCGTTTGTTTCGGTCCAAGACCACCAATCCACAACGGCATCTTCCCCATAACACCTGGCACCATCGATGCATCGGTGAGTTGTACCCCTGGGGTTGTTTGTGTCACGCGTTCACCGGAGCGCCATTTTGTTATTGCACCCAATTGACCTTCCAGAACCTTGAAGCGGCCACCCTGCGAGGGAAAGTCAATTCCGAACGCTGCAGCTTCTTGATCGTGCCAGCCACTTCCCATGCCAAGTTCAAATCGACCACCAGAAAGGTGGTCAACAGAGATGGCGCCTTTCATCAGCACACCAATGTTTCGATACTGCGAGCAGAACACCAAACACCCGATACGTGCACGAGATGTATCAACCGCAAGTGCCCCCAACATAGAGAATGCTTCAAAGTGTGGCTGTGTACCACCAGCCGGCGGTGCTTCGTACAAGTGATCCCACAACGAGATCCAATCAACGCCCGCAGCGTCGAGCCATTTCCATAATGCACGCAACTCTTCAACAGTTGCGTTCTGCGCACCAATGTGCACTCCGAATTGAACAGCCATGTCCGCTACCCCCGTGGGGTTAACGGTAGTCAGTGGCGCGGCAGGTCTTTACCATCAAGCACCACATTCCAGCCACCGTCAATGGCATGAATAGATGTGATGAGGGCTCCACTCACGCAGGCAGTAAGCGCATCTGTCACAAATGAGCGTTCTGGCCAGACAACAGTGGCTCTCTCGGTTGAGAGCTTGACTGCGGCATATTCATCACGAAGAGCACGAGCCGATTTAAAGAAGGAGAGAACCGCGGCGTCATCGTTGTGTGAAATTGCTGTTGCAATTTCTTCCAAAACCACTGCATAACGCGACAACACATTCTTCATTTCTTCGCGGTTGATGTTCACCATCGATGCGGACAACCACGGTTCAGAACCGGCGACGCGAGTGCCATCTCGGAAACTTCCAGCCGCCAACTGCAGTGCTAGCGCCTTTTTGTCCTGGGTAGAGAGAACATTGATGAGTGATGCCGCCACCACATAAGGAAGATGACTAATGGTGGCAACTCCGGCATCGTGAGATGCGATATCGAGCACCGACACACGTGCGCCCATGGCGTGCACCAACGCAATGAGACGCACCAGAATGTCGCTTGACGCTTGTTCTGGGCACAACACCCACGTTGCATTAACAAACAGGTCTGATGTTGATGCAGAAAAACCAGAGAACTCGGTACCCGCCATAGGGTGACCCGGCACAAACACCGCGTTCACATCTGCAAAGAGAGTGACCGCATCACGGGCGCGTTGACCCTTTACGGACGAGACGTCTGTTACAACAATGTTTGAGCGCCCACTTGCACGAATGGCGTGAGCCACTTCGGTATAGACCTTTTCTTGTGCGTCTAAAGGCACACAAATAAACACCACATCAACCGATTCAACAAGACTGGCCACATTTCTATCGACTGCAAAGCCAGCGTCTTCTACTTCTTTCACAGTGGAGGCCGAAGGTGAATACACGCGAACGGATGCGGCACCACTAGTGCTGAGACTTTTACAAATAGAACCACCGATAAGGCCAGCCCCAATAACCCCGACACGCTCCACAGCCATACCGATTTTTATCTATCTCTCGGGATGGTTGGCAACGATTGGGTGAATCCCGCGTTCGATCCGGGAGAAACTGTGCCAAGACCAGCCAGTGACGGAACAACTCCGTCACCGGCCCACGCCTGGAACGAACCAAGCACACGCACAGTAGAGCCAATGTTGTACAACTCTTGCAACGCGTCTGTGACTGCGGCGTCGCCAATCCAGCCTTCCGTTGTGAGGATAAAACAGTACGCACCGAGTTCGGTGCGAAGTGGACGCGACGAGATGGAAAACACCGCAAGTCCACGAGACGAGAAGCACTGAAGAATATCTGCCAGCACACCGGTGTGATTGTCGGGAGGAACAAGGGCAATCCATGTGCGATATTCGTCTTGTGTTCGCTGTGCAGGAAGCGAACGACTTAACAGGTAAAACTTGGTGTGCGCGGCCGTGTTGTCTTCAACATTTTCTTTGTAAACGTGAAGTCCGTACAGTTCTCCCGCCAAAACCGACCCCAACGCAACCACTGTCGGGTCAGGGTTCTTCGCCAAGTTCTCACAGGCAGCACTTGTTGAGTCGGCAGACTTCACAGCGAGATGAGACGACGCAATGAAATTCTGACATTGCGCTAACGCAAACGGGTGACTGACCACAGTGGTGGGCTGTGAGTGGGGCGAGTTTGTGTACGCGTGAAAGCTGACAGGAATGACAACTTCTTCGCGAACAAAGACATTGGCGGTGTTGAAGACAATCTCATGAACAGTGGAAGTGACTTCACCTTCAACCGAATTCTCAATAGGAACTAACCCGTGTCGCACCTGACCGCTCTCTACTGCGGCAACAACCGACTTCACATCTTTCATGGGAATGAATTCGTCGCCGTGTGTGTGCAGCATTCGGGCGGCTTGGTGGCAGAAACTGCCTTCTGGTCCCAGGTATGCGACGGTGCTTATCTCGGTGGTCATTGAAGAGAACCTGTCGAATGCGTGTCGATCCAAGACTGGTATTCGTCCACATTCGTCAAGATTGCAGGAACACTGCGCACTGGGTGATCTTCAATGGCAAGCGAGGCCGGCGTGCAGACACCAACAATCTTCAAGAAGACGTCATGCTTGAAGAGTTCGACAACAGCCGCCGCAACAGAATCTTCCACGGGGTGTCCAGCAAGTTCCACCAAGAACATGTGTGGGTTCTGTTCACCGACGTTGATACTGCGAAGACTGACCAAGTTCACACCATTCAGACGGAAGATGTCCATGATGCGAGCAAGGGTCCCGACTCGATCTTCAAGCGGGCAAATAAGCGCAAGGGTCTCAACACCTTCAAGAGGTTCGGGAATTCCGCGACCAAGAAGTCCGTAGCGAGTGGTGACATCGACAGCCGATGAAGCCATGAGTTGATGATGAACCAACGAAAACTGCGATGCCACAACATCGGGTGCAAGGGCTACGTGCAACGGATTGCCCTGTGCTGCAACAATGCGGCATGCCTCGGTGGTGTTAGGCGCGGAGACGCCGACTATTCCCAACTCGTCGAGTACGGGGGCAAAACGTTCGAGGATGGATGAATGCGAGTGAGCCACCATGGGCGGCTTTGTTGCATCGAGAGTTTGCACCCATAACTTCTCCGTGAGGACCAAGGTGCGAGTGATGCAGGTGTTGGTGGTGTTAAACAGCAACCGAGCGACCGCCTGGGTGAATTCCCCGTGTAGCGAATCTTCCAACGGAACAACCCCAAGACAGCCCACCGTGGTGTCCACTGTTGATACCACTTGTTCAAGTGACCGAAGTGGCAAAACTTCAGGCGAATCGAATGCCTGAGCGAAGAGGTGTCCGGCACGCTCATCCGAGCTTCCACTGGGTCCGGCGAAAAGTAAAACCGGCTCGTTGATGTCGCGTGTCACCCGTACGAGTTTACCCATCCCCGTGGAAGGCACCGAGTTACTTTTCCCTTGACGGCAACTGCACTGCCAGCACTCCGTAGGATTGTCTCTTATGACGTTGAACGGTGCCGACAATATTCGTGTAGGTCTCTTGGCCTACGGAGCCATCGGCCACGAACACAACCTGGCAGTCCAGGGCACGCCAGGTCTTGAACTGACTGCTGTTTGCGACACCAACCCCGATCGAGTGGCCGCTGCAAAAGAACTAGCACCGCACGCTGCTGCGTTCTCCGACGCCACTGAAATGCTCGATTCAGGACTCATTGATCTTGTGGTGATCTCCACTCCACCCAACAGCCACTATTCATGGGCAAAGTGCGCGCTTGAACGCGGTGTTCATGTGGTGCTGGAAAAGCCCATGGCGCTCACCGCCGAACAATGCGACGAAGTAATGGCGCTAGCCGCCGCCAAAAACCTCATGCTGGTGGTGTACCAGAATCGCCGCTACGACGCAGACTTTGTCACCATGAAGCGCCTTATTGAAGAGGGCGCTATTGGCGACGTATTTCAGTACGACTGTTTCGTTGGTGGCTATTCAGAACCATGCACATACTGGCATTCGAATGCAGAAGTTTCGGGCGGAGCAATCTTCGACTGGGGAAGCCACTTCATTGATCAAATTCTCGGAATCATTCCCGACGCCATTGCGCATGTCAGCGGACAGAATCACAAACGTGTTTGGATGCACGCAACCAATGCCGATCATGCGCAAGTAACCATCACGTTCACGTCCGGAACCCAAGCAACATTCGTGAACTCAGACCTTGCTGCAGCACGCAAGCCGAAGTTTTATGTTCTAGGAACAAGGGGAGCCATTGTTGGCGACTGGAACCCATCTGCAGAACCCACCGTTGCAGACCTTCCTGCCATCCTCACGGTATTCAACGCCGACGGATCACGATCAGTAGTGCCATTAGACAACGTTGAACCATTTTCGTTTCACAAATCTCTTGTTCAGAACATTCGTGCAGCAACACCCGTCTCGACTCTTGCAACACAATCTCGAAATGTTGTGGCCATCATGGAAGCCGCCGAAGAATCGGCACTTGCTAACGCCATGCCCGTTACGCCAAACATCAAAACACCGTGACCATTCGCTGGGGCTTCATTGGTGCTGGATATGTAGCCAAGCAAGCAATGGCCGCTGCAGTGCATGCGGCGCCCGGAGCCGTGTTACGCGCAGTAGCCAGTAGAGACCCTGCACGTTCTGCGAAATTGGAACCAGAGATTGTGCATCAGTCGTACGATGCCCTCCTGGCCGATTCCACCGTTGATGCCGTGTACATCAGCCTGACCAACGCACAACACGCACAGTGGGTGATTGCCGCACTAGACGCCGGAAAACACGTTCTGTGCGAAAAACCACTTGCGATGAATGCAGCAGAAGTTCGCACCATGATGTCTGCGGCCGAGCGCAATAACCGGCTACTCGTGGAAGCAGTGTGGACGCGGTGGCAGCCACGCATGAAGAGAATGTCCGATGTTGTGCAACGTGGAGACATCGGTGACATCTCGTCCATTGCATCTGCTTTTACGTTCCAAGGAAACCTCACCGGCAATTACAGGTCGCTTCCGGAGTTTGGTGGCGGCGCCCTCCTTGATGTGGGGTGTTACCAAGTGCACTTATGGATGATGCTTCTGAATGAAGACATCACTGTTCGCATCACCGACATTGAGCGAACCATGAGTGCAGAAGGAATTGACCTCACTACACATATTCAGGCACGCCTGAATGATGCGGTAGAAGTCAACGCGTCGTGTTCATTCGATCTTCCCGCAACGCAGAAAATTGTGGTCACGGGCACCAACGCCACCATGCGCACGGGTGAGGGCGAAGCCTTCACACTGTGGAAACAGCCCGGCACACTGCTTCTAGGTGACACCACCGAGCACTTCCCCGCCAGCGACGCATTCGCGCTGATGGTGGAAGCGGTCAGTGCGAACATTCGCGACAACTCCGCCCCATTGTTCCCCATCCAGAGTTCTCTGCGAGTGGCCGAAATTTTGGACGAAATTAGGAACTACGGGCCCACGAAATAGGCCAAAACACAAAAACCGCCCCGGAGGGCGGTTTTCTTGGAGCGGATGACGAGATTCGAACTCGCGACCCTCACCTTGGCAAGGTGATGCTCTACCAACTGAGCCACATCCGCATGTGTGACCCTCATCCTAGCGAGGCAACTTCGGGTCGCAACCGGGGCTAGACCTCGCGCTCAATGGCCGCTTCGGCGGATGACTTCTGCTCCCCCACCAACAGAGCCAAGAAACTCAATACGGTCGCTGCACCCACCATCTGCCACAAGGTCAGCGATTCGTCGAACACAATCCATGCCGCAACGGTGGAAATAACGGGACTCAGTAGGCCCAGCAATGATGCCAAAGTGACGTCTACATGGCTTTGCGCCCATGTCATCAGACCGTGTCCTACTAAGCCTGGCCCAATTGCCATTGCTAACACGTACACCCAGTCGGTCGATTTCATTGCGCCGAGATCGCTTGATGCAATAACTCCGAACGGAAGAATAAAAAACGACGCCCACAAAAAGACTGCGGCCAAATATGACCACGAATGCACACCTTCAACGCGGCGCTTCTTCGACATGATGAAATACACGGTCCATAGCACTACATTCAGCAGCGCCATAAGGTCACCGCTGAGTTTGGCTCCGCTTGTGGACGTAGCAGCTAGTACTACAAGCAGTACTCCAGCCATTGAAAAAGCCGAATACAACAATTGACGCGCACGAATTCGCTCGCCAAAAAGTTTGGGCGCAACAAACAAGACAAGAATTGGTTGCACTGTTGTAATGAGCGTTGCATTGGCAATTGATGTCATTTTCACTGATGCAAATCCGGTGATAAACGACAAGCCAAATAAAACTCCTGGTAGAGCGGTGATCCTCATGAGGTCGCGCGTTAGTGCGCCGCCGGTGCTGTATGCAACAGCAATCATCATGGGTGCGCCTATCAGCATTCGATAGAACACGATTGCCGGCGTATCTACCGACATTGCCTTGTTAAAAATGGGACCAACACCCCATGCAACAACGGCGGTAATTGCTGCGATGACATGAATGTCGTCGCGTTGCCGAAGCGAGGTAGACGTGCGTTGTGCGAATGTCACTTCGCGGGCGGATTCAGATCGATACGAAGAGTGAGAACGCCGTCTTCAATGGTTGCTGTGGCATCACCGATGATGGCGAAGTCACGGAAGTCTGCTTCGGCTTGGGCAATGAACAACTGACGTTCTTCACCGGCAACGGGCGGTAGCGGACGTTTGCGTACTGCGGCGGCTCTATCGCGAAATCGCGCAATCATTTCTTGGGGATCAAATGCAGCCATTACTGGTTCTCCTGTCGCTGATTCAACAATGGGTCGATAATTGATGGAGCCGACGGCAACACGTCCACTGCATCGTCTGAGTGGTCGTACGGATCGTCGAATGGTCGTTCGGGTTCAGAGAGAGGCTCACGAGTAAGCACAGGTGGCGCTGCGTGATGAACCACGGGTTCTGCACCGTCTGGACGAACTTGATTGAGTAACGCCAAACGTTTGGCGTCGTCGGCACGTGCGTACGCGCGGTCGGCCATCACTTCAAGTGGGGCCAGTACTTCGGGGTCTTCCACTGCTGCTCGCCAGAACCCAAGTGTGACAACAAGCAGCACAAGTCCCAGAACAATGAGGCCGATGCCGAGAACATTCACGGACACACTGGATGCAACAACCGACACTTCCATGGGCTCCTAGTCTCTCACGCCAAGCACCCGTGTGGCGGGCTACTCGGTATCGGCCAAGAACTGAGACAGCTGCAGGCTGACAGGGGCGGTTTCCACCAAGAAACCATCGTGGCCCTCGCCGCTTTCAATGGTGGCGTGACGTGTCCGAGAGTCCTTCTCACGTAGGTGTTGATGAATGAACTCTTGCTGATACGGCGGATACAAGATGTCTGAGTCAATGCTGAGAGTCAGTGTTGGCGCCGTGATGCGAGCAAGTGCTTGGTCTACCCCACCACGAGATCGGCCAATGTCGTGGAGATCCATTGCTTTGCCGATGTACAAATAACTATTGGCGTCGAATCGACGAACCAACTTGTCACCGTGATGGTCTAGATACCCCTCCACGCTGAAGCGAGAAAACAGGTCGATGCCATGTGCGTCCAAACTGCTGTCGCTGAGTTGTCGTCCGAACTTCTCTGTGAAACGAGTGTCGGTTCGAAATGTCACCTGTGCAACCATTCGCGCAATAGCCAACCCGTACCACGGACCGGCATCTGGCGCTGCGTTGTAATAGTCGCCCTCGTTATAACCAGGATCCATTAGTAACGCACGACGACCGATTGAGCTCCATGCGATTTGCTGGGCCGATGCTGCTGCCGATGTTGCAATTGCGGCAAGTGCGCGCACTCTGTTTGGGAACATGATGGCCCATTCCAGCGCCTGCATTCCTCCCATGGAGCCACCAATCACCGCGCGCCACGAACGAATTCCTAACGCATCGGCTAGTGATGCTTGTGCGCGCACCATGTCGCGAATTGTGACAACTGGAAAACGAAGACCGTACGGCTTTCCATCGTCTGGATGCATTGACGCTGGACCTGTTGAGCCTTGACATCCGCCCAAGACATTTGCGCACACCACAAAGTACTTGTCTGTATCTACTGCGTGACCCCTGCCAACGACACCTTCCCACCATCCGGGAGTGGGATGACCTTCCGATGCTGGTCCTGTGACGTGACTGTCGCCAGTCCACGCGTGACACACCAAGATTGCATTTGATGCATCGCTGTTGAGAGTTCCCCACGTTTCATAAGCAACGGTGACGTTCGAAAGAGAAGCACCACCCTCCAACGAAAAAGGTCGCTCCGTTGCAAACGTATGAAACTGCCGATGGCCGACGGGGTCACCGGGCATCCACGCGCCAGAGGCAGGGTACGGCAACGCGTTGTGTCGAAACTGAGCAACCATTGTTCTTCCTGTTCTGTGCGGGTGACGATATTTCGCTTACAGGAGACAGCGACCTGTTGTTCTGCTCTGCAGAACCACATCCCTTATCTTGCGATAAGGAGGCACCGTGCGGCTGTCACCCCGGTTGCCGGACCATCTGGTCTCTCGTAATGCTGGAGCAAACTCTACCCCTCACCGCAGTGCAACAACAGGGATTTATTCGGCCACGATCTCGGTGAATTCGGAAAACCCCGTCAATGTATGGAGATGGTCTCGTAGCGAACCTTCTGTTCGCAAGGTGCGGTACGCCGTTTCTATGGCGCGCGACGCAGCCAAAAGACCAGAAAGTGGCGAGATGACAATGGAGAACCCCATCTCTTTCAATTCCTGTGACGTGAGAAGTGGGGTCTTGCCTTTCTCCACCATGTTGGCAACCAGATGAACGCCCGTGAGCTCGTGCGCAATTGTCTCTAGTTCGTCCACAGACTGAGGTGCTTCTACAAACACGGCATCAACACCAAGGTCGCGAGCCATGCGACCTCGCTCTAACGCTTCATCGAGTCCGAGAACTGCGCGAGCATCTGTACGCGCAGTGACGAACAAATTGTTTCTCTCACGCACAGCAGCCGACAACTTTGCCAACCATTCGTGAGCGTCGACCACTTCTTTGCCGTCCATGTGACCGCACTTTTTTGGCCACACTTGATCTTCTAAAAAAATCCCTGCTGCACCTGCTTGTTCCCACGTATGCACCGTGCAAATGACGGCGTCAACATCGCCGTACCCAGTGTCGGCATCCACGATCACATTCATATGTGGAACAGCAGCACACACGCGTTGCGCGGCATCTGCTACTTCGTTAAATCCGAGAATGCCAATGTCGGGTACGCCAAGATGCGTTCCCGCTAAAGCAAACCCGGACAAAAACACACTGCTAAAGCCAGCCCTCTCGGCAAGCAACGCAGACAATGGGTCCCACACACCAGGAAGCACTAATGCTTCTGGCTCTTCAAGCAGAGAATGAAGTGTCGAGCGTGTCACTTGACGCCGAGGGTATCCATGGCGTGTTGCTTCAGACGCTTGTAGTCCACCTTGCCGTTCGGAGCGCGACCGATAGTGGGCACCACGACAATGCTGCGAGGCGCCTTATATGCAGCAATACGTGAGCGCACATGTTCTGAAAGCTCTTCAAGTTTGGGATCAGCGCCTGGTTCAGCTTCCACTACCGCGCAGATAGTTTCACCGAATCGCTTGTCGGGAAGCCCAACAGCGACGGCATCACGAACGGTGTGGTGAGTCTTCAACACTTCTTCCACTTCTTCGGGGAACACTTTCTCGCCACCTGTGTTAATGCACACAGATCCGCGACCCAACAAATGCAATGTTCCGTCGGTATTCACCTCAGCCCAGTCACCTGGCACAGTCCATCGACGTTCTTCAAAAATGCGGAATGTTTGTGCAGTTTTTGCCTCGTCTTTGTAGTACCCCAACGGAATTGCACCACCGACAGCAACCAAACCCCGCTCACCACTTCCCGGCTCTACGCGGCGACCATCTTCTGTGAACACAACGCAGTTGGGACCTAGTGCAAATTGAGCGGTTTTAGCCGCTGCACCTTTTGCCGACACCGACACGCCCATACCAACCGCTTCCGACGAACCAAAACTGTCGGTGATGAACATTTGTGGAATGTGATTCAACAATCCGTCTTTATTTTCTTGACTCCACATGACTCCAGATGAGCCCATTTGAATAATGCTGGTGAGTTTCCACTTACCGGGGTTTTCATCCAGCACTTCCAACATGGGGCCAGCGAATGCCTGACCAACAATGACCACGCTGTTCACCTGGTGCTTGTCCACCTCGTCCCACAATTTTGCAGGATCAAAGTTTCTATTCGGCATGGTGACAATGCATCCACCCATTGCCATGTTGATGAACGCAGAGAACTGACCTGTGCCATGCATGAGCGGACATGCAACAAGAGCAACCTGCCCACGTTGTCCGGGAGCGACACGGTCAATCACTTCTTCCACAGTCTCTGCTGGCGGAACTTGCAAAATTGCATTTCCTCCGCGACCGAGAACTGTGATGAGGTCGTCTTGGCGCCACATCACGCCTTTGGGCATACCCGTGGTACCGCCGGTGTAGAGGAACAAGAGGTCGTCACCACTGAGGGGTTGTGCCGGCACGACGTCGGGAACACTTCGTGAAACAACGTCGTTGTAGTTGAGAGCCCATGCTGGCACGTCGTTACCAGATTCATCGGGCACCATGTACCAACGCTTCACCAACGGCAATCGATCGCGCACCTGATTCAACAGGTCTACAAAAGTTGCATGGAACACCACAGCTTCGGCATCGGAGTTATCGAAGAGATACAGAATTTCTTCGGGACCGTATCGATAGTTGGTGTTAACCGGGACAAGTCCGGCAAGCCAGCACGCAAACGTGGTCTCTAAATATTCAGGACAGTTGTACAGATAGTGGGCCACTTTTGCCTGGTGACTAGCACCTGCGGCCAACATGTCGGCTGCTAACGCATTAGAACGTTGATGAAACTCACCCCAGGTATAGGTGACATCTCCGTAAATTTGTGCTGTTCGTTGCGGGTCTTTCCGCGCAATACCAGCCCACATCAGTCCGTAGTTCCACGTTGTCATGGCGCTCCCCTCGTCCTGCACCCCCAAGTGCGTGAACAGCACCGTATCAAGGCGAAAAGCGCCGCGTAGACCCCTGCGGGTTGGGAAAGAGAAATCATCTGGTTACCGTACGCAGGGTTCCAGCGGGCGGAGTTGGAGCCACCTAGCCTCTGTGCTCATGAATTCACTCACGAAGCGCGATGTTGAGGCTCTTCTGCGTGACTACGACTCAGACCCCCTTGCTGCTCTGTTGACTGCTCTCACCAAGATGTGGAACGTGTCCGAACTGTCGTGGGACGATGCCGTCACTCGTCTCCCCATGAGCGACGAAGACAAGTCCCACCTCCGTCAGCACTCTCTTGATGCTCTTGATGAACTCGCCAAACAATTAGTGGAGAACCGTGGTCTACAAAAGTGAAAGTGCTCCGTTTTCAAGACCTTGTTGAATGTGCCGTGTAGCCATCACCTCAAACATCTTGTCGCCACGATCTGTTCGTCCAACAATCTGAGATGCAATGACCGCCATGATGACTCCGGAGATGGCTTCACGTTTGTAGTGAAACTTCACCCAGTCGGCGTCAATGTCGTGACCATACGATTCAATTCCGCGAATGTATTGATCGACCAACTCCCATTCATAACGCCTTCGGTCATCGGGAAGAAGCCCTGCGCCAATGAAATACGCAAGATCTGCAATTCCATTTCCGTGACCAGGCGTTTGCCAGTCGACAACTGCACATGGAACTCCTCCATGCTCTGTGGCATACAACAAATTGTCCAACCGAAAATCGCCATGCGTAACGGAGAATGCCTCGCCCTTGCCTAAGACATACCCCTCAATGTTGTTCGCCATTACTTCAACGAACTCAATGCCTTCAGTGCCAATTTCTGAACGAATGATCTCTTCATACACGGCAAGAAATCCGGGCTTCACCATTGCTAACAGACCCGACAACCTGTCTACGTCCCCAGCATCGCGACGCTGTAACCAGTCGATGGAGGCAAGTGACTCGTCTTTCCATCGTGGTCCCTGCATTTTCACCAGCTGATCGACAGCCAAACGAGCATGCTCAATTCCACATGCCCGAATTTGATCTCCTTGTTCGCACGGTGCCATGTCTTCGAGAACAATTGCGATGTCACCACCGTCTTCGTGCCAATCTGCAAACCAACATTTTGGTGAGCGCACGTCGAGTGTGTTCACGAGTTCGTTGTAGAACTTCACTTCACGTTCGTAGTTACGCAGGCTGATGCCGGTGGCGCGACTGGTGGGGTCTGTAGATGCCATTTTTACCACCACGGACGACGGCACTGACGGGTCACTGCTTTCCAACGCGTATCGCAGGTTCATTCCCACTTGCCCTTCACCAATGCGCTTGGGCGGACCAGCTACAACTTCTGCATTGAAGACTTCTCGCCAAAAATCGGCGTCGATAGAACTTTCGTTGTATTCCTTTTTCCCCACGCCAACCACCGTACTCTCCGCCCCGCTAGCGTTCACCACTGATGCGACGCCTCTTCACACCACGCTGGCTTCTTGTTCATGTCAGCGTGAGCGCCCTAGTGGTCACAATGGTCTTTCTCGGATTCTGGCAATTGAACCGTCTTGACGAACGACGACTTCGCAATGACACCATCGCAGCGAACACTTCTGCCCCAATTGAAGACGCCACACAATCAATGGGACAAGAAAACGAAGAGTGGCGACGTGTCACACTCACAGGTCAATATCTCGCACCTACCGAGGTATCCATTATTAATAGATCGCAAGATGGAGCAGCCGGAGACAATCTGGCGGTTGTATTTAAAACAGAGACCAATGGAAATTTTTTGGTGAACCGAGGCTTTGTTCCACTCACCGTCAGTTCTCGGTCGTTGCCAGAAGGCCAGCTCAGCATTGTGGGCTTCATTCGGCCTAATCAAACTAGGGGAACCCTCGGTGCCGTTGACTCGAGCGAAAAAGGAACAACTCAATTCCAACGTTTCGATTTGACACGAATTTCAGCATCGCTCGACGTTGACTTCAACACCACGTATTACGTACAACTCATAAAGGAAAGCCCGTCGCCGAATACGCCGTGGCCATCTCCCGTGCCGTTTCCAGCGGTTGATGAAGGTCCGCACTTTTCATACGCAATGCAATGGTTCTTCTTTGCACTGGTCGCTCTGGTCGCATGGGTCTATGTAGTGCGACGCAAACTTCGCGAAATGTCTAGTGACCCTGCTCCAACGCAAACATCCGCCTGAATTGCTCCACCACATCGGGGCTCTTGTGCTGTGAATTCAACGTGCGATACACCGTGTCGACATTCACGGCTAAACGACCAAACTCGCCCCATTCTGCAAAACCATTAAGTGCGATGTCTCTGGCGGCATCCCATGCGTCCATGCCGCCGTTGAATCGTTCGGTCGCCTGACTCTGTACATACACCAGATAGTCCCTAATGGCGACAACGCCCGCCTTGTCGGTGAGTGGACCATGCCCAGGCACAATGTGGTCGACATCTGATGCACAGATGAGATCGCATGCAGCAATCCAATTGTCGAGGGGTCCCACCCACACCACGGGAGTGCCACCAATAAACAAAATGTCTCCTGTGTACACAGTCTTTGCATCGGGAACAAACACCAAGGTGTCGCCCTGAGTATGAGCCGGGCCTACTTCAACTAATTCAATTGCACGACCACCCACTTCAAATTCGAAGCGGCCAGTGAACGTACGAGTTGGAAGAACTGTTTCTATTCCTTCAAACTCAAACTCCCCAAAGAAATGTCGAAAGAGGTCGCCCACTTCACCAGGAGCTTGGTTCAGCGCAGCAAGCATTGCTGCTGGTACTTCGGCCATCTCATGCGCTGTAGCAGCCGAGGCGATGATTTCTGAATCACGAACAAGTTGATTGCCGTAACAATGATCTCCGTTTGCGTGGGTGTTCACCACTGTGGAAATGGCTGCCGAACGAGTGTGTGGTGCCATGGCATCCAACATTCGTTGTGTGATCTTTAGGTCGAACAATGTGTCCACCAAGAGAGAGGCTCCATCGCCCACAACAAGTCCGGCATTTGACCAGCCCCAGCCACCATCTGGCTGCAAGTATGCGTGAGTGCCATCGGCAACTTCGTGCAATCCCAGTGTGTAACTCATTGCAATAACTCCCCTAGTACACGCGCAATACGCAATGCCTCCATTGTGACAGGTGCGGCGGGTGTTTGGTGCGGGACATGAGCCAGTACAGACGCATCGGCAACCACTAGCCCCGTGGTACCTGGTATTCGACCCGTAGGGTCGACCACAGAACTCAGCGACGACGACACGTGAGATACCGGCACCAAGGATGAGCGCATCCAAGTTGCTAACTCTTGGTCAGTCATGTGAAGAACCTGCTCAAGACCCGTGCCCTGCGAGTCCCCCGCAATGGACTGTGCAATGTTCTGAAACTCCGATGCTTGAAGCATGGATGCAGTCAGACGAACAAGTTCACCCATTGCGCGAAGGTCTTCGGCGTCGCTTAACAAATTCAACTCAACGTCAACGCGGTCATCTTTAAGAACTACGTGCCCTCGCGACTTTGGATTCAGCAACAACACAGAGACCAAACCAAACTCTGGTGCATTGGCGGATGCGCGTTCATATGCCACCAACAAACCCTGAGCACCAGATGGAAGAGCAATCTCTTTCACGACACTGGCATCAAAACGAGAAGGCTCCGATGTGGTCAACTGCAAAGAAAATGTGATGCATGGGTGATCTTGCAGTCCCTGCCCAATTGCGGGAGCAATCTCTGCAAATCCGGAATTCAACAACAATGCCGAACTAGCGATAGCCCCTGCCACTAACACCACACAATCGGTGTTAATTCGAGCGTCACCACACTCCACAGCAAAGACCGAGCCATGGTTGTGATGAATGCGTGTGACTTCGTGCGTTCGCAGTTCGACGCGCCCTTCTTCCACCAAGTGGTTGACAGCGCGACCCGGATTCCAACGTCCGCCATTCCACCACAACCGAGATGGACGACCACCCGATTTCAATAACGCTCTCGACACGGGGCCCATGTCGTCTGAATGTGCGAGTCGAGTGAGTCCGCGAACGTGCTCTGGCTCGTCTCCCGTGAGAAGCATTGCATTTACTGCGCTGCCACCGCCCCAGGCACGAGCTTGTACGTATTCAGCAGATAATTCCGATGTGAGCGACACCACACGTTGTGACACCAATTCGTGGTGCGAAATGACATCAAAGAATGCGCTGTTGTTGTCGTGTGGAGATACACCGCCTGGCTCGCACACCACAATGGGACGCTCGGTATGAGACGCTAGGTACAGAGCCACGGTGCTGCCTGCGGTTCCGCCGCCCACAATGACGATCGGACCATCAGCCATTAGTTAGTCCGATGTGAAGACGGAGACAACCCATTTAAATGTGCTGCGTCGTTGTAGCGAACAAGCCGCCACTTCGAGCCTTGAATGTGTAGCAACTCAGTCAGCGATGTGTTGATAGTGGAAAGCTCAAACTTGCCTACCGGATGCATATGCAGCGTGTGCCGCAGCACCGCGTCGATGACACCGCCATGACATGCAACCAACACAGCGCCGCCTTCGTTGTTGCGCACAGTGCGTTGAAGTGTTTCTACGACTCGATCCTGGAACTGCCCCACGGTCTCGCCACCTGGGAAAACATTGGCGTGAAGGTCGTCCCATTTCGGCATGCCGAAACGTTCAATAAATTCCGCATACGCCATGCCATCACAATCGGGGCCTGGGTCGTGCTCACCCCATCCTGAATCAACTGTGACCGACAGAGAACCTAAAGCTGGTGCAACAATGCTGGCCGTCTCAATCGCTCGTGGAAAATTGCTGGCATACAGCGCAGTGGCGGCAACATCGTGCCCGGCCAACAGGCGTTCACGCAAAGCATGTGCTTGTTGACGACCAACATCTGTGAGTCCCGTACATGAACGTGGACCGCCTAAGAAACGTTCGACGGTTGCGCGTGATTCGCCGTGGCGAACAAGAACAAGACGTGTCTGCGACACAGTGGTTTACGCCAGTTTCTCGACGAATGCTTCAAGTTGACGCAAGTTGCGACACTCGAACACACCATCTGTGTGTGTTCCGTACTCTCCAACAATTGAGTCACCCGTATTCCAATAGGAACGGGGTTCGGGGTTCAACCAAAACACCTTGCGAGCCTTTTGCTTCATTTCTTTTACAACCCACGCTTGAGATGCGTGATAGTTGTTGCGGGCATCGCCCAACAAAATGACGCTCGACTTGGGGTTGATTTCTTTGCCCCACTTTTCCCAGAACACTTCAAATGCATGGCCGTAGTCAGAGTGTCCGTCCACCCAAATAACGTCAGCTTCTGTATTGATGCGCTGAATGGCTTCTGACACATCTTCGGTCTTCTTGAAGAAGTCGGTCACCTCGTCGATGCCGTCAATGAAGACGAATGCCCGAACCTTGGAGAATTGGTTTGATAGCGCATACACCAACATGAGGGTGAAGCGAGCAAAAGCAGCAACAGACCCGGAAATGTCGGCGACCACGATGAGTTCTGGTTTTGACGGACGTGGGTATTTGAACTTCGGCTCTGCGGGAACACCGCCATACGCCAAGCTATGGCGCACCGTGTTGCGGAAGTCAAGCGGGCCTTTGCGTCCGTGACGACGCTTACGAGCCAGCTTTGCCGCCAGTTTGCGCGTGAGCGGTTGCAAAGCCTTCTTTAGGTTTTGCATTTCGTCGCGACTTGCGTGCATGAACTCAACGTCTTCAGGAAGTGGCTTGCGCAATGTTTTTGCCATTGCTTCTGCGCCGCGGTCGGCAACAAGTCGGCGACGGATTTCGGCTTCTACCTCTTGCTTGAATTGTTCAATGCGGTGATTGAACTCGTCGCGCTCCAGACGATCTTCGAGTTTTGTGAGTTCGCCACCCACTTGTTCGCGACTTGCGTTCATCAGTTTGTCGAGCATGCCGTCTAGATCGAGATTGCGCAGGGTGCGGTACAGGTAATAGGTGCCGCCCACAGGACGACCCGGTTCCATACCCGCAAAGCGTTGAACTGCTTGTCGTGCCAATGCACGCATCATGGCTTGGTCGCCATTCATGAGTGCATTCATAAGAATCTGCATCAACTCTTCTGGAGTGAGTTGATCCATTCCGCCAGCACCGCCGTTGCCTTCGCCCTTCATTTGGGCATCTTGCATTTGACGCAGGAAGTCGTCGATGCTGCCTTCGCCGTCTCCATCGGTGATGTTGTATTCGGGTCCCCGAAGACTGAAGTACACCTCGAACACTGTTTCGAATGAACGCCAGTGAGCATGGTTTTTCACCAATGTTGCACCCAGTGCGTATTTGAATGCTTCTCGATCTTCCAAAGGAATATGCGAGATAGCGGTCATGGCGTCGAGGTTCTCCGTGAGGCTCACGGGCAGACCCGCGTTCCTCAGTTCAACAATGAATCCCGACAGAAGTTCGAGCATGGTGACAACTCGTCGACTTAGTCGACGGACAATTCCTTCACAGCCTTCGCGATGTCTGTTTGGTACTTCAGAAGGATGTGCAATGTCTCTTTTGCCTGTTCGGCATCAATATGGTCGATTCCGAGGAGAACGAGAGTGCGCGCCCAGTCCAGGGTTTCGCTGACAGATGGCGACTTCTTCAGGTCTAACTGACGAATACTGCGAACAATTCGAGCCACTTGGTCGGCAAGCATGTCGGTGATGCCTTCTACCTTTGTGAGAACGATTTCTTTTTCGCGGTCCATCTGCGGATAATCAACGTGCAAGAACAAACAACGACGCTTCAACGCTTCGGACAGCTCGCGAGTGTTATTTGATGTGAGAAACACCATAGGAACTTGCTTTGCGGTGATGGTTCCAAGCTCTGGAATAGACACTTGATATTCGGAGAGAATTTCCAACAGAAGAGCTTCCGTCTCGACTTCAACACGGTCGACTTCGTCAATCAGCAGCACCACGGGGTCTTCAGCGGTGATGGCTTCAAGAAGTGGACGCGTCAGCAAGAACTCGGATCCGAAAATGTCATCGTGAATCTCACTCCACGAGTCAGAGCTCTTATCGGCCTGAATACGAAGCAGCTGCTTCTTGTAGTTCCATTCATAGAGCGCCTTCGATTCGTCGAGACCCTCGTAACACTGCAAACGAATAAGGCGGGCTCCTGTCATTTCGGCGATGCTCTTGGCCAACTGGGTTTTACCCGTACCGGCGGGGCCCTCGACCAAAATTGGCTTTCCGAGGCGGTCTGCAAGGAATGCAACACCTGCAATGCCGTCGTCGGCGAGGTAATTGACGGACTTCAGACCGTCACGAACTTGTTGAACAGAATCAAAGCGAGGTGCCATAAGACCCTCCAACCTAGTGGCAGAGCCGTAAAGACGGGTCATTGGGCTTCCAAACACCCCTAGCCACCTGCTCTCAGCACCTAACCTGACCATCATGTTCAAAGACACGCTCGTGGTGGCTCTGGGTACAGCAATGTCCCGATTCACTGGCCTACTCCGAGTGGTGGTCTTTGGTGTCATTATCGGACAAACAGCACTTGCCGACGCTTTCGACGGAGCAAATAACTCACCGAACTCCATCTATGAACTTCTTGTGGGCGGTTTACTGGCGGCAAGTTTGGTTCCTCTCTTTACCCGCTTTGCCGAAGATGACGACGAAGAAGCAACACAAGTTGTTGTCTCTACATCACTTGTCGTTCTTGCAGCAGCCACTCTTATTGCAGTACTCGCCGCGCCACTTATTTTTCGTCTCTTCTCTCTTCATCCAAGTGAGCTAGTAGACGCCGACCAGTTCCGACGCGCCGGAACAGCCATGACGCGCATCTTCCTCATTCAAATTTTCTTCTACGGCCTCACCGCAATTGGTTCGGCGCTATTGAACTCGCGTCGCCGTTTCTTTGCAGCAGCGTGGGCTCCGGTGTTGTCGAATGTTGTCACCATTACGTTGCTGCTTGTCATCCCCTTCACACGTGACGGAACGCCAGACCTCACCGATGTTCTCAACGACCACACGTTCTTCTTCTTGTTCACCATGTCGGCCACAGGTGGAATTATGGCCATGGGCTTGGTTCTCATCCCGGCTCTCAGACGCGCGAACATTCCGTTTACATTCACTCCAAACTTTTCGCACCCCGCCGTGCGCACCATGGTGAAATTGTCGTCGTGGACTTTTGGCTACGTGGTCACCAACCAAATAGCACTCATCGTCATTAAGAACCTTGCAGAGCCAGGCAGCGGAAACCAAGATGCATACTCAAAAGCATTCACGTTCTTTATGCTTCCCCACGGACTTCTGGCTATTTCTATTGCCACCACTTTTGTTCCTGAATTAGTTCGTCGTGTGCGCGCGGGCGACAAAGACGGGTTCGCAATATGGACAACGTCGGGGGTTCGCTGGATCAGCATCCTCACCATTCCGGCCTCGGTCGCCATGGTGGTGTTGGCGCACCCAATCATCAGTGCCCTCCTCGAACACGGCCACTTCAACTCAGAGGCCGCATCTAACACCGCGAGAGCACTCGCCGGATTCTCTGTTGGTCTTGCTGGTTTCTCCCTGTACATCTTCTGCTTACGAGGGTTCTACGCGCACGAAGACACGCGCACGCCGTTCTATATCAATGTGTTCCAGAATGTCCTCAACATTGTTCTTGCCATTGTTCTCGTAGAGCGACACGGTGTTCTTGGTCTTGGTCTGTCATTCGGAATTTCATACATGATTGCCTCATGTGTGGTGTTGTGGCTCTTACACACGGAATACAAAGCAATTCAGTGGACCAGCATTGGCTCCATGATGTGGCGAACATTGTTTGCAAGTGCACTTATGGGCGGCGGAGTCTGGGTGCTGGAATTTCTCTTGCATCCAAAGTCAGGCATGTCTCAGTTGGCGGAATTGTTTTTGTGTGTCACAGCGGGCGTTGTCATCTATGTGATTGCACTTGTTTCACTCAGAGTCCCAGAAATGCAAAACCTGTCATCTCTGCTCCCACGCCGCAATACCGACGTAGACACCACGCTGTAACAACTAGCGGGAAAAAAGAACCACTAAATCGTCTCGGTGGATAGCTTCCACTACCGACATATCCGCTAGATCGGCGGTGCGTTTCCCTGCAGCGTCACGAGCTACATCGGACGACATAGCCGACATTCCACGCGCCAACAGATCTCCGGCATCGTTCACCACGTTGACCACGGCACCAATATCGAACGAACCGCTAACGGCTGTAACACCAGCAGGAAGCAATGATGTGCCGCGTTCAACCAACGCTTTCTGGGCGCCTTCGTCGACAGTGACAGTTCCCTCAACTTCAGCAGCGAATGCAATCCACAGCTTTCGTGCGGACAATTGACGGTCGTGGGGAAGAAAGCGCGTACCAATGTTCTCGTGCGACGCAGCACGCAACACAGCATTCGTCGCAGATGCAGATGCAATAACCGCGGTAACTCCGGACCACGATGCAATTTGTGCAGCAGCCAACTTGGACGACATTCCCCCACTACCGCGATCTGTTCCGGCGCCAGACGTAGACACCGCAAGTAAAGGATCGTCTGCTGCGACTTCAGAAATAATTGTGGCGCTGGGATTAGTACGTGGATCGGCTGTGAACAGCCCGTCCATGTCGGTCAGTAGCACCAACATGTCAGCACCCACCAAGTGCGATAACAACGCGGCCAAGTGATCGTTGTCGCCATAACGAATTTCGTTGTTTGCAATGGCATCGTTTTCGTTCACAATGGGGATACATCCCAATTCAAGCAAACGGTGAATGGTGTCGCGGGCGTGTAAATACTGCTGACGATCGACAAAATCGTGAGGGACCAACAACACCTGTGCAGCAACCAAGGAATGTTGCGACAGAGCAGCGTTGTACGCAGCCATAAGTTGAGGTTGACCCACTGCTGATAATGCCTGCAGAGACAACACATCGTTGGGGCGTTCGCTCATTCCTAAACCTGCAACACCCGAAGCAACCGCACCTGATGTCACCAAGATGACATCGTGGCCTTCTGCGCGAGCAGCCGATAATTGCGCTGCCACCGATGCGATGACGTCGGAACGGATGCGGCCGTGATCATCGGTGAGTGACGATGTTCCTATCTTGACGACGATGCGCATGACTACAGATTCACACTTCTGGAACGAATTCGAAACTGAATTGTGCAATCCACACCACGTCGCCTTCCACCACGCCCGCTTTTGACAGCAATTTAGGCACACCAAGCTTGTCCAAACGCTCGTCGATGTAGTTGAGGGCTTCTGGAGTGGTCACATCGTTGAGAGCCACCACTCGTTCGGCACTGCGTCCGTGTACGCGGTATTCGTTTTCGCCAAGCCGCTCTACCCATGAATGCTCTGGCTCTGGGCGCATGATGATGGTTGCCTCGGCAACTGGTTCTGCCTGGCGTGCTTGACCCACCGTTTGAGCCAACGCATTCACCACAGAGCGAACATTTTCGGTGGTGATGGACGACATAGACATATGCGGCCATGCGGCTACGACGTCAGCGTCGGCACTATCAATTTTGGTGCCAACAATTAGCGACGGACGTTCCAGAAGTTCGGGTCGATAATTGCCCACTTCGTGTTGAAGAATTCGCAATTGTTCTTCTGGTTCAACTCCGTCAAGTGAAGCAAGGTCGACCAAGTAGCACAGCACGCGAGCACGTTCGATGTGACGAAGAAACTGATGCCCAAGTCCTTTTCCTTCGCTTGCGCCTTCAATAAGACCAGGAATGTCGGCCATAACAAATTCGGTGCTGTCGTCAATTCGTACAACGCCGAGATGCGGTTCAAGAGTGGTGAATGGATAGTTGGCAATTTTTGGTTTAGCTGCCGACACAGTGCTGATAAACGTACTCTTGCCCGCGTTTGGGAAACCCACCAACGCAACGTCGGCCATGAGTTTCAACTCAAGCAACAACCACCGTTCGTAGCCTTCTTCGCCCTGTTCAGCAAACGACGGTGCCCGACGTTTGTTGTTCATGAATTTGTGATTACCGCGCCCGCCGCGACCACCCGATGCAGCAAGCCATTTGTCGCCGTGGTTAGTGAGATCTGCAAGAACTTCACCGGTGTACATGTCGCGCGCAATTGTTCCTTCGGGAACAGCCACGAAAAGATCTTCTCCACGTCGTCCGTGAAGGTCTTTGCCTTTGCCGTGCACACCATTGACCGCCTTGCGGTGAGGGTGGTCTCGAAACGCCAACAGCGACGCCACGTTACGGTCGGCCACAAGCCACACATCGCCGCCCTTGCCACCATCGCCACCGTTTGGTCCACCAAATGCCACAGGGCCCTCGCGACGGAAACTGACACAGCCAGCTCCGCCATCGCCACCACGCACATTTAGTTGGGCTTCGTCGACGAACACACTCATAGGGACTGTCCAAGGCTACGGCCATTCACTCCTCCACGAGCGACACACCACTCACCTATCGTGGAGATATGGATGAATCCCCCACCACCGACCGCAATAACACGTGGGTCTCCACCATGTCAGGCAACACGTCGTCATCCATCACCCTCGCCCACGCCGATTCGTGGGCCGGTATTGGCACCACCAACATTGCAACGCGTGGACATCGAGAAGCCACCGAAGACTCCACCATGGCTCCGCTTGCCACACGCGCAGTTGGCCCCGGAAACCGCGTAATTGCCGAGGACGAAGACCCCTACCGCACCTGTTTCGAACGCGATCGAGACCGCATCCTTCATGCTTCGTCTTTTCGTCGCCTTGCTGGGAAAACACAGGTCTTTGTCTTCCCAGACGATCATCAGCGCACACGTCTCACTCATGCTTTGGAAGTTGCACAAGTTGCCGTCTCTGTTGCTCGCGTCCTTCGTCTTAACGTTGCACTCACCGAGGCAATTGCTCTTGGGCACGACTGCGGCCATGGTCCTGGTGGTCACGCCAGCGAAGATGCACTGTCTCCGTACATCGAAGACGGCTACGACCACGCCGTGTGGGGCGCCGATGTTGTCCTTCAACCTCTCAACTTGTGTTTGGAAACACTCGACGGAATTCGCAATCACAGTTGGTCTCGCCCAGCGCCATCTACGCCCGAAGCAGAAATTGTTAGCTGGGCCGACCGCATTGCCTATGTGTGTCACGACTTCGAAGATGCCGTGTACGCAGGCGTTGTTACACCACAACATTTACCCGACATTGTTCGTCAACGTTGCGGAACCACCCGACGTCAACAACTCAGTGCTTTCATTACCGCAATGATCAACGCAACTGCCGAAACTGGCCGCATTGGCATGGTTCCCGATGTTGCCGAAGCACTTGCAGAGTTCCGTCGCTTCAACTACGACACCATCTACCACCGCGCCGAATCGCGCGTTCAAGCGCAAAGTGTTATCGACATGTTGCGACCACTAGTCGAGCATTACATTGCCCACCCCATGTTGTTGCCCACATGGCACGACACGCCGTTCGACCCTCACACCGTCGCAGCATCACGAGAGGCCGTCAACTACGTGGGCGGCATGACCGATCGATACGCCTGCAAACAAGCCGTGGAACTCTTGAAGTACCCGGTACACAAATTGCCGCAGGGAATAGACACTCTCCTCGCTGGGTAAACCACAGAAACACAAAGGGCGCACCTTTCGGCGCGCCCTTTAAAAATGTGTTTTGGCTGTTGTGTTATTCGCCAGGAACGACGTCTACAACCTTGCGTCCACGACGCTCGCCGAACTTAACGCTTCCGTCAGTAAGAGCGAACAGAGTGTCGTCCTTGCCAATGCCCACGTTCTTGCCGGGGTGCGTCTTGGTGCCACGCTGGCGAATGATGATGGTTCCGGCCGTAATGACGGTGCCATCGAAAACCTTTACGCCGAGGCGCTGTGCATTTGAATCGCGGCCGTTTCTTGTTGAGCCGCCGCCCTTTGTCTTTGACATTCTGGATCAGCCTTTCGCGATGGATGTGATCTCTACAACGGAGTACTTCTGACGATGTCCGAAGCGACGACGCTGATTGGTACGACGCTTGTATGTGAAGCCGTCGATTTTTGGTCCCTTTGCAGTTCCGATAACGCGACCCTTAACGGATGCGCCCTTCAACTGTTCGGGGGTGGACAAGATTGTGGAACCGTCAACGACGAGAACGGGAGTGAGAGAAACCTCGACACCATCTTCGACATGAAGAAGCTCAAGCTGGACCTGCTGGCCCTGCGATACCTTCTCTTGCTTTCCACCGGATGCGATCACTGCGTACATAGCGGTTTCCTACCCTATCTGCCATTTCTGGGCTCCGACACCGTGCCGAGCCCTAGTTTTCACGGATTTCCCGTCTTCTGACCACCGCGTTGGGCTAGTCGAGAAGACCGAAGTCCACCTTCATGCCTCGACCAGAGCATTCTGGGCACTCGCCTGCAAAAGCCGTGATGAGACCTTCACCGATGCGCTTGCGGGTCATTTCCACTAAGCCCAGTTCGGAGATGTCGAACACTTGGGTACGTGTCTTGTCACGAGACAAGGCCTGACGGAATGATTCGACAACCTTCTTACGGTTGTCTTTGATTTCCATGTCGATGAAGTCAATAACGATGATTCCGCCAATGTCACGCAAACGAAGTTGATGTGCAACTTCCTGTGCAGCCTCGAGATTGTTCTGGAAGACAGTTTGTTCAAGATTGGATGTTCCGACGTTCTTGCCGGTGTTCACGTCGATAACGGTGAGTGCTTCGGTGTGCTCGATGATGAGCGAACCACCCGATGGCAACCACACTTTGCGGTCGAGCGCCTTGTGCAACTGTTCGTGCACATGCTGAGTCTCGAACAGTGACAGCGGTTCTGCATCACGGTCGAAATATTCAACGCGGTCGGCAAGTTCAGGGTTAAAAGCCTGAATGTAACTACGGACGTCTTCATACAGACGACGATCATCAATAAGAACTCCGCGATAATCGGCATTGAACTCTTCGCGAATAACGCGCACAGCCAACTCTGGCTCGCGATACAACAACTGCGGTCCTGTTGCTGCTTTGGCCGCGGCCTCAATTGATTCCCACTCTTCCAACAAACGCTTCATGTCTGCGGTGAGTTCGTGTTCGGTTGCATGTTCTGCTGCAGTGCGAACAATGACTCCGTGTTCGGCAGGCTTGACACGGTCGAGAATGTTGCGCAAACGACGGCGTTCGGAGTCTTCGAGACGCTTCGAGATGCCGTAGGTCTTTGAATTAGGAATAAGAACCACGAATCGACCAGGAATTGACACTTCTTGTGTGAGGCGAGCGCCCTTTGCACCAATTGGATTCTTCGTGACCTGACACAGAATCATCTGGCGCGAACGAAGGATGTGCTCGATACGTGCGGTGTCTTTCGTTTCGACATCTTCGCCATCGAACTGAACATCACCGCGGTACAAGACGGCGTTCTTTGGAGTGGCAATGTCGACGAATGCTGCTTCCATTCCGGGAAGAACGTTTTGCACGCGACCCATGTAGATGTTTCCGTGAATTTGACCCACATCGTCGGCGGGACGACTGACGTAGTGCTCAATCAGTGAGCGGCCTTCCATGACCGCCACCTGGGTGACACCCTCGCGCACCTGAACACACATGAGGTATCGACCAACGGGGCGACCATTGCGTTCGCGGCCACGACGACGTTCAATGATTTCCGCATCGAGATCGGCTGAATCGCGACCAGACCCTTGACCGCCCGAACGAGACCGACCACGGCCATTGCGACGACGCTTCTTCTTGTTATTGGACCCTTCGCCCGACTTCTCTTGCTGAGCAACCGGAGCAGCAGGCGCTGGACGCGTGTCGCCAATTTGTGGCTTACGAGCCGGGCTAGGTGGTGGGCCCGCAGGTGCAGATGTTTCTGATGCCGACGAGGCTCCCTCGCCTGGCTTGCGACGATTCTTGCCACCACGAGAGCCTCGACGACGCTTCTTTGGGCCACCTTGACCTTCGGCACGGGGCGCCTGGGAGCTCTCTCTGGGCGATGACGACTGTGTCTGATCGGCTGCCGCTGAATCGGCAGAACCGTTGCTGTCCATGAAATTTTCCTCTCTCACGTCGCGCACGAGGCGCGCCATGGGGCGCAGGGGCAGCCACGTACTGGCGCCTCCGGCCCTTTCGGCCTGACAAATAGGTTACCCGCGAGTGTTAGCGGAAACGGCGCATGTGGACACTCTGAACCAAGCCAATCATGATGGCAAAGGCCACGGTGTGAGACCCCCCGTAGGAAACGAAGGGCAAAGGCACACCCGAAACAGGGGTAATGCCCATGGTCATGCCGATGTTCTGAAAGGCCTGCCACAGAATCATGGTGAAGACGCCAGCGCAGAGAAGAAACCCCAGACGGTCTTGGGCAATGCGGGCAATGCGATAGATACGCCACAGCACCACGCCGAATAATGCGAGAACAATCCCCGCCCCCAACATTCCAAACTGCTCCCCAACTGCCGAGAAAACAAAGTCGGTGGACTGCACCGGAATAAACGCTCCGTTTGTGAGCGGGCCGTTCAGGTATCCCTTACCGAAGAACCCGCCGGTGGCCACTGCTCTCTTGGCAAAGCGAACCTGTGTCACCAACGTTTGAAGCGCAGCCGAGTCTGAGTTTTGGTTCAAGAATCCGGTGATGCGTCGCAACTGGTAATCCTTCACCACGCCAGAGACCACACCCGCGATGACAGACACGATGGCGAGTGACGTAATGAGGATGATGTACTTGATGTCTGCTCCGGCCACCAACAAGACACCCATAGCGCATGCAACGAACACTGACGCCGACCCAAGGTCTGGCTGAATTGCAACGAGCGCAACGGGAACACCAACAATGAACAGTGACTGAATAAAGCGTTCGTATCGAACCGTTGCGCCGTCGTCTTCTGCCAAGAACCCCGCCAGCAGAAGCAAGGTGGATACTTTTCCAATTTCTGAGGGCTGAATGGCAATGGGGCCGACATCAAACGACAGACGCGCTCCGCCGGTAACGGACCCTGCAACGAACAAAAGAATGAGCAGCACAATTGTGACGGCATAAAACAGTTCTGCACTGCCCCGCAATTGCACGTAGTCCATCCACATCACTACCGCCATCACAACAATGGCAATAATCACGAAAATGATTTGTCGTTGAACAAATTGAAATGGGTCGGCCCCTCTGTTCAACAGACGCGGTCGCGTTGCTGAATAAATCATGAACGCACCAATGATGGTGAGAGCTCCGACTGCACCCATAAGAACCCAGTCGATGGTGCGGGTGGGGTCGGTGAAACCACGACGAATGTTTCCCAATCCCGAATTAGGTCGGCGCGTAAATACCGTGCGAGCCATTTAGTCACGCACCGATGAGCCAGTGCCTACAAGACACAACGGGTTAGGCAAACTCTGAGGAGCCGCAACTTCAAAACTATTGGGATCTAACGGGTCAGATGGGACTGCAGGAGCAACTTGAATTTTGTTGATGAGGGCTGTGAACATGCACTTCACAACAGGCGCCGCGGCACGCGAACCAAATCCGCTCTTTTCCAAATACGCAGAGGCGGTGTATGGATACTTTGGGTTCTTACTAAAAGCAGCAAATGCCGACGAGTCGTTCCATGGCAAGTTGCCGGCACCCTGTGCAGTTCCCGTTTTCCCAGCAAGCGGTAAAGCGCGTTTTGGGAAAGATCGGAAAAGTTTCTCGCCCGTTGTGGCGTGATAAAAGTCCGATGTCACGCCAGGGCCAGTGATGACTCGAGTGAGCCCCCGCACGATGGGGTCGAGAACTTCAGGACGTATTTGTATGTCGCGAACAATTTGCGGTGCACTGAAATCTTGAATGACAAGACCTTCATCCAAGTTGACTCGATTCGATTTACCGTTTGGAGTGCCTGGTGCCCAAATAGCCTTCACAACACGTGGACGCACCACTTTCCCACCGTTGCCTAATGCCCCGTATGCAACGGCAAGCTGCAGCGGAGAAGCCGACAACAATCCCTGGCCAATTGCCAACTGCACGTTGTCACCGACGTAGTACCCCTTGCCCTCTTCCTTCGCAATGGCGCCAGACGCCGCCAGCTGTTGTTTGAGTGCGCGATTCGGCACTGTGCCGATGTACTCATACGGCAAATCGATTTCAGTGGGAGAACCAAATCCAAACAGACGAACTTGATCTTCTAGAACTGGCCTGTTTCCGCGTTCAGTAAAAATCTGCTCGCCAATTTTGTAGAAGAAAACGTCTGATGACACTGCAAGTGCAGTGACAACATTGATGCGACCGTACTTACATGGTGCACCATTGCCACAGTTTGCGTTCTTGAAAATGCACTTCACATTCAATTGGCAACGTTCGTCAGGAATGCTGGCCAGTTTGTATGTTCCCTGATCTCGCAATGTGTATTCAGTGCCGTTCGGTAGTTGACCGGTGTTTAGTGCAGCGAAGGCGACAAATGGCTTGAACGTAGAACCCAAGTTGTAACGGCCAGATATTGCTCGGTTCACCAAAATTGACTGGTCGGGATCATCTGTCTTGGGGAACAACTGATTGAACTTCTCCGACGTGATGCCTGCGTTAAACCATCGATTGTCAAAATTCGGATAACTCGCCATTGCGGCAATCTCGCCAGTGTCATGATTCAACAAAACACTGGAGCCAGCAGGAGCCTTGTAATACGTCACCTCCGGGTACCGCGGATCTGGCTCACCGAATGCAAGAACGGTGGGCGCCTCGGTTCGGCGACGCATCAGAATTTCTTGTTGTAGTGCCTGCTCGGTGAACTGCTGCATCTCTAGGTCAATGGTGAGCTGAACATCATTTCCAGGAACGGCTTCTTTTCTCTCTAACTGACGCAAGAAACGTCCGCGAGAGTCCACCTCGTACTTCACATAACCAGGTGTTCCACGAAGAACCGCTTCGTAGGTTTGTTCCACACCAAACTGCCCAACACGTGCATCAGGGTCGTATCCCAGGGTTTTGTAGTAACTCTCGGACTTTTCTCCGGCAGGAATTGCACCAAGGAAACCCACCACGTGGCTTGCGACAGGCGCGAATGGATATTCGCGTCGCCATTCTTCTCGAACGTCAACTCCGGGATAATCCTCGCTTCTCTCTCGAATGTAAACAGCGAGATCTTCAGAAATGTCTTCCTTCAATGGAAGTGGTTGCAATTGGTCGAATCGCTTGGATGCATAACGGTCCTCCAACTGTGTCACCGTCATGTTCAACGCACCAGATAGGCGATTCCACATCTGTTGACGCGCAAGGGGCTTTGCTATGACGGCGCGTTCAATAGTGAGAGTGAGAATTCGTTCATTGTCGGCAACTATTCGTCCCTTCACATCGAAAATACGCCCTCGTTCGGGAGAAATTTTGATTGTTCGGGTTCGTACTTCGCGCACTTTCACTTCTAGTGACGGAGCGTCAACTGCTTGCAGAAACCACAGTCGCACCGTGAGCAAACCAAGCAAGGTGCTGGCCACAATGACAAGCACTGATAATCGAGAGACTGTGCGTTCTCCAGCCATTAGCGCACCGGTGCCGGATCTTTCAATGCCCAACGGCACAGAATTTCAACAGGAACACTGAAGACGGCATTGAAAAGTGACACCACCGCTACTGCAGTAAAAATCTGAAGGGTAAGAACTCCTTCGGCGCCGGTGACTGTGAACGCAATGGGGAGAACAACCATTCCAACGGCACTTGCCGCACTAGCCACCAAACTGCGCGACCACCACGTTGACTCGTGCACGAATGAATGCGCATAACCAGCCAAGTACGCAACGAGCGCGAAGACTGCAGCACACAAACCGAGTGGCGTCGTAAGAACAAAGTCGTACAACAAACCCACAATAAATCCAGCGACGGCCCCAGTACTTGAGCCTTTCGCAAGACCGCACGATGCAGCAAGCAGAAGCATGACTTGCAAACACACGTTGAACGGACGCATCTCATTAAAGATGGTGGTTTGAAGAGACAAGAACAGCAATCCCACCAACACAAGTCGTGTGTACTTGTTTTCTGCAATTCCGATGATGGCGTCCATTACGGCTCCGTCGGGCGTTCAGTAATTGGCTGGTACAACAACACGCGTACAAAGTTCAAGCTATTCAAATTGGCCGACAACTTCACTTCGAGAATTGGGCCCAATGTTCCGGTGCGCTTCACCACTTTGCTGACCGTTCCAATCACAATGTCGGGTGGAGCCAAAGATGTTGCGCCACCGGCTGAGATAACAGGCGAACCCACAACGATTGCACCAAATCGAGGCGTGTTTTCAATAAAGCGAACAACGGGATTCTTCGACAAACCGCGACCTTCAAGCGCTCCTGTTTCACGCAGTGGTAAATCTGCACCTGCAGGCACAGTGATTTGGGTGTTGGTGTTTTGACCTGGTTGATTCGGCCCAGCAGTTCCAGTTGGAGCAGTGACACCCGGCGCCAATGACGATGTTGTCACCGGAAGTGTGGAACCGGGCGTAAATCCCTTGATGGTTGTAGTGGTGGTTCGCGGAACAGTTGTTGTTGTGGTTGTAGTTGTGGTTGTTGACGAAGTGGACGGAGAACCAGGAACCGTGGTGGTAGTTGTGGTGGGCGGCGTGTTTACCACCTTCACAGACAATGAATAGCCCGGATCGGTTAACAACATGACAACAGCGCGTTTGTTGTACACATTGGTGACTTTGCCAATCATTCCCGCCGCATTTAGAACTGGCATACCAACTTTGATGCCACATTCCGAACCACGGTTAATTTCCACTGTCTGTGAAAAGTTCGATGGCGATTGACCAACAACCTGTGCCGTGCATGACGAGATTCCCGCCAAAGTGGGAAGTCCGTTCAGTGCGAGCAGCTCTTGAGCTTCGCGAACTGTTGCGATGGCAGCGATATTTGCGCCCTGACCGTATGCCACCAGATCACGTAGGCGACGGTTCTCATCGACGACATCGTTGTAGTGCGTAATTCCGTTCCATGCATTTTGAACAGGTCGTGTAACAACTCGTGTTGCACTTTCAATAGGACGAAAGATTGTGCCGAAGACTGAACGTGCCCCGTTCACTACTGAACTTCCACGCAGATCGAGCGTGATTAAGAGAACGGACGTGAGCGTGAGCAGAAGGATTGCTCGGCGCCGTGTGAAGGTTGAGCCCGCCACGGAGATACGTCTACGACTGGTCGAGTCCTGGAGAGGACATCATTCCGCGCATCGCTTCGATGTTTTCGAGTGCGCGACCCGAACCAATGGCGACGGCGTACAGCGGATCTGGAGCCACATAACAGGGCATGCCCGTTTCATGATGAATTCTCTGCGTAAGTCCGGTGAGCAACGCGCCACCACCAGACAGATAGATACCCCTGTCCATGATGTCGGCCGCTAGCTCTGGCGGAGTTCTGTCGAGAGTTGACTTCACAGCGTCAATGATTGCAGCAACTGGCTCTGCGATGGCGTCGCGTACCTGGTCGGAGGTGATTTCGATGGTGCGTGGCAGGCCAGACACCGTGTCGCGTCCACCAACATCGGCCGTGAGTTCTTGAGACAACGGCCAAGCAGATGCCATCTGAATCTTGATTTCTTCTGCAGTGTTAATACCGATATCGAGTCCGAACTCAGAGCGAACGTAGGCAACGATTGCTTCGTCGAGTTCGTCGCCAGCGACGCGAACGCTTTGTGCCACCACAATTCCGCCCAACGAGATAACGGCAACTTCCGTTGTGCCGCCGCCAATGTCAACAATCATGTTGCCGCTTGGCTCATGCACGGGAAGATCTGCCCCAATTGCCGCAGCCATTGGTTCTTCAATGATGTGAACGGGTCGACGAGCACCGGCATATTCAGCAGCGTCTTGAACTGCACGTTGTTCAACACCAGTAATTCCCGATGGAACACATATGACCATTCGTGGCTTGCTCCATCTGCTGGTGGTGATTCTCTGAATGAAGTAGCGCAACATTTTTTCGCACACATCAAAGTCGGCAATGACGCCATCTTTCAGTGGTCGAATGACTTCAATGTTTTTGGGAGTACGACCCAACATGCGCTTTGCTTCCCAACCAACTGCAACAGGGCGGCCGTCGCGCATGTCGATAGCAACTACTGATGGTTCATTAAGGACAACACCTTGCCCGCGCACGTACACCAATGTGTTGGCGGTACCAAGGTCGATAGCAATGTCGCGACCTATAGCCAAAGGGTTATTGCGGCTCATGAGTAGTTCTCCCCGACCACCTAGCGAACTAGAGGATCTGTGGAAATGGTAACGACCCTCGCCTTAGAGGGCGGGGAAGAAGATTCCCAGTTCTCGTGCGGCTGAATCGGCAGAGTCGCTTCCGTGAACAAGGTTCTCGGTAAACAAGGTGCCTAGGTCTCCACGAATGGTGCCCGGCGCAGACTTGGCGGGATTGGTGGCGCCCATCATGGTGCGCACAATTTCCCAGGTGTCTTCAGGACCTTCAATGGCCATTGCAACAACCGGACCGCGAGACATAAAGGCCACGAGTTCGGCGTAAAAGCCTTTCCCCACATGCTCTTCGTAATGGCGCTCCAAGATTGCAGAGTTCAGCGTGCGCAGTTCCATACCAACAATGCGCAGACCCTTGTTTTCGAATCGGGAGATAATGGTTCCGACAAGGCCGCGTTCTACGGCATCGGGCTTGAGGAGGACGAGGGTGCGATTAGACATTCCTTCAGGCTACGGGCTGGGGCAACGCTTGCCCCGTTAAGCGGGCGCAAACCCTTTACGGAAGCACCTTGCGCAAATGTGCACGGGCTGCACCCACCACATACAGCGAGCCCGCCACCAAGATGGCGTCGTCACTCGTGGCGTCCGACAGCGCCATGTCGCACGCACGCTCCACGGTGTCGGCCAACACAACATGCACACACCCCATATCGGTTGCCATTTGTGCAATCTCTCGCCCGTTTCGACCACGCGGCGACGGAGCCGTGCAGCACACCACCATGTCGAATTCATCTACTTTCAACGCGGACAAGGTGTCAGACAGTTCGCGCCCCGCCAGCACACCAACAACAAGTATGCGACGACCATGCGGATCGAAGTCGTCGAAAAACACGCTTGCGCACACATCGGCGCCAGCCGGGTTATGAGCACCGTCCAAAATAACGAGGGGCTGGTGACCCACAACTTCGAAACGTCCGGGCATAGCAACTGTTGCCAGACCCTCCATCAACGTGTCTCTGTCTAGTGCGCCACCGAAGAATGCTTCTGCTGCTGCGATTGCAACGGCCGCATTCTCTCCTTGATGCCAACCATGCAACGGCAAGAACATGTCGACATAATCCGCGTGCGACGTGCGAATGTGCAGCGAGCGACCACCAAGCGCTAAATGATTATCGACAACATCGAAGTGTTCCTTTCGAAACAACATTTCTGCGTGTGGTTCCTCTAAAAAGATTGGTCTCAAACTGTCTCGAGTTTCACCAATAATGGCGACGCTGTCTGACTTAATGATTCCGGCTTTCTCTTTCGCAATGTGTTCCAACGTTGGCCCCGCAAACTCGGTGTGATCGAGTGCGATATTTGTTACAACTGCGACATCTGGAGAGACCACATTGGTGGCGTCCCACCTACCCAACATTCCCACCTCAACAACAGCCACTTCCACCGCATCGTCGGAAAACCAGCGAAACGCCGCAGCCGTCATGATTTCAAAGTACGTGGGACGCAACCCCGAAATACCTTCTGCATTTGCAATGGCAGCAACAGATTCAGCGAAGTCTTCTTCGTGAATGGGTTCGCCGTTCACCAAAATTCGTTCACGAATACTCTCCAAATGTGGACTGCAGTACGTGCCCACCTTGAGGCCGTGCGCCATGAGAATTTTTGTGATGATTTGGGATGTTGAACCCTTGCCGTTCGTGCCGGTCACATGAATAACGCGATAGTCGTTTTGCGGATCGCCCAACACTCCAAGCAGGCCACGAATTTTGTCGGTGGAAGGATCGGTAATGCGGCCAGTCTTTTCATACGAGGCGTGCTCGTCAAGATAAACAAGCGCTTCTTCGAAGTTCATACAACTCTTAGGATGCTGCGCGTCGTTGACGAGGCGTGCGTGCTGCACCCTTCGACACAAGTTCTGGCATCGCCTTGTCTGTTACACAATCTGCGGTCACGATGACCTTGGCAATGTCGGTACGGCCAGGTACTTCGTACATGACGTCGAGAAGGGTTTCTTCCAGAATTGCTCGCAAACCACGTGCGCCTGTTCCGCGAGTAAGTGCCAGATTGGCAATTGCTTCTAACGCATCATCAGAGATTTCAAGTTCAACATCGTCGAATTCAAAAATCTTGATGTATTGCTTTACAAGAGCGTTCTTTGGTTCGGTGAGAATGCTCATGAGTGCTGCATTGTCGAGAGCGTGAACAGCCCCCACCATTGGCAAACGACCGATGAATTCAGGAATCATGCCGAACTTCAAAAGATCTTCGGGCAAAACCTGTGCGAACAGTTCTCCCGGATCTTTGTCAGCCTTTGATTCGACAGTGGCATGGAATCCGACACCCTTGTGGCCAATTCGTTGCTCGATGATTTGTTCAAGCCCAGAGAACGCTCCACCACAAATGAACAGCACGTTGGTGGTGTCAATTTGAATGAACTCTTGATGTGGGTGCTTACGTCCACCTTGTGGTGGAACAGAGGCAACTGTTCCCTCAAGAATTTTCAGTAAAGCCTGCTGCACACCTTCGCCTGAGACATCACGCGTGATGCTTGGGTTCTCTGCCTTGCGAGCCACTTTGTCGATTTCGTCGATGTACACAATGCCTTGTTCAGCACGCTTCACATCGAAGTCGGCAGCCTGAAGCAACTTCAGCAAAATGTTTTCAACGTCTTCGCCGACATAACCGGCTTCTGTAAGAGCTGTTGCGTCTGCAACAGCAAACGGAACATTCAGCATGCGTGCCAACGTTTGCGCAAGATGCGTTTTGCCACAGCCTGTTGGACCGAGCATAAGAATGTTGCTCTTTTGCAGTTCTACATCGTCGCGGCGAATGCCAGTGTTCTGCTGCAGATACTGCAAACGGCGATAGTGATGAAAGACAGCTACGGAAAGAACCTTCTTTGCCCGCTCTTGTCCGACCACATACTCATCGAGGAATGCACGAGTCTCAACGGGAGTTGGCAGTGAGTCGAGGCGAACATCGGAGCGCTCGCCCACTTCTTCTTCAATGATTTCGTTGCACAGTTCAATGCACTCATCACAGATGTACACGCCAGGGCCAGCAATGAGCTTCTTTACTTGTTTCTGGGACTTGCCACAGAAAGAGCACTTCAGCAACTCACCAGTGTCCGTAAATTTGGCCACGAAGGCCCTCCCTCGAGATGTGAATCAGCGAATTGGACCGGAGCGGTCCGCAAGCTGACGTGACGAAATCACATCATCGATAATGCCATACTCAAGGGCCTCTTGTGCTTCCAATACGAAGTCACGGTCGGTATCGGCATGGATGCGCTCAATGCTCTGGCCTGTATGGCTGGCAAGGATTTCCTCGAGAAGGTCGCGCATACGAAGGATTTCCTTGGCGGCAATCTCTAGGTCGGTGACTTGGCCATAGCCCACCTGGCCGTATGGCTGGTGAAGAAGCACGCGGCTGTGTGGCAGGGCAAGGCGCTTTCCCTTGGTACCGGCAGCAAGAAGAACTGCAGCGGCCGAAGCAGCCTGACCCAAGCAGATTGTTGCAATGTCGTTCTTAATGAACTGCATGGTGTCGTAAATGGCGAACAACGAGTTGATGTCTCCACCAGGGCTGTTGATGTAGATGTTGATGTCGCGGTCTGGGTTTTCACTTTCCAAGTGAATGAGCTGCGCACAAATGAGGTTCGCAATGGTGTCGTCGATTGGCGTACCCAAGAAGATGATGTTCTCTTTGAGAAGACGTGAGTACAAGTCGTACACACGCTCACCACGACTTGTGGTTTCCGTAACGTTTGGAACGTAGTAGTTCTGGAAATTCATTGCGTCGTTCCTTGATTTAGTCGTGGTCGTGACCGTCGTGGTCATGATCGTGGTCGTGCTCACCAAGGACGGTATCGGTGCTGAGCACTTCCCCATTCTGGTCTACAAAAGTGACGTTATGTAGGAGCCACTCGAGCGCCTGTGACTTGCGCATTTGTGCCACCAAGTCGGCAACCGCATCGTTCTGCTCGTATGCGCGGCGTACCTTTGCGGTCTTTTCGCCAACTCGAACACCGATTTGCTCAAATTCGGCTTCAAGGTCAGCATCGGAAACTTCGATTCCTTCGGCAGAAGCGACAGCCCGAAGTGCAAGGTCGACTTTGACCGCCTTTTCGGATTGCGTCTTCATACCAGCAATAAACGAATCGGCGTCTTGGCCAGTAGCAGACAACCACTGGTCGAGTGCAATGCCTTGTGCTTGGAATTGCTGCAACGTGTTTTGTACGCGAGCTTGGAGATCGTTGTTCACCATTGCTTCGGGCGCTTCGATTTCGACGAGTTTTTCAAGTTCGTCGGTGAGGCGATCGACAACTGTGCGACGCATTTGGTTCATGCGCATCTCTTCGTAACGGGCACGAAGTGATGTCTTCCATTCGTCGATGGTGTCGGCGTCGGCGATGTTTTCAGCAACCCATTCATTAGTGAGTTCAGGAATTTCAAGAGTTTGAACACGATTGACGGTGATAGCGAAATCGGCTTCTTCTTCGGTGCCATTCGGAACCGCAGTAAAGGTGAGTGAATCGCCCTTCTTTGCCCCAGTGAGTTGATCGTCGAAGCCGGGCGCTACCCAACCGCGACCTACTTCATAGGTCCATTCGTCGACGTTTAATCCGGGAACAGGTTCGCCGTTGCGTGTGCCCACTAAATCGATCACCACATTGTCGCCAACTTCGGCGGCACGATCAACATCGACAAGCGTTCCGAAACGACGGCGTTCGGTAGAGATTGCTTCGTCGAGTTCTTCGTCTGACAGCGACGGGTTCACAAGTTCAACACGAAGACCCGCATAACCAGGTACTTGAATTTCCGGACGTACTTCACACGTTGCTTCAAACTTCACTGGATACTCAAACGGTGCCGGAGTGGGGTTCTCTTCGGTGACTGGGTCGTTGTTGTTCAACAGCGTGACGTTTGGCTGCGCGATCAGATCAATGTTGTGCTCGCGTACGGCCTTACCTAGGTATTCAGGGATTGCGTCTTGCAGTGCCTGACCAAGTGCGGCATCGATTCCGATTCGCGCTTCCAAGATTCGACGTGGAGCCTTGCCTGGGCGAAACCCCGGCAGACGTACTTCACGGGCGATCTTGCGGAACGCGGCGTCGATGTTGCGATCAAATTCGGCCTCGTCAACCTCGATGGAGAGCTTGACCATGTTGCCTTCTAGGGCTTCGAGAGTGCTTTTCACAGGGTTCGGAGTGTATCGGTTCGCCCTCACTGCTCACTTTCCAGCAATAATGGAGACATGACGCTTTGGAAGCCCCACGCACTTGCCAACCCTCACCAGGGTCAAATCAATTTGCGGGTTGGCGACAAAGTGGTTGCCAAAGCCGGAATCGACGACGCCCCCGAAGGCACTGAAGGCAAGGTCATCTTGGCCAACGGCTTCAACTGGCTGCGCTACAGAGTTCTTTTTTCGAACGGTGCAGAAGTGGGCGACCTCGATCATCGCCATCTAGAACCCACTGGTCGTACCGCGCGACGCTTGGCACGCGAAGCAAAACGAGCCAAGTAGTTCTCACAATCGTCTGAGTACCGATAGCGTTATTCGGACACCACGGGGTGTGGCGCAGTTGGTAGCGTGCCTGGTTTGGGACCAGGAGGCCGGGAGTTCAAGTCTCCCCACCCCGACCATTTCGACCATCAACAACGAGGAAATCGCATGCCTGCAGATCTCGACTCCGCCAAATACGTTTCGTTTGTGACGTATAAAAAAGATGGCACTCCTGTTGCGACACCGGTGTGGATTGTTCCTTTTGACGGTGGTTATGCATTCACCACCGAGCCCGATGCATACAAAGTTCGACGAATCCGTCACGATGCGCGTGCCACTCTCACGGTGTGCAACATGAGCGGAAAAATTTCAGAGGGTGCCATCACACACATCGGAAGCGCCGTTGTTCTCGGTGACGACGACGCCAAGAAAGTGACAAAGCTCATCGAAAAGAAGTACTCCATCGGAACAAAACTGTTGGGGGTCATGTCGCTTGTGAAGAAGCTTCTTGGCAAAGGAACAACAGCAGGCGATGGCGCAATAAAGGTCACGCTGCACTAACAACAAAGAAATCTGGGGATATCCCTAGTTTTTCCACAGGTTCTGCTGTACGGTGGAAACTCATTCATTTGTCCATGGGTACAAACCGGTATCTATGGCCCTTACAAGGGAGATACCCCCATGGACCCCCGTCCTGTTTCTTTTGCTGACCTCGGTCTGCCCACGCCCCTGGTTGACGAACTTGCCCATCAAGGCATTGTCAACCCTTTCCCCATTCAGCAGGCCACCATTGCCGATGCCTTGTCAGGACGCGACACGCTTGGTCGTGGCCGCACCGGATCTGGCAAAACACTTGCCTTCTGTTTGCCAATGCTTACCCGTTTGCACAACAGCGGAAATCATCGCGATAGATACCGCCCACGTGCGGTCATCTTGGTTCCTACTCGCGAATTAGCAAACCAAGTACGTGACGTCCTTGTGCCACTTGCCGATGCACTTGGTATGCGCACAGCCACCGTGTACGGCGGCGTTAGCTACAACGGACAAATCAATGCCATGCGCAATGGCGTTGACATTGTTGTGGCATGTCCCGGCCGTTTCATCGACCTTATGGAGTCGGGCCAAATTGAACTCGACGCTGTTGAAGTCACCATTTTGGACGAAGCAGATCACATGGCAGAGCTTGGATTCCTCGAGCATGTCACTCGCATTTTGGAAAAGACACCTCGTGAAGGTCAGCGCTTGTTGTTCTCTGCAACTCTCGACCGCGGTATCGACAAATTGGTACGCAAGTTCCTCAGCAATCCCGTCACACACGAAGTGGAATCAAACGATGAAGAAGAAGCTGCGATGACGCACTACTTCTTCCAGGTAACTCAGGGCAACCGATTCGACATCATTGCTGACTTGTGTGCAGCACCTGGTCGTTCACTTGTCTTTACACGCACCAAGCACGGAGCTCGCAAACTGACGGCAGCTCTTGTTTCCGCTGGAGTTCCCAGCGTTGAACTGCATGGTGACTTGTCACAAGCCGTTCGCGCACGCAACCTCGCTGCGTTGTCGAACGGAAAAGTAGACACGCTTGTCGCAACAGACATTGCGGCTCGCGGTATTCACGTTGACGACATTGCAGTTGTTATTCACGCCGATCCGCCCGAAGAGCACAAAGCATTCCTTCACCGCTCTGGCCGTACCGCACGTGCTGGCGCAGAAGGAACCGTTGTCACAATGGTGACTGAGAACATGCGTCGCCATGTGAAGCGTCTTGCTCGTGATGCAGGCATCGACCCCATCACAAAGACAGTTGTTCTCGGCGACGACATCCTCACTGAAATTGCACCCGGCGAGCGCACAAAGCGCGAGATGCCAGACATTGAAGAGCGTCGCCCACAAAATCGTGGTGGACGCTCCTCTGGTGGTCCACGTCGTCAAGGTGGACGCTCTTCTGGTGGTCCACGTCGTGAGTTCCGCGACCGCGACGACCGTCGTGGAGACCGCCGTGACCGCGATGATCGTCCACGCTTCGACCGCGACGACCGCGCACCACGTGGTGGTCGCGATGACCGTCCAGCACGCGGTGGTGGAGAGTTCCGCAATCGCGAGTTCCGTGCCGACGAGCGACCCGCACGTGATGATCGTCCGCGCTTCGACCGTGACGACCGCGCACCACGCAATCGTGATGACCGCCCTGCACGCGACGACCGCGGTTTCCGTGGCCGTGACGACCGTGCACCACGTGGTGGTCGTGACGACCGCCCCGCACGCAATCGCGATGACCGTCCAGCACGCGGCGGTGGCAATTTCCGTGGCCGTGACGACCGTCCAGCACGCGGTGGAGATGATCGTCCCGCACGTGGCCCGCGCACCGAAAGTCGTGGCTCACGCCCCGGACCACGCGGTAAAGCCGCTGGCGCTCGCAAAAAGCCAGCACGCAGTTACTAGAACCCATGTCTAGTCGGCAAGACTGACTAGGTGGCTTCATCGAAATCAGCGTCGACATCCGACGTCATCTATACCGCTCGACTTATTCGCACGGCTAATCCCTCTCGCCCAACGGGCACTGCAATTGCCGTGCGCGATGGCAAGGTTCTGGGTGTGGGCACGCTTGAAGAATGCCAGTCGTGGGGAATCACAAACATCGATCGGCGCTTCGAGAACAAAATTCTCACTGCCGGCTTTGTGGAAGCACATTCGCACGTGATGGCCGGAATGTTCCATCACATTCCATATGTCGGTTGGTTCCCGCGCATGATGCCCAATGGCGAAGTCATCGATGGTGTGAAGTCCACAGAAGAACTTGCCGAACGCGTTCGAGACATTGCAGTGCGCACGCCACTTGGAGAATCAATCATCGTTGCGGGGTTTGACCCCATCTATTTGAAAACAGAACGCTTATCGCGCCACCACCTTGATGCAGCTACTACCGAACATCCGGTGTTCGTGTTTCACGCAAGTGGCCACTTAGCAACTATCAACTCGTTCGCTCTGCAAAAGTACGACATTGGCCCAGGTCACCCCGCTCCCGGCGTGGGTTTTGACGACAACGGAGAACCCAACGGCGAACTTCGTGAGCCTGCGGCGATGGCGTTATCGAAAGATGAGTTTCGTGCCATTGGTCGCCTCATTTTCGAACAAGAGACAGTTGTCCAGTACGGAGCGTCAATGCGCAATGCGGGCATCACCACTGCAACTGACTTAGGCGTCACACTTCACCTCAATGATGAGGCTCTCGCCATGACAGTAGAGACAACGCAAGACGAAACATTTCCTGTTCGAATGGTGGCAGCCTCACGCGTGATTGGTGCGGTGAACGACATGCCCGATGCTGTGGAACGTATTCACTCGGCTCGAACGAAGTCTCATCACAAGCTTCATTTCCCCATCGTCAAGATGGTTCTCGACGGATCTATTCAAGGATTTACCGCAGTTGTTCAGTGGCCCGGCTACTACACGGGCGACGATCATGGACTGTTTCTATTGCCACCAGAACAAGTGGTGGACTATCTGCGCCCATTCCATAAAGCAGGAATTGGAATTCACTGCCACTGCAATGGCAGCACCACATCACAAGTATTCATTGACGCCATCGAACAACTTCTGCAGGAAACCCCGTGGCTTGACCATAGACATACAGTCACTCACGCTCAGTTGATGACTCACGCGCAAATGCGTAAGGCCCGGAACCTTGGCATGTGCGCCAACTTTTTCGTCAATCATGTGTTCTATTGGGGTGATCAGCATCGAGACATCACCGTAGGTCCAGACCGCGCGCACGGCATGAATCCGTGCGGCTCTGCAGATCGCATTGGCCTCCCCTATTCATTTCATACAGATGCACCCGTGACTCCACCGGGCCACTTACACACCATGTGGTGTGCGGTCAACCGAAGAACTGCTAGTAATCAGGTGCTTGGCGAGAACGAGAAGATCTCTATCGATCGCGCATTTCATGCAGCCACCATTGATGCGGCATACCAACTTCACATGGACCACCTTGTTGGTTCGCTTGAAGTGGGTAAGTATGCCGACATGACCGTGCTCGACGATGACCCATACACGGTTGACCCGATGGAAATTCGAAACATCACTATCTGGGGAACCGTTGTAGGCGGCGTTCCTTACGAACGGCCTGTTCACTCATCGTGACAAACCCACGTGTACCCACATTCGTTATCGCCGGATATCTGGGATCGGGAAAAACCACTTTTATTAACGCACTGCTGAGTGGTGGAGCAACAAATGTTGCAGTTGTAGTAAACGACTTTGGCGATGTGAATATTGATGCTTCACTCATTCGCCAGACACACGCAGACACAATTGAATTAACGAACGGATGCATCTGCTGTGCAATTGGTGGCTCACTTGCAGACACACTCTTTACGCTCTTGGACAGACCAACAATTCCGTCAACGGTGATTATTGAAGCAAGTGGGGTGGCAGACCCTGCAAGTGTTGCGGCCTACACGCATATCTCTGGGCTCTCCCCTGCCGGAACTGTGGTTTTGATCGACGCGTCAGAATTTTCGGACAATCACCGCAATGAACTCATTCGTTCAACTCTTGAACGTCAAGTTCGCGCCGCACATCTTCTTGCTTTCACTAAGACCGACATTGCAACCGATGTGCAGAGGAACGAAGTGGAATTAATTGTCTCCGCACTTGCACCGCAGACACCCGCGGTCGCTACCACTGCTGAGATACTTGCGTTTCTTGTCGATGCACAACCGTCTCCTCGTATCGACCCAGCACCCGGAGCGCACAACCGTTTCTCTTCGCGAACCCACCATTTCTCTCGCCCGCCAAGCCGGAACGAACTCCTGGAATTCCTCACTGCGCTTCCACGTTCAATTGTGCGTGCCAAGGGCATTGTGGAACTTTCTGATGGCGAATGTGTTTTGGTGCAACAAACAGGCCACCACCGAGCGCTCTCCGCAATCGATGCCGCCCCAACAGGCATTGTGCTGATTTCGTCAGAGTAAGGTTCGTCACTGAACCACAGAGGGGGCGACGTGGAACGTTCAGTTGATATTGCGGTCGTTGGCGCAGGCTTTGCCGGCATGTACACAATCGTCAAAGCACGAGAACTAGACATGTCTGTTCGCGTCTTTGAAGCAGGTACCGACGTTGGCGGCACGTGGTACTGGAACCGGTACCCCGGCGCGCGCTGCGACGTTGAAAGCGTGGAGTACTCCTACAGTTTTGACGAAGCCCTACAACAAGAGTGGGAGTGGACAGAGCGATATGCCCCACAGCCTGAAATCTTGAAATATGCCCAACACGTGGCAGACCGTTTCGACCTTCGCAAAGACATTCAATTCTCTACTCGCGTTGTCTCGGCACATTTCAACGAAGACACCAACACGTGGACTGTCACCACTGATGCCAACGATGTTGTGACCGCACGCTTTGTAGTTTTTGCTACCGGATGTTTGTCGTCCGCGAATCGACCTCATTTTTCTGGTGCTGAATCATTCGTCGGAGACGTGTACCACACCGGTGAATGGCCACATGATGGTGTTGACTTCTCTGGAAAACGAGTGGGACTCATTGGGACGGGTTCCTCCGCAATTCAAAGCATTCCCATCATCGCCCAGAACGCTGAACACCTCACCGTGTTTCAACGCACTGCGTCATTCTCCGTCCCCGCACGTAACGACTCCATCGATCTCGACTACGTCAAAGACGTCAAGTCCCGCTACCCCGAATTCAGAAAAGCCAATCGCCAACAGACTGGTGCTTTCGGTTCCACCATTCGTCGTGGAGACTCATCTGCACTTGACGCCTCCGAAGAAGAGCGGTGGGCAGAGTTCGAGCGACGGTGGGAGGAAGGGGGCTTTGCATTCTTGTCGTCATATAACGACTTTCTCTTGCGTAAAGATGCGAATGATTTGGTGGCCGAGTTTGTTCGCCACAAAATTCGCTCAATTGTGAAAGATCCGGCAACAGCAGAACTTCTTATGCCCACACAGGTCATTGGCTGTAAGCGTTTATGTCTCGATACTGGGTATTACGAAACCTTCAATCGCGACAACGTGTCACTGGTAGCGGTGGACACTCACCCCATTGAAAGAATCACTGAACACGGTCTTATGGTCAACGGTGTGGAACACACTTTCGATGTTTTGGTGTATGCCACTGGTTTTGATGCCATGACAGGATCGCTTCTGAAAATAGATATTCGCGGCCGCAATGGCGTATCGCTGGCCGATGCGTGGCACGCCGGACCTGTTACATACTTGGGTGTAAATACGGCTGGCTTCCCCAACATGTTCATGGTGTCGGGGCCAGGAAGCCCCTCCGTGCTGACCAACATGATTATGTCTATTGAGCAACACGTTGAGTGGATTACCGACTGCATTGACCACATGACAAAAAACAAGTTGTCTGTCATTGAAACCACGGAACAATCTCAAGCTGGCTGGGTGGCCTTTGTGAACGCTGTTGCCGACATGACGCTGTATCCGTCGTGTAACAGTTGGTACCTCGGTGCCAATGTGCCAGGAAAGCCAAGAGTGTTCATGCCCCTTATCGGTTTCCCTACATACGTCGATAAGTGCAACGAAGTTGTACGTAATGGCTACGAAGGATTTGTGCTGGCCTAAGCCCTTATTTGGCTCGCATCATTCAACGACAAACATGTGGTGCATGCCGTTTGCGTAGTGACCTTCGATGTTGCACAACAACTCATAAGTCCCCGCCTCAAGTTCAAGTGTCAGCACCTTCGCTTCGTTCACTGGCCATTCGGGAATTTCATCCACTACTTCAATTCCTTCAAGTTCTTCGTCGAAGCGATTGTTCACACCCAGTGGAATTTTCCCAGGCTCGAAAGACGTCTTGGTCACAAGGAATTCATGCTGGATGGAGCCAAAGTTTGCAATGGCAAAGGTGACTTCACCAGCTTTTGCTCTACTGGCACTCACTTCAACATCCCATTCTCGAACACTTCCTGTCACCTTGTTTGAAAGTGCAAAATCATCGGCGTCCGGCTGGCTTGAAGGGTCAGCACCACATCCCGCCAATGCCGCGATGACAAAAACAACCCCTAGCCATTCCTTCTTTATGTACAACGATGTACTCCTTACTCCTGTCAATCACCTGACAAGTGTCATTTTCGTCGCAACATCACCGGTTCGCTGTGAACATACGTACCAACTTCGCCTAGCGTGTGAGGTGCGCTCATGTTCGAGCGCCGCACAACGGAGATCACATGACTACCTACGACAAGATCTACATCAACGGCCAATGGGTTGCTTCCGAAGGAACCGCAACAATTCCCGTCTTCGATTCACTCACTGAGCAGGTGATGGCAACCATTCCCGAAGGAACTGCTGGTGACGTCACCAAAGCCGCAGCAGCAGCGAAGGCAGCCTTTGAATCGTGGAGCACACTGCCCAAGGAAGAGCGCGCAAAGTACATGAACCGTATTGGTGACGCGCTTGGGGGCCGCATGGATGAAATTGCCTCTGCAATCTCGCGCGAAACCGGAATGGCGAAGCCACTTTCGAACATCATCCAAGTCGGAATCCCCATCAACTCCTTCAAGCAAGCCGCTGTTCTTGCTGAGTCATTTAATTTCTCCAAAGAAATTGGAAACTCATTGGTTGTTCGTGAACCCATTGGCGTTGTTGGCTGCATCACCCCGTGGAACTACCCGCTGCACCAAATTGCTGCCAAGGTTGCATTCGCCATGGCTGCTGGATGCACCGTTGTTCTCAAGCCAAGTGAAGTTGCACCAATTGACGCATTCATGCTTGCCGAAATCATTCACGAAGTGGGCTTGCCCGCGGGCGTGTTCAACCTGGTAACAGGAACCGGCCCTGTTGTGGGTGAAGCAATTGCAGCAAGCCCCGACGTTGACATGGTGTCCTTTACTGGCTCCACTCGTGCCGGACGTCGCGTTATGCAGGTTGGTGCCGAAACCATCAAGAAGGTTGCACTTGAACTTGGTGGAAAGAGCGCCAACATCATCTGTGATGACCTTGACGACGAAACCTTTACAAAGGCCGTCATGGGCGGAACGGGTCAAGCATTCTTGAATAGTGGTCAAACATGTTCACTCTTAAGTCGCATGCTTGTTCCGCGTTCAAAGCTTGAGCAGGCCGAAGCATTGGCCGCAGCCGTCGCAAACAACATCAAGGTGGGCGACCCATTTGCAGAAGGCACAAATGTTGGACCTCTTGCATCAGCCGCGCAACGCGACCGCGTGCAGATGTACATCAACAAGGGAATAGAAGAAGGCGCCAAGCTCATTGCTGGTGGCCCCGGAGCACCTGAGGGTCTTGACACCGGCTACTACGTGAAGCCCACCGTGTTCTCGGAAGTCAGTAACGACATGACCATCGCGCAAGAAGAAATCTTTGGCCCCGTGTTGTCCATTATTCCGTACGACGGAATTGACGATGCAGTCGCCATTGCGAACGACAGTGTGTACGGCCTTGCTGGAGCAGTTTTTGCAAAAGACAAAGAAACGGGCATCGCAATTGCACGACGCATTCGCACCGGACAGGTCACCGTGAATGGCGGAGGTTTCAACCCCAACGCTCCATTCGGTGGCTACAAGCAATCGGGTGTTGGCCGCGAACTTGGCGAATACGGTTTCGAGGAATTCCTCGAAATTAAGAGCCTGCAGCTCTAATACATTCCACTGTGCACAAGCCCGTCCCCTGTGGGGCGGGCTTGTGTTGTTTATGTAGTCGGTGGGCTGGGTGGCACTGTTGTCGTCGTTGTTGTCGTCGTCGACGTAGTTGTCGTAGTCGTTGACGTAGTTGATGTTGTAGTTGTTGTGGTTGTCGTCGTGGCGGGAGGAATAACAAAACCATTTGCCCATCCCCAGCGAATATCCATCGGTGCACCAACGGGTGTACCCACGGCTCCCGGTATTGCATCTATCGCTCGCCGCAATTGAGACCAGCCGTCCCATGCAGAAATTCCCGTTGTTGGGCATCCGCCACGAACTTGACTACACGCAGACGTTTGAATTGTGATCGCTCCAAGCCGTAGCGGCATGGCCATCGATGCAGCACGCGCAGCCATGACAGCCCATTGACGAGATTGTGATCCGCTTTGCGTATGAATTTGCGGCATGGCGAACACATTTGGACCGGCATGAGATGACACCCACAACACGTCGTCAATGGTCCAACCGTTGTTACATGTGAGATCGGATGACACCGTTTGTGGACACCCGTCGGCAGAGCCAAAGTTCCACAAGCGAATCGAGGATGCTCGAACAAAACCGTCTACCCACGAACGCGCTTGTCCAGGCGGGCCCCACCCTGGCTCTAAATCGACTGCGGCAGAAATAGCAACGCGAGCATCAGATGCGGCACGCGCCTGTTCCACCATGCGACCCCATGTCGCACCACCCATAAATCCGTTGTGTGCAGTGACCGAACCAGAGTTGCTTGTTCCAATTGACACTTCCCATGGGCCCGTTCCACATTCGGCTAGTCCCGCGGCCCATGCTGCAGATGTTGCAACAATTGTGCTGTAGGGAATAGTGCGACCAAACCCATTTGTTCCACCTTCCACCTGGCGACCGAATGAAAGAACAACAATTCCACGCGGAACCTTTCGAGCCTGATCGCATGCTGCGGCGCGAATAACTGGAACTGCAGTATCTATTGGTGTGACATCTTGACCGCGAACATAACTTCCAACGGCCACAACCCAGTCTGGCGACGAACGATCTGGCACCGCCGTTGGATACCACGCAGCATCACCCGACAGAACCGCCGATGGCACGTTCACTTCTGTATGAATCGGATTACGAATGCAACTTGCGCTACACGACGACGTGGAAGCCGAGAAAGCATCGACATTCACTTTTGTCCCACTCGATCGACTATTGCGAGTAGACAATGCAACAACTTGCACCGTGTTCACCGATTTAGTGCCGCGAAGCGCCACTGATTTACGTGTCGCCTTTGGTGCATATTGGTCAATGGTGGTTACTCGTCGTCCGTTTACCAACACAGCCAATTTTCCTTGCGCTGGCCCCGCGACGTACCACATGGCAAATGTCTTTCGCTTGAGGGAGAACGATGCACTGGCACCCGTTGTTGACGCTGCAAGAAGTGCGCCGCCGTGCGCGGTGCGACTCTTTCCCACCGACCATGCCGTTGCAGTGACCGATTGTGTTGTGGCCTGAGCGACCGACGGAACAACACAGCACGACACGGCCAGCGCTGCGACAGCCACCATGCCAAAACGATATTTACCCACAAAGTCACCCTAGACACCGTCAGAGATGAGATTCAGTCGCCCCGTCTCGTCCGTGCGTACGTACAAGTATTTCAGTACCCTTGCTATTCCCCCATGAAGTTTCGCTCCCTCGTCGTCTCTGCATGTACTGCGGCAGTTCTTCTGTCTGTACTGCCATCGGTAAGCGCCGTACGAGCCACTGGGGACGGCGACACCAGCGACACCACCATGTCGAAGCCAGGAAATGCAGACGCTGGAACCAGTGTGGTGTGGCTAGTTCTTGATGAGGCGCCGCTGTACGCCCTTTTGAAAACAGATGGCTCGATTAACGAGAAGCGTTTCCCCGGATTTGCAGAACTTGCTCGGCACTCCACGTGGTATCGCAACACTCTTGCCACCGCGCAACGAACAACAGAAGCCGTACCAGCACTACTCGATGGAAAATGGCCGACGCTTCGCAACTATCCGGTCTATAGAGATCACCCCGTCAACCTCTTCACGGTTGCTCGAAATCACAAGAAGCTTGATGTTTTTCAAACAATTACAAGTTTGTGCCCCAAGGGTCTCTGCCCCAACAGAATTCCGGTTAACCAAAGACATGTACGAAACCAAGTACAGCAATTCCGAAATCTCATTGTTCGAGCGTCCACATCAACCACTGCGACGGTGCATTTTTCCCATTTGCTTTTGCCACATCGACCTTGGCGATTGTCAACTGAGTCCCGCGTAGGAAAAGACCTGGAATCTGACCCGCGACCTGGTGACATTTTGGATCGGCGCCGAGATTCGTATCAGGCACTGCTTCGTCAATTTGTAGCAACTGACGCGCTAGTTCTGGAATTAATCTCAGAATTGAAGAAATCTGCCAATTGGGAGAGGACCATGTTGGTCGTCACCACAGACCACGGCATCACTTTTGTTCCTGGTGAGTCATACCGAGACGAAGTGAATCCCAATAATCCAGGAACTCTTGAGGATATTTACAGGATTCCGTTGTTCATCAAATATCCGAATCAACAATCAAGCGCAGTCAACAATTGTCCCGTGTCGTCCATAGACATTCTTCCAACAGTGCTTTCGGCTGCGCAGATTCCACATCGCGAACGTTTTGATGGGAAAGACCTCACCGCAACATGTCCGCGACGAACTTCTCGACGTGTCCAGTGGCCATATACAGGAACAGACATGACGACTAATTTCTCCGCAATCCTGAAACGCGTTCGCTACTACAACAAATGGGTAAGTGCCAACGGCGATGTTGATGACATTCACCGAGTAGGCCGTAGCGGTCAACTGATAGGAACCAGAACTCCCGACACTTTCAAACGTTCCACAAAAGTGAAATGGCTAAACATTGACCGCACCAGTTTTCAAAACATTGGAAGCAGTTCGCTGTCATATGTTCCCTCCCGTGTCTCTGGTTTAGTCACGACATCAACTGCATTCTGCACACGATGTGAAGGTGTCCTAGTTGTTGACAATGTTGTTGTGGCGTCCATCCCCGAATTAGCCGGAATTCAACCGTCTTCAACGCCTCAGTACATCACCACGTCTCTTCTTACTTCTGGCATCACCTCGTCGAGTGGGCCAGCAGAGTTATGGATTGTGGATTGGACCCGCTCCACACCTGTGTTTTCCAGAGTGGGACCTTCCCGATAGCCGAGCGCGCCGATATGAGGAATCGGCTGCGAACATTGGCAGAAATTTTTTAGTGATGCCGAGGGTTGACGTGGAAAACTCAAGCACACTAGAGCGGTGACTCGTCGGGTTCCTCCAACTACGGCCGCCATCTACAAGGCTGCCCCACAACCTCACCGAGACACCATGCTTGCCATGCGCGAGCACATTCTCTCCGTCGTTCCACACGCAGAGGAAGTGATTAGTTATGGAATGCCGGCATTCCGACTAAATGGAACTGTGGTTGCGGGGATTATGGCGGCAAAGAACCATGTGGGGTACTACCCGTTCAGCGGATCAGTGCTGCACCTATTTCCAAAGGAAATGAGCAAGTACTCGCACACCAAAAGCGCCATCCACGTGCCGGTAGACAAACCGTTGTCACGAGCATTCATTAACAAGCTCATCAATACAAAAATCAATCTAGTTACGGAATGAATCTCCGTAAGCACCGACTGCGTGTTGGTCTGTGAGGCTGAATTCACAGAAGAATTCGACAAGTGGTGGGCGTTGAGGGACTCGAACCCCCGACCCTCTCCTTGTAAGGGAGATGCTCTAGCCAACTGAGCTAAACGCCCGAATATTTCGGAGCCCTCACCTTATCGCCGTCTCTGGGCTGTGCGTCAGCCAAAAGCGCGGATGGCACGGGTGCGAATCGCCTTAATAGCAGGGCCAGGAACCGTCCATTTCATGCGGTCAAACTGTTGACCATCCTTGAAATTGACGGTCCATGCGTTGTCGTAGTCGTACTCAGAAGACGACCAGTAGTAACTGCGCTTCAAGGGGTCTATGGGGGTGTCTGCAGCCTGCATAAACGTGTACATCTTTTCCAGTTCGTCTTCAGATGGCAAGAACCAATCGTCGTATCCATTCACCACCAAAGTTGCCGCGTAACGGGCTGCGTAACTTCCTCTTCCGTATGTGCGGATGATGCGAGTGGTGTTTAACTGACCCGCGCCAATCAACTTTGAAGCCACTCGCTTCAGACGTGCTGTGCTTGCGGGAGTGTCGTAGTAGATGCGATTAATGCGATCGTTAACAGACAATCGTTTCCACGTGAGACCTACGGCTTCGGTCGATGACGGAGCAGCTTCGAGATAACGGCCCCAGAATCTCGTGCTGCCGGCATCGTAGAAGACAACACCACCAGCCGGTCCAATGTCTCCAAGTTGGCACGGACCTTGCTCGGTGCAAGTGTTGCCAGTGAGTTTCGGATTACTTACAGGTGGCTGCGTGCCACTTACCGGACCAAAAGCTCGTGTCGGCATTAATCGATACAGCAACGACGGGAAACCAGACATTCCGTGCTTGGCATTGCGTATGCGATCCTTATTCGACCTAATGGGAATGTTGTTCACACGACCAACACCGTTCTCATCGGTGAACTGCGTGCTGTCTTGAAACATTTGATACCAAGCAAACGATGCAGAGTTCTCTGTAGAAGTCCAGTAGGCAGCCTTGTACAACGTTGGCCATTGACCAATGGTCGCGCGATGATACGCATAATCGAGTTCGTCCTTCGATGGCAGATACCAATCGGATTTGCCACCAAGCGTGAGATTGGCAACATATGCCGCGGCATATTTTCCTTCACCATTTTGGGAAATGATTTGCGCTGTATTCACTGCCCCCATACCAACTGCACGCGCATCAATACGTTGACGGTTGGCCGAGCCCGCTTCGCTGTTGGAATAAATGGATTCAGTAGGACGAAGAGACCACGGAAGACCACGACCGTTCGAAATGGGCCGAGCCTCTATATATGTACCCCACCACTGAGGAGTTGCGGCTACATAAATGACACGCCCACCACCTGGTCCGAGATTGCCGAGCACACAATTTCCACCCGTCGCACATGTTGCGGCGCTGACCTGTGGCACTGCAACAAACAGCGATGCAAACATGGCGAGTGCAACAGCAATTCGTTTCATTTCGCCGTTCTACACCCAACTACCCACCTCAAAGAGGCAGAGAAAATACCTACTGACGGCGCGATGCCATGAGAGAGGCCAACATTTCGGGACTTGACGCAATAACGGGACGTCGACGCGCATTCGTATCAATCGTCATTAAGTCTTCGTCATTGGCTTCTGCAATCACCGCACCGGCCTCTGCGCAAATGAGAACCGCAGCCAAATAATCCCACACACCTAAGCCGTCGTAGTCAATAAACCCATCTAGACCGCCGCGGCCAACGAGGGAAATGTCTAGTGCTGCTGCTCCCAATGTTCGTACCTGCCACCATCCGTGACCTGGGGCTGGCAAAGCATTCGTTCCCACGACGGCGCGCGCTGGGTCAGTTTGTCCAGATACTCGAATACGCATTCCATCCACATTGGCGCCTGCACCACGAATTGCGGCGTATCGCGTCTCACTCCCCGACTGTTCTGCCACAAGCGCCACACGTGGACCACGAGAGTCGACAACACATAATGACGTAGCAAACCACGGAAAGCCTTTACTTGCGTTTGTTGAACCATCAACAGGATCGACCACAATCAACAACTTGTTGTCGGGAAGTGGCCATTCAAGATCGCCTACGCCCGATTCTTCACTTAAGACGAAAAAACCGGCCGTTTCACACATGTCGACAACGACTTCATCAACAGCAACGTCACCCGAATACTGACCGTCACGCTCTCCGGTGAATTCCCAGACACCTGTTTCATCAATGATGTCGGCAGCAGCGTCCGCAACGTCGTGGAGGAAACCAAGGATGTCGCGGTCGTCAGAATTGCTATCAAAGTGGGGCACCCTCAAACGGTAGTGTCCAAGGTGTGGCTGTGATTGATATTGCCGGATTCGTTGCCGACCTGAAGAGCCATGCCATCGACCACGGATTCCATGTTCACGATGAGCGCCATTTCGTTGAAACGTATTCCCTGCGTCAATTGTGGGAAGTAGACCTACACCCTGAAGAGGCTTGTAGCGGCCCCATCGACCTCCATGTCAGCCTCGAAATTGACCCCCGCACACTTCTGAACTTTGAAGATGTGGTGCTAGCGATGGATCATCCCGACGATGAACCAGCGGGCGACTTCTCGTTCCCGCTTGTTTTCACATGGGCATTCCCGCCACTCACGTCACCCCCCGACCTCTTGGTGCTAGCCACCGACGTCGCTGGTTTGGGTGGCGTAGAACTTCCGCTTGAAGTGTCCGCCATCGATTCATATCAACGGGTGACTGATGCAGCCGAACGAAGCCTCAGCGTTGTTGGGCGGGTTCCCATTGCACTTGCCATGGTCTACCGAGGTGAAACTGAACTCATCTGTGAGTTACTGGACACATGCAGACGAGTCAGCCTCGACCTACTGAATCGCGTTCCCGCCTGGATTGGCGACGCCTAACTGTAATTTTCCCCCGCTATGGCTAGTGATGCTCGTATTCATCGGTACGCATGAACGCGACAATCACCTAAGACATGGTGGGCCAGGCAGGGATCGAACCCGCGACCCAGGGATTATGAGTCCCCTGCTCTAACCAACTGAGCTACTGGCCCGTACGTGCGGCCCACGAGGACCGAATGGCTCCGGGGGTGGGGCTCGAACCCACGACACACGGATTAACAGTCCGTTGCTCTGCCAACTGAGCTACCCCGGAAGGGAAAGAACAGGTTACCAGCGACCCGCCCAGCCACCACAAGGCGGTCTAGTCGCCGTCCAGGAAACTACGAAGGCGTTGGCTGTTGTTGGGGTGTCGCAGGCGCGCCAGCGTCTTTTGCTCAATTTGGCGAATGCGCTCACGCGTGACGCCCTCTTGCTTCGCGACATCATCCAATGTGAGTGGCTCACCGCTTGAGATACCAAAACGCTTATCCAAAATACGACGATCGCGTTCTGGAAGGTGTTCAAGTTCAGCCGAGATTGCTGCAATGAGTTGGCGTTTTTGTACCACCTCGTCTGGCGCTTCGGCATCTTCGTCGTTTGACACGCGATCGCCCAGTGTTGATGAGTCGTCATCAGAGCCGATGGGTTCATCCAAGCTGCTTGTCACAGATGATATTTGACGTAGTTCTTCAATTTTGTCCACCGGAATCATTGTGCGTTCAGACAGTTCTTGAAGCGTTGGTTCGCGTTCCAGTTCAACTGTGAGATCACGGTCTGCTTTTGTAAGACGATTCAACAACTCCACCACATGGCTAGGCACACGAATTGTTCGACCTTGATCGGCCATGGCACGCATCATCGCTTGTCGAATCCACCATGTTGCATACGTAGAGAACTTGAAGCCTTTCTCCCAGTCGTACTTTTCAGCAGCACGCATGAGACCAATGTTTCCCTCTTGAATGAGATCGAGCAGTTGAAGCTCGCGCCCGTCGTATTTTCGTGCGATGGAAACGACTAAACGAAGATTCGCCGTGATGAGGTGTTCGAAAGCCTCGTCACCCTCACGAATCACGTTTCGTAATTCTCGTCGTCGGGTGGGCGATGCTCCCCCAGCCTCCAACTCTGCTTTCGCTGCCTGCATCTCGCGAATTGCTCGGCCAAGTGTTCTTTCACCTTCAGCATTCAGCAATTCCACTTGCCCAATTTCTTGCAAGTACATGCGCACGGCATCACCCGCGTCACCGACGGGCGCTTTATTAACTGCTGCGGGTTTCCGAGCCGACGGAAGCTTGCGTTCCACTGGCTCGGAGATATCTGGTTCAACAGTTGCTATGGAGATATTTATTTCGTCTAACACCGATTCGATTTGACGAAGCATCTCTGGATTTAGTTCCACGTTTCTAAAAACATGGGCCACGGTATTGGGATCTACGGTGCCATCGTCCGAACGGGACGCCACCAATGTGGCCCACTCGGCGGGATCCACATCTGCATGTGGAGGCTGAAGCCGAGGGTTGTGGGTCATTGTTCTGACTCCGACGTGGATGCCAACCACTGCAATAACTGCACGGCCGCCGCCACTGCCTTTTCTGGCTGACCTAGGTCTTCCAGTGCAATGCGCACCGCCCGCTGTTGCTGCATTTCTGCGGCATCGACAACGGTGCGGCGACGTTGCAATTCGCGACGAACAGCCGCTGCAATAAGTGCTCGTGCTTCAACAAGAGGATCTGCTTCGCCATCGTAAACAGCAGCGCGCTCGATAATGGCGGCTCCTTCTGGTGACGCGGCCTCTATGGCTCTATGCACATCGCCCTCGGTCGTTGCAAGAGCCACAAACGCATCGCGCGAAGCATGGTCGCTGAAGAGTTCTTCAATGAGCCACGGCGCAATGGAATCCCATTCGTGAATGAGTAGTGACAACGCCACAAAACCCGCACCTTCAGGGGCTTGCTGAATTGGTGCAGCCACTTCGGTAGACACCGTGCCACCCTTTTCTGCCACACGAACAAGTTCTGCAGCAGAAACTCCCGTATGGCTAGCAACTTGACCGGCATAGAGACGGCGAACATTTGGGTCTGGGTGTTCATTAATAAGAGTCATTGCCTTCGATGCCAGGCGTGCGCGAGATTCGGGAGAACGCAATGGGTTCGCATCGAAGAGTCGCTGCAAACGAAAACCCAAGAAGGGAATGGCTTGTTCAATAGCTTCGGCTAAGGCCTCAGGATTGGTTTGCGACAGTTCGCCTGGATCTTTTCCTTCTGGGAACTTAGCCACCGATACCGACACGTCGTACTTCTTTTCCCACGCATAGAACTTTTCTGCTGCGCCTTGTCCGGCAGAGTCAGCGTCGAAGGCTAAGACCACATTGCGTGCGTAGCGTTTCATAAGTTTGACGTGTTCTTCAGTTAACGCAGTTCCACACGTTGCGACAGCAGTTGCGACTCCACTTCGGTGAAAACCAATGACATCGGTGTATCCCTCACACACAATGACTTTGTCTTCTTTAATGACGTTGCCCTTTGCCCAATTCAACCCGTACAGCGTTCGCGACTTTGTATAGATAGGAGTCTCTGTGGAGTTCTTGTATTTCGCTGGGTCTGTAGAGCCAGGTAGAATTCGACCACCGAATGCAACAGCATTTCCATTCTCGTCAAAGATGGGGAACATCACGCGAGCGCGGAATGAATCTTGTAGTCGACCTGCCTTATTTACAAAGCCCAGACCAATTTCCGTCAGCATCTTTGCCGGAGCACCCAATGCCTGACAGAGCTGATCCCAGTCGTCTGGCGCCCACCCCAACTTGAAGTTGCGGGCGATGTCTCCGGCCAAACCACGGGAACGCAGATACTCGCGTGCGGCGCGGGCGTCACCTCCTTCAAGCAAACGCTTGTGATACCACTCGACTGCTTGGTTCATTAGTTCTTGCAGTTCTTTGCGATGCTTTCGTTCGCCCGTGCCTGCGCCCGATGTGTAGTGAAGCTCAATGCCAGCTTTGCTGGCCAGACGTTCTACCGACGCAATGAAGTCGAGATGTTCAATTTGCTGAACGAACGTGAACACATCGCCTTTGGCGCCACACCCAAAGCACATGTAACGGCCTGTCTCGTCGTTCACGCTGAACGATGGCGTTCTTTCAGAATGGAATGGACACAAACCAACTTGCCCGCGGCCTGCTCGACGAAGTTGGGCATATGGAGACACGACGTCTGACAGGGTGACGGCCGAGCGCACCTTTTGAATGTCGTCCTCCGCAATGGCCATGACACGACATTAGTGCCACGGCAACGCACTTATGACGGGCGGCGTTCCTCACGCAACGAAGCGAAGATGGAGACCGCGAGGACCAGCGCGATGAAAGACAACGAGATGGCGATAGGCATGTGCCACCAGTATGAAATGGTCATCTTTATTCCGACAAATGCGAGGATAATGCCCAGACCGGTCTGCAGGTAGCGGAAACGGTCCCGCATGTCAGCCAGTAAGAAGTACAGCGCGCGCAAACCCAAAATGGCAAAAGCATTGGAGGCAAATGCGATATAGGTCTCGTTGGTGACTGCGAGAACCGCGGGCACTGAGTCGATTGCAAAAATGACGTCGGTAATTTCCACTAGTACGAGCACTGCGAGAAGAGGTGTTGCCAATCGCTTGCCGTTCTTGACTGTGAACATTTTCTGTCCGTCCAGCTCATCTGTGGACGGAACGAAACGGTGGAAGATGCGCATAGCGCGCGATTGCGATGGGTCGAATCCTTCGTCGTGCGTCTGTAGCAATTTGATTCCGGAATACAGCAAAAACAAACCGAACAAGATGAGCGTGATCTTGAACGTGTTAATGATGGCAACGCCAGCAAAGATGAACCCAAGTCGCATGGCGAGGGCACCGAAGATGCCCCAGAACAGCACACGGTGTTGGTACATCTTTGGAACCTTGAAGTGAGCAAACAGAACGGCCCAGACGAAGACGTTGTCCACACTGAGGCTCTTCTCAATGAGATAGCCACCCATGTATTCACTCGCGGCAGGACCGCCAAATTCCCACAACACGAAGAGCGCGAATAGGAGACCAAAGCTGATCCACACCGCTGATTCAATGGCGGCTTCTTTGGTATGCACTTCATGCGCATTGCGGTGGATAACAAGGATGTCAATAAGCAATAACCCGCCAATGACGGCGATCAGCATTGGCCAGTGCCAACCCGCTACGTCAAGCTCTACCTTTCCCCCGCTATCGGACGCAGCTCCAGAAAATACCGAACTAAAGACGGGGTTAAAAAACATAAGTAAAGGTTACTACCTTTGCCTACTTCGTCTCCGACTTCACTCCACCAATAACGGCCTGTGCCGCAGAAAGACGGGCAATGGGAATTCGGTATGGAGAACAACTGACATAGTTCAATCCGGCTCTGTAGAAAAACGCGATTGATTCGGGGTCTCCGCCGTGTTCACCACACACTCCCAACTTGATGTTCTTTTTCGCTTTACGACCACGCTGAACTGCTATCTGAACAAGTTCACCCACACCCTGTTGGTCAATGGTCTCAAAGGGATTTCGCTTTAATAGCCCGGCCTGTAAATACTCGGGCATCATCTTCGACTCAACATCATCTCTACTAAACGCAAAAGTCATCTGCGTGAGGTCGTTTGTACCAAAGCTAAAGAAATCGGCAACATCGGCAAGTTCATCGGCGCGCAACGCAGCACGCGGAGTTTCCACCATTGTTCCAATAGTCACCTTTGGACGCTTCATGATCTTGTCGCCCTTCTTTGCTTTTGGTGACGGGCGTGAGTTGATATCGGCCAACACCTCTTCCACCCAGCTGCGGGCAAGCGCAAGTTCTTCACGCGTCACCGTAAGAGGAATCATGATTTCGACAATTGGCTCATACCCCTTCGCCGACACCTCATCGGCGGCCTCCATTAGCGCGCGCACTTGCATTGCATACAGACCGGGCTTCAACACGCCAAGACGAACTCCGCGTGTTCCCAACATGGGGTTCACTTCGCTCCATTCTTGAGCCGCCTTCAACAAGTGTTCATCCTCAACCGTCAGCCCTGACGTTGCCTTCTTTACCTCTAGTTCGTTTACGTGCGGAAGAAACTCATGCAATGGCGGATCTAGCAAACGCACCGTGACAGGCAAGCCTGACATCTCGGTCAGAATTCCGACAAAGTCAGTCTTTTGAGCCACTCGCAGTTCTTCTAGTGCTGCGGCTTCTTCCGCGGGGGTCTCGGCAAGAATCATGCGACGAACAATTGGCAAGCGGTCAGGTGCCAAGAACATGTGCTCGGTGCGACACAGCCCAATTCCTTGCGCACCCAGTTCTCTCGCCTTGCGGGCGTCTTCATCGGTGTCGGCATTTGCGCGAACAGCCATCTTTCCTTTTCGCACTGCATCTGCCCACATCAAAATGGTGTTGAATTCAGAGGGAGGCCGAGAGTCTGCAAGGTCGAGTTTGCCAAGAATGACTTCACCTGTTGACCCGTCAAGAGATAACCAATCACCTTCACGAACAGTGACATCACCAACCGAGAATGAGTTGCCACTGATCTTGACATTGTCGGCACCAACGATTGCCGGAGTTCCCCATCCGCGCGCAACAACGGCCGCGTGACTCACTAAACCGCCACGGGACGTCAGAATGCCTTTTGCAACCATCATTCCGTGAACGTCTTCTGGACTCGTTTCGTTACGCACCAAAATGACATCGGCCCCGCCCTTCGCCGCGCGTTCCGCGTCATCTGCGGTGAAATACACCTGACCCACCGCGGCTCCTGGCGATGCAGCGAGTCCTTTCGTGAGAGCAGTTCCCTTACGCGCAAATTGTGGGTGCAGAACCTGATCGAGATGGTCAGCCGAAACTCGCATAATTGCTTCGTTCTTTGAAATCTTCCACGCGGACTTGCCTGCCCCGGTTGGAGTAGTCATGTCAACTGCCATCTTCAACGCCGCCGCGCCCGTTCGCTTGCCTACACGAGTTTGCAACATCCACAACTTGCCTTGCTCAATGGTGAACTCGGTGTCGCACATGTCTTTGTAGTGACGTTCGAGTCGCGCGAAGATTTCAAGAAGCTCCGAATGAATTTCAGGAAACTGTCGCTGGAGAGCGTTGAGATCTTCAGTGTTGCGAATTCCTGCTACGACGTCTTCGCCTTGAGCGTTGACCAAAAAGTCTCCGTATGGCAGCGCTTCTCCAGTTGCGGCATTGCGCGTAAAGCCAACACCCGTGCCAGAGTTCTCGTCCCTATTTCCAAACACCATCGCCTGCACGTTGACAGCCGTGCCAAGTTCATGACTGATTTTCTCTCGCACGCGATACGCAATTGCGCGCGGGCCATTCCACGAACGAAAAACCGCCTCCACTGCACCGCGAAGTTGTTTGGTGGGGTCTTGAGGGAATGGTTTCCCAGTTGCCTCAACAACCGCATTTTTGTACACGTCACACAGAACAGCTAACGACGACGCTGGAATGTCGGCATCAGTGTGCGCACCCGTATTTGCTTTCAACTTCTCTAACTCATGCTCGAACACAGTTCCGTCGATACCCAAGACAATGCGACCGTACATAGAGATGAATCGCCGATAGGAATCAAAAGCAAAACGTTCGTTCTGTGTTGACTCTGCCAAACCTCTCACGCTCTTGTCGTTCAATCCAAGATTCAAAACCGTGTCCATCATTCCGGGCATTGAAAACTTCGCCCCAGAACGCACCGACACCAGAAGTGGATTATGCGCATCACCAAGCGTGCGACCCATCTTCTTTTCTAAGGCCGCAATATGACGCGCAATCTCATCGTCGAGGCCCTTCGGCCAACCGCCGTGCATATACGCACGACATGCATCGGTAGTAATTGTGAAACCGTGCGGTACGGGTAACTGCAGAACACTCATCATTTCTGCCAAGTTGGCGCCCTTGCCACCCAAAAGATCTTTCATCTCCATTGGAGGACGGCGGTGTTTGTGGTCGAATGCAAAAACGAGAGGCACGTGAGCAGTCTATGAAACCCTGAACGGCTCCTTGTCTGGTGACGCAATTGGTACACAGATTTACCGACCTGCCGACTTTGGGAGCCACATCCTCTCTACACTTCGCCCATGCCTCGTGCAACGCGTCGGTCCTCTCCACGCACTTTCCAACTCTTCGGCTTCCCCACCGCAATTCGGCCAGGCTTCGGAATCTTTCTTGTTCTTCTAGCTGTCCTGTACCCCTTTCCACTTGGGTTGTGGGTGGCAGGTGCAGTTGCGCTGTTTACCGTGGTGCACGAATTGGGACACGCTTTTGCCGCGCGTCGATACAAATGCGATGCATCTATTGCATTGGACTTCATGGTGGCGTACGCCTCGTATTCCACTTCGGTCCCACTCACATGGCGGCAGAAGATTTTCATCTCGCTTGCTGGACCTTCATTTCAGGTGGGAAGTGCTGCGCTTGCTCTCGTCGCGTTCGGTATTAATCCGCTCAGTAGAACAGATATCGCCTCTAGTGAAACCGCAGCGGCGGTGTGGTGGGCCGGGATAGCACTCGGACTCGTCAACCTCATTCCCCTCCTTCCGCTCGATGGCGGAGCAGTTGTTGGCGAAGTAGCGGAACGTTTTTTCCCACAGCGTGGACGCCACGCAGTACTACAGGCCAGTTTCGGAGTGACGGCTGTTCTTGGCGCATTGTGTTTCTTCTTCGGACTCACCGGCCTATTGCCGTTGTTCGTCTTCATGCTTGTTCTCCAATGGCAACAGCTCTCCTTGCCGCGCAGGCTGAAGAGAGCCTTTGACCAAGCTCAACTGGTCTCTCACGGTGATCCAGACGTTGACGAAATGGTCATTTCTGCACTGCTGGAAGTTGGCGAAGCAGAGCAAGCATTGGCATACGCATCCCACGCGTACACACAGTGTCCGTCTTTTTCAAACGCGTTTGGCGCAGCCCGCGCATGCTGGGTTGTGTCACGGAAAGACGATGCAGTCAGTTGGCTTCGTGCTGCTCATGCCTCACAACTTATTCCCGACGAGTTGCGATTAGCAATGTTTCGAACCGAAGAGTTCGCCGAATTACGCGACCAATTAGATGTTGAGTCCGAGTGGTTCACCAAGTGACGAACCCCGACCAACACGAACGAACGCTCTGGTGAATCCCACCGACGTAATGGTTCCTGTGTCTTGAGGCGTGGCTTCAACACGTGACCCCACTCCTACGCCGTCACGAGACATAGTGCGCACGTTCACCGGCGCATCTGCTCCGCGCGAGTCCATTCGTTCGACAAGTTCTTGGCCTGGGTAACACCCTTTGCTGAAACTCACAGAGACAGAAACAACACCAGTGGTGGCAGGAATATCGCCAACCAAAATGTCAACCCCAACCCGCGGCCATTGCAGGTCAACGCGAATCATGTCGATGTGTTCTGGTTCGGTTTGCTCCCCCAGAGTGGGCAATGTTTCTGTGGTTCCCACGACATCGACAGCAGCAGTGCTCCCCCACCCCACAGTGGCGGCGCCATTGACTGTGCCCAACTGTTCACCAACGTTGTCGCCACGGAATGCTCGCACCTTCCAATCACTGACCGTCAACGTCACTTTTGAGCGAAGGACGAATCGTTGTAGTCGCGTAATGACGGAATCTGCGAACCCTGCGTCCATATCTAATGTAAAGACCTCGTCGGCATGACGAACAACACGCAACAACGAATGAACATGTCCCGTTGGTTCCAACAGCAAACTGTGTGTGCTTCGGCCAATTTCCAACGTTGCTATGTCTTGCGCTAACTGCGAATGAAGAAACGCTGCACTGTCACTTCCCTGCACAAGCACCACATCGCGCTCGATGTCTGCCCACACAATGTTGGTGGTCATGCCTTTGTCCCCGCGCTACGTCGACGTTGTGTCATGCGTTCGGCAGCCGGGAGCGTCGCCAACAATGCACGCGCCTTGTTTTCACATTCCAAATCTTCGTCAGCCGGATCACTATCGGCCACAATTCCGGCGCCGGCCTGCAAGCTTGCAATGTTTGGACCAACGAACATGGTGCGAATAGCGATTGCTGTATCTAGATTTCCTGAAAAATCTACATAACCAACAACTCCCGCGTATGGCCCACGTTTGACAGGTTCTAGTTCGTCAATAATTTCCATGGCGCGAACCTTTGGTGCACCGCTGACAGTTCCGGCGGGAAGAGTTGCACGAAGAACATCAATGGGAGACAAGCCATTTCGCACATCGCCCGACACTTGAGATGTGAGATGCATGACATGGCTATAACGCTCAAGTGTCATGAGTTCGTCCATAGTGACCGAGCCATATTCCGCAACTCGTCCAACGTCGTTGCGAGCCAGGTCTACCAGCATGATGTGTTCAGCAACTTCTTTCGGATTCTCTTTCAATTCCGACGCGAGTCGACGGTCGTGTTCATCGGTAGTTCCGCGCTTGCGGGTTCCGGCAATTGGTCGCGAAATGACTCGACCGTTAATGACCTGCACCATTGGCTCGGGTGATCCACCCACGATGGTGAGGCCTGGTTGCTTCAAGTAGTACATGTATGGGCTGGGGTTCACTTGACGCAAGACGCGGTACACGTCGAATGGGTCGGCTGTGAGATCTACGTCGAAACGTTGCGACAACACCACCTGAAAAATGTCACCAGCGCGAATGTATTCCTTCGCAACTTCGACGGCGCGTCGGTAATCACCGTGCGGCATTGACGAGCGAGTTTCGGGCAACTGCTCACCGGTAACAGGTGGTTCCACCGCCACATAGGCCAACGGACGAGCAAGGTCTTCTACCGAGGCGTGCACGCGCTGAACGGCAGCGTCGTATGCATGACCAATCTCTTCTTCCGATAGTCCGGCTACAGGCACACTCTCTAAGAGGTACACACGTTGGCGCCAGTGATCGAAAGCAGCGAGAGATCCGATAATGCTGATGGACGCGTCGGGCAACCCGCGATCGTCATTTGGAACATTTGGCAGATGCTCAATTTCACGAACCACGTCGTAGCCGAGGTGTCCCATGAGACCACCTTGCAATGGTGGCAGGTCTGGAAAAATAGGCGCGCGATAAATGCGAAGGAGTTCTTCCATGGCCGCCAACATTCCCTTGTCTAACGGAACGCTGCTAGGGATATGGCCGGTCGTCGTAAGCACGCCATTTCGCAGAGTGAGAGTTCCGCGTGGGCGACGACCAACAAATGAATACCTGCTCCATCGCTCGCCGTGTTCTACAGACTCCAGCAAGAAACCATCGTCATCCCCAACGAGCTTGATAAAGGCAGCTACCGGAGTTTCAAGGTCGGCCAAGACTTGGGTCCACACAGGAACAACGGTGTGTTCTTTGGCGAGAGCAACAAATTCCTCGCGAGTGGGTGTGATTGCTGTGGTCACTTTTCAGATCCGAAGGCGCGATAAAAGCAAGATCGTTCACCTGTGTGGCATGCGCCCTTACCTTCTTGTTCCACCACGAACAGCAAAGTATCGCCGTCGCAGTCGTAGTACGCCTCGCGAACAAATTGGCGATCACCACTTGTGTCGCCTTTGCGCCACAATTCTTTTCGACTACGACTCCAGTACACCATCCGACCTTCAGCAAAGGTCATGGACAAAGACTCTTTGTTCATCCATGCCATCATCAAAATTTGACCAGTGTCGACACACTGAGCAATTGCGGGGACTAGTCCATCGCTGTTGAATGTGACCGCATTTAGTTCTGCTTCTGTGGCGACGATGACGCGTCCTTCAATTTCTTGTGCCATTAGATGTACAACCCTGTTCCTACTTCAATACGAGACGCTGCAACTGCGTGAATGTCACGCTCGCGCAACATGATGTAGTCGGTTCCCTGTACTTCAACTTCGTAACGATCTTCGGGACTGAACAACACTTGGTCCCCCACTTCAGCGGCTCGCACATTTGCACCCAACGCCACTACCTCGGCCCACACCAAACGCTTGCTGATTTGCGCTGTGGCAGGAATGAGAATGCCGCCCGATGACCGCCGCTCACCCTCGCTTTGTGGGATTCGTACGAGGAGTCGGTCATTGAGCATCTGGATGGGGAGTTTTTGTCCGTCGTCGCTCACCCAAAGCACGGTACCGTCTCAGTTCGTGGCATTGGAAACCGTTTACCTAGAAACCATCGATGGAGTGACCATTGAGACCGATGTTTTACGCACAGATGCCCCACAGATTCGCGCCACAGTGGTCATTGGCCACCCCCATCCGCTGTACGGGGGCAGCCGTCACGACCACATTGTTCAGGCCATGCAACACGCCGCGTTCGAACTTGACTGCCATTCCATTGCGCCCGACTTTCGTGGCGTGGGCAATTCTGGCGGTGTCCACGACGATGGCGACTCCGAACGTTTAGACCTGATGGCGGCATGCGAACTGGCCGACATGATGAATCCGGACGGCGCCATCATCATGGTGGGCTACTCGTTTGGGTCTGTTGTGGCTCTGAACGTCACTCATCCTCTTATTCAGGGATGGATTGGCATTGCGCCACCACTCCCCATGCTTACTGCTGATCCGTTGGCATCTCGACATGCTCCCCCAAAAATTCTGCTCGCACCACAACATGACCAATTCACTCCACCAGATGCACTTCGCACACGATGTGCGACATGGACAAACACAACCGTGACTGAACTACCAAGTGTTGATCACTTCATCGCAGTGGGTGCCAAGGATGCCTGCCTCGTGGCTCTTGGCGGCGTGTTGTCACAGGTGCAGTGACTATCAGACTGGTCGAACCCGCACACCACGCGAGGTCATGACATCTTTTGCTTCTGCAATGGTGTGCTCACCGAAGTGAAATATTGACGCAGCAAGTACACCGGTTGCACCCCCCAAGACCACACCATCGGCCAGGTGATCAAGCGTGCCAACGCCACCACTTGCGATAACAGGAACCGACACAGCAGTAGATACGGCCTTCGTTAACGCAATGTCGAAACCATCTCGCGTTCCGTCTCTGTCCATAGATGTCAGAAGAATTTCTCCGGCACCCAGTTCAACAGCACGAGCAGCCCATTGCACTGCGTCAAGATCTGTTGGTGTTCGACCTCCGTGAAGAAACACCTTCCAACGATTCTCTTCACTGTTCCACTTCGCATCGATTGCACACACCACACACTGAGCGCCAAATTCTGCCGCGATGTCTGAAATAAGCTCTGGACGTTGAACGGCTGCGGTGTTTACGCTGACTTTGTCGGCACCTGCGCGCAGCATTGCGCGAGCATCGGAGACTTCCCGAATACCACCACCGACGGTAAACGGGATAAACACTTCCTCGGCAGTGCGAGAGACAACATCAATCATTGTTTCGCGTCCGTCTGATGATGCCGTGATGTCAAGAAAGACCAGTTCGTCTGCACCTTGCTGGTCGTACTTGGCGGCAAGTTCAACGGGGTCACCTGCATCGCGCAGATCTACAAAATTGACGCCCTTCACCACGCGACCATTAGTGACATCGAGACACGGAATGACGCGAGCGACAATGTCATTGCTCATTGCAGCACCTGCACCGCTTCTGCAACTGTGAACTTTGCTTCGTACAACGCCTTGCCAACGATGACTCCATCCAATTGAGTCACACCTGCAAGTTGCTGCAAGTGTGCAAGAGTTCCCACTCCGCCACTAGCGACAACGGGAATATTGGTGGCGCTTGCTGCCAGTGCGAGACCTTCAATATCTGGACCTGTCAGCATGCCGTCACGTGAAATGTCTGTGATGACGAAAGCGGATGCGGTGGGAAATTGAGACAACAAATCGTTCACTGAAACACCCGACGATTCGGTCCACCCATGAGTGGCCGCAATTCCGCTGCGATGGTCTAACCCCACAGCAACAGAGACAATTTCAGAAACCGCAGACACCAACGACGGATTGGCCACCGCTGCAGAGCCCATGACCACGCGTGTTACACCCGCACTGGCCAAGGCGTCTGCGTCGGCCACTGTGCGCACGCCACCTCCTACCTGAAGCGATGCACGCCCCGAAAGTGCACCAGCAACACGCGCGATGATGGCGCGATTCACTGGCTCGGCACTGCGAGCTGCATCAAGGTCCACCATGTGCACCCACGTTGCTCCTTGTTCAACAAATGATTCCGCTACCGCGACTGGGTCGTCGCCATACACGGTGCTGTCGTCGTATTCGCCTTGTCGAAGACGAACAACTTTGCCTCCCAGAAGGTCAATAGCTGGATACAGATTCATGAGGCCGCCGATGCAACAAAGTTGGCCAGCAAGGCCAGTCCTGCGGTTGCAGATTTCTCTGGATGGAATTGCGTCGCAAAAACATTCTTGTTGCGAAATGCAACATTCAGGGTGTCTCCGTACGACACCGTGGCCGCCACATGGGACGAGTCGCTCGGCACACCATGAAAAGAGTGAACGAAGTACATCCACGGCGTTGGACCTAATCCGGCGAACATCGGATCTGCTGACACCACGTGCAGTTGATTCCATTGCATTTGTGGTCGCGGCATTTCGTCGGAGATCCACTTCACGGTTCCTGGAATGATGCCAAGTCCTTGCGCATCAGGATCTTCTTCGCTGGAATCGAACAACATTTGCATGCCGACGCAAATACCTAAAAACGGCACACCACTCGCGGCGGCTTTGTGTGCCACGGTTTCTAGCCCCGCCTCACGAAGAGCAGACATGCAGGCGCCGAATGCACCCACACCTGGCAACACCACTGCATCTGCGTTTTCCACTACCGATGCATCACTGGTAAGTACGGCGTCTGCACCCACACGCTGAAGAGCTTTTTGGGCTGAACGTAGATTGCCGATTCCGTAGTCGAGCACCGCAACGCGAGCGCGTTCGCTCACGAAAGAACGCCCTTCGTTGAAGGCACTCCTGCAGATTCAATGCGAACTGCATCGCGCAAACAACGGGCCAAACCTTTGAAGGTGGCCTCAATGATGTGATGCACGTTGCGTCCGGCCTTCAAGTTCACATGAAGAGTCATTGCAGCAGATGTGGCGAGTGAGGAAATTGCGTGTTCTGCCAACGATGGGTCGAAGGCTGGAGACCCAAGAGGTAGACATTCAGGAAGTTCAACATTCCATGCAACAAATGGTCGGCCACTGAGGTCGAGTGAAATTTCCACGAGCGCTTCGTCTAACGGAAAATTTCCACTTGCGAAACGACGAACTCCGGCTTTGTCACCGAGAGCGGTTCGTAGCGCTTCGCCAACACAAATGGCCACGTCTTCCACTGTGTGGTGCGTGTCAATGTGAAGATCTCCTACTGCTTTGACAGTGAGATCGAAACCGCCGTGACGTGCCAACTGTTCCAACATGTGGTCGTAAAAAGGAATACCGGTGGAGACTGATGCAATTCCGGTGCCATCGAGAGAGATAGACACCTCAATAGACGTTTCTTTGGTATTTCGCGAGACCTGGGCTGTGCGTGCCATTTCTCTATTCTCGCCGTTCGGGAGCCGAACACCCCGCTTATTTACAGAAATTCAGCGGTTTCAGACGGCCGCGTCAATGGCGTCGAGAAAAGCGGTGTTCTCTGCTGGGGTGCCCACAGTTACTCGCAAACATCCGTCGAGTCGTGCCCATGAACTGCAATCGCGCACTAAGACCCCTGCATTCAACAAGGACTGCCAGATGTCTGCGGCGGGTCGGCTACGGGGGCGGAAGAGAACAAAATTGGCACCACTTGGCCACACCTCAATGTTGTGAGATGCCAACGTCGCTTCAATTCGTGAGCGCTCGGACTTAATGAGAGACACGCGCTCTTCCATCTCTGCGGTGAAAGACAGTGCGGCGATAGTGGCAGCTTGCTTGAATGCGTCGAGGTGATACGGAAGAACCGCAATTTCTAACTGCGACACCATCCATGTTGGCGCCACTACATACCCAACACGCAACGCCGCCATAGACAAGGTCTTTGAGAATGTGCGAGTGACGGCGAGAGGGCGATCTTCAGACACCATGTCCATGGCAGACCAATCAGAGAACTCTGCATACGCCTCGTCGGCCACAACAATTCCGGTTGCATGCTGCAGCAGAATTTCCAAGTTCTCACGCGGCTCAACAAGCCCCGTGGGGTTATTTGGATTACACAAAAAGGTCACCGCAGGTGTGTGTTTTTGCATGACGCGCTCGATCTCGTGGGGATCAAGAGTCATGTCTGCGCGACGTTCACCCACCACAACTTCGGCTCCGGTGACACGAGCAATCTGTGCATACATCTGATACGTGGGTTCAAATGTTGCAACGCATCGACCGTGCCCGCCGTAGGTGAGCAAGATTGTTTGGAGAACTTCATTGGAACCGTTTGCAACAAACACCATCTCGGGCCGAACTCCGTGGCGCTTCGCGATGACGGTGCGCAATTCATGTGCCGCCCTGTCCGGATAACGATTCCATTCGAGAGTGGATGCAACAAAAGCAAGCTTTTCTACCCACCCAGCTGGCGGCGGAAAAGGTGACTCGTTGGTGTTGAGACGCACCGGAACATCGACTTGTGGCGAGTGGTACCCCGACATCGCCTGAATTTGTTCTCGCGGTTCAAAAGTGGCCACGACGCAAACCTAGCGATAGCTCACTGCTCTTAACGAGCAAGTTTCTCTGCACGAATAAGAAGGCGCTCGGCAGATACCAGTGCTCGCTCTGCTTCGTACATGGCGCTGACCAGATCTTCGTGGTTCGGACCAACAGAATCGAGAAGTCCGGCAATGCGATTTCTGTATTGCCCAATGGCATCTGCTGCAGCGCCAAGTTCGGCTCGAACTGTCTCGGTCATTCTTGAAACGCTACTTGATGAGACTTACTTTGATTTTGCCTTCGTTGGCATTTGCGAAGACGGGCAAATGTCGCCCAACTCGCAGATGTCGCACTTTGGCTTCTTTGCATCACAGACGCGACGCCCATGAAGAATGAGGCGAAGGCTGAATTTGCCCCATTCGGCGGGTGGCAAGAACGCATTCAACACCTTTTCCACTTTCACGGGGTCATCTTCTGTAGTGAGACCGAGTCTGCGCGAGAGTCTTCCAACGTGCGTGTCAACAGCAAGCCCAGGAAGATCGAACACCACACTGCGCAAGACATTCCCTGTCTTTCGGCCAACTCCGGGAAGTGTCACCAAATCTTCAAGCTCACGTGGGATTTCTCCGCCGTAGACCTCAACAACTCGTGTTGCCATTCCAATGAGGTTCTTCGCTTTGCTTTGATAAAACCCCGTTGACTTCACAATGGTTTCAAGTTCGGTGGGATTCGCAGCCGCTAGGTCGTGCGGAGTTGGATACTTGGCAAACAACGCGGGGGTCACCATGTTGACGCGAACATCGGTGCATTGCGCAGACAAAATGGTTGCCGCCAATAACTCATATGGATTTGAATGCGTGAGTTCACATTCCGCCCCTGGATACAGAACGGCAAGTCTGGCCGCCACTTCTTTGGCGCGTCCTGCTGGAGTTCTCGGCTTTCCCATAACCCCGAAGGTACCCTGACAGCGTGCCTTCGCTTGAAATCAAACGACATATGGATGCCGTCAGCATGGACGAAGTCAGCACACTTCTTGCCGATGTATGGCGTGCCGATGGTGCTCGTCCCCTGAACGACCATCTGTGGCTCGATCTACGCGAGGGTGGCCGCGAGGGCTTTGCCGGCATCATCGCACGAGATGAAACGCACTCTCACGCCCTCGCCTATTGCCAAGTATCTCGCGGAAATGACTCGTGGTCACTCGACCTTGTCATACACCCTCACCATCGATACGACACAAATGAACTAGCGCCAGGCCTATTACAAGCCGCCCTGAACGTTGTTGCCGACGAAGGTGGCGGCCACGTGCATTGGTGGGTGTTTGAGCCAAACAACACTCACCGTCAACTTGCATCTCAGGTGGGTCTTAATCAAGGACGTCGACTTATTCAACTTCGACGCACATTGCCACTGGAACAAAACCTGCTTGACGAAGTTGCGCAATTCTCAACAGAATCTTTTGTTGTTGGAGTGGACGAAACCGAATGGCTCGCACTGAATAACGCGGCATTCCATCAACACCCCGAACAAGGTGGATGGAATCACCACGTCATCGAGTCACGCGAACAAGAGCCATGGTTCAACGCCAACGGATTTCGTATTCACCGCGACAACGGCACAATGACCGCGTTCTGCTGGACAAAGATTCATTCCGACACAGAACCTGTCATGGGTGAAATTTACGTAATTGCGGTTCACCCAAATCATTCGGGGCACGGTCTTGGAAGAAAAATGGCCATCGCGGGCCTTGCCAGCATTCCCGCAGAGAGTGCGCCCATTGCAATGCTGTACGTCGATTCCGACAATGCAGCAGCACTATCTCTTTATGCATCTCTTGGGTTCACATCGCACCATGAAGAACATGCTTTTGTAGGCGACATTGCGGCTGTGAGCAACTCGTGACTTCGTTGTATCACCCCACACGCGACGAACTAGCCACACTCCTTCATGGCGAGCCTCGCTACAGACTCGATCAGTTGTGGACCGGGCTGTATACACACTTTCAGCGACCCGCCGACATCACCACCTTGCCCGCTGCTATGCGGAGTCGACTCGCTGTCGAATTACCAGAGTCGCTTGTAGAAGTAAAACGCGAAACCAGCAATACAGGTGACACGGTGAAGTTCTTGTGGCACCTGTTAGAGGGCCAACACCCAATTGAAACTGTTCTCATGTATTACGACACGCGCGCCACCGTGTGTGTCAGCACACAAGCTGGGTGTGCAATGGCGTGTGGCTTCTGCGCAACTGGCCAAGCCGGATTCAATAGACACTTGTCTACTGGCGAAATTGTCGAACAAGTTGTGCGCGCCGCACGCGAAGCAGCCACGCACTCACGGCGCATTGACAACATTGTGTTTATGGGAATGGGTGAACCGCTCGCAAACGAACCCGCCGTATGGGGTGCGGTTGAACGCATTCACGACGACATTGGTATTTCTGCTCGACACCTCACCATTTCCACCGTAGGGATTGTTCCCGGCATTCGAACCCTTGCCACTCGCCCACTTCCCGTGAATTTGGCCGTTTCACTTCACGCAGCGCGCAACGATCTGCGGAATGAGTTGGTACCCATCAACACGCGTTACCCACTTGAGATGCTGATGCAGGCGTGTCGGGATTACCTTCACGAAAAAAGGCGACGTGTCACCTTTGAATGGGCACTCATCGATTCCGTCAACGACACCGACCAAGACGCGCAAGAACTCGCCGAACTGTGCTTCCAACTCACACCGGCAGCCCATGTGAATTTGATTCCACTCAACCCAACTCCAGGCTGGCCCACCGTGGGCAGCTCGCCTGCTCGTGTTGCCGCATTTCAACGCATCTTGCGGAATCTGGGAGTGAATGCAACAACGCGCCAGAACCGGGGAACAGAAATTGCTGCTGCCTGCGGACAGCTTGCAGCAGGGCAACCTGTCACGGTGACACCGAAGCCACCCCGTCGCTAATTTTCTAACAAGTACTTCGGGTTTGACACTCGAACTTTGTCTTCAATTACTGGTGCCAGTGAAGTCAGAACATCGGCAAGAGACGTGTCGAACTCGCCCGATCGAATCTTTGCGGAGAGATCTGCATCGCTTGTCACGTCAAGCGACCGCAACATCGCATCATGGCGCTGAAGCATCTCATTCCCCGCGGCCAGTTCACGCAAAACAATGTCGAGAGAATTCATTGCAACACGAGTATGGAACGACAAACGGCCATCTACAGCAGGTGCAACGTCGCGTTCCAACCATTCCCGAACAGACTCAATGAGTTCGGCCGCCGTTGGGCGATCGTGTGGTGCGGTCATACAAGAACCTCTCTCAACATTGTGAGAATGTCGTACTCGTTCTCACATACTCGTCGACCAATTGCAGCAAGCTCATGGCTACGTGCCACGCCACTGAGATGTGTGTTCGCCTGCGCGATGCACATAATGCCCCATTTCAAAGTGCCCAGAATTTCCCACCAACGAACAACATCGGGATGAGGCGATATTCCACTTGCCTGCTCATACGCCACGAAGAGTTGTTGGTAAGAGCCGACTCCGGCAACAGGAAATGCACCTCCAAATCGCCAGGCCCGCACACACAGCCACGCAAGGTCTTCCATAGGGTCACCCACGTGGGCCAATTCCCAGTCAAGAATCGCAGTGAGGCCTTCCGCATTTACCATCACATTTCCTAACCGATAATCGCCATGGACAAGACACGCAACTTCAGAAAGCGGACGATTTTTCTCTAACCAGCGAAATGCAATCTCGAAAACTGGGTGCGGCTCGCCCAGATCGTCCAACACTTTGCGATACATGGTGAGTTGATCGCTTGTTGCAAGACCAGAGATCTGTGAATGGTCAATTGAATGAAGTTTTGCCGCAGCGGTTCCTAATTGGCTGGCAAGAACTGTTCGAGCGTGAGCAAACTCATCGTCTCGCAAAATCTTTCGTGCAATGGTCTCGCCTTCCACGGCGCGAACAATCATGAATGGCAGTTCTAGGTCTGTTGACTTCGAACCGTCCACAACCACTTCAGGCACAGGTACACCTGCGGCGAATGCGGCCGACAACACAGCTGGTTCGCATCCCAATCCGTCCGGTCTGCCCGGACGAACTCGCTGAAGAACAAAATCGTTTCCGTCCGCCTGAAAACGCCAGGTCTCCCGAGAAGCACCGCCTGTCAGGCGACGCAACGATTCCACTCGCGATGCCCCCAGAACGCGACCAAGGCCCGCCTCGAGTTCTGCGTGTTGCGGAGAAGCCATGCCCTACTTTGCCACGCCCACTACCGTGGCAACGATGCCCAAGGACAATCACGGAATACCCGTCATTCAAGCGACGAACGTGTCCGTCATTCGGGACACACGAACCACAGTGAACGCGGTATCGCTCAGTGTGAATACGAGTGACCGATGGGTTGTTCTTGGCCCGAACGGATGCGGCAAAACAACGTTGCTAAAAATCTTGTCGCTCTACCTTCACCCATCGTCGGGTGATATCGCCGTGAATGGACAGACACTAGGCAACTTTGACATTCGCCCAGTTCGGCCGCGATTGGCCTATGTATCTGCATCGTTAGCCACCGAACTTCGTCCTGCTTTGACCTCTCATGAGGTGGTGATGTCGGCACGGTACGGCGCATTAGAAGTGTGGTGGAACGACTATTCACCAGATGACCATGCGCGGGCACACGAATGCCTTGCACAACTAGGCGTTAGCCATCTTGCAGAGTCGCCTATTTCTCTCATCTCGTCTGGAGAACTTCAACGAGTGCTGTTGGCGCGCGCGTTGATGTGTGACCCCATTGCGATTCTGCTTGATGAGCCCACCGCTCGGCTAGATCTAGGAGGTCGCGAACAAGTGGTGCGTATTTTGGACGAGTTCGCACAAACAAACCCACAGTTACCTTCCGTCACCGTCACACATCACGTTGACGAGATACCCACCTCAACCACACACTGTGCGCTCATGCGTGATGGGTCCATAGTGAACGCTGGACCCATTAGATCAACATTGACCAGCCAAAACTTGTCCGAATGTTTCGGAACACCATTGGCCTTGGAGCAGCGACCGAGTGGTCGATGGACCGCCTACGCACCGTGAACGAGTTGCGCTAGCCCAGATTTCCCCGCATCTACATGAGATGCAAGAACGCGGTCGAGAACTCCTGCCGTCCACAGGTTTCCGCCATACGACAGATCGATCTGTACAGAACATCCGGCAGCAGTAGGTACCAGTGTTACTCGCATAACCCACGGAGCATGATTGCGGCCGTCGTTCTCGTCTCGCTCGAACACAACAACAGTGCCGTCGTCCATTGTGCGACGCATTCGCAATCTCTTCGATCGGGCAAAAACACCCACCTTGGCCCGTAGTTCTACATTCCACACATGGTCGCCGCATGACTCGGCTGAATGAACTAAAGCCATCCACTGCGGATAACGAGCAAGATCACTGACATACGGGTGCACGGACTCTGGTGGCACAGCCAAGTCAACAGACGATGAATATTTCATTCTTGATTCTTCTTGCCGAACGCGCGACCAAGTAAACGACCAAAGACCGGTTGCTCGTCGTCATCGTCATTGTCGGCGTCTGATTTCACAATATGTGGTGACCAAGGAATTGCTTTCGTTTCATCTGGATCAATCTGATCAGATGTTGATTCAGCGGCGTCATCAATCACTTTGTCGTCGGTAACAACGTCAACGCCATTTGTGCGATTCTTTTCCCGTTCGGCCAACTCTGCTTCGAGTGATTCGAACAACGATGGTCCGCCATCCCGTTTCTCTTTCTTCGGAGTGGGAGTCTTTTTCGCGGGACGCTTTGCTGCTGGCTCATTCTCGACCACGCGGAACAGCTGAGGAATTGGTTGGCGTCGGTCATCGAGAGTCCATCCGTGGGGAACAGTGAGAGCATCGGCGTGACGGCGACACAAACGACCTGCCTGCTCCCGCTCTAACAAGGCCCGATTATCTACCCAGACGGTGAGCGTGGCGTTGTCGATGCCGTACGAAACCTCTGCTGGTGCCCCGCACCCAGGTCTTTCGCACAGTCTTCGCACACCACAGAAACTACTTGTGTTGGCAGGCCAACGGTTTGACCATTGAAAAGTGGAGAAGGAAGCGGTGGGCGCGACGGGTTGAGGTGGTGGGCGCGACGGGACTCGAACCCATGACCCCCACGATGTGAACGTGGTGCTCTAACCGACTGAGCTACGCGCCCTAAACAAGGGGATTTCAGATTACCGAGACGAGTCAGCATCCCCCACGCCAGCACCATCTGTGGCAGGAACAACACATGCTTTCCCCATCCCTTGCCTGTCGAGATGAGCAAAGGTCACAGCAGGACACGTTTGATCGAACGCAACGAACGCATCGACTACGCCGAAATGCGGACCACCGCATGCCACTTCAACTGCATAGTTTTCTCTGTCGATGTCGACACATGAACCAACCTGTAACAACTGGTCGGGAACACCCGGCTCTGCAGGTTGAGTAAACGCATTTGCAATGAGTACCAAAATTGACGCAGCCACCGCTACTGCCACCAATGCCTTCCACGGAAACCGAGGCGGCGGAAGTTGTGCCGGCCTCGATACTCCTCGCACTCCGTCTTTGCTTGGTGGAGCAGCAGACCCATACGTTGCAGAGCCCGTACGTTGAGTGACGTCGTATTCGCGTCGTGCCACCGGATCAGAGAGCACCGACCACGCATGGTTGACTTCTGCCATTCGAATGGCATCTTCTTTTGTAGAACCAGCAACATCAGGATGCAAGATTTTCGCAAGATGTCGATACGCCTCGCGCAACTGTTCCGGAGTGGCCTTTGGTGTTACACCAAGAACGGAATACAGATTTCTGTTAGTAGCCATGACGAACATCAACAAGGCCGATAAGAGGCTCGCCTGCGATGTATCGCTTTACGTTCTCCGTGATTCGTTCGGACAACAAAGGAATAGCCATCTCAGGAGTGTTGCCGATATGGGGGGTGATAATGCAATTCGAAAGACTCCATAGAGGGTGCCCAGCGGGAAGTGGCTCAGGATCGGTGACATCTAGTGCGGCCCCACCAATTTCATTGTTCTGCAGGGCCCACACCAAGTCATCGGTCACTATGTGCCCGCCACGGGCAACATTCACAATCCACGCGTGATTTTCCATTACCTCAAACTCTGGTCGCCCAATAAGTCCGCGCGTCTCCGGAGTGAGGGAAAGAGCAAGAAACACAACATCGGCCCCCACCAACGCGTTCACCAAATCATCAGTTCCCACAACAGTGTCCGCACCCTCAATGTGTTCAACACTTCGGCGCACCACCGTGATATTGCACTGGAAAGGCGCGAGCAAACGAATGAGAGATTCGGTGATTCCACCACCGCCAACAATTGTGACCGCAGCGTGCAACAAGTTGCGCCCCACTGGCCCTGTCCACTCTGTCTGGCGGCCATAGTTCGCCACATTGCGAAGGCCGGCAAGTGCCAACGCAAGCGCATGTTCTGCGACTGGTTCGGCATACACACCTTTGCCACACGTCCAGACTCTGTCGTTGTCGATAACGGGCAGAAAATTTTCGATACCCGCAAATGGAACCTGCACCCAATCGAGATGGTCATTCTGATTGATGAGCGACTGCAAACCGTCTGCATCTTTTGCGGCCGTCCACACCGCAGCACTTGCATTCGATGAATCAACAACTGTTCCACCACCAGCAACGACAGCATCAATCACCCACTGTGGTGAAGTTGCAGGTTCAACAGAAATATGTGAACGATTGGTCATGACTTAGTGACGTGCAGAGCCACTGGCAGCACGTTGACGGCGAGATTCAATAATGAGCCCACCCACCATGATGGCAATGCTTCCAAACAAGAGCATGCTGGCCAACACATTGAGCTGTGGCGGAATGGCCACTCGTGATGCCCCGAAAACCTGTAGCGGGAAGGTCACGAGAGATCCGGCATTGAAGAACGTGATGATGAAGTCGTCGATTGACAAGGCAAACGACAGCAATGATGCCGCGACGATGCCGGGAAGAATAAGCGGGAACGTCACTTTCCAGAATGCACGACGCGGTGAGGCACCAAGATCCATAGCGGCCTGTTCTAATGCCCAATCAAATCCACGTATGCGCGCGCGAAGTGTGACAGCAACGAACGACACCTGAAACATGATGTGGGCAATCACCACAGTGGTAAAGCCGCGTTCCACTCCACGTGCAAGGAACAATGTGGCTAACGACGAACCAAGAACAATTTCTGGAGAGGTCATGGGAAGCACCAGGAACAAATTCACCGCACCACTGCCCTTGAAGCGATATCTACTGAGCGCAATGGCAATAAGGGTTCCAAGCAATGTTGCACACACAGTGGACACTGCAGCCACCTGCAAACTCACGATGAGCGCATCGGTAAATTCGGGTTTCGAGAACGGGTTGGCCCAGTTATCGAGGGTGAATCCCTGCCACACAATGTTGTACTTGCCTTTTGGCTCGTTAAAGGAAAACAGCACGATGACAACGATGGGCGCAAACAAGTACAACAGGCCCAAAACCGCAGACGCGTTAATGAGTTTGCGGCCAAGTTTTTGACGAGAACTTTGAGCAGATGTCATACCAAATCGTCCGTTCCCATGAACTTTGCGTACACCAACACCGAACAGGTAATGACGGCCATCAAAACAAACGACATGGCCGAAGCAAGTGGATAATTCAACTCGCGTAAGAACTGGTTCTGAATGGAGTTACCCACCATGGTGGTACTAGGACTTCCCAAGAACTGTGCATTCACAAAGTCGCCCGCCGCAGGAATGAACACCAGCAGGCTTCCAGCGAAAACTCCGGGCAGCGATAGCGGCAAGACCACTCGACGAAATGCTCCGGTCGCGGTGGTATACAAGTCCATTGCAGCGTCAACGAGTCGAACATCGATCTTCTCAAGACTGACATACAACGGGAGAATCATGAACGGCAGGAAGTTGTACGTCAGTCCACCAATAACTGCTGCGGGCGTATTCATCAGACGCCCATTGTCCATAATGTTGAGCCATTCAAGAGGCGTGTCTAAACGAAGTGTGTTGAGCAACGACACAACCGGGCCACTGTCAGCCAACAGGTTCTGCCAGGCCAGTGTTCGAATGAGATACGAGGTGAAGAACGGAACCGCAACAAGACCCAACAGGATTGTTCTGTACTTGCCGCCCCGAAATGCAATGACATACGCCAACGGATACCCAATGAGCAATGTCAGAACTGTTGCTATTGCTGCATAGGAAAAACTACGGGTGAATTGTGGGGCAAAGTCTGTGAGTGCTGTGCTGTAGTTGCTCCACTCCCACGTGAAGTCTGGAAAGAAGTCGAATCGACTTTGTTTGCTAGACAACGACATCTGAAACATGGACCACAGTGGCGCCAGAAAAAACAGGCTGAGCCACAAAATGCCAGGCTTCAACAGTCCGTACGGTGCTAAAGCACGTCGGGTTTCAAGTCCGCCAACAAATGCAGTCCACACCAGTGCCACCACACTGACCAACATGACCGACAACGCAACAAGTCGCGTCGCTCCAGACACCCACCCGGCACCAATGGACACAACTCCAATTGCGAGTACCAACATGACGCCCAACCCCACCCATTCGGGGCGAGAAGTGAATCGGTGTTGCTGCTCGGTCACGTGAGTGATATCACCCAGGCGCCCTAGGCGCCTGTGATGGCTGCGAAGCGCTCGTCGAGCTTGGCTTCTTCTTCTTCAGCCAATGCTCCCCAACTCTGCAAACGCGCAATGGTTGCGGCATCGGGGAACAACAATGTGTCTTCTGCTAGCGCGGCTGCGTCTCCACCCATGTCTGACAATGCGTCTTGAACGCCCTTGACTGGCGAGATGTACTGGACCGACGCGGTAATGCGAGCAGCATTCACGGGGTCATAGACGTAGTCCATCCACTTTTCAACAGCGGAACCGTTCTCTGATCCGGCCACCCACAACATGGTGTCGTACCAGCTGGTGCCACCTTCTTCTGGAACGTAGAACTTCACATCGGGGTTGTCTTTTGACAACTGAAGTACGTCGCCCGACCACGCAACACACGCAGCGAAGTTGCCTGACGACAAGTCATCGGTGTAGTCGTTACCGGTGAAAGCACGGATTTGTCCGTCTGCCTTCGCCTTCTCAATCTTGTCGAACGCACTAGCAGCGTCATCAAATGTCTTGATGCTGTCCAACTTCTTGCCTTCGCTCATCAATACGAGACCCAAGGTGTCTCGCATTTCAGTGAGCATGCCAATCTTGCCTTTAAATGCTGGGTCGAACAGGTCTGCAACACTCTTCAACTCACGACCAGTGGTCTTTGCGTTGTACGCAATTCCTGCAATACCGGTCTGCCATGGCATTTGGTATTCGTTGTTGGCATCCCACGATGGGTTTGCAAGGTCGTCACGCAAGTTCTTGCTGTTGGGAATGTTTGCCATGTTGATTTTTTGGGCCCAGCCCAACTGAATCCAACGTGCGGCCATCCAGAAGGTGGGTGCAACGATGTCTGGATCAATCTTCTTGCCAGCCGACAACGATGGCTGCACTTTTGCGAAGTATTCATTGTTGTCGTTGTACGCCTCTGTGTACTTAAAGTCGATACCCGATGCAGTCTTGAACAACGCAACGGTCTCTTCATCGATATACAACGGCCAGTTCTCAAACATAAGAGACAGTGCTTCGCCGTCTCCGCCGCCGTCTCCCCCACCGCATGCAGCAAGAAGTGCTGGCAAGGACAAAGCGCCCGCGCCCACAAGACCAGATCGAACAATAAAGTCACGCCGCGACAACGGAGTTCCGCGACCAGTGCTGTTCTTCTTTTGTGTTGCCATGTTGTGTCCTCCTGATGAGATCCTTGTGTAAACCTAGTTCGCCAGCCGAGTCCACACGGACTACAGCGCCGCCTCGACATTGTCGACATTGGTAGTGGTTGAACCCGCATTGTCTGGCCAGCCATCTAACAGATAGGGCGCCGACTGATGCCACGACAAAGTGACCGCATTGCCTGGCACGGGGGTGACCCGCTGGGGATCAACTGGCAACACTGCCGAGACTTCTGTGCCGTTTGACATTCGGCCAACGAGACGAAGGGTTGCACCCTGAAAAACGGTGTCCGTAACGTCGATGGATAGACCAGTTGCGCCGCCCAGTGACAACTGTTCAGGACGAATCATGACTGTGACGCGAGTTCCGGAACTGAGCGACACATTGTCGGCACTGTTGCCCGCCGGCACAACGACCTGTGCCCCACCCGCCAAATCGACTCGAGTGCTTCCTCCGTCGGTTGAAGCGATCGTTCCGGGCAACAAGTTGGCTGATCCAATAAACCCAGCCACAAACAGCGATTCGGGACGTGAGTAAATGTCGAACGGAGCCCCTACTTGTTCTACGCGCCCTTCGCTCATGACTGCAATGCGATCGCTCATTGTGAGCGCCTCGCCCTGGTCGTGAGTGACAAATACAAACGTGATGCCCACTTCTCGTTGAATGCGCTTCAATTCAATTTGCATCGCTTCACGCAATTTGAGGTCGAGGGCTGCAAGTGGCTCGTCCAAGAGAAGAGCCGACGGGTAATTCACCAACGCACGTGCGAGCGCCACACGCTGCTGCTGACCGCCTGATAGTTGCGCGGGTCGGCGAGAAGCAAAATCTCCGAGACGCACAACGTCGAGCATCTCCCGAACGCGACGGTTCACTTCAGTGTCATTCAGTTTCTTACTGCGCGGTCCGAAGGCAACATTGTCGAAGACCGACATGTGCGGAAAGAGGGCGTACTGTTGGAACACCGTATTGACATTGCGTTTATGTGGAGGAACATCGGAGACGTCTTCTCCTTCGAGAAGGATTCGTCCAGATGTGGGCTCTTCAAACCCAGCAATCATTTTGAGAGTGGTGGTCTTTCCGCAACCGGAAGGACCCAACATGGCGAAGAATTCGCCACGGCCGATGGAGAAGTCGGCTTCATGGACAGCAACAAATGACCCGTACTGCTTGCGAACTTTGTCTAGCTGTACAACGGAATCACCGGTGTCCATCCCACCTCCCTTGGTTTGACATTTGAGCGTAACACTCAGGCTCGAAAAATCGTGCCTCAGGTTCAGCTGTCAATGTTTGCCATGACGTGCTTTATGCGCGTGTAGTCATCGAGGGCATACGCAGACAGATCTTTGCCGTAACCCGACTTCTTGTAACCCCCGTGTGGCATTTCGGCAACCAAAGGAATATGGGTGTTAATCCAGACGCAACCAAAATCGAGATGTTTTGCCATTCGCATGGCTTTTCCGAAGTCACGCGTCCACACCGATGACGCAAGTCCGTAGTCAACCCCATTGGCCCACCGAAGAGCCTCGTCTTCATCACTAAAACGCTGCACAGTGATGACAGGTCCGAAGATTTCATTCTGAATCATCTCGTCGTCCTGGCGAAGATCTGCAACAACGGTTGGTTCATAAAAGTAACCGTTGCCCGATTGTTGAGACCCACCAGTAACAACGCGCGCGTGTGAAGGAGTTCGCTGAACGAAACCAGCAACACGAGCGAGTTGATTGGCGTTGTTCAAAGGCCCGTAGGAGGCGTCTGCATTCGATGGCCCGGCAGTCACTGTTGCGCTTGCATGTTCAGCAAGTGCTGCAACAAATTCGGAATACACCTTCGGCCCACACACCACTCGAGTTGCAGCTGTGCAGTCTTGACCGGCGTTAAAGAAACCAGCAGCCGAGATTCCGGCTGCGGCGGCTTCAATATCTGCATCATCAAACACAATGACGGGAGCTTTGCCACCAAGTTCTAGGTGCACTCGCTTTAAGTTCTTCGCCGCAGCTTCTGCAACTTCCATTCCGGCGCGCACAGAACCCGTGATGGAAATCATTGATGGAGTGTTGTGAGACACCATGGCACGACCAGTTTCGCGGTCACCACAGATGACATTGAGAACACCTGGTGGCAAAAACTCTGCGGCAATTTCTGCAAGCAGCAGCGTTGATGCTGGTGTTGTGTCTGATGGCTTCAGGACAACGGTGTTACCAGCAGCAATGGCGGGCGCAAATTTCCACACGGCCATCATCATTGGGTAGTTCCACGGAGCAACCTGTGCACAGACGCCAACCGGTTCCCGACGAATCATTGATGTCATGTTGGGCATGTATTCGGCTGTTGCTTTACCTTCAAGCATTCGAGCAGCGCCAGCGAAGAAGCGAATTTGATCGACCATGGGCGGAATTTCTTCGCTCATGGTGAGAGCAACTGGCTTACCAGTGTTCTGCACTTCACACGCAACTATCTCTTCTGCGCGGGCTTCAATAGCGTCCGCAATTCGATGCAGTGCCAACGAACGCTGCGAAGGTGTTGTTTGACCCCACGATTCAAATGCCCGTGCGGCGACATTCATGGCTACGTCTACATCTGCAGACCCCGACAGCGCGGCGTCTGCATACTTTTGTCCCGTAGAAGGGTCAATGACGTCTGTGGTGCGTCCATCTGCTGACTCGACATAGTTTCCGTTGACGAAGTTCTTAAAAGTTGCCATAGGTACAAGGATTCCACATTTCAGTGGGGTGCGAAACTGTCACTGCATATTTTTCAAGCAGAATGGAACCATGACAGCAATCACCACCATCGGCGTCCCCAAAGAAGTCAAGACCGCAGAAGGCAGAGTTGCCATGACTCCTGACGGGGTCCGCGAATGCGAACGTTTAGGCATCAACGTGTACGTGGAAACTGGTGCCGGTGAAGGCGCGTCTATTCCCGATAGCGACTATGTGGCGGCTGGCGCCGACATCGTTCCCACCGCAGCCGATGCGTGGGCTCAACAGATGGTGGTGAAAGTAAAAGAACCAAAAGCGGAAGAGTTCGGGTTTTTACGCAATGACCTCACGCTGTTTACGTACCTGCACTTGGCGGCATACCCGGAGGTTGCACACGCACTTCTCGCAGCTGGCACCACTGCGTTCGCATACGAGACAGTGCAAGCCGAGAACGGCGCCCTTCCGTTACTTGCACCAATGAGTGAAATTGCTGGACGTCTAGCGCCACAGATGGGTGCACATTTTCTTGAGCACACGCATGGCGGACGCGGGGTGTTGATGGGTGGTGCGCCAGGCGTACGCCCTGCTCGAGTGGTGGTTCTTGGCGCTGGCAATGTTGGCTGGAACTCTGCGTGGATTGCTGCCGGAATGGAAGCAGAGGTGGTCCTCATCGACAAGAACCTCGACCGTCTTCGATATGTAGACCAAATTCATCGCGGCCGCATCATGACAGTGGCATCGAATCGCGGAGCAATTGAACGCAGCGTTGCAGATGCCGATCTTGTGATTGGAGCGGTTCTTGTTGCAGGTGGAAAAGCACCTGTCGTCATGTCCGAAGAGATGGTGAAGTCAATGAAACCTGGTGCCGTCATTGTGGACGTTGCCGTCGACCAAGGCGGTTGCATTGAGACAACCAGAGAGACAACACACACTGAACCCACTTATGTCATGCACAACGTTGTGCACTACGCAGTAGGCAACATGCCAGGGGCTGTTCCTCACACCAGCACATACGCACTCACCAATGCGACCTTGCCGTATCAAATAGATGTAGCCACTCACGGCGCTCGAATGTCTGTTCAGAAAAACCCAGCGTTGCTGCACGGTTTAAACACCTTTAATGGTCACGTCACCTACAAAGCAGTGGCCGACGCCATTGGTGTTTCCTTCGCTCCTGCGGCGGACGCACTCGCGTCCTAGGGTGAGGGCATGGCAACTCCTGTTGACGAACTCTCACTTCCAAAACTCGATTTCTTCTTAGGAACAAACAGAGAAGATCGCCGCAAGGTGCTGCGCACTACCGCGAAACAATCCTGGTTGGCGCAAACCGACATTGGGTACACCGTCCTCACGTACGAGACCATCATGGGTGTTCTTCGCGACAAGAGATGGCACTCCGCCACTGGTCTTGGCGCACAACTTCAAGGCATTACAAACCCTGAGTACCTAAATCGTCGTCGCAGGGTGTCAATTCTGAATGCTGAAGGCGATGTACACGTGCGTCTTCGGCGTTTGGTGGCGCCTGCGTTCTCTCCGCGTAGTGCAGACCGTCTTCGTCCATTCATGCGTGATGTGGTGAACGAACTTGTTGACCCGTTATCTGCAAAAGGTTCGGGTGAGATTGTTCAAGAATTGTGCGAGCCCTACCCCATTCCCATTATCTGTGAACTACTAGGTGCACCAAAAGAAGATTGGCAATCGTTCAGCAAATGGGCTACCGACGTATTGCGCATCTTCAGTGAAAACCTTGCCAATGAACTTGATGTCATCATGAAGGCACAAGATGAAATCAACGCATACACGCGCAACCTTATTGAGCAACGCCGCTCAGAGCCACGCGAAGACTTGCTGACAGACCTCATCGCTGCCGAAGAAGAAGGCGATCGTCTCACTAGCGAAGAACTCGAGATGATGGTGGAAGCAGTCATCATCGGTGGCACCGACACCACGCGCAATCAATTGGGACTTGCACTAGTTCTGTTCGCCAACAACCCAGAGCAGTGGAGCATCTTGCGAGAACGCCCAGAACTTGCACCGCGCGCTGTTGAAGAGGTCATGCGTTATCACGGTGCGGTGGGTGGAACCATTCGTTTTGCATCAGAAGACATTGAATACAACGGCGTGCTGTTTCCTAAAGGCACTTTCATGAGTACGTCGATGGGAACCGGAAACTTCGATGAATCAGTCTTCCCACAACCAGATCTTTTCGACATCACGCGTGAACCAGTTGGTCAACCACAACTGTCATTCGGTGCCGGAATTCATTACTGCCTTGGTGCGTCTTTAGCGCGAGCAGAATTGCAGGAAGCATTTATTACGTTGTCGCAACGCATGCCAAATCTTGCGCTGAACGGAACAGTGGAATACAAACCCACTGGCGTTGGCATTTTCGGGCCGGCGTCACTTCCCGTGACGTTTACAAAAGGGCTTTAATCGCAGCAGCTGTCGCGCCAACCGCACGAAAAACATTTGAAGTGCGCATGTTCCGGAGTGAGCGAACCTCCGCACAATGGACATTCAGGAAAGACGCCGAACTTTGTGCGACAGGACTCATCTTTCTGACGCGGTGCGGGCATAGACGTGCGCTGTTCTTCCAACTCCATATCTTGATTCTGCCAAACACCAATGCGTCAACAGTGGACTCCAACCACCACCACAGTCTCGAAGCCCACTAGGTTTCTCTCTGCCCTATGACGAACCCTTCCCACCGCGATAAGAGGCAGAAATCTGCACCGCGACCAGGGACGGCGCGGGCAGCATTTTCGTATCCCGACTTTCGAATGATGTGGACAGCCAACTTCTTGTCCAGCATTGGTACCTGGATGCAAAACGTGGTGCTCCCCGCCTACGTGTACCAACGAACGGGAAGCGCATCTGTTGTAGGCGTTTTTATCTTTGCCCAACTTGGCCCACTTCTTCTGCTGTCAATCCCCGCAGGAGTTCTTGCAGACAAGTTTGACCGCCGCAAGTGGTTGGTCTTTGCTCAGATCATCCAGATGGCGGGGTCAATACTCCTCGGTGTCTTCACCATTTCCCACTCACCCATTTGGTCATTGTTCTTCGCACAAATGATTGTGGGAATAGGTAACGCATTTAATGCCCCCGCATTCTCGGCTGTCCTTCCGAGCCTGGTGAAACCAGAAGACCTAGGTGGCTCCATCAGTTTGTCCTCTGCGTCAGTCAACGGTTCCCGTGTTACTGGCCCCGTTGTGGTTGCGGTCATGATGAGTTGGGGCGTCACCACAGGGCAAGTGTTCCTCTTTAACGCCGCAACATATCTGTTTGTCACGTGGGCTGTTCTTCGTATCTCCATTCCATCTGTAGCGAAGTCCTCCGAGAAAGGCCTGAAGGCGCTGACATCTGGATTCCGTATTGCACGTGAACGACGGGCCATTGGTCGAGTGCTGCTCACGATGAGTTCTTTCTCGCTCTTAAGCCTTGCGTATGTGGGACTCTTCCCCGCTGTTGCCGACCTCACGTTTGACATCGAACCGAAATCAGCGCTGTACAAATGGCTATACGCCACATGGGGACTTGGTGCAATGTTTGGAGCGCTTGCAATAGGAACCGTTTTGGCGGGCATGGACAAGCGGAAAACCGCACGCATGGGATTCATTGCGTTCGCAGTCACTATGTGCGCGTTTGCATCAGTTCGCGGAACAGTTCTTGCATTCATTACCGCCTTCTTCTTGGGCATTGCCTACTTTGGAACAACCACTGCGCTCACCACCGTGGTGCAGAGCAGGCTTGAGTCCGAAGTGCGAGGAAGAGTGATGGCGTTGTGGTTTATGGCCTTTGGCGGAACCATTCCCATTGGAAATGTCATCTTCGGACCCATCATGGATGCAATTGGATCACGACCAGTTCTCTACATTGGCGCGGCGTGGGCTCTGTTCTTGTCGTGGTGGTGCAACATTGAAAAGATAGATAACGAAACTGCGCGCAGCGTTTAGGCCTTCAACAGTTGAAGAATGACTCGTTCGGTTTCTGCCGCACGCGAGCCCTTCACCAAAAGCGAGTCCCATGCCTGTTGCTTCAAGTGAACCATCACTTGGTCAAGCGACAATCCCGATTCTCCATACAAATCTGTCTCTAACGGCAAAAGTTGAATGCGTAACTCTTTTGCTAACGCAGCAACATTTAGATGCGCACCTTTTTCATTGGTGACTTCAGACATCTGACCAAGAACGGCCACCTTGTGTTCGCCACCAGCCGAGGCCAACACCTGCAGGGCCGCACACATTGATGCTTCGTTTGCGTTGTATGTGTCGTCCAAGATGCGCTGGCCAGAGTCGTTAACTAGCCACACCATGCGTCCCCATTCTGTGGCTTCACGACCCACACCACGGCATGCCGCTTCAAGATTCATGCCGCATGCAATACCAACGGCAATGGCAGCTGCTGCGTTTGCAACCATATGAATGCCGGGGTGAGCAGGCGTTGCAAGTGCGGATTCACCGCCATAGGAGAAACGCGCGGTGCACACACCAAATTCGTCCGTGCCTTCAACACTCCATTCAACATCGGCGTCCGATTGACCGAACGTCAGAATTCGACAGCGCGCAAGTGACGACAAATACGCACACCATTCGCTGTCGGCATTCACTATGGCAATGCCATTTTCGGGCAGCGACTGGAACAGTTCACCTTTTGCACGAGCGATGCCCGCTGCGCCGCCGACGCGTTCACCGTGCGCGTCTCCAATGTTGGTGATAACTCCAATGGTGGGTTCGGCAATGGTGCACAACCGTTCAATTTCGTGAAAGCCGCGCATACCCATCTCCAAAACGAGAGCTTCGGTGTTCTCTGGAGCACTCAAAATTGTGATGGGGACTCCGATGTCATTGTTTAGCGAATGTTCTGCCGCGTGGACGTGTTCATACTTTTCCCGCAACACCGCACGCACCAAGTTCTTCGTACTGGTCTTGCCCGTTGACCCAGTGATACCGATGATCTCAGAACCATGCGTTTCAACTAATTGTGTTTTGTAGTGACGACCCAACAACGCGAGTGCACTCGTTGTGTCGTGCACTTCCACGCACGTCAGCCCAGATACAGAGCGGCCATTGGACACGATGGCAAAGGCGGCACCAGCATCACGAACAGCGGGCAAAAAGTCATTTCCGTCTCGCTCGGCCACTATTGCCACGAATGCTTGTCCGGCTTGCAATGTTCGAGAATCAAACGACACCGAAGTGGCCACAGAATCGGCGCCAACAAGGCGTCCGCCGGTGATGTGCGCCACATCTGACGCGGTGATGCGCATAACCCGACCCTAGTGGCGAGTACCGTCGTGCTGATGGACACCACCGATTCACGCATCAATCTTGTGGTGATTTTTGGCGGACAATCCGCCGAACATGACGTCAGTTGTGTGACCGCATCACATGTTCTTCAAGCAGCAGACCCATCGAAATACCGAACAATTCCTGTCGCCATCTCCCGCACGGGCGAGTGGTTCTCGCCTGAATTAGCCGAATTTCCAAACGGCGGCGTCAACCCCAGCAGTCTTCCTGCCCGCCTTGAAGCACACGGTGCTCCTACTAACCAAAGCGTCGTACTTTTTTCCGAACACAGTGCCCCCACTGTGGTCATGCCCCTTGTTCACGGTCCGCTTGGTGAAGATGGAACACTGCAAGGTCTCCTAGAAATAATGGGCGTGGCTTATGTGGGTAGCGGTGTGTTGTCTAGCGCGCTCGCTATGGATAAAGCCATGGCCAAAAAAGTATTTGCGCATGAAGGAATTCCGCAAGTGCGTCACGCCTGTCTGCGCGATGACCACATCACGCCAACGTCATTGCAGTCAGTGTCCGACCAGCTTGGATTTCCACTTTTCGTCAAGCCTGCCAACATGGGTTCGTCCGTTGGAGTGTCAAAGGTTCGCGACGCCGCAGAGCTTCAACGTGCGGCATCACTTGCAGCAACGTACGACCAATGGATCGTGTTTGAAGAAGCTGTTACAGCACGCGAATTAGAAGTTGCCGTCTTAGGCAACCGTCATCCACGAGCGTCCGTTGTGGGCGAGATTGTGCCCGGTAACGATTTCTACGACTACGAAGACAAGTACGTCACCGATTCCGCCACATTGATGATTCCTGCATCTCTTACACCTGCCCAAAGTGACGAAGTTCGCAACTTAGCGTTACGCGCGTACGAAGCTCTGCGCTGTGAAGGAATGGCGCGGGTCGACTTCTTTTTTGAGGAAAACGGACGTGGGTTCTTGTGTAACGAGATAAACACCATTCCCGGATTCACCCCAATCTCTATGTACCCGAAAATGTGGGAAGCGAGTGGTGTGAGTTATTCGGAACTCATTAATGAACTTGTTGCGCATGCACAAGAGCGGCATTCACGTCGCAAAACAAACACATCGCACTAGGGCGACTAACTGCTGGCAGCAGGAATATTGATTTTTTGTCCCTGCAGTAGAACAACCGACTGAATATCGGGCCAGTTATTCGCGCCCAGCAGCGCACCAATGGTGAAACACGACTTGAACTTGTTCTGAATAAGCCACAGAGAATCACCCGACTGAATTGTGTACGTGCCGGCAGAATGGCTTTCGCAACCTGGCTTCACCGATGCACCTGGGGCTGCAGTTCCGCCAGCAGGAACCGACGTAACCGGGTTTACGACAGCTTGTGGTGGAATTTTGATTTGAGTTCCGGGGTACGGAAATTGAGCGGGCGTCACCCATGCGTTGTATGCGAGCAGCGTGGTGACAGAAATATTGAATTTGTTTGCCACAGCAATTGGCGAGTCTCCCGCCACAATCGTGTACAAGGTTTCTTGCCCGACAGCGCCGCTGGGCAATGTGGTGGTTGTACCAGGGGCGGTACTAGCGACCGGGGGAATTGTTGCGAAGTTTGTCGGCGTGACGTTCACGACCGTGGTGGCAACGCCCAACGTGTCTCCACCACAGGCAGCACCGAAGACTGCTGCGCCAAGAAAGCATGCAGAGATGGCCACACCTCGACCAGCACTCACTTTCGAACGAATTCTTAACACGGAGCAACACAGTAGAGCCTGAAGCGCCGCGAATGGTGGCGCTTCGTGCCGTTACACCAGTGGACGCGCCGTTGGCGGAATTGGAGCGGGAAGAGATGTCTCACCCATGAGATATGTGTCAACACCCGCCGCGCAGGCACGACCTTCTGCAATTGCCCACACAATGAGGCTTTGACCACGACCCATGTCGCCAGCCACGAACACACCCGGAACATTGGACTGATACGAGGCATCTCGTGCCACATTTCCGCGTTCGTCGAAAGCAACGCCCAATTGATCGAGCCACGAACCTTTCTCTGGACCGACAAAGCCCATTGCAAGGAACACAAGGTCGGCAGGAATTTCCTGGTCCGTTCCTTCCTTCTTCACAAACGTTCCATTCACGAATTCCACTTCATGAATGAGAAGGGCGCGCACGTTTCCATTTCCATCGTCAACGAATCGTTCGGTGTTGACGCTGTAGATGCGTTCGCCGCCCTCTTCGTGTGCAGATGACACTTTGTACACCATGGCGTATTGCGGCCATGGGTTACCTGAAGTTCGATCATCGGATGGGCGCGGCATGATTTCTAACTGCAACACCTGGCGCGCACCTTGTCGTAGTGCGGTACCCAAACAGTCGGCACCAGTATCGCCGCCACCAATAATGACAACGTTCTTGTCTTTCGCATCGATAGCGAAATCGGAGAAGTCACCTTCTTGCACTTTGTTGGCGATGGGCAAGTACTCCATGGCCTGATGGATGCCCTTCAATTCGCGACCAGGAACATTTAAATCTCGCCACGAAGTAGCGCCGCATGCCAAAACAATGGCGTCGTGAGAAGCACGAAGAACTTCAACATCGACGGCGCCACCCACATCGGCGTTCACGCGGAACTCGGTGCCTTCTTCTCTCATCTGCTCAAGACGGCGATCGAGATGCTTCTTTTCCATTTTGAATTCTGGAATTCCGTAACGAAGCAATCCGCCCACGCGATCTGCTCGCTCCAACACAACAACATCGTGACCTGCACGAGTGAGTTGCTGAGCAACAGCGAGACCAGCAGGTCCGCTACCGATAACAGCAATGCGCTTACCGGTCTTTGTTGACGGAATCTGCGGAACCACCCATCCTTCGCTCCATGCACGATCGATGATTTCTACTTCCACTTGCTTGATAGACACGGGGTCTTGGTTGATGCCAAGCACACACGCCGACTCACACGGTGCTGGGCACAAGCGACCTGTGAACTCGGGGAAGTTATTGGTTGCATGCAGGCGCTCAATGGCTTCTTCCCAGTGACCGCGATAGACAAGATCGTTCCAGTCGGGAATGAGGTTTCCAAGCGGACATCCGTTATTGCAGAACGGAATACCGCAGTCCATGCATCGCCCAGCTTGCTGGTTGAGAAGTGACGAATCGAATGGTTGGTACACCTCTTTCCAGTCCTTCAGACGAATCTGAACTGGTCGACGCGTTGGACCTGTGCGGCCCCACTGAAGAAATCCGGTTGTCTCACCCACGAGAAGCCTCCATCACCTTGTTTGCAGTTTCTGCCTCGTTTAGTCCTTCTGCTTGTGCAGCAGCCATCACAGCGAGAACCTTCTTGTAGTCGCGCGGCATTACCTTGCGGAATCGTGCTAGTTCCACTGTCCAAGCGCCCAAGATTTGTTCCGCAACCGCAGAGCCTGTGAATTCAAAGTGACGCGCAATGGTGTTGCGCAACCACTCTTCGTCGTCACCTGCAACATGCTCTAAATCGACCATTTCGTAATTCACCAACGACGGGAAGACTCCATCGGGGTCGTACACGTATGCGATACCGCCAGACATACCTGCCGCAAAGTTGCGACCAGTTGCACCGAGAATGACCGCGCGGCCACCGGTCATGTATTCACAACCGTGGTCGCCTACACCTTCAACAACTGCAGTTGCTCCGGAGTTGCGAACACAGAATCGCTCACCAACTACACCACGAATAAAGATCTCTCCACCCGTTGCGCCGTATCCGATGACGTTTCCGGCAATCACATTTTCTTCCGCAATGAACGGTGCGTCGCGGTGTGGATGCAAAATGATTCGCCCACCCGATAGGCCCTTGCCCACGAAGTCATTTCCGTCTCCTTCAAGACGTAACTGAATGCCTGCAGGGACAAACGCACCAAAGCTCTGACCAGCAGAACCAGTGAGATGAATGTCGATAGTGCCATCGGGAAGACCTGCGCCACCCCATGCTTTTGTTACTTCGTGACCAAGCAACGTGCCCACCGTACGGTTCACGTTTTTCACAGGCAGTTCAATCTTCACGCGACGCGCATCGGCAATTGCATCCTTCGACAACGCAATGAGCTCATTGTCCAACGCTTCGTGCAAACCGTGATCTTGGCTCACCGAGTTGAACGGTGTTTGCCCGTAGGGGTTTTGTGGCGTCTCAAGAATTGGCGAAATATCCAGCCCTTGTGCCTTCCAATGGTCCACGGCCTTACGTGAGTCAATCATCTCCACGTGACCAATGGCCTCTTGCAAGGTACGGAAACCAAGTTCAGCCAAGTACTCACGCACTTCTTCAGCGATGTATTCAAAGAAGTTCACAACAAACTCTGGCTTGCCAGAGAAACGAGCACGAAGTGTGGGGTTCTGTGTGGCAACTCCAACAGGACAGGTATCCAAATGGCAGACGCGCATCATGATGCAACCACTCACGACGAGTGGTGCTGTTGCGAAACCAAATTCTTCAGCACCAAGCAGCGCTGCGATAACAACGTCACGACCGGTCTTCATTTGACCGTCGGCTTGCACCACAATTCGATCACGCAAACCATTCAACATCAGCGTTTGCTGTGCTTCGGCCAGACCAAGTTCCCATGGCGCACCTGCGTGCTTCAAGGAAGTCAGCGGTGAGGCACCAGTGCCACCGTCGTGACCCGAGATGAGCACAACGTCGGCTTTCGCCTTTGAGACACCTGCTGCAACTGTTCCTACGCCTACTTCAGCAACCAACTTCACGTGAACACGCGCCGCGGGGTTTGCATTCTTCAAGTCGTGAATTAACTGCTTTAAGTCTTCAATGGAATAGATGTCGTGGTGCGGTGGTGGACTAATGAGACCAACGCCAGGTGTGGAGTGACGTGTCTTTGCCACCCATGGGTACACCTTGTGTCCGGGCAACTGGCCACCTTCACCAGGCTTTGCACCTTGCGCCATTTTGATTTGAATGTCGTCGGCGTTCACCAAGTATTCGCTGGTTACACCGAAACGACCAGAAGCAACCTGCTTGATGGCTGATCGCTTCGAGTCGCCATTTTCCATGGGTACAAAACGCTCTGGGTCTTCGCCGCCTTCGCCGGTGTTGCTCTTGCCGCCAATGCGGTTCATTGCAACGGCCAAAGTTTCATGCGCTTCAGCAGAGATAGATCCGTAACTCATGGCTCCAGTGGAGAAACGCTTCACAATTTCAGAAACGGGTTCTACTTCTTCCAGTGGAACTGCAGGGCGTGCGCCCGTGCGTAGTTCGAAAAGTCCGCGCAGTGTTGCGAGGCGTTGCGATTGATCGTCAACGTCGCGGGTGTACTGCTTGAACAAGTCGTACCGACCAACACGTGTGGAGTGTTGCAAGCGATACACAGTTTCAGGGTTAAAGAGGTGATACTCCCCTTCACGGCGCCACTGGTATTCGCCACCAAGCTCTAAACGGCGGTGTGCACGAAGCTCTGGACGCTTCGGGTGAGCGGTTGCGTGACGTTGTGCTACTTCAGCAGCAATTTCATCGAGACCGATACCGCCAAGACGTGACACTGTTCCCGTAAAGAATTCATCAACAAGATCTGTTGCCAGACCAATGGCTTCGAAAATTTGAGCACCGGTGTAGGACGCAACAGTGGAGACACCCATCTTGGACATCACCTTCAAAACACCTTTGCCGGATGCTTTGATGTAGTTCTTCACTGCTTTGTGCGGGTCCATTCCACCAAGGCCGTACATGCCGGTTTCGTGGTCGGCTGCAATCATGTCTTCAATAGATTCAAAAGCTAGGTATGGGTTAATTGCGCCTGCACCAAAACCGACAAGCAATGCCATGTGATGCACTTCGCGAGCATCACCACATTCCACAACAAGACCTACTTGGGTGCGACGCTTCTCACGAATGAGGTGATGATGCACAGCGCTTGTGAGCAACAGCGATGGAATGGGGGCATACACATCGTCTGAGTTGCGATCGGACAGCACGATGATTCGTGCACCGTTCTCAATTTCCTGACTGACTTCTGCACGAATCTTGTCAAGCGCTGTTCGAAGACCTGCTCCGCCATCGGCCACGCGATACAAACCGCTCACCACAACCGATGCAAGATGTGGATGCGTTGCATCGTCGTTGATGTGAATGATCTTTGCCAGATCATCGTTATCAATGATGGGGAACGGCAAGACAAGTTGACGGCAACTGTCGGGGCCCGGCGAGAGCAAGTTGGCTTCTGGCCCAACACTTGTTCCCACTGCAGTCACCACTTCTTCGCGGATTGCGTCGAGTGGTGGGTTTGTGACCTGTGCAAACAACTGCTGGAAGTAGTCGAACAACAATCGGGAACGAGTGGACAACACAGCAATTGGCGTATCGGTACCCATTGAACCGATGGGCTCAGTTGCGGTACGCGCAGTTGGCGCAATGATGACCTTCAGTTCTTCTTCGGTGTATCCGAACATTTGCTGACGACGAGCCACGCTGTCACGGCTATACACAACGTGTTCACGTGCTGGGAGGTCGTCCAAGTTGGTCAGGCCCGCTTCCAACCACTCTTCATACGGATGCTCAGAAGCAAGTTGGAGCTTGATTTCGTCGTCATCAATAAGACGACCCTGCGCGGTGTCAATGAGGAACATGCGACCAGGCTGCAAACGGCCCTTACGCACAACGCGCGACTGGTCAATATCGAGAACCCCAGCCTCACTTGCGAGAACGACGAAATCATCACTAGTGACCCAATAACGACCAGGGCGCAAACCGTTACGGTCAAGAACCGCACCAATCAGTGTTCCGTCGGTAAACGCGACGTCGGCAGGACCATCCCATGGTTCCATAAGAGATGAGTGGAACTTGTAGAACGCGCGCTTGCGTGGGTCCATGCGATCGTTGTTTTCCCACGCTTCGGGAATCATCATCAACAGTGCGTGAGGAAGTGAACGTCCGGCAAGGTGCAACAGCTCTAACACTTCGTCAAAACTTGCCGAGTCACTCATGCTGGGCGTGCAAATAGGAAATGCGCGGTCAAGTCCAGGAATGAGATCTGTGGCAAGCAATGCTTCACGTGTGCGCATCCAGTTGCGGTTGCCCTGCACCGTGTTGATTTCACCGTTGTGTGCGATGTAGCGGTACGGGTGAGCAAGAGGCCACGACGCGCATTGTTCCTTCAAGTTCGTGCTCAATTCGCTTGCGAACAATGAACAACTTGCGATCAAGGTCAATACCGGTTGCACCTGCAGGGTCGTCGCAGAAGAACTGGCGGAATGTTGGCATGACGGCGCGAGCAGATGCACCGAGGCAGTCAGGGTTAACGGGTACGTCGCGCCAACCGAGAGAACGCAGTCCTTCTTCTTTTGTGATTGCGTCAACAGTTGCTGCGGCACGATCTGCATCGGCAGCTGACTGGGGAAGGAATGCGATTCCCGTTGCGTACGCACCGGCGGCAGGCAATTGAATGCCAGATACAGCGCGCACAAATGCATCGGGCACTTGAATGAGAATTCCTGCGCCGTCACCAGTGTCTGGTTCAGCACCTGTAGCGCCGCGGTGTTCCATGTTCGTCAGCGCAGTAAGACCCAACGTGACAATCTCGCGGCTACGAACACCTTTGATGTTGGCCACAAACGAGACGCCACATGCGTCGTGCTCGAAACGTGGGTCGTAGAGACCGTGAGCCTTGGGGAGATCGGGGTTCATAAAGCGTCTAGTCCTTCAGGAACCGTGCAGAGCACGGCGGAGAATGAGATTGTTCTCCCGGGGCGACGCTGACCCGAGCAGAACTAAAGGCTACCCAGCCCCCACCCGCGTCACAAAGCCATTTATGTGACCTATGCAGGGTCGATGTAGGCAGGTGCCCGCTTCTCGAAGTCGCTCATGACGGCTTCACGCTGGTTATGGCCGCCGATGAGGCTGCCAATGATGCGACGCTCGGCAGCAAACTGCGCTGCGGCAAAGTCGAGAGTCAGACGGTTCAACAGTTCCTTTGCGCCACGAACAGCATCAGGGCTGCGCTTCACAATTTCTTGTGCGTAGGCGAATGCATCGTCTCGTGGATTATCGGAAAGCCGGGTGACGATGCCAATTTCCTTGGCCTCACGTCCATCGAAAATACGAGCAGACAACACAATGTCTTTCATGATGTCGGGACGAACAAGACCCTGCATAAGAACGGTGCCTGCCATGTCGGGCACAAGACCCCAATATGTTTCGCGAACGCTGAACTTGGTGTCTGGGTGTGCAATACGAATGTCTGCGCCCAACGCAATTTGGCAGCCGCCACCCAATGCGTGACCATGCACTGCGGCAATAACTGGCACGGGAACTTCCTGCCATACCCACGCAGACTGCTGTCCAAGGTGAGTAATGCGACCTTCTTGCATATCGCCGGCTGTTGGCGCATCGCTCTTCTGGCGCTCGCCAGAAGCCATGCCACCCATAGACGCAAGGTCGAGACCCGCACAGAACGAGGCGCCCTCACCCGAAACAACGACAACACGAATCTTTTTGTTGGTCTTCAATGATTCGCCCGCGTCAACGATTGCTTGGAACTGTTCACCGTCGAGTGCGTTGCGCTTGTCGGGGCGGTTGAACCGAACGTCTGCGATGCCGTCGGAGATGGAAATAGTGACTCTGTCGCTCATTGCTTTATCTTGACACGGCTCGAAGGCGACGAGACCACCGAAGGCGTGGCAGACTGCCCGTTATGCATTTGAACCTTTCCGCAGACGAAGTACTCAAGACCACCCGCTCGGTGCGCAAGCGCCTCGACTTTGACAAGCCAGTCGAACGGGCAATTGTTGAAGAGTGTTTAGAGATTGCTTTGCAAGCCCCCACCGGCTCAAACAGCCAGGGCTGGCACTGGATCATCATTGAAGACGCAGCGAAGAAGAAGGCGCTCGCCGACATCTACCGCAAGAACTGGGACCTGTACGCCAACATGCCTGGACGCGAATACAAAGAAGGCGACTCACGTGGCGAGCGCATGGGACTTGTTCGCGACTCCGCCGGCTACTTGGCCGAGAACTTTGAGAAGGCTCCGCTTCTTATGATTCCGTGCATTGAAGGCCGCCTCGACAATCTGCCATCGTTCGCTACTGCTGGCGCATGGGGATCCTTGTTGCCTGCCGTGTGGAGCTTCATGCTCGCATTGCGCGAACGCGCCATGGGTTCTGCATGGACCACCATTCACCTCATGAACGACGGAGAAAAAGAAGCAGCTGCACTTCTGGGAATTCCGTACGAAAAAGTGACGCAAGGTGGCCTGTTCCCTATTGCGTACACAATCGGCACAGACTTCAAGCCCGCAAAGCGCGAGCCACTCAGCAAGGTTCTTCACTGGGATAAGTGGTAATCACATGTCCGACATCGTGACGTACGCACGCCATGGCGGTGTTGGCGTCATCACCATGGATGACGGAAAAGCAAATGCTGTGTCGCTTGCGCTCCAATCGGGTGTTAATTCGGCACTTGATGCAGCAGAAGCGGACGGTGTTCCCGTTGTGCTCACTGGCCGCACAGGAATTCTTTCTGCCGGTTTCGACCTAAAGACACTGGCGGCAAGCGGTCAACCTGCTGTCGACATGTTGAACGGCGGACTTCAGTTGTCCATGCGTTTGCTGAGTTTTCCTACACCGGTTGTTGTTGCGTGCCCCGGTCACGCCATTGCAATGGGAATCTTCCTCATGCTCAGTGGCGACTACCGCATCGGCGTGACGGGCAACTACAAGTACGCGGCAAATGAAGTGGCAATCGGAATGACAATGCCGTTTTCCACCATTGAAATTCTTCGTCACCGCGTGACACCAGCCGCCTTAACTCGCGCTGTCGTTCTCGCCGAAGCATTCACACCAGAGAACGCTGTAGAAAACGGCGTGCTTGATGCAGTAGTAGACGAGTCAGAGTTGATGAGCACCGCTCTTGCAACGGCGGAGTCCTACAACGCCCTCAACCTGACCGCACACGCGCACAGCAAAAAGCGACTGCGTGCAGAAATGCTCAGTGCGATGACAGCCGGTCTCGCGAAAGATCTTGACGGCTGGCAAAAACAGTTCTTGGCTTAGTCCACTAATCGCAAACCGCTTGGAGCGATGGACTGATCGACGAACGGCAAGTCCACAACAAACTCTGTGCGATGCGCGGGAAACACGTGTCGAGAAAACAACACTGTTTTTCCATCGACGCTCGTTGTGGTTCGCAAACACCTCAACACAGGTGAGCCAACGGGAACATTGAGCAATTGCGACTCTTCCGAGGTGGCTGCGTCTGCGCCAATTGTTTGCGTAGCACCGGCCAACGGCACATCTAACAATTCATAGAACGGCGAACGTTCAACATCGGCGCGCGATAAGTGTTGCCCCAAGTCAGACGGACACCACACCGTCACAATGGCGAATGGTTCACCGTCTGCAAGATTCACGCGCCGCACTCGCAGAACATTCGGTGTTCCAAGCGCAGATGCCACATCTTTTGGCGCCTTTTCAAATGCAAATTCCAGTACACGTCGTTCGGGAGCTGCACCGGAGTCGCGCATTTGTTCTTCAATGGTGGATAGTCGAGCCAGTGGCTGACGCACAGTCTCCCCCGCAACAAACCAGCCAAAACCTTGTCGCGAGTCCACGAGTCCGTCGTCTCGCAGCATCTCTAAGGCCTTACGAATGGTGACGCGACTGACATCAAACTCACTGGAAAGCTCTGACTCACTCGGCATGATGCGCCCTGAGGCATAGGCCCCCGACAAGATGCGACCGCGAAGTTCTTCAGCGATTTGGTGATAGCGGATGGTGCGCACTTGTATTAGAGTTGTATACACAGAGAGAAAAAGCAAGTCCATTGCTTGCTGAAGGAAAGGTTGCCCCCATGGCCGTGACTGCCGGAACCCCCATCGAACTTGTTGAAGGCGTGTATTCACGCCTCGTAGCGAATGCACACCTTGGTCGCGAGCGCCTTGGTCGCCCCCTCACACTGGCCGAGAAGATTCTCATCAATCACTTGGTCGATCCAAAGACCCAGGAAATGGAACGCGGTCGCAGTTATGCAGACTTCAACCCCGACCGTGTGGCCATGCAAGACGCAACGGCCCAGATGGCGTTGCTGCAATTCATGACGGCAGGTCTGCCCACAACGGCAGTTCCCTCCACTGTTCACTGTGACCACCTCATCCTTGCGAAGGTAGGCGCCAAGTTGGACTTGCGCGACGCGAACGACACCAACCGTGAGGTGTATGACTTCTTGCGTTCAGTAAGTGCCAAATACGGCGTTGGTTTCTGGGGACCGGGTAGCGGAATCATTCACCAAGTAGTTCTTGAAAACTATGCATTCCCTGGCGGAATGATGATTGGTACCGACAGCCACACACCAAACGCAGGTGGACTCGGAATGGTGGCCATTGGTGTTGGTGGTGCGGACGCAGTAGACGTCATGACCGGATTCCCGTTCAACGTTCGGTGGCCAAAAGTCATCGGCATCAAACTCACCGGAACACTCAGTGGTTGGGCAAGTCCAAAAGACGTCATTCTTGAAGTTGCACGTCAACTCACCGTTGAAGGTGGCACCGGTGCAATTGCCGAATACTTCGGACCAGGTGCCGACACAATTTCTGCAACAGGCAAAGCAACCATTTGCAACATGGGTGCCGAAATTGGCGCAACGTGTTCGGTGTTTGGTTACGACAAGAACATGAGCGAATACCTCAGCGCAACAGGCCGCCAAGCAATTGCTGCAGCAGCCGACAAAGTTGCGGCAGAACTTCGCCCCGACGACGGAGCACAGTACGACCAAGTCATTGAAATTGATTTGTCGAAACTCACTCCCCTCATCAATGGACCACACTCGCCGGACCGCGCACACAAAATTGGTGCAAACGGCGTGGGTGCTGCGGCTCGTGAGAACGACTGGCCACTTGAAGTGTCCGCTGCTCTCATTGGTTCGTGCACCAACTCCTCGTACGAAGACATCACACGTGCAGCGTCAATTGCTCGTCAGGCAGCAGCAAAGGGACTGAAGGCTAAGACTGAACTTCTCATCTCACCAGGAAGTGAGCAAATTCGTGCCACCATCGAACGCGATGGCCTTCTTGCAGACCTTGAAGCAATCGGCGCAACTGTTCTTGCCAATGCATGCGGACCCTGCATTGGTCAGTGGGAACGTGCTGCAGACAAAACAGCAAAGCCCAACAGCATTGTGAACTCGTTCAACCGCAACTTCCCAAAGCGTGCCGACGGTTCAGCAAACACACTGTCGTTTGTCACTAGCCCCGACACCGTGATGGCTATTGCATTATCTGGCCGTCTCGATTTCGACCCAATGGTCGACACCATTACCGCTCCCGACGGTTCGCAAGTGAAACTCGATGCACCACAGGGCGACATTCTTCCCGACAACGGATACGACCCGGGCGTAGACACATTCACTGCGCCACCTGCAGACGGAAGTGGCGTGGTTGTTGAAGTCAGCCCAACGTCAGATCGTTTGCAACTGTTGCAGCCGTTCAACGCATGGGACGGAAACGACTACTTGGAACTTCCTATCCTCATGAAAGCTCAAGGCAAGTGCACCACCGACCACATTTCTGCTGCAGGCAAGTGGCTCACCTATCGCGGCCACCTCGAGAACATCTCTGGCAACTTGTTCATCGGTGCTGTCAACGCATTTGGTGGCGCCGTCGGCGAAGGTCTCGACATCACTGATGGTGGTCGTCGCAGTTATCCAGACATTGCAAAGCGGTACAGCGAAGCAGGCATTCGCTGGTGTGCAATTGGTGACCAGAACTACGGCGAAGGTTCATCACGTGAGCACGCCGCAATGGAGCCACGATTCCGTGGTGGCGTTGTTATTTTCGCTCGTTCGTTTGCGCGTATTCACGAAACAAACTTGAAGAAGCAGGGGCTTGTTCCTTTGACATTTGCCGATCCAAGCACCTACGACCTCATCGAGGAAACCGACAAGATCAGCGTGCTGAATCTTCCACCAGTACCCGACCAGCCAATGAAGTGCCGCATCACAAAAGCCGATGGAAGCACCATTGACTTCGAGGCAAAGCACACGTTTAGTCCAGAGCAAGTGGAATGGTTCAAGGCTGGAAGCGCATTGAACATCGTTCGCCAAAAGGTGGCAAACGCCAAATAACTAATCGGTGCCTGGGCGCCGTTCGTCTTCGGAGTTCGGGTCACCTGTGTAGTTCGACGGATAACTCCGACGAAGTTCGTCTTCGGTGGGCTCGCGATACTCGCGTGCTTCAGGTGGCAGTAACGCACTAATGGCATCCATGATTGCGCGTGTGTCAGCATCGGGGTCGGTGTATCTCAATGTCACAGGTGCGCCGACGGTGATAATGATTTCGGGCGGCGATGTCACATTGGTGATGTTCGGCAATTTTGCGTTACGTGGCCACACCTTCTCGGTGCCCCAAATACCAATGGGAATCACTGGTGCTTGCGTTTGCGCAGCGAGTCGCGCAGCACCCCACCGGCCCTTTAAAACGGGCTCGAAGAAAGCACGACCACGTGGAATTGTTCCCTGCGGCATGATGGCCACCAAGTCGCCTGCTTCCAAAGATTCTGTTGCTGCACGCAACGGTTCGTCGCTTCCTGTTCCGCGCTCTACACGAATGCCACCGAGCGCAGTAGCCATTGGTCCAATGGCAGGTGCGTCGAACACTTCTTTCTTCCCAAGAAAGCGAACGGCACGCCCAGTCTTTGCAACCGCAAGAGATACCGCTGCGATGTCGAAGTAACTGCGGTGATTGCCGCACAAAATTGCGGCGCTGTTACGCGGAATATTCTCCGTGCCCGTGATTGTGAAACGCGCATACGGAAACACTTCGGGGCGGGCAAATTTCATTAATGCTTGTTGTGCTTCTAAACCAACAACAGGAATCTTTGCAACACCAGCAGGAACATCTAAATGCATGACAGGCCAACGACGAGCTGCTGCCATTAAACGCAAACGCCAATCGGGATTAACGCAATACGGGTTTCCGACAGCAGCAAGAAGTGGTTCATCAAACACGCTGTCGCTATAGGCATACGAGCCATCAAGATCGATGCCATTTTCTCGGCTCCACGCCTTTACAGCATCTTTCTTTCCACGCGACCACACATATGGCCCAACCAGTTCACCCGTGTAGGCACCATTGTCATCAACGCCATACGTCGTGGCAATGACAGCATCAAAGCCCATCAGGTTGGCAAAAGGTTCGATGAGATCCCGCGGTGTTGTTGTTGCCAAAACAACACGTCGACCTTGCGCACGATGTTCATCCATGACCTTGCGCGCATACGGCTGCACCATGTTCACTAAATCTGGAGCAGCCAACTCTGCAGCGTTGCGCACATGTGACTGCAAATGCCCACGCATTGCAACAACGGCCTGTCGACCCAACACCATTGATGGGAGATTCTCTCCGAAGGTTTCAAACACTTGATACAGCAATGACTCGCCAGGAATGTTGCGCGTGACAACACCTGTTTCACGTAACACCCGACTAACAACGTGTGCAGATGCACCGGACAGCAAGGTGCGGTCAAGGTCGAAAAACGCAGCGTGGTTCACGCGCGCACACTACGCCCATCTGAGAGCAAGCGAAATAGGCAAGTTCTGCCAGAAAAGGGAAAGACCCCGCAGGGGGTGCGGGGCCTCTCAACCGAAACCCGATGGTGGGGGGACCATCTGTTGGGTTCTTTCGGCCGGCCAATGGGGGGCATTGCCGGCGCGATTTATGTAAGTGAAAGTATGCACGTGAATGAGTGAACACTCAAGCCGAACGGGGCGATAGTTGCTATCGTTTTTTATGATAGGTGTCACGGACGGAGAAATCCATGGAAATCAAGCAATTACAGAGCCTGGTGGCCATCTCTGAGCACGGCACGTTCTCCGGGGCGGCCAAGTCTCTCGACACTGTGCAGTCCAATATCTCGGCCCACATCGCCCGCCTCGAAAAAGAGTTGGGCACCGTGCTTGTTGACCGGGCAAGTGGCACCCTCACAGATGAGGGCGAGATGGTTCTCACCAGAGCTCGACGCATTCTGCACGAGATGGAAGACATAGACGCCGACATTCACTCGTTGGGCGAAAAAGCCATCGGTGATTGTCGAATTGGAACATTGGGTACCACCGCGCGGTGGCTGATGCCACCCCTACTGAACTCGCTCACCCGCCATCACCCTGGCGTGCGCACAACAATCATTGAAGGTGCCACCAGCGCGTTGTTGCTTCGTCTTGCAAGCGGCGAAATAGATGCGGCAATTGTTCACTTTCCTATTCAAGATCCGTCGCTAGATGTCACTGAGTTGTTTGCCGAAGAACTATTGCTCCTTGCACCAACAAAACATGTACTTGCTGAACGAAAGTCCATCTCGCTTGAAGAACTTTCCGAGTATCCACTTCTGCTGGCACCGCGAGGCACGGCACAACGACGCATTATCGATAGAGCGGCTGCGACACGTGGAGTGGCCTTGCGCTCGCAAGCGGAAATTGATGGTGTGCGTCTGATGGCGTCGTTGGTGTTTGAAGGATTCGGCCCCGCCATTGTTCCCGCCAGCGCCGCACCTGGTTGGCTGAAGGGCAATTTTGTGCGCATCAGTGTTCCCGACTTGCCACGGCGAGTTGTCGGATGGGTTCAGCGCGAACGACCTCGACCAAACCGAGCCACATTGGCGGTACGAGACCGAGCGATTGATGTTGTGGGCCGCCATGCCCCTCGTCAGCCAGGAATATCGGTACAAATCGCGCCACATCAGTCAAAAGGACTGCGCCACCACCCCTCCGTCTAATCTGTTGAAGTGAGCGACGCCCCTTCCCTACCCCGCGATGTGGTGCTGGAGCTTCAACACAATGTTCCTGGCGCGGCAACAGCTGCAGTAGTGCGATTGTCTACCGGGCGACTCGTTGTCTGGCTAGAAGTCGATGGTGGACACCACAAAGGCGCACTCTCTGCTGCTGCGTCGCATGTCATTGCAACCGCAGCAGACACAGCACGAACAAAAGGGCTTCCGCTGGTGTTGCAAATTGAATCGTCCGGAGCAGACATCCTTGAAGGAATCCCTGCACTTCACGGCTGGGGCACTGCTGCAAAAGCATTGGCACATTGTTCTGGGCATATTCCCAGCATCAGCATTGTGACTGGCCCTGCTGTCTCTGGACCTGCGCTACTCATTGGGCTTTCCGACTTTGTTGTAATGACCGAAGATTCTTACGCATTTGTTAGTGGTCCCACCATGGTTGCTGAATTCACAGGAATCACCGTAAGCACCGACGAACTTGGTGGTGCAACAACACACGCACGCAACAGTGGTGCTGCATCTGTTGTTGTGGCCGATCTCTCTGCGGCAACTGCATGGGTTGAAGAACTTCTTGAATATCTGCCGAACAATGTAAACGAATTACCACCGCTTCTTGACACCGACGACGCTGACGACAGGCTCACACCAGAAGCCGGTGCACTTATTCCAGAATCGTCAACCGGAAGTTACGACGTTCGCAAAGTTATTGAATCAATTGTTGATGATGGCGCATATATGGAAGTGCGTGCGAGGTGGGCGGGCAATGTCATCACTGCGTTCGCGCACATGGCCGGATACCCCATTGGCATTGTTGCGAATCAACCCATCAACTTGGCTGGCACACTCGACATTCCTGCATCACAGAAAGCGGCGCGATTTGTGGCTTTCTGCGATGCGTTCAACATTCCTGTCATCACGCTTGTTGACACGCCGGGCTTCTACCCCGGCAAAGATCTTGAATGGCGCGGAATGATTCGCCACGGTGCACAACTTGTCTTTGCCTATGCGCGCGCCACGGTTCCCCGCATCTGCATCATCTTGCGCAAGTCATACGGCGGTGCCTACATCGTGATGGACTCCAAAGAGATGGGGAACGACCTCTGTCTTGCCTGGCCGTGGGCTGAACTTGCGGTCATGGGCGCAGGTCAAGCCGCTGCAATTCTTCAACGTCGTGCCACGCCTGAAGAGCGAGCGGCATTCGAAGCCGACTACACCCAGCGTTTGCTGAACCCCTACATTGCCGCCGAGCGTGGGTACGTAGACGCCGTTATTGACCCGTCAGATACTCGCCGAGAGATTTGTGCAGCGCTTCACATGTTGCGTGATAAGCGCGAAAAGTTGGTGTCCCGTAAACACGACAACACTCCTTTGTAGCGGGGTTCACAACCCACCAAAGTGGGAGCCGTCTACCGTGTTCGTCTAACCTGACTGTGGGGGAAAAAAGCCCTCGCGACGTATCCCGTCAGCAGTCAAGGAGATCCCACATGGCTGACACCATCACAATCATCGACGACCGAACAGGAAAGAAGGTCACGGTGCCTATCGAGGGCGGAGTTTTTTCTTCCGCTGCTCTTCGAGAGCTGGACCCCAGTCTCTTTATGTACGACCCTGCGTACTTGTCCACCGCATCATGTGCGTCTGCCATCACCTATCTCGATGGTGATAACGGCGTCTTGCGCTACCGCGGCTACCCCATTGAACAGCTCGCCGAGAGTTCATCGTTCTTGGAAGTTGCGTACCTTCTTCTGAACGGCGAATTGCCTACATCAGACCAGAAGGCCCAGTGGGAATACAACGTCACACGCCACACCATGATTCACGAGAACATGCGTAAGCGCTTCGTTGACGGATTCCACTACGACGCTCACCCAATGGGAATGTTCATCTCCGCAACAGCGGCTCTTGGAACTTTCTACGAAGAGGCAAAAGACATCTTCGACAAAGACACTTTCGACAAGCAAGTTCTTCGCCTGGTTGCAAAGGTTCCCACCATTGCAGCGATGTGTTACCGCTTTAGCCAAGGTTTGCCATTCGTCATGCCGAACAACTCGCTCTCGTACGGCGAAAACTTCTTGAACATGATGTTCCGCATCGGTGACGACTACAAGGTGCACCCAACGCTCGCACGCGCCATGGACATCTTGTTCATTCTTCATGCCGACCACGAGCAAAATTGCGGCACCACAGCAATGCGTGTCGTCAGTTCCGCCAATTCAGACCCGTACACAGCAACCGCAGCCGCAGCCGCAGCACTATATGGCCCACTGCACGGTGGTGCCAACGAAGCGGTTGTCCGAATGCTGACTGAAATTGGAGATGTAAAGAACGTCCCCGCATTCATTGAAAGTGTGAAGGCTGGCGAAGGTCGCCTCATGGGATTCGGTCACCGCGTCTACAAAAACTTCGATCCACGCGCCACCATCATTAAGAAGACGGCGTATGACGTTTTTGCTGTCACCGGCATGAACCCACTTCTCGACGTTGCACTTGAACTTGAAAAAGCCGCATTGAACGATGAGTACTTCATCAAGCGCAAGCTGTATCCAAACGTGGACTTCTACTCCGGCCTCATCTATCAGGCCCTCGGATTCCCTGTTGACATGTTCACGGTGTTGTTCGCAATTCCCCGCACCGTCGGTTGGCTTGCACACATGCAAGAACTTCTGGGCGACAGCGAACAAAAGATCAGCCGTCCACGTCAGTGGTACATCGGCGCCGACGAGCGCAACTACATCCCTATTGCTAAGCGATAAGTGAACTAGTCCGCAATACGGACAACTATTTTGCCGACATTGCCGTTGGATGCCATGTATTCGTGGCCCCGTGCGATGTCGGCAAAGTTATATGTGGAGTCAATTACTGGCTTCAACGCACCTGTTGCGAACAAAGGCAAAATTTCTGCAACAAAGCGTTGAGTAATTGCAATCTTTTCGTCTAATGGCCGTGCACGAAGAACTGTGCCGGTAATTGATGCACGTTTTGCTAGCAACAAACCGACATTGAACGGCACTGGCTTGCCTGCCATAACGCCCACTTGAATGATGTGGCCCTTCACAGCAAGCGATGCAATGTTCTTTTCTACGTAGTCTCCACCGATGACATCGAGGATTGTGTCTACGCCAGCACCGTTCGTTGCTCGTTTCACTTCTTCAACAAAATCTTGCGATGCGTAATCGACAACTACATCTGCACCAAGGTCTTTGCAGGACTGCACTTTTCCAGAAGAACAGGTCACGATGACGCGTGCGCCGATTGCCTTACAAATTTGAATTGCTGCAGTACCGACACCCGATGCACCAGCGTGCACCATGGCCCAACGGCCAGATGTAAGTCCGCCTTGTACAACAAGGGCATCCCACGCCGTGATGAACACTTCAGGAATAGCTGCAGCCTCATGAAGTGCCATACCTGCAGGAACAGCCATGGCCTGACGCTCGTGCAACACCAGCTCTTCGGCGTATGCACCACCACTCACTATTCCCATGACATGGTCACCCACGCGCCATGCAGTAACCCGCTCGCCCACTGCTTTCACTGTTCCCGAAAATTCCAAACCCGGAATCTCTGGACCCTGAGGAAACGGATTGGGATAGAACCCCATGCGCTGCAAAAGATCTGCTCGGTTCAAAGCCGTTGCCGCAACGGAAACGAGGATGTCCTCTGCGCCATAGACAGGCGAAGGAACATCCTCGAATCGAAGAACTTCGGGCCCACCGTGCTCGCGGAGAACGACGGCCTTCATGATGCTTATGCCATCTTCTGTTGAAGACGGCGATCAAGTGCTGCGAGGTAATCCTCGGTGGTGAGCCATGGCTGATCTTTCGAAATGAGAATGGCGAGGTCCTTTGTCATTTCGCCGCCTTCCACACTTTCTACACAGACGCGCTCGAGGTTTTCTGCAAAACCAATCAGTGCTGGGTTGTTGTCCAACTTGCCACGATGCTTCAAGCCACCAGTCCATGCGTACACCGACGCGATGGGGTTTGTAGATGTCTTGTTGCCCTTTTGGTGCTCGCGATAGTGGCGCGTCACTGTTCCGTGCGCAGCTTCTGCTTCCACTGTGCGTCCGTCTGGTGTCATGAGAACTGATGTCATAAGACCAAGTGAGCCGTAACCCTGAGCAACGGTGTCTGACTGAACGTCACCGTCGTAGTTCTTACATGCCCACACGTAGCCGCCTTCCCACTTCATGGCGCATGCAACCATGTCGTCGATGAGGCGGTGCTCATAGGTAAGACCGGCCTTGTCGAAATCGGCCTTGAACTCGTTGTTGAACACTTCTTCGAAGAGATCTTTGAACTGACCGTCGTAGGCCTTCAAGATGGTGTTCTTGGTGCTCATGTACACCGGATAGTTACGTGCAAGGCCGTAACGGAACGATGCGCGTGCAAAGTCTCGGATGCTGTCGTTGAAGTTGTACATACCCATGGTGACACCACCGTCTTTGCCGAACTTGGCAACTTCGAACTGCATGGGTTCACTACCGTCCGCTGGTGTGTAGGTCATGGTGACAACACCTTCGCCTGGCACTTTGAAGTCGGTGGCCTTGTACTGGTCACCGTGTGCGTGACGACCAATGACAATGGGCTTGGTCCAGCCAGGAACAAGCTTTGGAATGTTGCTGCAGATAATTGGTTCACGGAAAACAACACCACCAAGAATGTTGCGGATTGTTCCGTTTGGCGACTTCCACATCTTCTTTAATCCGAACTCTTCAACACGAGCTTCGTCTGGGGTGATGGTGGCGCACTTCACGCCGACGCCGTGCTTCAAGATTGCGTTCGCTGAATCGATGGTGACTTGGTCATCTGTGGCATCGCGATGCTCCATGCCAAGGTCGTAGTACTCAAGGTTGACGTCGAGGTACGGAAGGATGAGGCGGTCCTTGATGAACTGCCAGATGATTCGAGTCATCTCGTCGCCGTCGAGTTCAACGACTGGATTCTCAACCTTGATCTTCGCCATAGGAGTCCCTTTCAGAAGTCGGTGTACCGGGGCACGACCGATGTCACTTGTATTTGACTTGTACACAATAGCGCAGGCTGCGGGTATGCCCCCTACCATCACTGTTGGTATGGATTTTGCATGGACCCCCGAACAGCTTGAGTTGCGTCGCGAAGCTGCCGAAGTGGCTGCAGACGCGGTGCGCCGATACGGCCGACACAACGTCACGTGGATGAATGGCTACTCCAAGGAATTTTCTCAAGAACTCGCCCAGCGTGGCTGGATTGGCATGGTGTGGCCCAAAGAATTCGGCGGTGGCGGTCGACCCCCCATTGACCGTCTCATTGTTGGCGAAGAAATGATTAAAGCAGGTGCGCCCATTGCAGCCAGTTGGTTCGGCGACAGACAAATGGGACCGGCACTAATTCAATACGGCACCAAAGAGCAACAAGAAAAGTTCTTGCCAGGCATTCTCGCGGGCGAAACCACATGGTGCATTGGCATGAGCGAACCGAACTCTGGAAGCGACCTTGCATCACTAAAGACATCTGCCGTGCTCGATGGAGACGAATGGGTTTTGAATGGTCAAAAGATTTGGACCAGCTTCGGTGCGCATGCCGATTACTGCTATCTCATTTGCAGAACCAATAACGAAGGTCCGCCACACGCTGGAATCAGCGAAATCATCGTGCCAATGAACACTCCTGGTATCGAAGTTCGCCAAATTACCGACATGACGACCAACCGTCACTTCTGCGAAGTGTTCTTCACCGATGCGCGAGTACCAAAGGACAACCTTGTAGGGCAACCAGGTGGTGCGTTCGGACAAACAATGCGACAACTAGAACACGAACGCGGCGGTATCGACCGTTTGGTGTCGAACTACGCACAATTCCAACTGGCTGTGTCGAAAGCCGACACAAAGAGCGCACATGTTCGTCAAGAAATTGCGTCGTTGGAAATGGGCTACCGCATCGGACGCATTTTGGTGATTCGTGAAGTGCTCCGACAAGCTCCCGCCGGTTTCTCTGCCGCAACAAAGTGTTTCTGCACCGAACACCAACAAAAAGTCGACGAGTTCGTCTACCGCCAATTAGGCGCAGAAGGAATGCTGTGGGACGACTGGACCAAAGGACTCGCCTATGGCCCTGGCTACACCATCATGGGCGGCACATCGAACGTGATGCGTAATATTCTCGGCGAACGAGTTCTCGGCCTAGCAAAGGGCTAACACTTCTCAACAACTTGGGGGCACAACATGGCAGATCTCATCGGTCTCAGCACGCGCATTGTCGATTCTGGCATTGCGAACGAACCTGTGAACAGAACAACAGGTGAATTGTCCGAAATTGCCGATGGCCTCGCCATGGTGGAGTCATTCAGCCACGTGGTCACATGGAACTCAGGTGACGGCTTGGTGTGTTTCGACACCAGCCATAAAAACACCGGTGAACAAGTGGTGGAATCCATTCGCGGATGGACCGATGCTCCGTTTGCAGCATTGGTGTACACACACGGGCATGCCGATCACGTTGGTGGAAGCGTTGACTTTGCTGCCGATGCGGTTGCGCGTGGACACAAAGCACCGCGTGTTGTAGCGCACAAGAATGTTCAGCGCCGCTTCGACCGCTATCGCTACACCGACGACTGGAATCGCATGATTAATGCGCGGCAGTTCGGCGGAATTCGTGGCGACCTGAACGGCGTAATGAACGACCTTCGCCCTGCACCAGGCGCGAAACGACAAGCAACCTTTATTCCTCCAGACACTCTGGACGCAACAGACGTTGTCGACAGATTTGCCACCATCACCTTCGGTGACACCATGGTGGAATTCCACCATGGTCGCGGCGAAACTGACGACCACTTGTGGTCGTGGTTCCCTGACAAGAAATGGGTCGCTACAGGCGACTTTGTTATTTGGAACTTCCCTAATGCCGGAAACCCTCAGAAGGTTCAACGGTGGCCAATTGAATGGGCCGAAGCATTGCGCGCCATTATCGCAAAGGGTCCCGAACTTCTCTTGCCCGCGCACGGTCTACCCATCGCTGGTAAAGAACGAATTGCACGAGTGCTCGACGAGATTGCAACAGCGTTGGAGTACTTGGTGTCATCCACCGTTGAGATGATGAATGCGGGAGAAAACCTCAACACCATCATTCACAGTGTGAAGATTCCCGACGCAACTCTTGGTAAGCCGTACTTGCGTCCGTTGTACGACGAACCAGAGTTTGTGGTTCGCAACATTTGGCGTCAATTCGGCGGCTGGTGGGACGGCGCTCCCTCACGTTTGAAGCCATCTACCGATGAATCTGTTGGGTCTGAAGTAGCACGACTCGCAGGTGGCGCAGAAGTTCTCATCGCACGTGCGAAAGATCTCGCCGCGTCGGGAGATCTGCGTTTGGCGTGCCACCTTGCCGACTTTGCAGGATGGGCAGCACCAGATGATCCCGACGTACACAAAGGTCGTGCAGAAATATATGAAGCACGACGCAAGAGCGAGTCATCTCTGATGGCGAAGGGAATTTTCAAGGGTGCCGCTCGTGAATCCGAGGAAATTATCAAGGCCGCACTGGGCGAATAAGCGTTACTACGACAGCGAAATAAGCACAAGCGCCAAAACAGCAAAACCTAAACCAACTGCTTGCGCACGGTGAATGCGTTCTTTGTCTACTTTTGTGGCCAGCAATAACGTGCTGGCGGGATAGAACGAATTAATTGTTGCCACAATGCTCATGAGGCCCTCGCGCACCGCCAGCAGATACAACGCGTTTGCAGCACTGTCAAAAATTCCCGATGCTGCAACAACGCGCAGGTTCGCGCGTGCCTCTGAAATTTTGCGCTTTGTTAGCCGCATCACGATGAACATGTACGGAACAGACGTGACACGCATTGCAACGACCGGCCATAGACCACTGTCGTCGCTTGTGTAACGAAGTATGACAAATAACGACCCGAACACTGCGCCAGCACCAAACGCCATCAAGAGAACTTTCATTGGCGCGCGACGATGGTGAGGCCCAAGCACATCACTCACCAACGCAATTGCTATTAACGCCAGTGGTATGCCAAGTAACGCCAGCACACCAGGACGTTCTCCTGTGAGAAGTCCCACCACAACGGGAACCGCGGTTGCCGTGACAGCAGATATGGGCGCCACCACAGTCATGAATCCGCTTCCCATGGCGCGGTAGAACGCAAGAAGTCCGGTGGACCCAGCGATACCGCCAAGTCCGGCCCAGAACCAGTCGGATGCAGGCGGTGTGGGTACACCAGATGCGAGAACCAAAATCAACAACACGGCAAAGCCGAATGATTGGCCAACAAACGTGACGGTAATTGCAGAGACCGACCGAGATGCGCGTCCGCCGCAGTAGTCGGCAACTCCGTACACAGTGGCTGCACACAACGCAAGAATGATGTCCACGGAGAGCAGGTCCTTTTACAAACTTCGGTAAGTGGAATTGATGCACGACCAATTCAACACGTGGTGGGCACGACGGGACTCGAACCCGGGACCTCTACCGTGTCATGGTAGCGCTCTAACCAACTGAGCTACGCGCCCATTTCTGGACGGGTACCAGTCTATCGGGGCTTCAGACGGAGACTCACGTCGTTTGCAAGAAGACGACCGTTTCGGGTGAGAACAATGCGTTCCCCTTCAACTTTCACCAAATCACCAAGATCTGCAGGGTCCAATGTGCCCACTGGTACGCCGCGGGATGTACGCAGTGACAACTCCAATGCTTCACGTGAACGTGTTGCGCTGTCTAGCACTTCGTCGGCCGCTTCAACTGATTCGCCCGCTGCCACGCACGCGATGTAACGATCGGGCGTCCGCACGTTCCACCACCGTCGCCCGTTGTGATGAGAATGCGCAGCACAACCGAAACCTTGGTAATTGCCTTGCATCCAGTACACCATGTTGTGACGACATTCGTGACCTGGTTGCGCCCAGTTTGAGATTTCATAATTCACAAATCCGCCAGCAACCAAAACCTCGTCCGCAATGATGTACTTGTCAGCTTGATCATCGTCATCTGGATGACGCGACGGATCATCTGCCAGAGGTGTTCCCGCTTCAACGGTCAGCCCATACGCAGAGACATGCGTTGGACGCAGAGCAACGATTGCATTCATTGTTGTACGCCAGTCGTCCAACGATTCTCCGTGCGCTCCATACATGACATCGAGATTGATAGATGAAATGCCCGCAGACCGTGCTGCAGAAATTGCACGCTCAACATTTGACGGGTCGTGCGTGCGGCCGAGAGCCACCAGAACATGATCCACCATTGCCTGTACTCCGATGCTTACCCGATTCACTCCCACGTCTGCGTACACACGCATGAGATGGTTGGTGACGTCGTCGGGATTGCACTCAACTGTTACTTCCGCGTTAGCGGAAACTGGGAGTGCAGTCACAATGCGGGCAAGCAATTCCGGCGCCAGACGCGTAGGGGTGCCGCCGCCAAAGAACACGGTGTCGGCAGGTGGCATACCGTTCGCCACTGCACGAGCAATATCTTCCACCACCGCGTCAACGTACGTTTCCATAAGGTGATCACGGTCTGTCCACGTAGCGAAGGCGCAGTAGTCACAACGATGGCGACAGAACGGAATGTGTACATACACTCCGAACTCAGTGGACGTCATACAGCCCTACGCAGCTGGCGGAACGAACAACAAGCCGAGTTCGCCTAACTTGTCGCCCACGCTGTCCACCGGAACGTCGAGCATGACAGCGATTGCGCGAGTGTCATGAGCACGCACCGTGATGACTTTGCCATTGAAGTCTTGACGTTGCACTTGAATCATTCGCAAGAATCGTTCCAACATCTCAAAATGTTGTCCAGCCATGGTGGACAGCTTGGCGACGTCAATTCGCAGTTTGCGTGGTGCGCCATCGGCAACTGTGCCGCCGTCGTCATCGCGCTGAGAATCTCGCGGGAGAAGTTGATCAATGCTGACCCCGTAAAAGCGAGCCAGTCTCTCTAAACGCGGCACAGAGATTGCTCGCTCTCCGCGTTCGTACGCACCCAAAACAGATGCTTTGAATTCACTATCGCTTTGAGCTTCAACGTCGGAAAGCGACCATTGCTTTTGCTGGCGAATGCGTCGAAGTCGTTCACCAACTAAACGGGTGAAGGGAGAATCTTGGAGGAGTTCGTCGTCAGATAATGCAGGCATGTCACCACACAGTGTGGTGCATTCAACGCCGCCAGTGTGCGACCATGCGCGCCGCCCCCACAATTGCAGCGGTTTCGGCCCGCAAAATTGTTGGCCCAAGGTGAACTGCCGACGGGATACCCGCAATCTCGGACGCTGTAAAACCGCCTTCTGGACCAATAATCATCGTGGTGACATCGCCCCAGTCGGCTGTTCCACCTGGCTCGGCAACCGCAGCACCGGCATGTGCCAATGACGCCAAAGGTGTAGGGCCAGACACTGTGGGCAAAAACACTCTGCGTGACTGCATTGCGGCAGCTCTCGCTATTCGTGAATAGCGCTCCATGACATGGTCCACCTTGTTGGCTGCCCATCTCACGACGCTTCGTTCTACCGGAGCCAACAGAACGATGTGATCAACACCCACTTCCACCAACTTTTCCACCACGAAGTCTGTGCGATCACCTTTGACTGGCGACACGGCAACGGTGAGAAGTGGAGTTGGTGCGAGTTCAGTCTGAATGTCTCCAACAACATCTAATGCGCCCGCGTTCCACGCGCATACACGCCAAGAACCTGCGCCGTCGGAGCACGTAACAGTTTCACCATCACGCAGTCGTAACACTTTGCCGAGGTGTCGATGGTCGTCGGCAGCCAATTGCGGTGCCGACAAGTGCTGTACAAACACATGCGCCGCAGATGTACGCAGCGCATGATTCACGAAAAGGCCGACTTGATTCGTGAGAACAAACTCTTATCGGCCGATGCCACTTCGTCACCTGAAATTTCTGCCAAACGACGCAACAGTTGTTCTTGTTCGTCTGACAACGACGTGGGAATAGTGACAGAGACTCGAACGCGAAGATTTCCGCGACCGCGACCATTCAGATGTGGAACGCCTCGACCACGAGCCACAAATTCCCGACCATGTTGCGTGCCCGCAGGAACCACAAGGTCGAGTTCTCCATCTAAAGCGTCGAGCACGGTGTGAACACCAAGCGCCGCCTGCGATACCGACAGTGGCAAGTGAAAGACAAGATCGTCTTCGTCTCGAATGAAGTCGGGGTGCTGTGCCACCGCAACATGGACATACAGGTCGCCCGGATCACCACCACGCGGTCCTGCAGCACCACGGCCCGACAGACGCAATGTTTGACCAGAACGAATACCAGCAGGAACATCGACGGTGTACGACTCGCGAGATGAGGTGCGTCCTTCTCCCGAACACTTTGAACATGGCGTGACAACGACCTGCCCCATACCACCGCAACGACCACACGGACCGGTTGTCACCATTTGACCCAACATGCTTTGGCGAACGCGCCGAACTTGTCCGCTTCCGCCACAGTCGGTGCACTCAACTGGTTGAGTACCAGCGCCAGCACCAGAGCCGTCGCATTCACTACAACGCACCGCAGTGTTCACGTCGACGGTGACTTGTTTGCCAAACATGACTCCGTTCAAATCGATGCGTGCAGTGACTTCGAGGTCTTGTCCGCGCGGAGGTCCTGCCTGCTGGCGCGATCCACCAAAACCGCCACCTCCGAAGAATGCTTCGAAAATGTCGCCAAGACCACCACCGCCGAACGGGTCTCCCCCGCCACCGCCGCCAGAGATTCCACTTTCTCCGAATCGGTCATACCGAGCACGTGTCTCAGGGTCGGACAACACTTCGTAAGCACGACTGACTTCTTTGAACCTTTCTTCTGCTTCAGGATTGTTTGGGTTTGCGTCGGGGTGAAGTTCGCGCGCTTTTTGTCGATAGGCCTTCTTCAATTCATCGGCGCTTGCGTTAGACGACACGCCGAGCAATGCGTAGAAATCACTCACGATGCACCCTCGGCAATTCGGCGACCCAATTGTTCGCTGACAACTTCCACCGTGTTCAACGCTTGCGGGTAATTCATGCGAGTGGGACCCAGAACACCCACAGATCCGATTGCTTCACCATCTGCAATAACTGGCGCGACAATGACAGAACACGCAGACAATTGCTCAATGCCATGTTCTGCACCAATAGCAACAGACAAGCCACGATCGAGAAGATCTTGAAGCAAAGAGACAACGACAAATTGCTGCTCGATAGTGGTGAGCACATCGCGCACAACGTCAACCGCGTCGAAAGCATTGGCCAATGACGATGCACCTCCAACAAACACGGGCTTGTCTTTACGATGACGCGCCAGCGCGTTGAGCGTGGCGTAACACACCGCATCAACATGGGCATCGTTCGCTGATGGTATGGAATCAATGTCACCCAAAGAATGATCGACGAGGAATCTTCCGAGATGAGCCACTGCAGACGAGATGTGAATGTCACTTATGTCGTCGGAAATTTGAATTGTTTCGTTTTCTACTCCGTGGTTTGACATAACCATGACCACAGTTGCGGTTCTTGGGGTCACCCTGCTGATATGCACCGCACGCACTGTGGCTGTTTCTACTTCTGGACCCACCACAACCGCTGTGTGGTGTGTGATGTTGGCCAACAATGTGGTGGTGTGACGCAACAAATCTTCCAAACGGCCATGCGCTGCGCTGAAGAATTCGCCCACCTGAGTGGCTTGCGCATCGGCCACCAACGACTCGGGCGTAATGGAGTCAACAAAGTGGCGGTACCCCTTGTCTGTGGGGATTCGACCAGCGGAGGTATGCGGCTGAGCAAGGTAGCCATCTTGTTCCAGTGCGGCCATCTCGTTGCGTACCGTGGCCGACGACACCTTTACCGACGGCAAGTTGGCGATGTGAGTGGAACCCACCGGTTGGCCCGACGCGACATATTCCTGGACTACTGCCCGAAGAATTGCGGTCTTGCGTTCGTCCAACATGATGTGGTGATTTTACTTTCCGCTGACGGCTTTGTATCGGGCTAATGCCTCTTCACGCTCCACCGCATGGTCCACCATGGGCTCTGGATATGCGCTGGGAGCAAGAAGTCCGAGAGTCCACGGTGCGTGAATATGAGCATTGTCCACATCTGCGAGTTCGGGAATCCATTCACGAATATACGAACCAGTCGGGTCGAATTTCTCACTTTGGGATGTTGGATTGAAAACACGGAAATACGGCGCCGCATCGGTACCTGTTCCGGCGGTCCACTGCCATCCGTGATTATTCGATGCTGTATCGCCATCGATGAGATGTGTCATGAAGAATCGTGCACCCCACTGCCATGGCAAGTGCAGGTCTTTCACCAAGAAACTGGCAACGATCATGCGCACGCGATTGTGCATCCAACCAGTTGCAATCATTTGTCGAATTCCGGCATCAACAACGGGATAACCAGTTTGTGCGGCACAGAATCTCGCAAAGCGTTCATCTGCTGTTGGACCCGAATCGACGGGAAGAACATTCATTTTTGTTTGCAAGTTCTGCCACTGCGTCTGAGGCAGGTGAAAGAGAACATCGGCGTAAAACTCTCGCCACGCCAACTCACTACGAAAGTGGTCACCGCCGGCAGACGGCGGGAGCACTCGAAGTAATTGGCGCGGGTGGATCACACCAAAGCGAAGAGCGGCGGACAGCCGCGAGGTTCCGTCTATTCCCGGATTATCTCTGTTGGCTTTGTACCCATCGAGTGATTGCGATGACCACTCAGTCCACCGTAGCCATGTTGCCTCTTCGCCAACGGGAAAAATGGAACCGTCTGGTGCATCGGTGCTGGGATACCCGTGACACAGCGAACGCGCATCATGCCACTGAATCTTGGAAGCAGTTCTATTTTCGAGATGAACGTGATTCATCCACCGCTTGTAAAACGGTGTAAAGACTTTCAACGGTGTTCCGTCGTCTTTTAGAACAGTTCCGGGATTCACTGCATAAGGAGAATCAGCCTCGACAAACTCAATTCCGGCCTGCTGAAGCGCCGTTCGAACTTTCGCATCACGGGCACGACCATATGGCGAAAAATCGGCGGCAACATGAACGCTGTTTGCACCCACCTCTTTGGCGAACGACACCACTTCAGTGACAGGGTCGGCATGGCGCAAGATAATCGCGCGCTCAGCCGAAAGGTCTAATGAGCGCAATGTTGCAAACATGAACTGCGTACGCGCAACACCAGCTTTTTGGAATGCCGGATCAACTACAAACAGTGGAACCACCGAACCGCGAGCCGCTGCCGAAGTAAGCGCCGCGTTGTCGGCTAGACGCATATCGCGTCGGATCCACCAAATAGCAATGCTCATTTTGCCCTCCGAAGTAATGGCAATACTGCCAGGCTAAGAAAACCGCCGTACGCAAGCGACCATTGAATACTGATGTGGTCGCCGATCCAGCCAGTGATAGGTCCGCCGATTGGTGTTGAACCCAAAAATGCGACTGACTGAAGTGCGAGCAATCGACTTCGCATTTCTGGCGATGTCTTTTGCTGACTAATGCCTGTCATGGATGCAACGAGACCTGTTCCGCCAAAACCAAGTGGCAACGCAACCAAGCAGGCCACCCAAAAGTTCGGCGCAAAGCCAAGCGCAATACATGACAACGCATTAATGGTCACCAAGATGCCGTACCAACGAATACCCACCACACGAAAACGCGCAGTGCTGAGCGCGCCACCAATGCTTCCGATACTCACGATGGTGAGAAGGATGGGATACCCATTCTCTTGACCCCACTGCACGTCACTCAACTTCGGAAGTACCACGCTGTAGTTAAAAGCGAATGTGCTGACAATGGCAAACACAACAAACGAATAACGAAGAAACGGATCGCCCCATACAAATGCCATTGCTTCGCGCACGGGTTTACCCGTACGAGGCGCAGGCGGCGAAGGAATCATTTCCGAACGTCGTAGTGCCAGCAACGACCACAGCACAGCCACATACGACAGAGCATTCATGGCGAACAACCATGCAGTGCCAAGCGGGCCAATAAGTACGGCAGCAAGTGCGGGGCCAAAAATTCGAGAACCTGTCATCACTGTTGTGTTCAGTGACATGGCATTCGATATCTCTGCCGGTTCTACAAGTTCGGTGACCAACCCTCGCCGCGATGGATTGTCAATTGCGTTGGCAACTCCCAGCACGAGCGACAGCGCATAGATAACAGGAAGCGATACAAAGCCACCGAAGTCTGCAATGGCCAACATGACGGCCTGCAACAAGAGAGCAGACTGCGTCCAAATGGTGACCGTGCGGCGATCGTGCCTGTCTGCAAACCCGCCTGCCCACGCACCCAACAACAGCATGGGCAAAAACTGGAACAACGTGTTCAAGCCAGCATCGGTGGCGCGCTCGTTAATGCGATAGATGAGAATTGATGTTGCGGTGAACTGCAGCCACGTTCCCACATTCGAAAGCAACAGCCCTATGAAATACACACGCACATTGCGGTGTTGAAGCGAGCGAAACGGGCTCGCCTTGCTGGCCGTCTCGCTGGTGGACATTAATCGTCCAACTTCAAGGCACTAATGAAAACATCGCCTGGTACTTCTACCCGACCAATTGCTTTCATTTTCTTCTTGCCTTCCTTCTGCTTCTCCAGCAGTTTGCGCTTACGCGTGATGTCACCGCCGTAGCACTTCGCTAACACGTCTTTGCGCTTGGCCTTCACTGTCTCGCGGGCGATGACCTTGCCACCAATTGCGGCCTGAATTGGCACATCGAACATTTGGCGCGGAATAAGTTCGCGCAATTTCTCACACATGCGGCGTCCGTAATCGAACGCTTTGTCGCGGTGCACGATGGTGCTGAAGGCGTCTGCAGCCAAACCATTAAGAAGAATGTCGACCAAAACGAGATTGCTGGGGCGATACCCCTCAAGTTCGTAGTCCAAACTTGCATACCCCTGCGTACGGCTCTTCATTTGATCGAAGAAGTCCACAACAACTTCCGCTAACGGAATGAGATAGTGCAACTCAACACGCTCTGGCGACAAGTATTCCAACTTCACCATCTCTCCGCGACGTGTTTGACACAGGTCCATGAGGGTGCCGGTGTAATCCTTCGGAGTGATAATGCTGACTTTGAAGAACGGTTCTTCGATGTAGTTGATGTTCTGAGTTGGTGGAAGATCGGCAGGGTTTTCCACCACCAAGACTTCGCCGTCGGTCTTTGTCACCCGATACGCAACAGACGGTGCTGTGGCGATAAGTGCCAAGTTGAATTCTCGCTCAAGGCGTTCTTTCACAATTTCCATGTGAAGAAGACCAAGAAATCCGCAACGGAATCCGAAACCCAAGGCTCCTGATGACTCTGGTTCGTAGGTGATTGATGCATCGTTTAGCTTGAGTTTTTCCAAACTCTCACGCAAGTTCTCGAAGTCGTCCCCGTCGATGGGATACAAACCACAGAACACCATCGCCTTTGGGTCGCGATATCCGGGAAGCGGTTCGGTTGCACCGCCGGTCACCGTTGTAACAGTTTCACCACTGCGCGCTTCTGCAACATCTTTGATTCCGGCAATGAGGTAACCCACTTCGCCAGGTCCGAGGTCTGGCATGGGAGTGGTCACCGGACGACGTGCACCAATTTCAATTGCTTCGTGGGTTGCACGAGCCTGCATGAACTGCAACTTGCTGCCGGTGTTCAGCCGGCCTTGCATAACGCGAACACTGGAGACGACGCCGCGATATTGGTCGAACTGCGAGTCGAAGATGAGAGCCTGCAAGGGTGCATTGGCATCACCTGTTGGCGCAGGAATGCGTTCAATGACCGCATCCAACAGATCGGGGACGCCCTCACCAGTTTTTGCAGAGATGCGAAGAATGTCTTCGGCTGGGATGCCCAAGATGTTTTCAATTTCTTGCGCGTATCGGTCGGGATCTGCTGCCGGCAGGTCAATCTTGTTCAGCACAGCAACAATTTCGAGATCGTTCTCTAAGGCCAAGTAACAGTTCGCCAAGGTTTGCGCTTCGATGCCCTGTGCCGCGTCCACCACCAGCACCACACCTTCACATGCAGCAAGTGAGCGACTGACTTCGTATCCAAAGTCGACGTGACCGGGCGTATCGATGAGGTGAAACGTGTGACCCTTCCATTCGACGCGAACGTTTTGCGCCTTAATGGTGATGCCGCGCTCACGCTCAAGATCCATTGAGTCGAGATACTGGGCCTTCATGTCGCGGGCTTCAACAGCCCCCGTCATTTCCAGGATGCGGTCAGAGAGGGTCGACTTGCCATGGTCAATGTGGGCAATGATGGAGAAATTGCGGATTTTTGAGATGTCCATGGGCAGTTTGGAGCCTACCTGTGGCGGTTGGTGACGGGGGTATACGCCGATAGCCTTGAAACTCGTGGCAAACATCAAGAGCCAAAAGAAGCGCATTCTTACCAACGCAAAAGCAGCCGATCGCAACAAGGCTGTCAAGAGCGAACTGAAGACCCGTGTACGTACCGCTGTCGCAGCTGTCGGAACCCCCGAAGCAGACGAAAGTGCACGTGCCGCTGTGAAGCGCATCGACAAGGCCGCATCAAAGGGCATCATTCATCCGAATGCAGCAGCCCGCCGCAAGAGCCGCTTGATGAAGCGCCTCAACGCCGCCAAATAATTTCTGGCTTTTAGCGTCGTACCGACGCCAATTCTTTTTCTAACGCTTGCCTGCGCGCGCCCGTGGAGCAGGTGTCGCACCACCCAAACGCGCAAGACGGGCCACAAGAACTTCCATGACGAGTTCTGGTTCCCAATCTTTTCCGCCACGTAAATCGAGATCTGCGGTGGCAATAAGTGAAATGGCACGAGAGATTCCCGCACTACCTAACCGCTGATATTGCTCGAGAACTTTTTTGGCGGTGAATTCTTTGCCGCCCAATATTTGAACTGCGTCGGCTGCGGTGCGCACTCCTCGTCCGTCGATCTTCATCATTTGTGCATAACGATTTGCCAACAGCGCAAGAATTTGCATGGGATGAGAGTCGGCCAACATGCGATGAAGCATGACCAACGCAGTGTTTGCGTCGCCTTTGTCGATGGCGTCGGTGAGATCCCACGGCGCAATGCTTCCCGCTTCGCCCAAGAAAATTTCAATGTCGGAACGAGAAAGTTTTGCCCCTTCTCCGTACGTGGAGGTGAGTGTGGCAATGAGGCCTGCAACGCGCGCTTGGTCTCCACCAAACCAACCAGAGATGAGTCGCGCTGCATCGGCTGAATAGGTAAAGCCGGCTTCTACCAGTTTTGATTCGACCCACTTAATGCGTTCGCCTTGATTGCTAATAACGACCGCACCAATTGTTTCTGCCTTCACTCGCTTTAGCGCATCGTTAATTGACTTCAGCACTTTGCCCGTAGATGTAATGACAAGGTCGGCCTCGTCGATACAAGCGTCGATGGCTGCCACAAAGTTGTCGACATGTTCAGCGGGAAGGTCGTGTAGGTGACGCACCACAACCACTTTGCGTTCTAAGAACAACGACATTGTGGTGAGAGCATCAATTACTGGCGCGAGCGTGAATGTGGATTCGGAACAGTCGAAGTCGTCCACCATCATTGAGCGGTCGTTGTCGCCAACGAGACGATCGACGAGCGACGTGAGTTCAAGACTGATGAGGGTCTCGTCGCCAGAGATGAGGTACGTTGCCACGCCTCTACCCTGCCACAGAGGTGAGCCGATGGACCCGATTCCACCGCAGAGCCACCCACATGACGACAACAGCCCACAACGCAGTGTTGAGTGCTCCGTGAGGCGACAGTGCTGAACCGAGGCGCGCCACTGTGTCTACCCACACAACGGGCACCGAGAGACCTGCCGACACAACTCCTTGCAACGGCGAAAGAGTGGATGCCAATAAAGACAGCGGCAACCCAACGGTCATCACTGCTCCTGCCACAGGCAAGGCAAGTGGATTTGTCACCAACGACACAACGGGAACTGAACCAAAGACAGCGAGCGACACCGGCACTGTGCCAACTTGTGCCGCCAGCGTCGATGCCAAGACCCCACGACCGCCCACAATGCGCCCGAATGGTGCCGACAACCACGCGAGACCTGCGGTTGCACCCACCGACAATGCAAAGCCAATACTCCACGCGAGCATCGGGTCAATCAGTAACAAACACACGACAGATAGCGACAACACAGTTCGCGCATTCATGGGCGTGCGGCGCAATGCGTTCGTTGCCACTGCCGCAGCCATCCAACCAGCACGCAAGACCGATGGCTCTCCGCGAGTTAACACCACAAACCAACCAATAATGCACAGTGTGATGAGCCAGCGCATTCGTGGCGATCGTCTTTTTAGTACTGGCGAGGCGAGCGCAAGTAGATACGCAACGTTTTGGCCAGAGGCTGCGCATAAGTGCGACAGCCCACTGTTGCGAAACCGTTGCACCATGTCGCGCGGCTGAAGTCTGTCGTCACCTACCACCAATCCCATAAAGAGAGACCGCGTGTCATGACTCATTGGCGCCACGCCATCGTTCATTGACGTACGCATGCGATTTGCTGCACGCAATACTGCATTGCCTTCTCCAAAACTTTCTGAGACATACTCCACAGACAATCGGCCCACAATGTGCCTCACTTGATCTGCTCGCACAAAGTTTCCCTGCAGCGGTGAGCACGTTCCACGAATGACGACGGACTCACCTGCTGAACGTTGTGCCAAGCGACGGCTTGGCCCGCCATATGACTGTGCGATGTATCTCTGACCGTCTAATTCGAGAACTACACGAGTTCCGGAAAATTGCGGTTGAGGGTCGGAGCGCAAGACGGCAACACCAGAACATTCAGTTGTCGAAAGTGTCACCGGAACATTCCACGCAGATGCACCGCCAACAATTCCGGCCATGCAGCTAATGCCCACTAGTGCCAGTAGTCGTACTCGCCTGAGAAACATCCACACCAACAGAAGAACCACCACCCAGCGCAACCGTGCAAGCGAGGGATATGACTCCCCTACCAACGTGCAGATCCACACGCAGCAGGCAAGGACAGCTGTACGTGACGACGAAAGCACGAAGTGTCTCTTTCGGCCACTACTGGCAACGTACGATGAAGACGTGAGTTCTCGCGCGCCGTCTTCGTCGTCATCGCGCTTTGTCATTCCGGGCGGAGTCGTTGCCACTCGCCGTTTTGTTCGCCGAACAGGTGGAGTGATGGCCCTTGGCGTAGCCGTCATGTTGTGGTTGGGCGGAATGATTGTCTCGTGGCTGGTGTCTGGCCCCATTGGCGGCGCAGCATCGTTTGTTGGTCTTGTACTTGCCGTGCCTGCGTTACCACTGTTTGGCGTGCCTTCATCGGGTGGGTCTACACGCATTCTGCTAGCCGTTCTTGTAAGCGCTGTCGTGTGGTGGTTCGTTGGTCAGGTGTCTGCTGCACGAGTTGCACAACGCCCCGTCGTAGGACGCCGTGAGTGGTTCGGCGCATTCGTATCGATAGCAATTGGAATATGGCTGGGCGCACTAGGCGGAATTGCTCTTGGTGCTCTCGCGCTTGGTGCGCTTTAAGACACACTGATTTCGCTACGCATTCCTGCCAACTTTGCAGGACCAATTCCTGGAACATTCAGAAGGTCTTCCACTTTGGTGAACGGGCCTTTGCTGTTGCGATACGCAATGATGGCGCGAGCAGTAGCCGGACCAACTCCGGTGAGTGTCTCTAATTGAGAACTAGTTGCCGTGTTGATGTTGACAATACGAGACTCAGATGAGGAACTACTAGGAACGGTGGATGATGTGGTCTGCGGAGATGGTCGATGGCGTGGCGCGACTGTGACGCGCGGTCGGGAAACAGAGCGACGCGGAATAAAGACTTGTTCTGCATCAACGATTGTTTGTGCCAAGTTGATTCCTTCAAGGTCGGCTGACGTTAACGACCCACCCGCGGCCTGTAACGCATCGATGACGCGCGATGTTCCCGGAAGTTCATACACACCGGGACGTTTCACGGCGCCTGCCACATGCACACGCACAGTGGAAGACGATTGTGGCTGAGATGCACCACTAGTCGTAGCGACCGGCAGAACCGATTCAACAGGAACTGGCGACGGCGACAACACAAACCACGCCACGCCAACAACACACAGCGCTGTTCCCACTGCAGCAACCAATCGCCGAATACCCACAAAGGCAATCCACTGCAGAACTATTTCGCGAAGTTTTTCAAGATTGTCTGTGGCCACACTGCCATGTGCACATCAACCCACATCTGGGGGAACGTTTTTAAAAGAGACGTGCGGTGAGTTGCTTGCGGTATTTCGCCGTACGTGGGTCGTCTGGGCCCATGGATTCAAGAATGTCTAAGAACTCTTGACGCGCCGTTTCGTCGGTCTTTACTCGATTCAGTAATTCGACGAGTTGATTGTCGAAATTATCAACGGGATTCATGGACAGTCGAGCGCTTGCGGCAATTTTGCGAACACGTTCGGTTTCGGGAAGTCGCGCCAGCAACGTCAAGGCTTCGTCGGCATTTCCGACGCGCACCAAATGTTCTGCAAGCGAACACACAGCATCTTCGTTGCCAGGAGCCAACGCAACTGCATCCCGAAGCGACTCTTCGGTTCCCTGTTGCAACAAATCTCGAACACGCAGTTGAGTGGGATCGGGCAACAGCGACGCCACCATTTTTTCAATGGCGTGTTCTGGCTGGCCACCCACAAAAGCATCAACTGGTTGACCGTCTTTATAGATGATGACCGTTGGGATGGATTTAATACCGAATGCCTGCATGAGGCCAGGGTTGGCGTCGGCATCAACTTTTGCCAGAACGACTTGGCCTTGAGTTGCATCTGTGGCTTTTTCCAGAATGGGCGTGAGAGTTTTGCACGGACCACACCATTCGGCCCAGAAATCCACAATGACAGGAGTGGTCAGCGAACGCTCGATGACGTCAACCTGGAAAGAAGCATCGGTGACGTTCAGGGCCATATGGGCACGATACAGGTAGTTTTTGTGTCGTGACTCTTCCAAATGGCATCAGCGAAAACGTAGAGAGTTGGCTGGTGGCCAACATTGACGGAGCCGTTGCGCCATTTCACTACACACAAATTGCGGGCGGCCACTCCAACCTCACGTTCAAAGTGGATGATGCCGCCGGACATTCGTATGTTCTCCGTCGACCTCCATTGGGTCATCGTCTGGCAAGTGCACACGACATGGGTCGTGAACATCGCATCATTGCCGGTCTTGCACATTCTGCAGTTCCTGTTGCACCCGCACTTGGGTTGTGCACAGACGAAAATGTGAACGAGTTGCCGTTTTATGTCATGTCTTTTGTAGGTGGTCATGTCATTCGCGAAAAATCTGTGGCGGAATCACTACTCGGAGAAAGTGGTTGTCGACGCGCGAGTGAATCAATCGTGGACACCATGGCCGCAATTCACGGAGTAGATCTTGTTGCCGCGGGACTGAACGACCTTGGCAAACACGAGGGATACATTGCACGCCAACTGAAGCGTTGGCACGGAAACATCTTGGAGCAACGCACTCGTGATCTTCCGCTTGTCGACAGTGTGTATGAAGAACTGATGAAGCGCATTCCCGAACAGGGCGCTGCAACGTTGGTTCATGGCGACTATCGCCTCGACAATTGCATGGTGGACGCACACGGCAACGTCATCGCAGTACTCGACTGGGAAATTTGCACACTGGGTGACCCCATGGCAGACCTTGGACTACTCATGGTGTACTGGACCGGCCCGACCGATGAAGCAAGTGCATGGTCGAATCCCGTCAACACTGCTGCTGGTTTCATGAACAGAGCTGAACTTGCAGAACGCTACGCGCGCGTGTCGGGCAGAGACATTTCTCAACTGAGTTTCTACGAAGCATTTGCGTTCTGGAAATTGGCCTGCATTATCGAAGGCGTCTACGCGCGCTACTTGGGTGGTGCACTCGGTCAAAAAGACCCTGCAGAACTAGAACCTTTCAGACTTCAAGTTGAAGGCGCATCCCAACGCGCAGCAAGCATTCTCGAGAAGTTGTCATGAGCACACCGGGCGGCCTTCCCTTCTCAGTCGAGGGTCAACTCCCCGAACTCACGTCACCGGTCCTCATTGTTCAGTTCAGCGGCTGGATAGACGCCAGCGGTGCCGCCGCAGCAGCAATGGAACTACTTGTTTCTGAAACGCAGTCCACTCGGCTCATCACGTTCGATGCAGACACATTTATCGATTACCGAGCGAGACGACCTGTCATGGAACTTCGTGAAGGCGTCAACACAAACATTGAATTCGCGCTTCCTGAACTTCGTGTAGGTGTAGATGCACATGATCGTGATGTGTTATTGCTGACCGGACCAGAACCTGACATGGCGTGGAATTTCTTTGCAAAAACAGTTGGCGAACTTGCGCAACAAATGAACGTGACCAAAATGGTGGGTCTCGGTGCGTACCCATTTGGCGCACCACACACTCGCCCAGTGGGCATTACCGCTACCTCTGCTGACCCTGCAGTCATCACGCGACTAGACCTTTCCAAGAGCACACTCGATGCACCTGCAGGTGTGCAATCACTTTTAGAACACACTCTGTTCCAGAGAAATATTGAAGCCGTCAGTTTGTGGGCGCAAGTTCCTCACTATGTGGCATCTATGGCATATCCATTGGCTAGTGCAGCGCTTTTGCAGGCTATTTGTGCCGATACAGGCCTTTCATTTGATTCATCTCGATTCCGTCGCGAATCTGCTGTGCAACGCGAACGCCTCGACCAGTTGGTTGCCAACAACTCCGAACACGCCAGCATGTTGAGTCAATTGGAAGCCGCCTACGACGATGTGCATGGCTCCCCAATTGAAGATGACGAAGCCGACATCCCTACAGTGGATGAATTAGCAGCCGAAGTCGAGCAGTTCTTGCGCGACCAGCAATCCGGAGGATGACATGAAAGTAGACGGAGGACTTGGTTCCGATCTCACAAAAGTTCCGCAGGCAGCGAAGGAACTTGAAAGTGCTGGCTATGCCGGTGCATGGACCGCAGAAACTGCGCACGACCCGTTCTTCCCGCTTCTGTTGGGCGCCGAACATACGGAAACACTTGAACTTGGAACTTCCATTGCAGTTGCGTTTGCGCGCAACCCAATGACCTTGGCAAACATTGGCTGGGACCTACAGGCGTACTCACAGGGTCGTTTCATGTTGGGTTTGGGAAGCCAAATTAAGCCGCACATCACGAAGCGCTTTTCTATGGAGTGGAGCCACCCCGCAGCACGTATGCGCGAAATGATTCTTGCCATGCGTGCAATTTGGGATTGCTGGCAAAACGGAACACAGCTGAATTTCCGTGGCGACTTCTACACCCACACGTTGATGACACCATTCTTCACACCCGATGCAAAAGAGCTCTCCCCCTTCGGTCCGCCAAAGATCTACTTGGCTGGCGTTGGCGAGTTAATGACTGAAGTTGCTGGAGAAGTGTGTGACGGTTTCTTGTGTCACGGATTCACCACCGAGAAGTACTTACGCGAGGTCACTATTCCCGCCCTGGCACGCGGTCGCGCGAAGGCCGGCAAAACAATGGACGGTTTCGAAATTGTTGGGCCATCTTTTGTTGTCACCGGTACAACGGAAGAACAAATGAATGCCGCAGCAACAGGTACACGTCAGCAAATTGCGTTTTATGGTTCAACTCCGGCATATCGCGGAGTGCTGGAAGCCCACGGTTGGGGTGGTTTGCAAGACGAACTAAACACATTGTCGAAGGGTGGCAAGTGGCAAGAGATGGGCAATCTCATCACCGACGAAATCCTGAACACCTTCGCTGTTGTTGGTGAACCAAACACGGTTGCACCAGAGTTAAGCCGTCGCTATAGCGATGTCATTAGTCGCATCAGTTTCTACGCTCCGTACAAGGCAGACCCAGAAACCTGGATGCCCGTCATTGACGCACTGAAAAAGGCGTAACGACTTAGTTGAAGTTGGGGCGAGCGCGTAGCGAACGCTTCAGTTCTGCCATGCCGCTTGTAGTGGCCACTGTTTCCACAGCGTCCCACAACTTCAGCGCAGCGTCACCGCGAGGAATCTCTGCAATAACTGGACCAAAGAACGAAGCTTCTTTCGCAGCGCCAGGATGGAACGTGAGGATTGGTGTGCCCACGTCTTTACCAGTGCGCTCTAATGCCAATTCAGTCTCGGTGCGAATGAGACCATCGAAGGAATCATCGTTAGCCGACTCGGCCCATTCGCGAGGAAGTCCGCTTGCTTCTAAGAGCGCACCAATGTGACCCACGGTGTCGGCAACAAACAACGCACGCTCTTCACGGTTGTGCAGGCTTGTTCCCAATGCGGTGTACACCGTGCCCACGGCATCGTTACCTTGTTCGGCGCGCGCACGAGCCGCAACACGAAGTCCGCTTGTGCCAGCAGCATGAACTTCTTTATACCCGTCGGGCATTTTTGAATAGTCCATCTTGTCTTCGTTCAAGAATTTCAACGAGATGAACTTCCATTGCACGTCATAGGAACGAAGTTGCTGAACTTCGCACACCCACCGAGACGTAATCCACGCCCACGGACACACCGGATCGAAGAAAAAGTCGAGGTCGGACATGATCATGTACGGGCGACTTCGCGCTCTTCGTATGTTTCGATGAGGTCACCAGGCTTCAAGTCTTGGAAGTCGGACAAGCCGATACCGCACTCGAAACCTTCACGTACTTCACGCACATCGTCTTTGAAGCGACGAAGCGACTGGATAGAGCCCTTCCAAATGATGGTTCCATCACGAAGGAAGCGCACCTTTGTTCCACGTGTAATGACACCTGTGCGAATGAAACAACCTGCAATTGCTCCAATCTTTGGAACACGGAAAATTTCGCGCACTTCTGCCTCGCCAGTGACCACTTCTTCGAACTCTGGTGCAAGCAAGCCAAGCATTGCTCGTTCCATATCTTCAAGCAGTTTGTAGATGATTTCGTATGTACGAATTTCTACCTTTTCGGCTTCGGCCAAGTCGCGAGATTTACGATCGGGTCGAACATTGAAACCAATGAGTGTTGCGTTTGTTGCAGCAGCCAACGTGATGTCGTTCTCGGTGATGCCACCAACGCCACGGTGCACGAATGCAACTTTCACTTCGTCACGCTCAAGTTTGCGCAAGCTCTCTGTTACTGCTTCAAGCGAGCCTTGAACGTCTGCCTTGATGACCAAGTTCAACGTTGCCACTTCACCAGCCTGAATTTGAGTGAAGATGTCTTCCAACTTCACGCCGCTTTGAACGCGTGCGTCTCCACGCTGGTTCAAGACGCGGCGAGTCTGACCACGCGAGTCGCCAACAAGACGTGCCGTCTTTTCGTCTGGCGCGGCGCGGAATTCATCGCCAGCTTGAGGAACGCTGGACAAGCCAAGCACCTGTACTGGAGTGGACGGACCGGCTTCTTTCACCTGTTCGCCACGCTCATTAATGAGCGCACGCACCTTGCCCCACGCAGCACCAGCAACAATGGGGTCGCCCACCTTGAGGGTTCCCTTGTCGACAAGCACAGTTGCAACTGGACCACGACCAATGTCGAGATTTGCTTCGAGAACAACACCCTTTGCGCGACCTTGCGGGTTCGCCGTGAGTTCTTCAAGTTCAGCAACAACGTTCAACTGATCGAGAAGGTCGTCGATACCTAAGTTCTGCTGTGCAGACATTTCAACAACGATGGTGTCGCCACCCCATGCTTCGGGAACAAGTTCGTATTCCGCAAGCTGGGTGAGAACTCGTTGTGGGTCGGCGTTTTCCTTGTCGATTTTGTTGACCGCAACGATGATGGGCACATCTGCCGCTTTCGCATGGTTCAACGCTTCGATTGTTTGCGGCATGACACCGTCGTCGGCTGCCACAACAAGAACAACAATGTCGGTGACTTGTGCTCCGCGCATACGCATCTTGGAGAACGCAGCGTGACCTGGCGTGTCGATGAAGGTGATTTTCTTGCCGTCTTTGTCCACTTGGTACGCACCGATGTGCTGAGTGATGCCACCAGCTTCACCCGCAACAACGTTTGCTGAACGAATACGGTCGAGCAAAGTTGTTTTACCGTGGTCAACGTGACCCATCACTGTGATGACAGCGGGGCGTGGTTGTTGCAACGCCTCGTCGTCGTCGTCTGAGTCGTCGAAGAGTGCCTGCAGTTCTGTTTCTTGCTGTTGACCTGGGTCGACCAACAGAACTTCTGCGCCAACTTCAAGAGCGAACAATTCCATTTGATCGTCACTGAGACTCATGGTTGCAGTGATCATTTCGCCATGCTCGAGCATGTAGCGAACAACGTCTGCTGCCGTACGGTTCAGTTTTGGAGCAAACTCTTGTGCTGACCAACCGCGCTCAATAATGATTGTTCCCTCGGGAACAGGAGCATTGCTGTTCGAGTATTGAGTGAACTGCGGCTGCAATTCATCGAACTCGCGACGACGACGCGCGCGTGACTTCTTGCGCGGTGCACGACGCTGACCATTACGTGGACCACCGGGACCACCAGGTCCGCCACCAGGACGTGGACCACCAGGTCCGCCCGCGCCAGGTGCTCCTGCACCGGGACCGCCACCAGGACGTGGACCAAAACCAGGACGAGCGCCACCAGGTCCGCCAGGACGTGGACCACCAGGACCACCACCGGGACGTGGGCCGCCAGGACCGCCACCAGGGCGTGGTCCGCCAGGGCCAGGACGAGATCCGGGGCCAGGACGTGTGCCAGGACCAGGACGAGAACCAGGACCTGGACGGAAACCAGATGGGCCGCTAGGACGTGCACCAGGGGCTACGCGTTGGCCTGGAGGTGGAGGAATTGGGCGACCAGATGGAGACATTGGCCCAGGCGGTGGCGGAATGGGCGGGCGACCACCTGGGCGTGCACCAGGCGGCATTCCGGGAGGTGTACCGCCAGGGCGACCTTGTGGCGGAGCCGGACGCGCAGATGGCTGCTGATTGATGGGAGGTCGAGGTGTGCCCGTTGTGGGGCTTGGTCGACCACTTGAAATGACGCGTCCTTCGCCCGATGCAGCCGGACGTGGCGCTTCGGGTGCTACCGGAGTTTCAGTGGGCGCTGGCGCCTCAACGGGTGCTGGTGGTGTGTCGACAACTTCGACCGCTGGTGCAGCAGGTGTTTGCACCACTACTTCAGGAGTTGGTTCAACAACAACTGCGTCGTCTTTCTTTGCAGCGGCCTTCTTTGCAGCAGCTTTCTTCGCAGGTGCTTTCTTTGCTGGAGTGTCGTCGCCCTCTGCGCTTGGTGCGTCGGCAGGCTTAGCAGCAGCTTTCTTTGCTGGTGCCTTCTTAGCCGCTGCTTTCTTCGCAGGCTTTTCTTCTTCTGGCTGGACGTCACGCTTTAAGCCGTCGCGTTCTGCCTTACGGCGAACACGGTCGGCTTGAGCATCTTCCATTGTCGATGAGATTGCCTTGACGGGAACACCCATCGAGACAGACAAATCGAGAGCCTCTTTATTTGTGAGGCCCAACTCTTTTGCGAGTTCGGAAACGCGAATTTTCTTTGCTGCCAAGGGTTAGGCCTCCGTGGTATCGGACTCGTTGGATGGCGCGTCAGCCCATTCCTGCTGGGTAACAACAGAACCATCTGCTGCATGAAACTGCAACTCGCCGGTCTCGTCATTTTTACGCCATTCACCTTCGGCGTATTCGGCTCCACGTGGGGCACGCGGTTCAAAAATTCCTTGTGCTTCGTTAGCTGCCTGCGTTTCCGACTTGATGTCGATGCGAACACCAGTGAGGCGTGCAGCAAGACGTGCGTTCTGGCCTTCTTTGCCAATTGCCAACGACAACTGGAAGTCGGGAACGATGACGTCTGCCTGTGTGCCGTCTTCGCTGAGACGAACTTCGGTGACTTTTGCAGGTGACAGTGCTTTTGACACGAAGTCGTGCATGTCTTCGGAGTAGGACACAATGTCGATTTTTTCTCCGCGAAGTTCGTTCACAACCATGCGAACACGACCGCCACGTGCACCAACACATGCTCCAACGGGATCGACGTTGACGTCATTTGATGCAACAGCAATCTTGGTGCGGTGACCTGGTTCGCGAGCACATGACTTGATTTCAACGATGCCGTCAGCAATTTCGGGAACTTCAAGTTCAAACAAACGCTTAATAAGACCAGGGTGCGTACGACTGACCACAATTTGTGGACCTTTTGCTGTCTTGCGCACTTCCACGATGTATGCCTTAACACGATCACCTGTAACGGGGCGCTCGTAGGGAACCTGTTCCGCTTGTGGCAACAGCGCTTCTACTTTTCCAAGATCGAGCAATGCATAGCGGCCATCTGACTGCTGGATAATTCCGGTGACCAAGTCGCCTTCGCGGTTTGCGTATTCCTCGAACTTGCGGTCACGCTCTACCTCGCGGATGCGTTGGCTCATGACCTGCTTGAACGTTGCGGCAGCAATTCGGCCGAGTTCGTTCTTGCTTGGTGTGTCGTCACGCTCGTTTACCCAGTTGCCATCGTCGTCTACGTCGTACGCAGTGAACTTCATATCGAGGTTCTCTGGGTTGACTTCGACGATGACTTCGTCTGCTGCGCCTGGGCGCTTCTTGTATGCGGTTGCAAGTGCCTCTACAAGGACTTGCAACAATGAATCAACGCTGATGCCGTGGTGATCGGCAAGCATGCGCACTGCTTCGGACATATCGAGGTTGCTCATTGTGCGTTGGCCTCCTGTTGATGTGTGGACGTTTTTTTCTGAGATGCACGCTTGTCGCGGGCTTCTTTTGAATTCGGCTTCGGTTGGGTTTCCCAAACGAAAACGGTCTTTGCCTTGTCGACGAGCGACAATGGAACTTCAATGGTTTCTCCTGAATCGGAGAGACGAACTGATGCAGTGCTATCTGTTGCGCCGACCAAGAGTCCGGCAACACGGCGGCGTCCATCTAGTTCTGACGACAATCGAATGGTGACCTCTTTGCCCACTTCACGAGCAAAGTGGTGCGGAGTGCGAAGCGTGCGCTCGAGACCAGGGCTGGTGACTTCAAGGGTGAATCGACCAGGCACCGCATTTTCGTTGTGGTCGAGTTCGCGGCCAAGAAGGCGCGTCACCAACGAGATTTGGTCAATGTCGACACCGGCAGGACCGCCCGCAGGAGTGTCGATAGTGACACGAAGAATGCCGCCAGCGAACTCGAGGTCATACAACTCAAGGGAAAGATCGGAGAGGATGGGAGCCACCATGGATGTGACCATGTCGACGACATTGCTGGACATATGGCTCACCTCCCGCCAAAACTGGCTCTAACAGAACAAAAGGCACGGGGGACACCCGTGCCTCCGGTTCACCGAACTTCAAAGGACGGCTCCAATGATAGCCGTCAGAACTAAGGTTTCGCTCCGATGCTTCGTCTCTCCCATCTCTTCGTTCGCACCCTTCGTGATGACCCCTCCGATGCCGAGGTTCCATCCCACCGACTTCTCGTGCGTGCCGGATATATCCGCCGTGCCGCCCCAGGCGGGTACACCTGGCTGCCACTTGGGTGGCGAGTCCTGCGCAAGGTGGAAAACATTGTTCGCGAAGAAATGGACGCCATCGGGGCACAAGAAGTTCACTTCCCCGCCCTACTCCCACGCGATGTCTACGAGGCAACTGGGCGCTGGACAGAATACGGCGACAATCTCTTTCGTCTTGTCGACCGTAAGGGCGCGGACTATCTGCTTGGGCCCACGCACGAAGAGATGTTCACACTTCTGGTGAAAGACCTGTACTCCAGTTACAAAGACTTGCCCGTATCGCTGTACCAAATTCAAACGAAGTATCGCGATGAAGCGCGCCCCCGCGCCGGATTGTTGCGCGGACGCGAGTTCTTAATGAAAGACAGTTACTCGTTCGACATAGACGACGCTGGTCTCGCCAAGAGCTACACCGACCACCGCGATGCATACGAGCGAATCTTCACTCGGCTTGGTCTGCCCTACGTCATTGTGAAAGCAATGAGTGGCGCCATGGGTGGCTCTATGAGCGAAGAGTTCTTGGCACCTATTGAAGTTGGCGAAGACACATTCGTTCGTTGTACATCATGTGACTATGCAGCCAACACTGAAGCCGTCGCCACAGGTGCGCTTGCACCCGATACTTCGGAACACCCCGCCACATCAACGCTGTCTACGCCGAACTGTCCCACCATTGCATCGCTTGTTGAGTATCTGAATACCAATGCTCCACGTTCTGATCGCACGTGGAATGCATCAGACACACTAAAGAACGTGGTGCTCACTCTTCGTAACCCTGACGGAACCACATCGGCTCTTGTTGTTGGCGTACCCGGAGACCGCGAAGTGGACATTAAGCGCATTGAAGCCCAAGTGTCGCCGGCCGAAGTTGAGCCAATGGACGACGCAACGTTCGCAAAGAATCCTGGTCTTGTACGCGGATACATCGGACCACAGGTTCTTGGAGCAGACAGTGCAACAGGAATTCGCTACATGCTTGACCCATCTGTGGTTCCTGGTAGCGCGTGGGTCACTGGTGCAAACCAAAAAGACACGCACGTTCTCTACTTAGTGAATGGTCGCGACTTCACCGCAGATGGAACTATCGAAGCGGTTGAAGTTGCTGCGGGAGACCCATGCCCGAACTGCGGCAAGGCATTGGAAATTGCACGCGGAATAGAGATTGGCCACGTGTTTCAACTGGGCCGTAAGTACGCCGACAAACTTGGGCTTTCGGTACTCGACCAAAACGGGAAGCAAGTTGTTGTCACCATGGGTTCGTATGGAGTTGGCGTGTCACGCGCAGTGGCATCTATTGCTGAAGCATTCCACGACGACATTGGTCTGAAGTGGCCACGCGCAATTTCACCAGTCGATGTTCACATTGTTGTCACTGGCAAGAACGGTGATGACATCACGGTTGCAGGCGAGCAATTAGCGAAACATCTTGAAGCACAAGGACTCGATGTCATCCTGGACGATCGCAATGGCGTTTCGCCGGGAGTGAAGTTCAAAGATGCAGAACTCATGGGAATTCCCACCATTGTTGTCGTTGGAAAATCTCTGGCAGACGGCAACGTTGAAGTGCGCGATCGTCATGCCGGAACGAACGAGGCAATACCTGTTGCATCTGCAGTGCAACATGTTGTCTCATTGGTGCGGAGCTAGCGCATGACACCTCGGCGCATTGTTGGTGTCGAGAAGAACTACGACTGGGGCGACGAAATCACCATTCGTCATTCCATGGGCCTGCCATCCACCCGTGGAACCAAAGTTGCCGAAATGTGGTTTGGGACTCACCCAATGGGTCCGTCCGTGCTTGGTTCGGCCCTGGACGAACCTGTGGGCTCAGGCCAGATTCACGCAATCGCAAGAGCGCTCGGCGAAGCCGAACTTCTGTCATCGGTGACTGGACCGATGACAATGTTGGTAAAACTCCTTGCCTGCGCGCAACCATTGTCTTTACAAACTCACCCCACCAAAGAACAAGCTCGCGAAGGCTTCGCCAGAGAGGAAGCGTTTGGAATTCCGCGCGATGCACCACACCGCATGTACCGCGATGAATCCGACAAGCCAGAGATGATTGTTGCTCTCTCCCGATTTGAAGCTCTCTGCGGATTTGCCCCTGTTGATGATTCTGTTGAGTTTCTGAAGTCAATGGGCTGGACCGCCGAAGCCAACACGTTGTCGTCAGAAGGCATTGACGCATACTTGAGATGGTCATTTGATCAAGCCGACATTCCATCAATGTCACATTCTCCAGAGTGGCTTCGCCGTATCGCGCATCTCTACCCCACCGATCCTGCACTTCGAATAGCACCGTTGTTGAATCACGTTGTGCTTGAACCAGGCCAAGCATTGTCGCTACCGGCCGGCAACTTGCATGCCTACCTACACGGTTTTGGTTTAGAAGTAATGAACTCGTCAGACAACGTCATTCGTGCAGGGTTCACAAATAAACATTTAGACGTTAACGAACTGTTGCGAATTGTTGATACGTCTACTCTTGAGAATCCAGTAGTAGAAATGTCGACCGATGGCACATTCCCCTCGCCCTCAACCGATTTTTCTGTCAGTACCTTAAATATCGATGCGCATCGTGATTGTCATCGCATTGTGTATGGCATGAAGAGCTTCCCACGCGAGCAACAAAACCTAGCTCGCTTTCCTGAGTTCTACCTTGTACCCGCTGGCGAGAGCGGTGCTGGTTGGTTTGAAAACCTCATCGTGTGCACGCAGCACTAATCAGAGATTGTTTTTCTGATTTCCACAATCTTTGAACCAGCATCGTTTGCGTCGGTTCCTTTTTCATCGAGCAATTGAGAACGGTCGCGTGCTGCTTCTCGCTCGGCCAACTTTGTATCGGCGCGTGCAATAGCAGCGTCTGTGCCGTGTTCGTTGATGAACTCAGCCCACTCCACGAGCGCTTCCACCATTTCACGCTCTGGCACAACAGCCACATTTCGACCCTTGACAAATAAATGTCCGCGCTTGTTACCAGCCGCAATACCAAGGTCTGCCTCACGAGCTTCGCCGGGTCCGTTCACCACACAACCCATGACAGCGATTTGCAGTGGAAGTTTTTTGTCTTCAAATGCCTTCATTGCGCGATTGGCAACGTCGATGACATCGATTTCTGCGCGACCACAACTTGGGCACGCAATGAGGTCCACGTTTTTACGCTCGCGAAGTCCAAGAGCCTCTAGCAGTTGGCGACCAGCACGGGCTTCTTCAACGGGATCTGCGGTGAGGCTGTAGCGAATGGTGTCGCCAATTCCTTCTAGCAACAACGTTGAAATACCTGCGGTTGCCTTCACTAAACCAGCAGGTGGCGGACCGGCCTCGGTTACTCCAAGGTGAAGCGGATACTGCACCGCGTCTGCCAACAAGCGATATGCATCCACCATTAATGGAACATTGCTGGCCTTCACAGAAATCTTGATGAGATCAAAATCGACTTCGTGGAAGTACGCGATTTCTTGCAGCGCAGATTCCACCATTGCAGCCGCTGTAAGGCCACCATATTTTTCGTACAGCGATGGATCGAGCGAACCGCCGTTCACACCGATTCGAATTGGCAAACCACGATCACGCGCTTCAGATGCAACAGCTTTGATGTGCTCGGGCTTACGAATGTTTCCGGGGTTCAAACGCAATCCGTGCACACCAGCTTCCATAGCGGCCAACGCCATCTTGTACTGGTGGTGAATGTCGGCGATGATGGGAATTGGCGAGCGCGGAACAATTTGCGCAAGACCTTCCGCGGCTTCCTGTTCGTTACAGGTGCAGCGCACAATGTCGCATCCGGCTGCTGCAAGTGCATAGATCTGCTGAAGAGTGCCCTCGACATCTGCAGTCTTTGTGGTTGTCATGGATTGAACAGTGATGGGTGACCCACCACCGACAGGAACCTTGCCCACCGAGATTTGCTGAGTATGTCGACGTTCGTACATTGGTTATCAGTGTGTCAGTTTTTTGGCCAGTTCACCCGAGTGGCTGTGTGATGTCCAACCACAAGCCGGTAATAAGGAGAAGCCCCAGCAAACCCACCACCACAGTGGCAACTGGAACCATCTTGTTGATGTCGGCGTGGTATTTCGTACCTTTACGGGAACGGATGCGTTCGTAGGTGGCAATGGCTGCATGTCCGCCATCGAAGGGAAGCAACGGGAACATGTTGAAGATGCCCACAAACACGTTCACGCTGGCCAATAGCAACAGGATTCCCTTCAGGCCATCGGATTCGCCAATTGAGCCACCTACTTGACTGACACCCACAACTGTGGTGGGTCGAGTTTCTAGCGACTCATCTTCGCCTGTGAGATGACGAATGGAATTCATTGGATTCATTGCAGTCACGACTCCGCGCACGGAACCCACCACGGTGTCGCCAATATCTGTTACCGCCCTACCGGCAGCAACGACGGGATTCAATTGTTTCCATCCCCAGTCGTCGGCCCACACGCCAAGATATGCGCGGTTGGCATCTGTCGGATGTTGACCCAACGTTATGCGGGCAGTATCTATTGGTTGTTCGCCGCGCTGATAGGTGACAACGACGTTGTCGCCCGGATTATGCGAAGTAATGGCAGCAACAACGCTGTCGTAGTTCGTTAATTTCTGTCCGTCGATAGCGAGAATTTTGTCGTCAATTCGCAAACCTGCTGCAGCAGCGGGACCGGCTTCGGTATCTAAGCCACGAATGGCTGCAGTACCCGTGGATTGTTCTCGTCCCGCAGTTGCGTAGACGCCAAAGAAGAGAACAAACGCAATGATCATGTGCATGAGCGAACCAGCAGTGATAACCAGCATTCGCTTGGGATATGACTGAGCACGGTACGCACGTGGTTCATCTGCTGGTTCAACTTCGTCGATGTTGTTCATTCCGATGATGCGTACAAATGCACCTAACGGAAGCGCACGTACTCCGTATTCCACTTCACCTTTTGTGCGGCTCCAGACACGGGGACCAAACCCCATGAAGAACTGCGTTGCCTTCATGCCAGTCCAGCGCGCAGTAGAGAAATGGCCAACCTCATGAAGGAAGACCGACACAAGTAGCCCAACAACAAAGACGAAAGTCCATATGTTGGAAAAAGCCAGCCACACAAGAAGACCGACCATGACAAGACCAGTGAACGCACCAGATCGTGTGGCCTGTGGATCTTCTGTTTCTTCAACAGCTCCACCAGCAGCCATTTCTGCTCGGAAGCGATGGTAGAAATTGCTCATCGTGAAAGTTCCTCCTGGGCGAGTGCTCGCCCCTCGGCGTCGGCGGCTAATACATCGTCAACTGACGTTGGCGTAGTAGCGATAAATCTGTTCAACACATTCTCTAGATGTTGGGCAATTGCAGACCACTTCATGCGACCATCCAGAAACGCATCAACGATGACTTCATTAGCGGCAGACAATGCAGCGGGCGCAGTTCCGCCCAAACGACCAGCGGCATAGGCAAGGTCGAGGCAGCGGAATGTGTTGCGGTCTGGTGCTTCAAAGTCAAGTCGAGACAACGTGTTCCAGTCGATGCGACCAAATGGAGTAGAGATGCGTTGGGGGTAACCAAGTGCGTATCCGATAGGCAGGCGCATGTCGGGCATTGAGAGTTGCGCAATGGTGGAGCCGTCGGTGAATTCCACCATTGAGTGCACAACCGACTGTGGGTGCACCACAACATCGATGTTGTCGTACGAAGTTCCGTACAGTTCGTGTGCCTCGATAACTTCAAGACCTTTATTCATGAGTGTTGACGAGTCAATGGTGATCTTCGGACCCATTTTCCATGTGGGGTGATTCAACGCTTCGTCGACAGTGACTGACTGCAACGACTCTGCCGAGCGACCACGAAAGGGTCCGCCACTTGCAGTAAGAACAAGACGCGCCACTTCGGCACCCGCATCAAATGATGAGCGTAAACACTGATGCAATGCACAGTGTTCACTATCGACGGGGACAAGTTGTGCACCTGGAGTTGAACGCAACGGCTGCACCAACGGACCTGCTGCAATGAGGCTTTCTTTATTGGCTAAACCAAGTGTTTTGCCACTACGAAGTGTTTCGAGAGTGACCGATAAACCTGCGAACCCGACAACGCCATTGATGACAACATCGGCCACGTCTACGACGTCGGACAATGTTCCGGTCACGGTGACGCCAGGTAATGCCTGCGCAACCTGCACACGGCATTCGTCGTTAGCAACAACAACCAACTCTGGACGAAGTTGACGTGCTTGTTGAATAACAATGTCGGCTGACGAACCCACCGCGAGAGCAGAGACCACATACTTGTCTGGCTCAGCCAAGACCACGTCGATTGTTTGCACGCCAATAGATCCTGAAGATCCGGCGATAGCAACGCGCTTCTGAGTCACGGCGTCAGTCTGTCAGAGTTATGTGTCAATAGGGCGTCGCAACGCCTGTGACCTAGACCCAGGGCTGAAGAACCAGCATGAGATAGTACGTAGCTGGAAGTGCAAACAAGAAACCATCGAAGCGATCGAGTACTCCACCATGGCCAGCCACGATGGTGCCGAAATCTTTAACATCGAGGTTGCGCTTAAACATTGATTCCACCAAGTCGCCAAGCGGTGCCATGAACGCCACTACAAGACCAAGTGCAATCCACTCGCCCATCGTGTTCCATGTGCCGTTCTGCGAACCAAACACGATGAGAGCAATGATGCTGGCGAGTCCGCCACCAATTGCGCCTTCCACTGTCTTATTTGGGCTCACCCACTCGCGCAATGGAGTGCGGCCAACTGATGCACCAACAAACAGTGCGCCAATGTCGTTTGCGATGACGGCAACAACCACCATGAACAACGTGTCTGTTCCTACGTGTGCCCCAACTCCGTTCACGGAGTATCGAAGCATGAGGGCAGCAAATGACCCCATAAGACCAATCCAGATCATTGCCATTGTTGTGATGGCTACGTTTGGCATGGGACCACTTTGAATACTGGATGCTCCGAGGAAACCAATGGAGATTGCGAGGAATCCAAACGCAAACACCAGCGGCAATGCTTCGTCGCCAATCCAATAGGCAGCAAGTGGCGCCGCGACACATGTAATGAGACCAGCAAACGTGGCGGGTCGGTATCCCTTTTCTGTGACCTTGCTGAAGAACTCAACTGCGGCAAGTCCGACGACTGCAAGAACGATGATCATGACAGCAGCAGGGCGCCACATGATTGCACCAATAAACACTGCAAGAAGGATGAGCGCGGTGGTAACAGCTGTTGGCATGTCGCGGCCAATGCCACCTGTGCGTGGTCCGCGTGGTCCTACGCGGCGAACTGGTTGTGGTCGACCTGCACGAGGAACTCCACCCGTGATGTCACGTGATGGATCGCGGTCATAACCACCGGTGATGTCACGTTGTGGACGTGATCGATCACCTGTTGGGTCGGTTCCGATAGTGAGACGTTCGGGGCGACGTGATGGTTCGCTCGGCTCGGAGAACGCACCCCACACATCGTCTTCATCGTCGAGAACAGGAATCTCTCCCGTTGCAGGTTCGGTCCAATGCGGAAGATTGCCCGTGTCGCCGCCACCAAAGCTGAGCGCTGGCTCTGCTGTTGGGTCGTCGGCAAACTGAACCGTTCCGAAGTCGGAACCAAAGTCCGTACCGTACGAGTCGTCGTTGGTGTCGTCCTTACGGCGCCAAATGTCGTCACTCATGTTTCTCCCCTTTCGGGTGTCCTGGTACAACCGTAGTTGCCCAGTTTCCTATACCTCGAGCAGCTCTTGTTCCTTACGGGCAAAAGCTTTATCGATCTGTTCAATGTGGTCCTGGGTGAACTTGTCGAGTTCTTTCTCGGCCCGTTCAAGGTCGTCTTTTGAAAACTCAGAGTTCTTCTCTGCGGTTTCCAATTGCTTGCGAGCATCGCGGCGGATGTTTCGCACGGCAACCCGACCGTCTTCAGACATGTTCTTGACCACTTTTACGTATTCCTTACGACGCTCTTCTGTGAGCACCGGAAAGGACAAACGAATGACTACACCATCGTTTGACGGCTGAAGACCGAGGTCGCTCTCGCGAATGGACTTCTCAATGGCAGCCATGGCTCCGCGATCGTGTGGTTTCACCACCAATGTGCGTGCTTCGGGAACTTGGAAACCGGCCAGCTGCTGAAGGGGAACAGTTGACCCGTAGTACTCGACGGGAAGTTTTTCCACGAGGGCCGGATTGGCTCGGCCTGTTCGCACCGATGAGAACTGCGCCTGGACGTGGGCAACCGCCCGCTCCATCTTGTCGACGGCCTCAAGAAGGGTGTCTTCGATCACCCGACCAGCGTACCTACTGGCTCACCCCTGAGAATGGACTTCACATTGCCCCGCGCCAACAAATCGAACACCACAATGGGCAATTTTTTGTCCATACAGAAGGTAATTGCAGTTGCATCCATGACCTTTAAGCCTTTGGTAATTACATCCATATGGCTGATTTGGTCGTAACGCGTGGCGTTCTTGTCTAACTTCGGGTCGGCGGTGTACACACCATCGACTCCGGAGTGCGTGCCTTTCAAGATGGCCTGGGCCTCAATTTCGGCGGCGCGCAATGCTGCAGCGGTATCGGTGGTGAAAAACGGGTTTCCGGTTCCACCAGCAAGGATGACCACGCGACCTTTTTCCATATGGCGCTCGGCACGGCGACGAATGTACGGCTCGGCAACTTTTGGCATTTCAATTGCCGACATCACACGTGAATGCTGACCAACTCGTTCGAGTGCATCTTGCAACGCCAATCCGTTCATGACGGTGGCAAGCATTCCCATGAAGTCTGCTTGCGCTTGGTCCATACCTTGGCCAGCACCTTTAAGACCTCGCCAGAAGTTGCCACCACCAACAACTATTGCAATGTCGGTTCCAAGTTCTTCACGCGCTTCACGAACTTCCGTTGCGACTTGCGTCAGAACATTGTTATCAAGACCAAAACCACTGGGTTCTGCAAGTGCCTCACCCGAAAGTTTCAGCACTACTCGCGACCAGCGGGGTCTTGTTGACATATCAGCCGATTTCTACCTGTGCGAAACGAATAATATTCGCGTCACCAATAAGTTGCTTGATAGAGACTTTGTCGTCTTTTGCATAGGGCTGCTCGAGAAGACACACGTCTTTGAAGAAACCGCCAATTCGACCATCGACGATTTTTGCAACTGCCTGCTCTGGCTTGCCTTCGTTACGAGTGATGGTCTCGAGAGTTTCGCGTTCTTTAGCAACAACATCGGCAGGTACGTCATCTTGTGTGAGGTACTTCGGACGTGCAAAGGCAATGTGAACAGCAATGTCATGTGCAAGCTCGACAGATGCTCCGCTCATTTCAACAATGACACCGTTGACGCCACGACCACCCTGAATGTGTGCGTATGAATCGATGATGTTGCCAGCAGCAGCTTCGAAACGAATAGTTTCGCCAACTTCAATCTTCTCTTTGAGAAGAATCTTGAGGTCGTCAATTTGAGTTGTGCGATCGGCAAGACCAGCTTCGCCCTTTTCAAGGACTGCTGCGGCAAGCGCGTCGGCTTCAGCCTTGAAACTGTCGGATGATGCAACAAAGTCTGTTTCACACTTCAACTTCACAATGGATGCCCGTGCACCATCAACAATGATGGAGACGACTCCTTGTGCGTTGTCGCGATCGTCGCGCTTTGCACTTGCTGCAAGACCCTTTTCACGCAACCACTGCTTGGCTGCTTCGATGTCGCCGCCACTTTCTTCGAGTGCTTTTTTGCAATCCATCATTCCGGCACCAGTTGACTGGCGCAGGCTGGATACATCCTTTGCTGTGTATGACATACGACTTACTCCGCTGCGGGGGCTTCGGTGGACTTCTGTGCAGCAAGACGAGCTTCACGCTCGGCCTGAGCGGCAGCTGCCTGCGCGCGTGCTGTTGCTTGCTGTTCAGCAAATGCTGCTTCTTCTTCTGGTGTGCGAACTGCGGGAGCTGCAGCGGCTGCTGCACCTGCTGGGTTGCGCTTTTGGTTGATGAAGCGACCTTCAATGACGGCCTCGGCAATGACGCGAGTGAGCAAGTCGTTTGCACGAATTGCGTCGTCGTTTCCGGGGATTGGAAACTGAATGAGGTCGGGGTCAACATTTGAGTCAACTACTGCGATGACAGGAATCTTCAGCTTGTTGGCTTCAGTGACTGCAATGTGCTCTTTCATTGTGTCGAGCACGAAGATTGCATCGGGACGACGACTGAGGTGTGCCATACCCGACAAGTTCTTTTGAAGCTTTTCAAGTTCGCGAGTAAGAAGAAGTGCTTCCTTCTTTGGCATGGCGTCGAATTCGCCCGATGCCTTCATGCGCTCGTATTCCTGCATTTTGCCAACGCGCTTTGAAATTGTTTCGAAGTTGGTGAGCATTCCGCCGAGCCAACGCTCGTTTACGTAGTGCATGCCACACTTCTCTGCGTAGCTACGAATGGGGTCTTGTGCCTGCTTCTTTGTGCCGACGAACAAGATGGTGCCGCCATTAGCGACAAGGTCACGCACGAATGCGTAAGCAACTTCCACGCGCTCGATTGTTTGATCGAGGTTGATGATGTGGATTCCGTTGCGCTCTCCGAAGATGAACTGCTTCATCTTTGGGTTCCAACGACGGGTCTGGTGTCCGAAGTGAACTCCAGCCTCGAGCATTTGTCGCATAGAGACGACAGCCATGATTTTTCTCCTTCTGCGGTTGTCCACACACCGGACCGACGCCGAAGCGACCGCAGGTGGCCGGTGTGCATGATGTGTTGTGTCCGATCGAAGCGAAGTGCTTCGAAGGGCCTCGGAAACTCTATCGGGAGAAGGGTTCTGGCCCCACAGTTCTGGCCCCACAATTGCCGCCGCCACTCCCCCTGGACCTACCAAACGAGGCCGACCAAGCCCCAGAGCCCGAAGAGGCTCCACATGGGTCTGCCCAACGCGAACGCTGATGTAGGTGGATTCTCCTGCCAGACCTACCGGTTCCCCCGCCACCAGCCCATGACCACTCTGAGTGCCTGGAAGCAATGCCGCTAGGTCTCCGTAGGTGACGCGCACCGTCGGAGCCACCCGTTGCACCACATACAACCTGTCCCCCACCTGGCCTGCGAACTCAATGTTCCCCGACGTCGTCGCCACCACTGTTCGCCCCGCTTCGGTCTGAAGAGTCACCCCGCGATGCCCCGAACATCTCTCGCAGGCCGGAGCCTCGAACGACCGAATGACGGCACCAGGAATTGGAACAATGCACGCCAGACCAACTGCTGCCACAGAAGAAAATCTCATGCTGCGATGTGTGCGCAGCCACGCAAGCGACGGTTATGCCATTCCGGCGGCTGCGAGACGTGAACGCAACTGCAACACAGCTTTGGTGTGAATTTGCGACACGCGACTTTCGGTAACGCCTAACGCATCGCCAATTTCGGACAACGTTAAACCATCTTCGTAATACAAAATGAGAATTGCTTGCTCTCGTTCTGGAAGTCGCGAAATCTCTGTGCGCATTGCATCACGTAGTTCGCCCTCTTCCATGGCCCGACCTGGTTGCAGGTGTGCATCTGCTTCGGCCGGTGCGTTATCCATAGCAACATGATCAAGCGGACCAACGGCACCTGCAGCAATGTCGGTCAACCATTTCTCTAGTTCTTCAACCGAGATCTGCAACTCGGATGCAATTTCCTCGTCCGTTGGTGTGCGACCAAGTTCGTGTTCTAACTGAGCGATGGCGTCTTGAACAGAACGAGAACGTGAACGCACCGAGCGCGGAACCCAGTCGAGTGCTCGCAGTCCATCCAAAATTGCACCACGAATACGCGGCACTGCATAGGTCTCAAACTTGAAACCCTGTGATGGATCGAATTTGTCGATCGCGTTCATGAGGCCGAAGACACCAGCACTGACTAAATCACCCGTGTCGACAGTTTTCGGTAATCCCGCAGCGAGACGACCCGCAACGAACTTCACCAATGATGCGTAGTGCACCACAAGCCACTCACGCGCAGTGACTTCTTGCGATGCATGCCAGGCATCCCAAGCAGAGTCGATTGTGTATCGAATGGGTCGTGCGTTCATGCGCGCGGATGTGTTTCTGTATATGCAAGGCGCAAGCGTTCTTTGCTGACGTGTGTGTAACGCTGAGTTGTTGCAGCGTCGCTGTGGCCAAGAAGTTCCTGAATGGACCGAGTGTCGGCGCCATTGTCCATGAGGTGCGTTGCAAATGAATGCCGCAACGCGTGTGGATGCGTACCACCGGCAATTCCCACGCGTTCACACGCCTCGTCTAAAAGACGCGCAACATCGCGACGACCCACCGCCTTGCCGCGCGCGCTGAGAAACAAGGCGTTTCCGGACCCTTCATCAGCAACTTCGTGTCGAAGCTGTAACCACTGATGAATTGCATGAGTGGCGGGAACACTCAGCGGAACAATTCGTTCTTTTGACCCCTTACCTATGACGCGCAACGTGGAGCCATCTGACGAGATGCTCTGCAAGTGCAGCGAACACACTTCGGAGACGCGAAGCCCACTTCCGTAGAGAATTTCCAAGACTGCGTGGTCTCGTGCACGCCGCCATTCGGGGGCGGTGGGATCTTCGCTTGTTACTAGGGCGAATACCGTGGCCTCATCGAGCGGACGAGGAAGACGGCCTTTTGTTTTCGGCGTGTGCACTGCTTCGGTGGGATCAGTACTGCACACTCCTTTGCGGATTGCCCACAGGAAATACCGTCGCAACGCAGCAATGCGGCGGGCTACCGTGCGTGACGTTGCTCCGCATTCATGTAGATGTGCCAAATACGCACGTACATGGTCTTTCGATATGTCTTGGGGCGCCGCAGAACTTTCAGAGTCCAACAACCATTCTGCAAAGAGTTCTATATCGCGCCGATACGCAGCTCGAGTATTTGCTGCTGACGCCGTCAGCGATTGCTCGAACAGGGCTGGCTGCCACTTCGACAAACGGCTGTTGCGAAGTGAACATTCGCCTTTCAACGTTGTTGCACTTGGCGCGGCACATGCCGAACACGATGCACTGTGAGACGCAGTAACTCCTTTGACAGGCGACACCATTGCAGTTTCGCCACGCGCTGGCTTGTGGGTGCGAACAAACCATGAAAAGTATGACGCCACAGTGGATAGTCGCTGTTCAACGGTTTCCACCGAATACTCGCGTTGTTCAAGACTACGCACATAGCTTTCCACCATGTCGCGAGACACGTCCGGTGCACGCGATGCCCCCAGCGCCATGAAATCGAGAAGCGCACGCGAAAGGTCGGAGCGACGAGTTTCACGGAGAACATCTCCGCAACTCAGTGAGCGAATGTGTTTGTCGAGCTCGAAGACAGAAATATCGGCGCGCTTGTCACGTGTTGTGGCTCCACCGCTCATGCCACCACGGTAGTTCTAAAGAACTACCGAGTGAGTGCCTCCCACCAGCCGTCGCTGTGCGCCACCCACCCCATAGCTTCGAGAGTGCCCAAAACAACTGCAACGTCAACAATGGGCACGCCAGACAAAAGAGCAATCTCATCCAACGTGAGCGGCCGATTCTCCATGAGGTCGAGAATGCGCAGTTCCCGCGCACTTGGCGGCAGTCGCCCAATTTGGCTGCCACCAACACGGCGCGTATCCAAACCAAGCATGACCAACACATCGTCAACGCATGTAACGGGTGCACATCCGTCGCGCAACAGGTCGTTTGTTCCTTCACTGGGTTTGACGTGAGGTGAACCAGGAACAGCCATCACTGTGATGTCGCGTTTCATCGCTTCACGCACAGTTGTCATTGACCCACCAGTGGAACGTGATTCAACAACGACGAGTACTTCGCTTAACGCCGCCAAAATTCTGTTGCGCAGGGGGAACTTATACGGCTCTGGTGTGGACCCTGGTGGAGATTCGCTCAGCACAACACCACGTTCTGCAACGTTGTGCCACATGTTCGAATGTTCTGGCGGATACACCACATCGGGTCCACCTGCCACCACCGCGATGGGTGGAGCACCACCTTCTGATCTCACAGAACCCACGTGCGCTTCTACATCTATGCCTCGCGCCAAACCAGAGACCACACTCACATGTTCGTTGCTGAGTTGTTCTCCCAACGTTCGCGCAAAATGTCGACCTGATTGTGTAGCAAGACGTGTTCCAATAATTCCCACGCGACGATGTGCGAAATGTTGAAGTGATCCAAGTGCGAACAACACGGCAGGCGCATGGGGATCTGACACCAGCGGTTGCGGATACGCGGTGTCTCCCCGAACACTCACCCAAATGTTCTTTGTGCGACAGACATCTTCCATGTGTCCTACAGCGTCACGCCGAGTTGATCGCCATGCAGACAAGACATCGTCACTAATTCCGGGCACAGAAACCGAAGAGTTCATAATGCGTTCCCACATTTCGTCTGGCACACCAAGCGAGAGAACACGGCGAAGGCGACCATGGGTCTGCAGTGGCAGTGCAGCCAATGCAGCGGCATATGCCCACATGGGACTCTCTGCCATTAGTGATGAACCACACCCGTTTCGAGACGAGCGCGCAAATGCAATGCCACGCTGACCCATTGATGAGAAATAACACCTGTTTCTCCGTTGAGGTCGGCCAACGTTCTGGCCACACGTCGCACACGGTGATACCCACGTCCGGTCAATGTTCCATTGTCTAATTGATGACGCAAAAACATCAACGCGTCGTCATCTAGTGGTGCGACGTCGTCCAACATGTCTCCGGTGATGGCTGAATTCACACATCCTTGACGAGCATGTGAAATATCGTGCACCGTCGCCACTCGTTCGGCTACCACTTCGCTGCACTCCCCTTTTTCATCTCCGGTGAGTTCATGTGTTGATGGCCGGCTGAGATGCACGCGCAAATCGAAACGGTCGAGCAATGGTCCGCTAAATCTGCGCAAGTACCGTTGACGCGCAACAGGTGCACATTCGCAATTTGCACGAACGGCAACACCGCACGGACACGGGTTTGTTGCCGCTATTAATAAACAATTAGCCGGCATCTCTACTCGCGAGTGAGCCCGCGCAATGTGAACGGTTCGTTCTTCAAGTGGTTGACGCAAGGCATCAAGAACACTTGGAGCAAACTCACCCATTTCGTCGAGGAACAACACCCCGTGCGATGCCAAAGTGATTTCACCCGGCCGAACATGTGCAGAACCCCCACCCACCATGCCCACCATTGAGATGCTGTGATGCGGAGCACGGTATGGCGGTGATGTGGCTAGTTCCGTCTGCACTGTCATTCCAGCGGCACTTCGAATCATGGCGACCTGAAAAGCTTCATCGTGAGTCAGTCGGGGTAGTAAACCAGGCAGACGCTTGGCCAACATGGACTTGCCAGCACCTGGCGGGCCAATCATCAGCATGTGGTGAAGACCCGCCGCCGATACCTCTAACGCCAAGCGTGCGAGTGGCTGACCTCGCACATCGGACAAATTTGGAACATCATCAACGACAACTCGTGGAATTTCAACATCTACGTTTGGCCACGGAGCATCTGCACACAGCGCAGCAACAAGTTCTGACAACGAACTCACTGCGCGCACACGCAAGGGTCGTGCAAGCAGTGCTTCGTTCACTGCAGTTGCAGCCACCACTACATCGTGATCGGCAACGGCGGCTACTAATGGCGCGATTCCTGGAGTAGTACGCAATGACCCATCGAGACCTAATTCAGCAATAAACGCGACGTTGTGTGCAGCCTCGGCTGGAATAACGCCCGTTGCCACCAACAAGCCAACCGCAATGGCGACATCAAGACCGGCCCCGCCGCGCCGTTCTCCCGCGCCAGCCAAGTTGATGGTGATACGCCGGTTCGGCCATTCGAGACCACTCGACAACATGGCAGCACGCACTCGATCGCGAGATTCGCGACATCCTTCGTCGGGCAGACCCACCACAGTGAATGCTGGTATGCCGGGCCCAACATGAGATTCCACAACAATGCGTGACCCAGATGTACCAGTAAGCGTTGCCGATGTAATGGCTGCGAACATGTGCAGTCTCCCTTGGGCTCAGTTCTGAAAGAATTAAGGGAATGTGTACGAAGAGAGCCGCTGCAATGACATCTGTTCTCTTCGTTGTTCTTGTGCTGGCATCCTGCGGCGGTTCCGAGCGAACAGGGTCGGCATTCTGTGCTCAGTTAGGGAAAGAGATTCCCGCCATTGCCCAGCAACCCACCACAGTGGATGAGATAAGTGCAATGGTTGACCGCTACGAACGGCTACTCACTAAGGCGCCATTGTCAATTGAAAAAGACTTTGCCGTGTTAACCGACCTGTTGCGAACCGCCGAAGATGTTGACCCATCTCAGCCAGACGAAGTACAAAAACTTGCCGACGCAACGTATGCCGCAAATCAATCGTCGCTTGCAGTTCGTGATTGGGTCAAAAGCACATGCGCAGTTGATATCACTACTGGCGTGAATATTGAGCCGCCGCGTCTCCCCACAACAACTGTGGCGACCACCACCGTGGCTCCGTAGTTGTGACTAGCGAATTTCTCCGCGACGCACGATGACCTTGTCTACCAAGCCGTAGTCCTTAGCTTCTTCGGCGGTGAACCAACGGTCGCGTTCGCTGTCGGCTTGAATTTCTTCAAGCGCACGACCTGAGTGATGCGAGATGAGTTCGGCCATGCGGCGCTTGGTGAAACGAAGTTGCTCGGCCTGAATTGCGATGTCTGCAGCTTGACCGCGAAGACCCGCAAGAGGCTGGTGCATCATGATGCGAGCATTGGGAAGGGTGTAACGCTTTCCGGCGGCACCAGCGGTGAGAAGGAACTGACCCATGGACGCCGCAAGACCCATGCACACGGTTGCAACGTCACAACTGACGAACTGCATGGTGTCGTAGATAGCCATTCCTGCGGTGACTGACCCACCAGGACTGTTGATGTACAGCCAAATGTCTGCGTTTGGATCTTCGCCTTCAAGGTACAAAAGCTGAGCGCACAAACTATTTGCGATGTCGTCGTTGACGTCGGTGCCCAACATGATGACGCGATTCTTGAGGAGTCGAGTGAAAATGTCTGCACGCGGGTCGCCCGCGGAATCGAATGCAACGGGGGAAACAGGAAGACCAGAGGTGCTCATATCTTCTGAAGGCTACCTGCTGGGGCAGACTGTACCCGTGCCAGTTCCTGATGACTTCTCCCCTAATGCCGACGACCTACTCGTCAACAATGCGGAATTCGTCCGTACCTTTCCCGATGCTGGACTGGCCCTCACCCCCCAACGACACCTTGCAATCGTTGCGTGTATGGACAGCCGAATGGACATCTTCCAAATGTTGGGGCTTGCTCATGGTGACGCACACATCATTCGAAACGCTGGTGGAGTTGTCACCGACGATGTCGTGCGATCGCTCGTTGTTTCGCAGCGATTAATGAAAACGCAAGAGATTGTTCTTATTCACCACACCAACTGCGGTTTGCAGTCCGTCACAGAAGACGGCTTTAAACGTGAAATTGAAAAAGACTGCGGAATCAAACCGTGGTGGGCAATTGAAACCTTCAATGACCCCTACGAAGATGTTCGTCAATCAATGGCGAGGCTGGCTCATAGCCCATTTATTGTCTACAAAGATCACATCCGTGGATTTGTTTACGACGTCGAAACGGGTGCACTTGTTGAAGTCAACGCCAATTAGCGCTGAATTCCACTGAAGACCACTACGACGCGTTCATCGTCGTCGATGTTCTCACGAATCTCTAGTAACCCAGCCAGGCCAGCGCTACCCGTGGGGCTCACGTGAATGCCAGTAAGTTCGTTTGCCATGCGATGCGATGCGACAACAGACATCTCCGCCGCCACGACAGGTGAACCACCCGTGTCGGCCATGCCGTCAAGAACGCCAATCCAGTCGTAGGTCTCATCATCGAGAATTCCATCAGCGAGCGAATGTGGTTCGGATTCCCATGGCCACATACAAGAACTCCAACGTGGCCCGGCGTTGCGCGCACCACCGCTTGCGAGTGCAAGATCCCACGCACGCGAAAGAGGTGCGCAACCTTCGGTTTGTACAGCGTGAAGTTTCGGGTGAACGCCAACCGATTTCATACTGCTTGCCACACACGATGCAAATGCTCCGCCGCCAACTTGAATGAAGATGCGGTCAACCTGGTTGTCCATTTGCTCCATGATTTCCCAACCAATCGTGCGACCACCATCAAGACACCACGCGTTTTCAGTTCCCTGAACGCCGAAAGGAATTGCACCCGACTTCACAACTTCGCGGAAGCGATACACACACGGATCCCCCGCGGGGTCGGTGTCTACACGAGGACACACGCGAATATCTGCATTCAGAGACTGAAGAGTGGACACCACTTCGTGCGCTGCCGCTACGGGGACATGCACAGCGATTGGCCATGACACCGCCGCGGCAATTGTTGACGCTGCTATGGCAGCGTTTCCGCACGACGCGATAGCCAAGGGTGGTCTCTGCGCCGGAGACGACCATGGTGCAACGCCCGCTTCCTCTGCCATCAGCAGGTGAATCATTTCTGTCATGAGATGACGTGCCTTGTGTGAGCCAGCAACGTTACGGGTCTCATCTTTTACCCAGATTCCGCCATTGGCAGAGAAGCGAAGAGAGTCGGACAATTCGTCGGCTCGTTGTAAGGGAGTTCGGTGAAACCCCACGCCGCCCACTCCTGCTATCGCGGTGTTTAAGTCGGTGGTGATTCGAATTCGTGCGTCTTCAGTGAGCCCGATGCTCTCGCCAAATGCATCAACGGCAAGCCAGTGCCGATACGCCAAGAACGGATTTTCATCTGCGCCTGGACGAAACGGGCGAACATCGGAAACAAATCGCAACACATGATGTCTGTCTTTCGTCGATGCATTCGGACAACGCCATGACAGCGGTGTTGAAATGCTGATGCGAGCGCCACACACAGAACACTCAAGTCCTGTGACAACGCTTGACATTGTGAACTACTTCGACACTTTTGCAACACGTGCGTTGAACTCGTTGATGAGTTCATCCCACACAGGTGCATAGGCACGAACGGAGCGCCAGAACGATTGAGAACGACGGGCCTCGAACACTTCTAGTGGAGTGCCCTGCTGTTCTACCCAGGTGTAGTAACCCAAGTTGAATATTCGGTTGCGGTCTTGTTCGGTGCAGTCGATCATTGCGTCTGTTCCCACTGAACCAAGGTGTTCACTGAAAACTTCAGCGGCATCAATTGCAGTGAAGTCATTGTTGAAACGAGATGCCAGTGTCTTGACGCGCTCACTTGGGTACAGCGCACTGCCATCAGTGGCGACAGTGACAATGGCATCGTTCGCGCCAAACCCGAGGAGTTTTGCGGTTTTAATTGCTGCCAACACGTTGCAGATTGATGAGAATCCGAAGTGAGTGAGAGCGTCCAGCAACTCTGGGCTAGCTCCGTGACGAGTTGCTAAGTACTTCTGACCCTCTGGGGTGTTGAACAGCACGTCTAATTCGTCTGTTGCCTTATCGGAGATGCCGACAACTACATCTGTATTCATCACGTTATGGATAAGTGGGATGTGCTTGTCTCCAATTCCCTGAATGTTGTGTTCACCAAAGCCGTTCTCCAACATTGTGGGACATTCAAGTGCCTCTACTGCGACAATCTTGGTTCCGTAGATGTCCTTCAACCGATCTCCAGCCGAAATGGTGCCGGCCGAACCGGTTGCAGAAGTAAACGCAGCCAAACGCAGGTCTGAATATCCGTTCGCCTTCACATGTTCAAAAGCATGGGCCAAAGCACGACCAGTGACTTCGTAATGTCCAACGGGATTACCGAATTCACAGAACTGGTTCAGAATGAAATTGCCGGGGTCCTTTGCCATTTCATTACATGCGTCGTAAATCTCTTTGACGTTGCTTTCAGTACCTGGTGTACGGACAATGTCTGACGGATCGGCAACCCACTTATCTAGCCAATCAAAACGTTCTTTTGACATGCCTGCGGGAAGAACGGCCACGCCACGTGAACTCATGAGACGACTAATGGCAATTCCGCCGCGTGCATAGTTGCCAGTAGACGGCCATACGGCGCGATGACGAGTGGGGTCGAACTGCCCGGTAATGACACGCGGTGCGAAACATGAATACGCAGCAAGAACTTTGTGCGCCGTGATCATGGGAAAGCGGTCACCAAAGACAACGATGATTGGCGAATCGATGCCAGTAATTGATGATGGGAGCACCACATGGTTAGGAACATCGACACGATCGCCATTCAGGTCGTTGTACCAATGCACACGGAACAAGTTGCGCGGGTCGGCTGCGTTCTTGTCGACGCCCTTCGTAATGTCGGCAGGGATACGGTGTGGCTCGGCAAGCTCCATGAACGTGGGAAGCACAATCTTCTGCTCTGCGAATCGGCGAACGCTGTTTTCCAACGAGGCCTCGTCGATGACATGGTCGGCTAGGCCGAGCTGTTCCTGAAGAACGGTGGCGTCAAGGGTTGAATCGAGGGCTGTAGATGCAGTCACCTCTCTAGTTTGCCACCGAAGACGCCATCACCGTGCCTACGCAGGTACCCTCACAGGGTCGCCGGTGTAGCCCAATTGGCAGAGGCAGCAGGTTTAGGTCCTGCGTGTTGGGGGTTCGAGTCCCTTCACCGGCACAGTGCATATATACGACTTACCCACACCCGCTGTCGTTATCGACATTGCTGCCTTGCGTAAAAACATTGCCACCATGTCCGAAGTGCACCCAGGACGTCGCCTGCGTCCGCACATTAAGGCGCACAAATGCACAGGTCTCGCTGCCGAATTAGAAGCGGCCGGACACAGTTCATTCACCTGCGCAACACCACGCGAAATTCTGGGAATGGTTGCAGCAGGTGTGGGCAACGATTTCTTACTTGCTAACGAAGTAGTCGACGTACGCCGATTAGAAGCACTTGCTGATGCGCAAGAGCATGCACTCATCACTGTTGCCATCGATTCAGAAGAAACACTGAAAGCGGCAGAAAAGGCTGGCATTCACAACGTCATGATTGACGTCAACGTCGGTCTTCCCCGTTGTGGATGTGACCCCAAAAATGCGGGGCGACTTGCCGATGCTGCTCGCGTACGCGGCATGACCGTTCGCGGAGTTATGGGTTACGAAGGACACCTCATGATGGTGACCGACCGCGACGAGAAAAAGCGCAAAGTTCACGAGTCAATGTCAATTCTTGCAACTGCACATGAAGACGTTGGTGGAGACATCGTGTCAGCTGGCGGAACCGGCACATACGACATGTTTGCGGGAACCACTGTGAACGAAGTGCAAGCAGGAAGTTATGCACTAATGGACACGCACTATGCACAACTTGGTTTGCCGTTTGTTCAGGCAATGTGGGTGGTTGGAACAGTCATCTCGTCACACGAATCGTGGTCAGTCGTGGACGTTGGTTTGAAGTCGCTCGGCATGGACCACGGCAGCCCCACTATCTCTGGTCACTCCGTGTGGTTTTGTTCCGATGAGCACATCACGTTCTCCCCACAAGACCAAACGCCACGCCCTGTTGTCGGCGACAGAGCCTTCGTCACTCCTGCCCATATTGATCCCACCATGGCCATGCACGACACTGCGTACGTAGCCAACCAATTCGGAGAAATTCTGGCCGAATGGCCAATTGATTTACGTGGGTGGTAGCCCCACTATGCGTGACAATAAAGCGGGTAATTCACGCAACGCTCGTCCCCTGTGAGAGAGAGCATCTTTTTCTTCTGCGGACATTTCAGCAAAAGTTCTGCCATCACCATCGTTTGGAACGAAAATACTGTCGTAACCAAACCCGTTAACACCACGTTCATTGGTAGCAATGCACCCTTCACATTCGCCTGCAACGAAATGCATTTCGCCCAACCTGTTCACAACGGCCAGAACGGTTCTGAAACGTGCCGACCGCTGGGTAACTCCGTGTAGAGCGCGTAACAATAACTCTCGATTCTGCGCATCGGTTGCGTTGTCACCCGCGTACCGAGCACTACGCACACCAGGCTCACCATTCAAGGCATCAACAAGCAGTCCCGTGTCATCGGCGAGTGCCCATTCGTGCGCAAAGTTTGCAATCTCGACTGCCTTTATTGCGGCATTTCCTTCCAGCGTGGGTGCAGCCTCTTCAACGTCACCCACCTCTGGTGGTCGCGGCAGAAGCTCCACCCATGCAGGCAACAATCGGGAAATTTCCGCGACCTTTTTCGGGTTCGCACTCGCACACACGAGTCGCATAAGGGTTATCGCTCAGGAAGTCGAGCAGGTGGCGCCTCGGACAGCAAGCCCGATTGAAGATCAAAGATTCGACCAAGGCCGGTATCGGCCAACATCAACAACTCATCAAGTTCGCCACGCGTGAATGCCATACCTTCGGCGGTTCCTTGCACTTCTACAAATCGAGACTCCCCACCGTTGACAGGTCGCAACATCACAACGTTCATATCCACTTCAGCGGTGGAGTCTTCAACATAGGGAAGGTCTAAAACAGGAACTCCCCCACACACTCCCACTGAAATTGCAGCACAAAGGGAATGAAGTGGGTGCTGAGGAATGGAACCGTTCTGCACAAGACGAGTGAGTGCATCGTGCAGTGCGAGATAACCACCACAAATGCTTGCGGTGCGAGTGCCACCATCTGCCTGCAATACATCGCAGTCCACTACTACTTGGCGTTCACCCAAGGCGCGCATATCGCATGCGGCACGCAACGAACGGCCAATGAGTCGTTGAATCTCTACTGTGCGTCCACTTTGTTTTCCTTTGGCCGCTTCTCTGTCAACTCGTTCTGGCGACGAACCCGGAAGCATTGAGTACTCCGCGGTGACCCATCCTTTGCCCGACCCCTTCATCCAACGAGGAACATCTTCATCAACCGATGCAGTGCACAACACACGTGTGCGCCCGAATGTGACCAGCACTGATCCTGCCGACATCTCCGTGAAGTCACGCTGAAATGACATAGGCCGTAATTGATCTGGTGTGCGTCCGTCTGGGCGACTCATGATGATTTCCTCCGCACCACCGACATTCGGCGCATGTGCGCTTCCCACAATACGCAGTGAGCACCCTCAACAGGCGTAGCGTCATTCTCCGTGCTCACCGCAACACTTCTCGCTCTCGCCGCCGCGGTGTTGCACGCCTCATGGAACTTGTGGGTGAAACAAAGCGGTGACCGATGGATTGCCCTGTGGGGCCAGATGACCGCTGGCGGGTGTGTGTGCGCAGTCATCTTGTTGTTCACTGGCTGGCCTAGCAACTTGGCGTGGTGGCCGGTGCTGTCTAGCGGCGTTATTCATGTGGTGTACATCGGCGCTCTTGCACGCGCGTACACCATTGGCGACTTCTCTGTTACCTATCCCATCGCTCGGGGCGCCGGCGCGTTACTCGCCGCAATAGGTGGAGTTCTCTTTCTGAACGATCACTTCACGGCCTTGGCGGTTTTCGGAATTGTTATTGCCATCGCCGGAATTCTTCTGCTTGCGGGAAAGGCCGACGCATCGCACGTGAAGGCTGCGTTGTTGGTTTCGCTCACAATCGGTGCGTACTCAGTTGTTGACGGTCACGGCTCCCGATTGACGGGCGGAAACTTGTATCCACTTGTGCTGTTCGTTGCTACTGCTGTGAGCACCACCATTGCTGGAATCGCCATGGGGCGTACACGCGACATGGTCTCTGCAATGAAGTCGCGAGCCCATTGGTTTGTGCTTGCTGGAAGTGCATCTGCATTGACCTATTGGATGGTTCTCATTGCGATGCAACAAGCACCCGTGGGCTATGTAACGGCACTTCGTGAATCAAGCGTGGTCATTGTCGCGCTGGTGGGAACGCGTTACTTGGGTGAATCAGACATGCGACGACGCGTTGTAGCCGCACTCGTTGTTGTTGCAGGGCTAGCAGTGCTCATCGCGGGCCGTTAGCGGCGCGCTACTCACTTAGAAGTAGATGATCTTTTCGGCGTTTGCTTCGGCTTGATCGAGATCGTCTGTGTAAGCACCTGTAGACAGGTACTTCCAACCACCATCGCACACAATGAACACGATGGTTCCCTCTTCAATTTCGCTCGCCACCTTCACAGCGCCCGCAAGCGATGCTCCCGATGAAATTCCGGCGAAAATTCCGCACTCTTGCACGATGCGGCGAGTCCACTCCAAAGATTCGCGAGGACGAACAACGCGCTTACGGTCAAGAAGTTCGCGGCCGTGCCAGTTGTCGAACACGGGTGGGATGTAACCATCGTCCAAATTGCGCAAACCTTCAACACGCTCACCAAGTGGAGGCTCTACAGCAACAATCTTGATGTTGGGATTCTGTTCTTTGAGATACTTGCCCGTACCCATCAGTGTTCCGCTGGTGCCGAGACCCGCAACGAAGTGCGTAATTTCTGGACAGTCGCGATAAATCTCTGGGCCAGTGCCTTCGTAGTGCGCACGTGGGTTTGCATCGTTTGCATACTGATACAAGAAACACCATTCAGGGTTTTGCGCTGCAAGTTCTTGCGCGCGTCGCACTGCGCCATTTGATCCTTCTTCACCGGGTGTGAGAATGATTTCAGCGCCGAAGACTTCGAGCATTTGTCGACGCTCAATGCTGACCGAAGTAGGCATGAGGATGGTGATGGGATAACCCTTCATCTTCGCAATGGCAGCAAGTGCAATTCCGGTGTTGCCCGATGACGGCTCCACGATGCGCTGACCAGGCACCAAGCGTCCGGTGCGCTCGGCATCTTCGATCATTGCTTTTGCAATGCGGTCCTTCACCGAGCCAAAGGGGTTTTGGCTTTCCAACTTCGCCACGATGCGAACACTGGGATTAGGCGACAAATTGGAGACGTCGACCATGGGAGTGTTGCCAACGAGCTCGAGGGCGTTCTGAAGTACGAACACCGAGCCTCCGTTCCTTCTCACATCCGCAATCGACATGGTTCTCCTTCGCGGCCTACCAGGCAGGCCTCTAGGTGAAACCTCTCCACCTTGAGTGCTATTCCCGATAAATCCAGTCGGAATTGTAACCATCGCCACAGCCTTTGTCACCCCCTATCGGTGAATCAGGCAATAACGATGACTTCTTCGGTAATGGTTCCAGCCTCAATACGGAATGAGCGGGGCTTCGGCTCGCCGGTTTTCAGGCTGACAATGATGTAGTGCCAGCCCGGATCGGGGGCCTGGTCAACGTCAGTTTTGCTGGGATAGGCCTCGGTGTGGGTATGGCTGTGCGCGCACCCCAGCACTTCCAAGCCCTCCGCTTCAGCGGCAAGCTCGGCGCGAAGGTGCTCTTTCGGGTCAATGGTGTACACCAATGCACTGTGGGCAATGTTGGTGCATGGCACGAAACGCGTGACTGTGGTTGATCCAGGTGCGCCAATGAGCAGACCACACATCTCTTCGGGATAACAGGCAATGGCATGCGCGGCCATGGCGCCTGCGGCCTCTTGCGGCACCGTGAGTTGTTGCGTGACTGACTCGGACATCCCTGCGCAGGCTAGCGGTACGCTCGATTACCCCTATGGCAAAGTCACCAAACACCGTGCTGGCGAGTAATCGCAAGGCTCGACACGATTACGAGATTCTCGACGTGTTCGAAGCCGGCATTGTGCTGGTTGGCAGCGAGGTGAAGAGCCTTCGCGCTGGACAAGTTCAACTGGTCGACGCCTACGCGCGAATTCTCGACGGCGAGATGTGGCTGGACGGAGTTCACATTGCGCCTTATTCGTTTGCTGTGGGTGTAGGAGCACACGACCCCGACCGTCCGCGAAAACTGTTGTTGCATCGCGATGAGATCAATCGACTTCATGATCGCGTTGCGCGTGAACGTTTATCGCTGGTGCCGCTGGCATTCAAATTGGTTGACGGACGCGTAAAAGTGGAACTTGCGCTTGGTCGTGGTCGCAAGAAAGGCGACAAGCGCCAGTCAATTGCAGAAAAAGATGTGCAACGCGAAATTCAACGATCACTTGGTCGTCAGCGCAAAGGTATGGAATAGCCGTTCTTCGCAACTTTTCACAGATCTTGGAAAAAGTTGACACCACCCCGCCGTACACTTGTCTTTACACAACCAACCAATGGGGCTGACAGGTTTCGACAGCAGTTTCGTTGTTTGCACGTGCAACCCGAATTGCTCAGATTCGTTAAACGGGGCAAAAAACAGAATTGCCAACGAGCAGTTCGCTCTCGCCGCCTAATACTCGGTAGAGAGACATCGTGAGCAGCAATGCCGCACGGGGCCAGTCCATCGCAGCCCGGCAACAGAAGCGGAGGATGACGGCGAGAAAGACCGCTGACAATGGGAAAGACTTTTGACTTGTGGGAAAGACCACACGCGGCTTGGGTAACCAAGTAGTCGACCCGTCGACAGTGTTGCGTTAGCACTACAACGGGAATGGTTGTAGCACTGGTAAATAGCGCCTGATGGACGGGGGTTCGATTCCCCCCAGCTCCACCATTCAAAGATGTACTCATGTGCACCTTGTACAGTCGCACTGTGCTTCCCACTCAAGTTGCGACAAACGAAGGCGTCTTTCTTCTCGTTGCCATCATCGGAACAATCGCGTTTGCTACGTCCGGTGTTCTTGCAGCAGCAGAAGCTGGGCTTGACTGGCTTGGTGCAACAGTTCTCGCTGTCGTTGTTTCCATCGGCGGCGGGACATTGCGAGACATTCTCATTGGCAACTTTCCGGTCACCTGGGTTCGTGATGAATGGCCAGTAGTTGTTGCACTATGCACTGTTGTAGTGGGTCTCGTTGTTCTACGTCTTCCCGTTCACATAGACCCTCGCAATCAACTGTGGTACTTAATGAGTGACGCCATCGGGCTTGGAGCCTTCGTGGTGCTGGGAACATCCATCGCGCTCGAAAGCGGTACATCGTCTTTCATTGCCGTCTTCATGGGTGTCGTGACAGGTGTTGGCGGCGGCGTCATCCGCGATCTCTTCACCGGACGCACACCTATGGTGTTCGTTGGTCAGGTGTACGCCGTTGCCGGGCTTCTCGGATAACTGCGCGCAATCGCAGAGGTCTATGCCCAGCACGACAATCGCGAGAAATTCGTTCGCGATTTTGTCGCAGCTTGGACAAAGGTGATGAACCTCGATCGTTTCGACCTGAAGTAACAGCCCATCAAGAATGGACCCGTCGCAGAAATGCGGCGGGTCTTTCTTGTTTTTTAAAACTTGCGAATAACGCCGTCTTTGACAGCTGCGGCAGCAACAGCCGGTGCAACACGCTCGACGATGGAGCGGTCGAACACAGAGGGAACAACAAATCCAGGCGACAATTGAGAATCGGTGACTGACTCGGCAATTGCTACTGCAGCAGCCAACTTCATTCCCTCGGTGATGTCAGTTGCGTGTGCGTCTAATGCGCCTCGGAAAATTCCGGGGAATGCCAAGACATTATTGATCTGGTTTGGATAATCGCTGCGACCTGTTGCCATAACCGCCGCAAGTCCGTCACATTGTTCTGGACGAATTTCTGGGTTGGGGTTTGCCATGGCAAACACAATGGGATCCTTTGCCATGGAACGAACATCGGCTGCCGTAATGAGATCTGGACCACTCACTCCAAGGAAAACATCTGCGCCCTTCATGACATCGCTAATGGTTCCCATCTTGCGTGATTGATTTGTGTGCTCTGCAAACCACACTTTGGCCGAGTTCATTTCTCCGCGGCCTGAGTAAATGGCTCCCACGCGGTCACATCCGATGACTTCTCCAACCCCTGCGTTCAACAGAATCTTGCCAATGGCCACACCTGCGGCGCCAACGCCAGCGATGACAACCGACAGGTCTTCCATTTTCTTTCCTGTGATCTTCAATGAGTTCCACAATGCCGCGAGTGCAACGACGGCAGTGCCGTGCTGGTCGTCGTGGAAGACGGGAATGTCCAAACTTGCACGAAGACGCTCTTCAATCTCGAAACATTCGGGAGCAGCAATGTCTTCTAAGTTGATGCCACCAAAAGTTGGTGCAATGCGCTGCACGAAATCGACGACTTCATCGGCAGTGCGTGCGTTAATGCAAATGGGGAACCCGTCAACGCCACCAAACTCTTTGAAGAGAAGTGCTTTGCCTTCCATCACGGGCATGGCGCCTTCGGGACCAATGTCACCAAGACCAAGCACCGCTGTTCCGTTGCTGACGATTGCAACAGTATTCTTGCGAATGGTGTACTTGTGAGACAACGCAGGGTCATTTTCAATTGCTGTACATACTCGCGCAACGCCTGGGGTGTACGCCATAGACAAATCGTCTTTGTCGTTGACCGGCGCAGTAGAGAGAACATGAATCTTTCCAGACTCGTGCATACGGAATGTACGGTCCCACCAATCCATCAAGGTGATGCCTGGGCAATTCTTCACCGCTTCAACAACCGCCAACTGATGTGCTTCGTCTCGACAGTGAACGACAAGGTTTCGACGCAGTACCGGGCCACGCACATCGAATCCGTCGAGTGCACCAATGTTGCCGCCCGCATCACCGATAGCGGTGCACAGGTGACCAAGTGCGCCAGGCACGTTGTCGAGTTGACAATCGAGCGTGATGGAAAAGGCGGCGGTGGGCAGAGTTGGCATAAGAATTACAAGGTTATCCCCAACCCTCGGTCCGCCACCTCACTGTTTTCGTCGCCCTGCGCCTAAGGTTTCCGAGAGAGGGAGGTTGTCATGATTGAACAAGTAGTGCAGAAATGGCATTTGTATATGCGCGGGCAACTTGAAGGCGGCCTCGACACTTTGCTGGCCGATGATTGCGTGTTTTACTCCCCCATTGTCTTCACCCCACAGGTGGGCAAAGAAATCACAAAGCTGTACTTGCAAGCCGCGAGCCAAACACTGCCCGGCGACAAGAAGGCAGAATCTCACGAGCCATCACACAAAGACGGAAAGTTCCGCTACGTGAAAGAGGTGATGTCGGGCAATACAGCCGTACTCGAGTTCGAAACCACCGTTGAGGGCAAGTACGCAAATGGCGTTGACATCATTACCTGTAACGACGCCGGCCAAATAGTTGAATTCAAAGTGATGTTCCGGCCCTTACAAGCCATCAACGCAGTACACCGTCAAATGGGTGCCATGTTGGAAAAGATGTCGCCGAAGTAACGGCTACTTACTGTCCAATAAGTTCTTTACGAAGCTCACGCTTCAGGAATTTGCCAGTCGCATTTCGTGGAATTGGCTCGTTGCGGAACCAAATCTTGGACGGAATCTTGTGCTTGGCCAACGTTGATGACAAGAAAGAGCGCAGTTCATCTTCTGTCAGTGTGGTGTTTGGTCGCAGAACCAGCACAACAGCAACTTCTTCACCTAATCGCTCGTCGGGCACACCGAATACTGCGGCTTCTGCAATTGACGGATGGTGATAAATGGCTGCTTCCACTTCGGAGCAATACACATTTTCGCCACCGCGAATCACCATGTCTTTGGCGCGGTCCACAATGTAAACAAATCCGTCTGCATCAATTCGTGCAACGTCTCCTGTGTTCAGCCAGCCATCCTTAATTGTTTCGGCTGTGGCTTCAGGCCGGTTCAAGTAGCCAGCAATTGTGACTGCTCCACGCACACACAAAATGCCTACCGTGTTGGGATCGCGTGGAAGGTCGTTTCCGTCTTCATCCACCAACTTTCCTTCAAGCGTTGGAACAAGTGGTCCACAACTCTCAGGACGCTCAATGTAAAAACGTGCTGCATTAGCGGTGATGATTCCGCATGTCTCGGTCATGCCGTAGCCGGTACTCGGCTGTCCACCCTTCAGTGCGCCAGCAATTTTGTGCACAAGGTCTGGCTGTACTGCCGAACCGCCACCGCCCATTGATTGCAATGACGAGGTATCACGCTTTTCCCAATCGGGATGCATGAGTAATTCGCGACCCATTGTTGGAACGCCAGAGAATGTGGTGACTTTCTCGCGCTCGATGAGCTCGAGTGCGCGACCCGCATCCCATTTGTACATCATCACAACTTTTGCGCCAGTCAATGTTGAAGGGTGCAACAAGCAGTTACATGCAGTCACGTGGAACAGCGGCGTTGGCGCAAAGATGACAGCGGGGGCGGCTGCAGGAACATTGGTGGGTGCCGGAACATCGCCCGCTGCAATTGCTTTTTGCTCGGCAAGTGCAGTGGCCGCAGTCATGGCCGCAATGTTCATGATGTTGGCAACTGACCCACGATTTGTTAACTGTGCACCCTTCGGAAATCCGGTGGTACCCGATGTATAAAAAATTGTTGCATCGTCATCCGTATCGATGTGAGCGTCCGGCAAAGTTCCGGGGTCATTCCCTGACAATGCGTCTGCCCACATCACTGCACCGTCTGGTAGCGGCGACGTGTTGCGTGTGACAATCAAATGAACTGGCGCAGCATCTTTAATCTCTACAAATCGCTCTAGTCGCTCACCGTCAACAATAAGAACAATCGGCGTGCTGTCTTTTAACGCGTACTCCATTTCGGATGCAGTCCACCATGCATTCATTCCCACCAAGGCAGCACCGAGCGAGACAGTGGCCCAGTAGCTAACAACCCACTCCGGATAGTTGCGCATAGATACCGCAACTCGTGTTCCGCGTGTGACACCCTGTGCCTGCAAATAGGTTGCAAGAGTTCTTACCTGCGAGTGAATTTCTGCGTATGTAAACCGTTCGTCTTCGTAGACCAAGTATTCGTTGTTTGCATGACCAGCGCTGAGTTCCCACAACGCCCTCATGTGAGGTGGTGCTGCAGTAAATACTTTCGTTGGAACTCCACGCACGTCAGCGACTGACGTTGCAAAGGGCGAGCCTGGGGCATCGAGGTCGTTACGGGCGGCGATGTAATGCTGAATCACACCCCCATCATTACCTAAATGTGACAATTGTCGCTAGGCGAAAGCGGGGACCTGTGTAGCCGCTTTAGGCTGAGAATGTGAGGAGCCATCAATGACGACTGAGTTCATTATCGATGGCTGGTCTGCGAGTGGCCCCGACGTCACGCTTCACTACCACAGTGGTGAAATTTCTTTTGCTGAGCACATTCAATTCCCGGTTGATGTAGAAACCCACCACACGGTGGAACGACTACTTGATCTTCTGGTGATTGTCGCAGGTGTGAGTTATGCAAAGGCCGTAGCGCCCGCGGTGGTGAGGTTTCCTCAAATTGATATCTCGAACGCTGGATACCGCCTCGTTGAAAAGACATACAACGAAGGAATGCGTGAATTCGCCTTCCACAATGGTCTCCCCCTCACCACTGCTTTTGTGGTGGCCGATGAGCCACGTGGTGCCGACTTCACGATTGAGGCCTTGCTCCATAGCCCCGGAATTCCTCTCATTCCTTTTGGCGCCGGTCGCGATTCCTGCGTTGTCGCTAGCGCTCTTCAACATCTACAACCCACTCTTTTCACCATTGGTCTGAATCCGTTTGCCCAACGGATTGCCGACACCCTTTCCCTGAAGTTGCTCACCGCATCGCGTTCGCTGGATCCAGTGCTGTTGAAAATGAACGAGTCCGGTGCACCGAACGGGCATATCCCCGTTACTGCAATCAATTCGTTACTTTCGCTTATCACCGCTGAACTCACAGGTCACACAAGCGTGGTGATGGCCAACGAAAAATCCGCATCGCGGCCAACACGAGTCAAAGACGGAATAGAAATCAATCATCAGTTCAGTAAGTCACTTGAATTTGAACGCGTGCTCGGAGCGGCCGTCGATTCAGCAGGGTCAATAGTGCAATACATGTCTGTTCTTCGAGACATACCCGACCACCACATTTCCCGCGCATTCGCAACTAAGTGTCTTGATTTACATCCGCTCTTTATGAGCTGCAACCAGGCAATGTTGCGAGATGATTCGAAGAGAAGCAAGGGATGGTGCGGTCAATGCCCGAAGTGTCGAGGGATGTTTTTGTCGTTGGCGCCGTATCTTTCGCCCGCGCGCATCGCAAACATCTTCGGACGCGACCTTCTTAATGACTCCACTCAAATTTCAGGATTTCACGAACTGATGACTGATGATTCCAAGCCTTTTGAGTGCGTGGCCGATGTGCAAGAAGCACGAGACTCGATGCGCCAGTTACTGCAATCACCAGCGTGGTCACAGCATTCCGTTGTTATGGCGAGTCGCAACCTTGCAGAACAGCCTGCAACGAGAACCGATGAAGAGCAGGGCGACTGGTCGAACACAACATTTGACGCCGACATTCGAGCATTCCTAGGACAATCTGCGTGAAACTCTCCGATGTACGTGGGCTTCGTGTGATTGTTTGGGGCGGTGCACGCGAAGGTTATTCCGCTGCCGAAATCTGCCTACGCCAAAACTGTCAAGTCGCCATTGTGAGCGATACACCCGACAGTGATGTTGATGCACAACGCTCTGCTCAATCGTTAGATGTTTCACTTCTTGGTGTTCATCAGATTCCCGAATGGAATCCAGATTTCATCATTCGGTCGCCTGGGGTGTCTCGATACCGAGAAGAACTCGCCAACTATGCATCGTCCGGTTTGCTTGCCCTATGGCTGGCCGACCAAGACCCGCGCCGAATTATTGGCGTCACAGGCACGAAAGGCAAGAGCACTACATCTGCACTCATTGCAAACATTCTTCGTTCCGCCGGACATTCAGTGGAACTTGCAGGGAACATTGGCGTACCCGTTGCACAAACATCTCGTACCGCAGACTTTCTCGTTATTGAGGTATCCAGTTACCAAGCCAGCGACTGCACAACGTCACCATCTATCGGAGTTCTTACATCGTTGGGCGAAGATCACATTCCGTGGCACGGCTCAGTAGCCACCTATCACCGCGACAAGCTAAATCTCTTTGGACACACACAACTCGAGCACGTGGTCTGCCACGCATCTGACCAAGAACACCTTGTTACTCACGGCTTAGAAGGCGTCTTGAAAAAGAGATTCAGCAACTCTCAGCATTCAGTTCATGTCGCACTTGCCACGCCCCAAGGCGAAGCAGCGCTAGAGCGAATGGGAAATACAACATTTCCGCGCAACTTAGAGCTTGCAATGGACGCTGCGCTTGCGGCCGATAACTCGCTCACGCTTGCCCACGTCCTTGATGCCCTCCACAGCACTCAGCCGCTTCCATCTCGTCAACAACTGGTCGCAACAAAAGGCGATCGTCAATTCGTAGACGATGCGCTCGCAAGTAATCCTCTTGGCGTCATTGCTGCTATCGAACGGTTTAATCACTCACGTTTTGTACTCATCATGGGTGGCGAGGATCGCAATGTCGATTTCGGACCCTTGTGCAATGCTGTTAATGCGGCTCAACATTTAGGCGCAATTGTCGTTCTCGGAGCACCTTCAACCAGGCTGTACAAAGAACTACTCACCACCCGAGCCACTGTGTGTCCGGCAAATTCAGACAATGTGGCCGATGCCGTAGAAATTGCGGTTTCCCTCACGCAATCGGGTGACCGAGTGGTTTTTAGCCCCGGAGCCCCCACCCCGCGCGACATTGGCGACTACCGCACCCGAAGTGCCCAATTCGCAGCAGGAATTGACCGAATCACTTTCTCGTAATGCACCACGAAACATCGTGCGAAACAGAGCACCGTTGGCGCGGCGGAACTAGCCTTTCCTCCTTGTGGGATCAGATAACACCGTAGATCGCGAATCGGTTGAGCACGCTCGACAACTCGCAGAACAGCAAGCCAGCGAAGCGCAGAGTTCAGCCGACACTCACGACCATTCCCACGGACACGGACACGGACACACAACCGGAACTGTTGCATTGGCGCTTGGCGCTTTGGGAATTGTGTACGGCGATATTGGCACCAGCCCGCTGTATTCATTCAAAGAAGCATTCACCGAGAAATCACACGTCATGACTGTGGATCAGATCAATGTGTTCGGAATTTGCTCGCTTGCATTTTGGTCTCTCATCATCATCATCTCCATCAAGTACCTCATGTTCGTCATGCGTGCCGACAACAACGGTGAAGGCGGAATTCTTGCGCTCACTGCAATGGTGTTGCCACGTCGCGGAGAAACGGTGCGAAATGGCGCAATTCTTGTCACCCTCGGAGTGTTCGGAACTGCGCTTCTGTATGGCGATGGTGTGATTACACCAGCAATTTCTGTTTTGTCTGCTGTTGAGGGCCTTGAACAAGTGTCCACTAATTTCGCGGACTGGGTCATTCCTATTGCAATTGCAATTCTCATGTGTTTGTTCCTAGTTCAAAAACGCGGAACGGGCGCCGTAGGAAAAGTGTTTGGGCCAATCATGCTTGTGTGGTTCACCACATTGGCCGTCCTTGGCCTCATGCACATTGCAGATGCCCCACGAATTATTCAGTCCATCAATCCGTATTACGCATACCAATACTTCACACACGAGACGGGGCACGCATTCCTCTCTCTCGGCTCAATCTTTTTGGTGGTCACCGGCGGTGAAGCGCTGTACGCAGACATGGGGCACTTTGGTCGACGACCAATCATGTTCGGCTGGTACGGAATGGTTCTTCCAGCGCTTGTTTTGAACTACTGGGGTCAAGGAGCATTTCTCCTTCAACCAGAAAACGCCGAGAGCGTCGAAAGCATTTTCTTCAGCATGGTTCCCGACGCAATCTTGTTGCCCATCGTTCTTCTCGCCACAATGGCCACCATCATTGCGTCACAGGCCCTGATCTCTGGTGTGTTCTCGCTCACCGCGCAAGCAGTGCAGTTGGACTATCTCCCCCGCATCAAGATTCGCCACACATCACAAGCGCATTCGGGCCAAATTTATGTACCACTTGTGAACTGGTTGCTCATGGTTGCATGTATTGGGTTGGTACTTGGGTTCCAAACATCGTCAAATCTTGCTGCTGCGTACGGAATTGCCGTCACCATGACCATGGCCATCACCACTCTTATTTTCTTCCGAGTACTCACAGATAAATGGCATTGGAAGCAATGGAAAGCATTTGCGTTGTGCATTCCCTTGTTGATTGTTGAAGCCGGTTTCTTGGGAGCCAACCTTGTCAAAATCCCACACGGTGGCTGGTTCGCCTTGGCTGTCGGAATCATCCTCATGGTGCAAATGCAAACCTGGCGGCGTGGACGCGCATTAGTGGCAGCCCGAATTCGTCGTGGTGAACGACGTATTACCGATGTCCTCGACGAAGCCGAAGACGTTAAGCGCGTGAACGGCACAGCGGTCTTTATGTTCAAAGACTTGGGACAAGCACCACCGGCACTTGTCAACAACCTGCGCCACAACAAAGTGCTACACAAGAACACTCTTATTGTGTCCGTTGATACGTCAGATCTTCCTCGTGTTGAAATGAAGGACCGTGCAACCGTCACCAAGATTGGACCCGGCGTCTGTCAGGTGGAGTTGGAATTCGGATTCATGGACGAGCCCGATGTCCCAGCCACTCTCGCCGCGATGAACCACCCCGGTCTTGAATTAGACGTCGACGACATCACCTATTTCATCGGCCACGAATCAATCATCGCTGGCAAAGCACCAGGAATGAATCCTCTTGCAGAACACCTTTTTGTTTTCTTGAATCGCGGCGCAGACAGTGCGAGCCGTTTCTTCAACCTTCCCGTTGACCGGGTGTTTGAGGTTGGCTCCCACGTGGAGATTTAAATCTTTCTGCAACGCGTGCAACCAAGAATGCAATTGCAGTTCCGGTAAGAAGTCCCGCCACAACATCTGACATCCAGTGGATGTTTAGAGCCAACCGGCTCCAGGCCATAGCGATACACACAAGCCCACCAACCGCAAACGAGGTGCGTGAATAGTGTGGCAAGGCCTTGTACACGAGCAGTACGAGCGAGGCCACCAATGCCGTGGTGTTACCCACATGTCCCGAAGGAAAACTAAAAGAGTCCGTTGTTGTTAACCAAAACTCACGGGGTGGCCGTTGCACTGCAGTCCAATTTTTCATAGACGCAATAACAACACCACACACTTGAAGAGTGAGCCACGGAATAATCGCCGAAAGAACGTCGCGTGTTCTCCACCACACAACCACACCAACAGCAACTGCGACAGGGATGAGAACTGCACCCGTTCCAAACCAAGTGACCACTTTCGCAACGTCAATCAAAAATGGATTCTCAACGAACACTTCCCACACCGCAGTGTCGAGCGAATTGATGATCGACGAAAAGTTTCTAGCCATTAGAAAACGATAACGAATCAACTCTTCAGTCGTTCGGCGCGCAGAGCAGAGCGACGCACCTTTCCTGCGTCATCGCGTAAAGCGAAATCTACGTACTCAAATGTGCGCGGAACCTTGTACGACACAAGACGTTCGCCCAAAAAAGTTTTCAGCACATCTTCAGGAATGTCAGCAACATTGGCTTCAACAATTGCGTGCACAGTGTTGCCTTTATCTTCGTCTGGCAATCCAATGACTGCGCATGACTTCACCGCAGGATGCTCTTGAATTGCTGATTCAATTTCGGCGGGATAAATGTTTGCGCCTCCCGACAAAATCATGTCGGCGGCACGGTCACCCAAGTACAGATATCCGTCTTCGTCAAGCCGACCCATGTCGCCAAGCGATTCCCAGCCGCCTTCTCGAGTACGAGCCGCCGCACCCACGTATTTGTATGTGGGTGTGTCACGCAGGCTCCGCATCCACACTTCACCCATTTCGCCCACCGGCACTTCGTGGCCGTCTTCATCTGTAATAAGAACAGTTCCGGGAACTACTTTCCCAACTGATCCACGATGTGCCAGCCATTCAGGACCACTGATAACGGTTGCGGTTTGTGCTTCCGTTCCGGCGTACAACTCGAAAATTCTTTCCGCACCTAGCCAATCAATCCAGGCCTGCTTCAGCCATTCAGGACATGGTTCGGCAAGGTGCCAGACCACGCGAAGCGACGACAGGTCGCGCGAGAGACGTTCTTCATCGGGTAAGCGAAGAATGCGCTTCATCATGGTTGGCACCATGTACAGAACTGTCCCCTTTTGTGACTCAATTACTTCAAGTGTTTGAGATGCATCGAATCGCGGCAACAAAGCAACGGTGAGTCCATGCAGCAGAGCTTGGCAACTCCACACGGCAGGACCGTTGTGATACAGCGGCCCTGGCATTACTAAACAGCCGCCTGGGTCCATAAGCAGCGGCACAGGTGCATCGGGATTCAATGCGGCGGGATCACCAGACACAATGAGTTTCGGACGACCTGTACTTCCTCCAGATGTTGGTGCTTTCCACGCAGCCGAGACCACATATGGCAAGTGGCTGGCATCGCGATGCGATGGACGAAAACCAACGGGAAGACATGTTCTGCCTTCGTATGTTCCTGGCTCTACCCCTATCACTGCCGACGGGTTTGCTAATTCAATGATTGCATCTTGTTCTCGCTGAGGCAGTCGAGATGAAATTGGTTGCGGAGTTGCGCCAAGTCTCCACGCCGCGACGTATGCAATAAAGAAATCGATGCTGTTGGGAACCGCAACGGTCACCATGTCACCTTCACGTGTTCCGGTTTCCGCCAAGTAGACCGCAAGGCTGTATCCCTGATTCAGGAGTTCTTGTCGTGTGATTGATTGTCCGTCACAGGTGATAGCGATGGCATCTGGATTCTGTTGTGCAAGATCCTCTAGGCGCTGAATAAACGAAATCACAAGAGTTATATCTACTCGCTGGGCGGAGGGGTTGCCTCACTGAAGAATTAGCCGTGTGCGCCTTTTGCTAATGACGCCTGCCATCTAAAGACCGTGAGAACCAAGATGAGAATTCCGACTGCACCGGAGAAAATGAGTGCATCGAGAGGGGTCTCTTTCTTAAGAAGTCCTTCAATGCCCTTAACCGCCATGAAGACGACGAGCACGTCAATAATTGACTTCTTCAGATCGTTGAGTGAGTCAACTCGAAGCCATTCAGGAACTTGAAGTTCATCAATAAAGAGTTCGTACAAGCCAATAACAACAATGAGCTGAACAATTGAGATGAGATACATGTCGATGACACTCAGTAGTCGCACAACCGACATGTCGCTACGCCATTCACCCTGCATGAGATCGACAATAAGTTGAACAGATTTTGCAACCGACCAACCGAACGATGCAATGGTGGTGATTGAAAGACCAATGACAGCGATGATGACCAGATACCTAGAGGAATTCAGGAGTTTGTTCATTGTCTTTTCTTGCGGATTCGTCATACGCACACGGTAGTCACAATGCCAGGGACAAAAGTGGAAGCGATAGAAAACTCACAAGAGTGCCTATTCCCACCATGAAAGAAACGAGGTCTTCGTCGAGTCCTGCCGTTACGGCCACCACTCCCGCAGTGACCATTGGAGGTGCACCACTCTGCAACACCGCAGTTGACCACTCCAGATCGCCAAGTTGTCCACGACTGAGCCCCACCAGTAGAAGACCCGCGGGCACCACCGCCATCTTGATGACCAGACCACTAACAGCTGGCTCCATCACATGGCGGGCAACTCGAAGGCGGAATCGAGTACCCAACACCCCCATAGCAACTGGCGCAACAGTGAGACCCACTCCATTCAGCACCGACAGCAGCCACTGTGGAATGTCAACGGATCGAAGCGCAATGCTGAGAAGCAGAGCGAGAAAAGGTGCAAATCGAAATAATCGACGAAGCGCGGGGCGCCAACCGCGTTCTGCTGTACCGAAGGTTCCCGCAATCCACGACCCGTATGTGGCGAGCGCGAGAAATGTTCCAAGTTGGTCGTATGTGATGGCGGATGCAACATGGTCTTCGCCCAGAAGCGAGCGCACTACCCCGATACCCAAAAAACTGGTGTTGCCCAAAACAGCAACCATCATCAACGCACCAATCACCGGACGAGACCACGAGCGAATTCTTCCCATGACCAAGACACCTGCAGCACACAGCGCCATTGATGCCCACGCCGCCACGAGCGGTACGGCGCTGTCACGTGAAAGTTCCACCTGCGACACCTTTGCGATAATCACGGCGGGAAGTGCAATAGTGACGACGTAGCGGTCTGCTAGCGCGGTCCATGAATCAGAAATAGACCAACGCCGACTCAGTCCCCAGCACGCCAGAAACGTCACAATGACAACGATGAGCACCATCTGAAACTAGTAGAGGAGGCTGGTCGCTTGAGGGAAACCTTGTCGATGCCTATGTGGGACAATTTTGTATGGCTCCACACACTCACGACATTGCATCCCCAATCTTGGGCACTGTCTTTCGTGTCGCCGTTTCGGTCGGCGACACGGTCAGAGAACACCAAGAAATTCTCATCATTGAATCTATGAAAATGGAACACCCCGTTGAAGCCGGTGTGGACGGAGTGGTTTCGGCTGTGCACGTGAAAGAAGGAGACACAATTACAGCGGGTCAAGTACTGCTCACAATCACACCTGGTCATGTGAGCGCCAATAATGTCGACATTGATAACACCACCCCAGACAACCATCAACGTGCTGACTTGGCCCGCTACAACGAACGTCGACGTCTCACGACCGATGAAGCACGACCAGAGGCCGTTGCTCGACGTCGATCAAAAGGGCAACGAACGGCGCGAGAAAACATTGCCGACCTTCTCGATGAAGGATCTTTTGTTGAATACGGGTCATTTGCCGTCGCTGCTCAGCGCAAACGTCGCAGTCTTGACGACCTCATTGCCAACACTCCCGCCGATGGTCTCGTTGGCGGAATCGGAACAATCAACGCAGACGTACACCCAGGAGATGCATCGCGCGTTGTTGTGGCCTCATACGACTACACCGTGCTCGCTGGTACTCAGGGATACCTCAACCACCGCAAGAAAGATCGTTTGTTCGATGTGGCCGAACGCTTACGAACACCTGTGATTCTGTTTGCCGAAGGTGGCGGTGGACGACCAGGCGACACCGACTCCCCTGGTGTTGCGGGCCTTGACTGCCTGGCCTTTGCGTACTTTGCTCAGCTCTCAGGTTTGGTTCCATTGGTCGGCATCACATCTGGCTACTGCTTTGCAGGAAATGCGGCGTTGCTCGGATGTTGCGATGTTGTCATTGCCACCGAAAACTCAAACATAGGTATGGCTGGACCCGCCATGATTGAAGGCGGTGGTCTCGGAGTAGTTGCACCAACAGATATTGGCCCCATCGATGTGCAAACAAACAACGGAGTGGTCGATGTTCGCGTCGCCAACGAAGAAGAAGCCGTTGCGGTTGCCAAGAAATATCTGTCGTATTTCCAAGGGGCCACATCTACTTTTGAGCGCCACCCCGATGACCTCATGCGCGGATTAATCCCCGAACAACGCACACGGGTGTACGACATCCGAAGTGTCATCGAAGCACTTGCGGATATTGGATCTGCACTTGAATTACGTCCAACATTTGGAATTGGCATTCTCACGACGCTGATGCGAATTGAGGGCAAGCCAGTGGGTGTCATTGCGAACAACCCAGCGCATCTTGGCGGTGCTATAGATTCCGATGCTGCAGATAAAGCAGCGCGATTTATTCAGCTGTGTGACGCGTACGACATTCCTATTATCAGTTTGTGCGACACCCCAGGCTTCATGGTGGGCCCAGACGCAGAGCACACCGCACAAGTTCGTCATTTTGGTCGCATGTTCGTTACAGCGGCAAGCATCACTGTTCCGTGGATCACCATTGTGTTGCGAAAGGGATACGGTCTGGGTGCTCAAGCAATGGCACGTGGCAGTTTCCACGCGAACGACATGACCGTTGCATGGCCCACGGGCGAATTTGGCGGAATGGGACTTGAAGGTGCAGTTCGACTTGGCTATCGCAAAGAACTTGAAGCAGTCACCGATGACGCAGAACGTGCCGAACTTGAATCTGCTCTCATTGCAAAGGCGTACGAGAACGGCAGTGCATTAAACATGGCAAGCCACGTAGAGATTGACGATGTCATAGATCCGGCGGATACACGTGCGCGCATCGTTGCCGTGATTGGCGATGTTGTCTCGTGGCGTGCGCGCAAGGGAAAAAAGCGACCCATGGTTGATACTTGGTAGCACTCGGAACAACTTCCGAGGCGAAACACAAACTAAAACGCAGCTAGACCTTGCGAAATGTGAGCTGCCAACTCTGCGTCTGTCACCGTGTTCGTTGAAGCATCAACTTTCTCATGAACAGTGGCCGCAGTGACCTGAGCAACAACAGTTCCACCGAGTAGTGAGAGAACCTCGGCAGTTGCTTGTGCTGCGTGCACTCCGCCACCTGGCCCAGGAGTAACGGCAATCACCATGGACTTCTTGCCAATAATTGGCCCCTTCATGAACGGACGCGATGCCCAGTCGATGAGATTTTTCGTGACTGCTGAGTACGAGTGGTTGTACTCCGGCGTTGCAATGATGACGCCGTCTGCTTCGGCAACGGCCGCGCGTAATGCTGCAACGATGTCTGGCACCGTTTCTGCATCGAGGTCTTGGTTGTACAACGGCAACTCCGAAATATCGAAATGCGCAATTGTTGTTCCTGCAGGTGCCAACGATGGCAACGCCTGAATAAGACGTGTATTGAATGAATCTTTACGGAGTGATCCGGAGAATGCGATAAGTGTTGTCATTGCCGTTTGACGATACGGAGTCCGTGACGCGTATCCCACATGGTGACCACTAGTTGGTTGTCTACCACTTCGACTAAATGCACGGAGAGAACATCAACCGAGAAAAACACCCCTTCGGTAGGGCTCTCTGGCCGCCATCGCGCAACCGTGGCCGAAGATATAGGCACCGCGACACCGCTTACTCTCCCGTCACCGCCGTCCAGTGTTTCCGAAAGGGTGGCGGTATGAAGCGACAAGCGCGGGTCACGAGACAGGTCGATGGCTTTACGAGCATGTGGCATGCTTCCGAACCACAGGACGCCATCGTTGAAGAACACGTTGATTCCACTCAGACGTGGAGCACCTGAGGCATCTAGCGTGCCCAACACATGGTGCGGATGGCTTTCAAAGCGACCGCGAAGACGCCGAGCAAGATGGGGCTCGGCGAGTTCAATTTCTGCCCAGTTCGCCATGGGGTTAAAGGATACGAGTCCCCACATGGAACAATGAACAGGTGACCATCTCTCCCCTTTTCGACCCCGCCGCATGGCGTGAGGTGCCTGGCTTTTCGTTTACCGACATCACCTATCACCGTGCTGTCGATCAAGGCAGTGTTCGCATCGCATTCAACAGACCGGAAGTGCGCAATGCCTTCCGTCCACACACAGTTGACGAGTTGTACTCCGCACTTGACCATGCACGAATGACAACCGATGTTGGTTGCGTTCTGCTCACGGGAAACGGACCTTCACCGAAGGACGGCGGATGGGCGTTCTGTAGTGGCGGCGACCAACGTATTCGTGGCAGAGACGGATACAAATACGCCGAAGGCGACACCGAAGACACTGTCGATAGAGGTCGCGCAGGTCGACTTCACATTCTTGAAGTACAACGTCTCATTCGCTTCATGCCAAAAGTTGTGATCTGTGTTGTTCCAGGTTGGGCAGCAGGCGGTGGCCACAGTCTTCATGTTGTTTCCGACCTCACACTGGCCAGTAAAGAGCATGCACGCTTCAAGCAAACCGATGCCGATGTTGCATCATTTGACGGCGGGTACGGATCTGCCTACCTTGCAAAAATGGTGGGCCAGAAATTTGCTCGTGAAATCTTCTTTCTCGGACGCGAATACACAGCCGATGAAATGAAGGCCATGGGCGCGGTCAATGAATCTGTTCCTCACGCAGATCTTGAAAAAGTTGCACTTCAGTGGGCAAAGGAAATCAACGGCAAGAGCCCAACTGCTCAACGCATGTTGAAGTTTGCCTTCAACCTTGTGGATGACGGTCTTGTCGGGCAACAAGTATTTGCCGGTGAGGCAACTCGCTTGGCGTATGGCACCGACGAAGCAGCCGAAGGTCGCGAGTCGTTCCTGGAAAAGCGCGACCCCGACTGGTCTCCATTCCCCTGGTACTACTAATTAATGATTCATTCGGTCGCTAACGCACTCGATGAACGGCTAGACCCGTTTCGTTGGCGCGACCGTCAACTTGCTAGCAAATCTGACAGACGAGAAACAGTGGGAGCCGGCCTGTTTGTGGCAGAGGGCGACCTAGTGGTCGATCGTGCACTTCAGGCAGGGTGCACACCGCAGGCTCTTTTGTGCGATGACGACATGGCGGCACGGTTTCACTCGCAGTTGCCACATGTAGATATTTTTTGCGGCAACGAGGACTTGCGTCGAGATGTCACTGGGCTTGGCGTTCCACTTCGTGCAGTTGGTTTGTTTCAACGGCCACCGCTTCGCGATGTCTCGGAACTTCTTCACTCTGGTTCACGCATTGTCGTTGCCGAATCGCTTGATAACCCAACGAATCTGGGCGCCATCATTCGCAGCGCTGCTGCCCTTGGTTGGCATGGTCTTGTGTTGTCTGCTGGAAGTGCCGACCCATTGGCACGTCGCGCATTACGAGTGTCAATGGGAACCGGTCTCACGCTTCCATTCGCTCGCCTACAGGATGACGAGTCTTTGCACGAACTCTTGACGACCCATGGTTATCGCAGCGTGGCTCTTACGCCACACCACACTGGAGTGTCTTTGCAGCAGTACACAGTCCGTGCAGATGAAAAAGTTGCAGTTCTGTTGGGAAGCGAGCGTGACGGGCTTGCTACTGAAACCATTTTTCATGCCACCGACATGGTGCGCATTCCCATGCATGCCCACGTTGATTCATTAAACGTTGGGGCCGCTGCCGCCATTGTGCTGTACGCGCTAGGACCGCAGACAAACTCTTACTGATTTCTCAGGTGTTCGGCAGCGTTCACCACATACGACGCAAGTTGTTGCACAACAGAGTCACGTTCTGGTTCGGGAACCAAATGCAAGGTGTGCTCAATAGCTGATGCCATGTGCAGCAACCACCGGTCTCGCGCTTGAGCATCGATGGCGAAGCCGCCATGACGCATACGCAACATGGGGTGTCCACGCTGTTCCATATAGTCATGTGGCCCGCCCCAGTACTGAACCAGAAACAAGGTGAGCCGTTGGCGAGCTTCTGTTGTATCTGCACCGTCGGGATACATAGCCATCAAGATGGAATCTGTCTCTACGCCGTCGTAGAACGCATCAACGAGAGCAACAAAGTACTCACGCCCGCAAATGTCATACAGACTGCGATTGTCTTGTGTCTCCGTCATTTGTTAGCGAAACTCTGGGTCTTCCCAACCTGGAAAAATGTCGGGCAATCCGTCACTCACCAAATCGGGGTACACGGCAGCGCGCTTTTCTAAGAAACTGACAACACCTTCTTTTGAATCTGCACTGCGTCCACGCTCCATAATTCCGCGAGAGTCTGCGCGATGCGCTTCCATGGGGTGCGATGCACCAAGCATGCGCCACAACATACGTCGTGATAATGCCACCGACACTGGCGCCGTATTGTCAGCAATTTCACGTGCCAACTCACGCGCTGCAGACAGAAGCTGATCGGCGGGGTGAACACTGCGAACGAGTCCACCGTCTAACGCTTCTTGCGCTGAAAAAACTCGCCCAGTAAAGACCCACTCCGTTGCCTTTTGTATCCCCACAATGCGTGGCAAGAAATACGATGAGCACGCTTCGGGAACGATGCCCCGCTTGGCAAAAACAAACCCGAACTTTGCAGAGTCGCTTGCAAGCCGAATGTCCATTGGCAGGGTCATGGTGACCCCAACACCAACGGCGGCTCCATTAATGGCACCGATAACCGGCTTCAGACTTTCAAAGATGCGAAGAGAGACCAACCCTCCACCATCTCGCGGTACGCCCTGTTTGGTCTGAACGTCACTTCCGCCCTTGGCAAATGTCTCCCCACCTGACGACAGATCGGCGCCAGCGCAATAGGCACGGCCAGATCCGGTGAAGATGACGACTTTGACATTGTCATCGGCATCGGTCATGTCGAGAGCAGAAATGATCTCGTGCATCATGCGTCCGGTGAAGGCATTCATCTTGTCGGGTCGATGCAAGGTAATGGTGGCGATGCCCTCGCTCACGTCGTATGCGATGTCTTGAAAATCCATTCCTTGACCCTAGCGATGCCAGCGTCAGTGACGAGATACCGAACTAGACGTCGAGGAACTTGCTAGATGCAACGCCAGAACCGACGCCACCGGCCACAGCTCCGATGATGAGCAACACAATCATGACGCCATTGACATAGGAACCGGGCACAACAAGAGAACTCACGCCGGTACCTGGTTTAAAGCCCGCAACACCAGATGTCCATGCGCTGTTTAACGCCCACAAACCACCACATGACACCACTGCGCCCACAAGACCCTGAACAAGTCCTTCCAAGATAAACGGCACACGAATAAACCAGTCGGTGGCACCCACCAGTTTCATCACTTCAATTTCACGACGACGCGCAAAAATAGCCGTTCGAATGGTGTTCCAAATAAGAATGACCGCTACCGCCAACAACACCAGTGACATGCCAATGGTGACAGTACGCACGAACCCAGACAGTGTGGAAATGACATCGAACTCGTCTTCTGCCAATGACACTCCCGCCACGCCCGGCAATGTTCGATATTGATTAGCCAAACTTCGAACCAGTTCGGGGTCTGTTGTTTTTGGAACCACTTTGAACTGCGACGGAATGGTCTCGATGGAGAGCAGACTCAATGTTGTTGGATCACCTGCGAAGACACGCTTCGCTTCTTCAAAACTGGCGGTCTTGTCGAGATAATCGAGTTTGTCAATGTCTATGACATTCGGCTGCGACTTTAAGTTCTGCTCAATAAACGTGAGAGCGTCTGGAGCAACATCTGGGCGAACAAACACAATCATTCCCACATCGCCACGCCATTGCACTAACAGGTTGTCAAAAGCTCGCTGAATAAGGAAGGTGGCACCCACGAGCAACAGCGACACAGCGGACGTAATGACAGCGGCCACCGACAATGTGACATTACGACGGAAACTTGCGATTGTTTCGCGAACGGCATACGACAGTCGTTGAATCATTCGTATACACCGCGTTCTTGGTCTCGAACGATGACGCCGCGATCTAACTGAATAACGCGTCGACGCATGGCGTTTACTACCCGATGGTCGTGTGTGGCCATGACAACCGTGGTGCCAGTTCGGTTAATTGCATCGAGAAGTTGCATGATGCCCTCGCCAGTTGCGGGGTCTAAGTTTCCGGTTGGCTCGTCTGCCAACAAAATGAGTGGCCTATTCACGAAAGCGCGTGCGATTGAGACACGTTGCTGTTCGCCACCAGATAACTGATGAGGGAAGCGGTCTTCCTTGCCCGACAAGCCCACTAGTTCCAACACCTGAGGAACTTGGTGACCAATGACGTGCTTTGGCTTACCAATCACTTCTAACGCGAATGCCACATTCTCGAACACGGTCTTGTTAGGAAGAAGTTTGTAATCCTGGAAAACATTGCCCATGGTGCGACGGAGATATGGCACCTGACTACTAGCCATTTCATTGATGTTTCGGCCTGCAACCCACACGTTTCCGCGTTCGGGGCGTTCCTGCCTATTCATCAGGCGCAACAAAGTACTTTTTCCCGACCCAGACGGGCCCACCAGGAACACAAAATCACCCTTCGCAATATCGAAGGACGCATCGCGTACGGCCGGTATTTCGGAGCCATACATCTTGGAGACATTCTCAAGACGAATCATGAAGTACCACAACCTAGCAATGGGGCCAACGCCCCTGCGGGCAGGCACGAAACCCTTACTGGGCTTGCTCCGATTCCCGTCGCCAGCGCAAGAAGCCTTCCATGAATTGGTCGAGATCACCGTCGAGAACACTGGCCACATTTCCTGATTCAACATCGGTTCGGTGATCTTTCACCATTTGGTACGGCTGAAGCACATACGAACGAATCTGGCTTCCCCATCCCACCATTGCCGTCTTACCGGCAATGCGGTCTTTCTCGGCTTCATGTTCTTCTTCAATTTTCGCAGCAATCATTGCCTTCAGACGGGTCATCGCCTTTTCACGGTTTTGTAACTGGCTTCGCTCTTCTTGGCTGCTTGCCACAGCTCCGGTGGGCTCGTGAATAAGGCGAACTGCAGAAGATGTTTTGTTCACATGCTGGCCACCTGCACCAGATGCGCGAAACACTTCCATACGAATCTCCGACTCATTGACTTCAATGTCTGGCGCATCCATCACAGGCCACACTTGAACCGTTGCAAAACTGGTTTGGCGACGACCTTGGTTATCGAACGGACTGATGCGAACTAAACGATGCGTACCACGCTCAGACGTCATCAACCCGTAGGCGTAACGGCCCTTAACTGTGAACTCCGCCGACAGAATTCCAGCCTCGGTGCCAGGACTGACATCGTCCACTTCAACGGCAAAACCACGACGTTCTGCCCATCGTGAGAACATTCGTAACAACAGTTCTGCCCAGTCTTGAGCATCGACTCCGCCGTCTTTTGCATTGATCTGAACAATTGCGTCAACTTCGTCGTGTTTACCAGTGAACAGACTGCGCATTTCCAAAACATTCAGGCCAGCAGCTACCTGTGAAATACCAGCCTGGATTTCAGTCTCTTGAGACGCATCGTCTACTTCACGAGCCAACTCATGTAGAACTTCAAGATCTTCTACTTGTGATGCCAACGACACGTACTCGTCAACATCACCTTTGACATTTGCGTATTCCGTATTAATACGTTTTGCTGCCTCTTGGTCATCCCACAAGTCGGGACGGGAAATCTCAATCTCTAATTCACCGAGTCGTGCGCGTGACTGGTCAATCTTGAGATAACCCTTGGCTTCCTCAAGACGTTTATTGAGTTCGCGTATGTCTGAAGTGAAGTCACGCATGATGAATGGTGTGTTTACTACAGGTGGTCACGACACGGAGCCGTGACACACCTTGTACTTGCGACCAGAGCCACATGGGCACGGTGAGTTGCGCGGAGTGTTCGACCAGTCGTTGGCGTCTTTGACGATGGGCTTTTGCACTGGCTCGTCGGCAGGTCGTAATAGTTCGGGGTCGACATCTCCACCCGCTAGTGCCGCAGAAGTGAATCCGTCGTCGGACACATCTTCGTTACTTGTCTCTACAAGATTCTGCACCCTGACTGCCGGCTGTTCTTCAGTAACAACCTGTACGTGCATGACATAACGAACGAAATCTTGTGCAATGCCCACCATCATTTGACCAAACATTTCATAGCCCTCGCGTTGCCATTCGGTCAGTGGGTCTTTTTGGCCCATTGCTCGCAAGTTGATTCCCTCTTGCAGGTAATCCATCTCTTCAAGATGTTCGCGCCAGCGCTGGTCGATAATGCTGAGCATTACTTGTCGTTCAATTTGGCGCATGACATCTGCGCCCAACTCTGCTTCGCGGCGCTGATAGTGCGCATTGGCATCGGCCATCACAAGGTCGTACACAGCATCGGTATCTGCACATTGTTCAATGTGACCTTCGGTGACGTTGGCTGGCCAATACGTGCGAAGTTCGCCGGCTAACCCATCTATGTCCCACTCGTCACTTGCTTCAGACACACAGTGGGTTGAGATAAGAGAGTCAACTGCTTCTGCCAAGTACTCCATTGCTGCAGATTTCAGATCGGCGCCAGACAAAATTTGATCGCGACGCATATAGATGACTTTTCGCTGTTCGTTCATTACTTCGTCGTACTTCAGAACGTTCTTACGAATTTCTCCGTTGCGTTGTTCGACGGTTGTTTGAGCACGTTCAATGGCTTTGGTCACCATCTTTGCTTCAATTGCTTCGTCTTCGGGCAACGCACGACCCATCACCCAGCTGAGTGCACCAGTTGCAAACAGTCGCATGAGCTCGTCGTCGAGCGAGAGATAAAAACGACTTGCGCCAGGGTCACCTTGACGACCCGAACGACCACGTAACTGATTATCGATACGGCGGCTGTCGTGACGTTCGGTACCGAGCACGTAGAGACCACCCAACGAACGAATGACCTCCCCTTCTTCGGCACACTGTTGTTTAAACACAGGAAGCAGTTCTTGGTAGCGGGCCAAGGCGGCACGACGTGCTTCTTGAAAGTCGGGATGCAACTGTTCAAGCGGAGCAGGAAGCGCGAAATCGTCAACCAAAAGTCCGGGGTCTACCCCTTCGGCCAATACTTGTTGACGAGCAAGAAGTTCAGGGTTGCCACCCAAAAGAATGTCAACGCCACGACCAGCCATATTGGTGGCAACCGTGACAGCGCCCTTTCGTCCGGCCTGCGCAACAATTTGAGCCTCACGGGTGTGTTGCTTTGCGTTAAGCACTTCGTGGCGAACTCCGCGCTTGGTGAGTTCGCGCGACAGGTACTCGCTCTTTTCAACGCTAATTGTTCCTACAAGAACTGGCTGACCCGCTGCGTGACGCTGCACAATGTCTTCGATGACTGCCTGATACTTCGCAACTTCCGACTTGTAGATGAGGTCGGCATGATCTTCGCGAATGTTTGGACGGTTGGTGGGAATAGGCACTACCTGAAGCTCGTACGTGTTCACCAGTTCGGCAGCTTCGGTCTGGGCTGTACCGGTCATTCCTGCCAATTTGTCGTACATGCGGAAGTAGTTCTGCAATGTAATTGTGGCGAGGGTCTGATTTTCCTCATTGATGCGAACACCTTCTTTGGCTTCTACTGCCTGGTGAATACCTTCGCTCCAACGTCGACCCTCAAGAACACGACCTGTGAATTCATCGACAATTTTCACTTCACCTGCGTCAACGATGTAGTCCTTATCGCGGCGATACAACTCTTTGGCCTTAAGAGCTACTGACAGTTGGTGAACCAAGTTTTGCTGAACTGCGTCGTACAAGTTGTCGAGACCCAGTTCTTTCTCAACTTTTTCAACACCGGATTCTGTTGGGAAAACAATTCGTTTCGCTTCGTCAACTTCGTAATCAACGTCGCGCGTAAGAGTGCGCACGATGGATGCAAATTTGTAATACATGGACGCTGCATCGGCGAGACGCCCAGAAATAATGAGCGGGGTTCGTGCTTCGTCAATCAGAATGCTGTCGACTTCGTCGACGATTGCAAAGTTGTGACCGCGTTGCACTTTTTCGCTGAGTGATCCGGCCATGTTGTCACGCAGGTAATCGAAACCAAACTCGTTGTTTGTTCCGTACGTGATGTCACAGGCATAGTCTTCGCGCTTCTGTTCTGCTGATTCACGAAAACCGGGAATAACGAGACCGACACTGAGACCAAGCCACTGGTGAATACGACCCATCCATTCGGCATGAAACCGAGCGAGATAGTCGTTCACCGTGATGACATGAACACCTTTGCCAGAGAGACCATTGAGATAGGCAGGCAAAGTAGACACCAGGGTCTTTCCTTCACCGGTCTTCATTTCTGCCACCCAGCCAAAATGCAATGCAGCGCCACCCATGAGCTGAACATCGAAGTGGTATTGACCAATGACGCGCTTGGCGGCTTCGCGAACTACCGCAAAGGCTTCGACCAAAATGTCGTCCAGTGTTTCGCCCTGTTCTAAGCGTTGACGAAACTCGGGAGTCTTTGCCTGTAATTGCTCGTCGGTTAATGCCGCCATGGCGGGGCCAAGGGCATTGATGTCGGGGACCAGGCCTTGCAGGGCCTTCACCCGCTTGCCATCGCCAGCCCGTAGGACGCGATCGAGAACTTTCATGCGAAGGTCAAGCCTACCTGTGCAACCCCAGCCGACCAGTTCGTGGCAGAAGCAAGAACTTGGCAAGAATCAACCACATGGGCCAACAGCAAGCAGATGCAGTCATTTTCGACCTCGGTGGGGTCATTATGAAAAATGGAGGCCCACGGGACTTCACCCGCCGCTACCCCGACCACGACCCAGCAGTAGTTGCCGAAATTGTCATGGGTCCACACCACTTAGATACCGATCATCCGTGGCACCGCGTGGAGCGAGGCGAAATCACACTGGCCGAATGTCGCGCGCTAACAAAACAAAAGATGGATGAAGCAGGAATCGTTGCATCTGTGCCTGCAGAAAAGCCGCCTACATCTGGTGGGCCTGCATTTACATTTCAATTGAATGAAGACATGGTCACATTCATTCACGATTTGAAGAGCGCCGGATTTCCTATTGGAATTCTCACCAACAACGTGAAGGAATTTCGAGAGTGGTGGTGGCCCCTCATGGACTTCGCATCAATCTTTGACACCATTGTTGATAGCCACGAAGTTGGCATTCGCAAACCAAACCCCGCCATTTACCACCTGACCATGGAACGAATTGGTGCAGTTCCTCATAGAACTGTTTTCTTAGATGACTTACATGCAAATGTTGCGGCGGCAAATGCCGTTGGCATGCATGGAGTGTTGGTGGAAGAAGACTCAACCGGCGCCATTTCTCGTGCGCGAGAGTTAACCAATCTTCTTTAGTCGAAGATGGTCGACAGGATGGCATGTTTCGACATGTCGTCCCACGCTTTCAATGTCTGTGCGTCGGCACCGGTGTCCACCATGACGCGTGCATTGATAATGCCCTGAGCCCACAGCGCAATGACTGCATAATCTCTTTCGGGTGGTAGCCATCCGTTTTCAATGGCGGGCTGATAACGAAGCGCAACAGCCGCTGCATACTCATTATCTATACGAATAATGTGTTCGCGAAGCTCTGGCCGTGACATAGATGAACCAATTACTTCGGCTCGCAGGCGTCTATTTGCTGCACGATGGTCACTGAAGATGAAGTCGAGGGATGTGGCAATGTTTTCCCGTAATTGATCGCGAGAATTCGCCTCGGCGATGTATCGAAAAAGGTACGTCGTAGCGTCCTCGGTGGATCGTCGGTATCGCTCTGCTTGCGCAGCAATGATGAGACCTTCCCTGCTTCCATACGCGCGATACAAAATGGGTGGCGTCACCCCACATTCAAATGCAATGGGGTTTGTTCGAATAGCAGCTTCACCAGCGGTCTCGATGACGTGAATAGTGCGCTCAAGAATTCGCTGGACAGAGGTCAGTTCTGGCCCCCTCGCTTTTGCTTCAACGCTCACAAGGTCATTCTGCCACTTTGGGAAAAGTTTTACAGAACATAGGCAACCCCAAGGCACGCCACCGTGGACGCCCCCGACCTCACAAGCGCCTGCGCAGCCTCACGCATGGTGGTGCCTGTGGTGATGACATCGTCAATGAGGAGAATCTGGCGACCTCTCACTGCTGGACTAGCAACAAAACTGACCCCGACACGTCTCTCGGCTCTACTTCGCCCCGTCTGATGACCACTACTTGTTCGTCTCAGCACTCTGCGCGAGGGTTTCTTCACTATGACACCCACGCGTCGCGCCAAGAGTTCTGCGTGGTCAAAACCCCGTTCATTCTTCCGTTCAAGAACGGTGGGAATCCACGTCACCATGTCGCAGTCGCCAATGTTTCCCAATGAGTTCATCATTGAACGAGCCAGCAGCGAAGCAAGGGACTTGTTGTGCTCGTACTTGAATTTCACAATCAGGTCTTTAATGTCGCCTTCAAATACCGCCGACGCTGAATATGTGACGACAACTAATTGACCACCAGTGTTGGGCAAGAAATCTGTACGGTGTAACTCCATGGTTTCTCCCGCGCCGACGCAACCCCCACGTCCGATGCGGGAACGCTTTGCTGAACGACTCACTCGATGTGTTCTTGGTCTGGCAGGCTTCGGAAGCGGAATTGCCTTTTTCGTTCAGGCCGACATCGGAGTTCCACCGTGGGACGTGTTCCATCAAGGAATTTCAGAAAAAACCGGCCTCGGCCTTGGCACTGTTCTCATCATTGTTGCGTTTTTCGTACTGCTGCTCTGGATTCCGTTGCGCCTGCGGCCCGGTCTGGGAACTGTGTTGAACGCTGTTCAAATTGGGCTAGTTGAAAATGTGGTGCAAGATCTTCTTCCCGCACCAGACCACATCGCCATTCAACTTGCCTTTATGTGCGCCGGCATGTTGTGCATTGCCGCCGGTTCTGGCTTGTACATCGGTGCAGAACTTGGTTCTGGTCCGCGCGACGGACTGATGTTGGGACTAAATGCGCGCTTTGGAATTAGCGTTCGCCTTGCACGGACCACCGTGGAAGTCACCGTCATGGTGATTGGCATCTTCCTGGGTGGCTCGCTTGGGCTGGGAACATTCGTGTTTGCTTTTGGTATCGGCCCGCTCGTGCAAATCACTCTGAAACTCTTCCGCATGTCGCCGTCTGCTGTTCACGCAGCAGAAGCCGAAGCACAAGAGCAATAAAGCAACAAGGCCGCCGAGTTTCCCCGACGGCCTTGCGCTGAAATGTTTTAGTAGCGGTAGTGATCTGGCTTGAATGGACCAGATGGATCCATATCTAAGTATTCAGCTTGCTCATCGGTGAGCTGCGTGAGCTTGACACCCAATGCGTCAAGGTGAGCACGTGCCACTTTTTCATCAAGATGCTTCGGAAGCACATACACACCCGTTGGGTAGTTCTCTAAGTTATTGAACAACTCAATTTGTGCGATGACCTGGTTACTGAATGAACAACTCATCACAAATGATGGGTGACCAGTTGCGCAACCAAGGTTCACCAAACGGCCTTCGGCCAACACGATGACCGAATGACCATCGGGGAATGTCCACAAGTCTGTTCCTGGCTTCAGTTCATCACGTGTGGCACTGCTGCGACTAAGGCCTGCCATATCGATTTCATTGTCGAAGTGGCCAATGTTGCACACAATTGCGTTGTGCTTCATTTTTTCCATGTGCTCGGCAGTGATAATTGCCTCGTTGCCAGTTGCCGTTACAAAAATGTCTGCTTCGCCGAGAGCCGACTCCAGAGTGTTGACTTCGTAACCCTCCATGGCGGCTTGCAATGCATTGATGGGGTCAATTTCGGTGACAATAACGCGAGCGCCCTGTCCGCGAAGTGACTGCGCGCAACCCTTACCCACGTCTCCGTAACCACACACCACAGATAACTTGCCTGCGATCATGACGTCGGTTGCACGGTTGATTGCGTCAATCAATGAGTGACGGCATCCGTACAAGTTGTCGAACTTGCTCTTAGTAACTGAGTCGTTCACGTTGATGGCAGGGAACAGCAATTCGCCGTCTTTTGCCATCTTGTAGAGACGCTTCACACCAGTGGTGGTTTCTTCGGTGACACCTTTGATGTGCTTGGCCATTTCGGTCCACTTGTTTGGCTCGGTCTTCAATGAGCGCTGCAAAAGACCAAGAACAATTGCAAGCTCTGGGTTCGATGCAGCGGTTGGGTCAGGAACTTCACCGGCCTTTTCGTATTCAACACCCTTGTGCACCAGCAATGTGGCGTCGCCGCCGTCGTCCAAAATCATGTTGGCATGACCACCATCAGGCCATGTCATCATCTGCTCGGTGCACCACCAGTACTCCTCAAGTGTTTCGCCCTTCCATGCGAACACAGGAACGCCTTGTGGGTTCTCTTCCGTTCCGTTCGGTCCAACAACAACTGCAGCAGCAGCATGATCTTGCGTAGAGAAAATGTTGCAACTTGCCCAACGAACTTCTGCACCCAACTCAACAAGAGTCTCAATAAGCACCGCAGTCTGAATGGTCATGTGCAGTGAACCCGAGATGCGAGCACCGGCAAGTGGCTTTGACGGACCGAACTCTTTGCGTAGCCAACGAAGGCCGGGCATTTCGTGTTCAGCGAGATGAATTTCTTTGCGACCAAATGGCGCAAGGCTGAGGTCGGCGACGCGGTAATCGCGGCGTGCGGCGAGAGTGGACATTAGGGCTCCTTCACATCAACCCACACGGCGCATGGGTTCTGAAAACGATTGGGGCTGGGGCCTGCTGGCACCACTCACGTCAGCCCAATCGGGTGTTTACCCTAGCCAATACTTAGGCAGTGAAGGTGGGTTTGATGCCGTTCGCGTCGATAAGGCCCTGTAAACGAGAGTGTTCTGAGTCACCAACAATGGTGGATTCTTCTAACAACATCACGGGAATTCCGTCGATAACAGGAAATGAACGATGCGTACGAGGGTTGTACAGCAGCGATTCGGACTGAATAAACCACAATGGGCCCTTGTCTTCTGGACACGCGAGAATTGCGAGGAGTGATTTTTCGATGTTCATAAGAGTCCTTTGTTCACACCGATGTTACGAGCGAAAGTACTTCTGCCACGTGGTTGTCACATTCATCGCGTGTCGCTGCTTCCAAATTAAGCCGAAGAAGTGGTTCGGTATTTGATGGACGAAGGTTGAACCACCAATCACCACAGTCAACGGTGAGGCCGTCAACCCAGTCTTGTGGACGTCCGTCGAATGCTTTTGCAACCGCAGACATCACGGCGTTTGCATCGGACACACTTGTGTTGATTTCTCCGCTTGCTTCGTAACGCTCGAACGGGCGACGGAATTCAGACAATGGAACTCCGGCACGCGACAATTCTTGCAACATGAACATTGTTGCAATGATTCCGGAGTCTGCGCGGAAATTATTCAAGAAGTAGTAGTGCGCGCTGTGTTCACCACCGAAGACCGCACCCGTTTCTGCCATGACCTGTTTGATGTTGCTGTGTCCGACTTTTGTGCGAACAGGCACTCCACCATTTTCACGAATAACTTCAGGAACACTGCGCGAACAGATGAGGTTGTACAACACGGTCGCCCCTGGGTGAGCGCGCAACACACCGGCGGCAAGTATTGCCGTTGTGCTTGAACCTGATAGCCCTCTCCCCTTTTCATCAACAACAAACACACGGTCGGCATCGCCATCGAATGCCAAGCCAATATCGAAGCCGCCGCTGGTGACTCGTGCCTGAAGGTCGCGTTGATTGGCTGGCTGAATGGGGTCTGCGGGGTGATTTGGGAATGAACCGTCTAGTTCTGGATACATGACTTCTAGTTCCATCATGGGCAAACGTTCGAACACCACAGGAACAATGAGACCACCCATGCCATTTGCCGTGTCTGCCACCACTTTCATTGGCGACAACGATGCGACATCTATAAAGGACACAACGTGATCTGCGAACTGATCCAACATGTCGCGCTCGCTACGAGTACCTCGTGCTGCAACTGCAGAGGGGCCGCGGCCTGCAAGAACGTTCTTTGCAGTGTCGCGAATGTCTGCCAACCCAGTGTCTATTCCGACAGGTCGCGCACCAGACAAACAAAACTTGATTCCGTTGTATTCGGCCGGGTTATGCGATGCCGTAAACATTGCGCCAGGTGCGTCTAAGACTCCGGCAGCAAAATAAACCATGTCGGTACTGCCAAGACCCAAATCCACAACATCGACGCCGCGCGAGAGAACACCTTGCGCAAATGCATCTGCAAGTTCTTCACCCGTTACGCGCATGTCTCGCGCGACAACCACCAATGGCGCACGCACAAACTCGGCAAAGGAGACTCCCAGCGCGTAGGCCACATCGGCGTTCATTTGGTCGGGAGTGGTACCCCGTACGTCGTAGGCCTTGACAATTCGGTCAAGGACTGCAGGGTCTGTACTCATCAATGAGAGAGGTTACCTGCGGGGTCCTCTGGCTGTGCCGATACTTCTGATCCCCCAGAGGTACGAGAAGGAAGTGAAGTTCCGTAACGCAATCGCCGGCGCAACATGAACACCACCAAAACAATTCCCGCAAAGGTGAGAATGTAGGCAAATTGATCAAGGTTTGACGGCTCGTACGACATACGAACGTTCTTCTCCGTTGGTACAACAACCATCATGTTCGGAGCTGCGCGATACACCGCTTTTGCTCCAGAGACGGTCCAGTTCGGGAAGTAGCTCACTTTGACAAGTATTGGAGTACCTACTTTGTCAACACTGAAAGACACCGACTCGTCGTCAATGACAACGTTTGACACAGTGGCTGCATCAATTTTCTGTGGCTGAATCTTTTGTTGAGGCGTCACTATGTCAACTTGTCGACCAGGTTCACCTTCTTCACCTATTTGACGTGACGTGTCAACCTTTACATCAATTCGTTGCCATTCCTTTGGTCCGTTCGACACCGGCAACGCTGCCCATTCAGATGTGTTTTGGAAATACGACGTTCCAATTTCTAACCAACGTTCGCGACGATCGCCTGTGCGTTCATTTACAACAACGGGTTGAGTTTCTAACGCAACAACCATAGGAAGGTCGGCCAGTTCATAAATGTTCCACGGCCCACTTATTCCCACCTTCACTAATTCCGGAACAGTGTCTGCTTTTTGTACGGCTTCTGGGGTAAAGGCCATGTAGTACTTAATGCCCAGCATGCGCATATACGCCGCGCCCTTCACTGGATCGTTGTTGTCGTATCGAAGTTCGCGAACCGGATTACTACTTTGTTTCGACAATGCGGCGGCAGAAATGAAGTGATACGGAGTTGTTCCGGCCGCTTCAAAGAACAGACCTTCCATTGACCCAATGCAACCCTTAGTCCAGAACGGCAACAGCATGAGCGCCATGGTGGTGCCGTACTTATTCAGCTCGGAATTGTTCTCCCAGAGTGCGCGACCACATCCGTGATCTTTGTTCTTGCCAAGAGTGTCCATGGTTTGAACAAGGCCGTGATATTCGCCGTACGACGCTTTGCCTTCGTACCCCTCAAAGTTCCATCGCGCCCAACCGTCGGAGAATGCTCGCGACGCAGGAAAGTTAATGGGCCCCCACGAATAGCTTGTGCCCTGAGCATTGCTGGTGATCTTTGCGAACGGAAGTGACTGGTACCGCACGCCAATGACCACGAGGCACACAACAGCAAACGACCACAAAATGGATGTTCCCATTCGCGTAGACGGTTCTGTAGGCACGTTGTCGCGAGAACGCTCGAGAGCAATGACGCGCTTGAAGTAGGACGCAACTTCGTAGACACCGATGGCCGCAAGCATGTACCGCAAGAGATAGAGGAACGGAAGGACTCGCGGGTTCCACAACAAGCCAATAACAGGAAGCCCGCCTTGAGCCGCCTTGACACCAATCATGAGAATGACAATGTAGACACCCATCCAAATTCCGAAATGGCGCCGACGAATCCAAGACCCGACAAAACCAGCAACGGACAACAACACGAGAAGAATGTCCCATGTTGTTGACAACGGAAAGTACATGTCCCACATTGATGTAAATGACCCGCCGCCTGGTTCGGACCCGTACTTCATGTCGGTCATGAATGCATGCCCACCAAGGAACGGCACGACCCAGAACGCAGACAAGAGAATGGCGCACCCAATAGTGGTGAGTCCGTAACGAAGACGTTGTTTATCTAAGCGCAGAAGCATCATGACGAGTGCTCCACCGAAGACGAACATTAAGACAATGCCGTGACTGAGAGCAGACAGCGCAATGAAGATGGCAGCCCAGCCGCGATGTTTGCCATCGTCTAGTCCGCGTGCAAAGAGCCCCAATCCCACCATCGAAAGCGCAAGTGAGATGGAGTGAGAGAACTCACCAGCCATTGTGGATGCAATGTTTCCGCCGTAAATGGTGAAACTTTCATCGAGCAAGAACATTGTGGCGCCCACCACCATGAGTTCTGGCAATGGGTACGCCAACTTTGCGATTCGCCCCATGAAGTGCACACACCACGGAAATGCAACGAGGCCAAGAACCACGATGATCTTGAATGCAATGCCATACGGCAACACGATGTCTAGCAACACAATGGCAAGTGCTGGCACCACCATGTAGAAGCGATATGCCGGAAGTCCGGAATACCAATCCATGCTCCAACCGGTCAATCTCCAGTGTGGCAACAACACATCTCGCAAATACGCAGGACCCCACACGTGTGCGCCCATATCGCCACCCGTTGGAGTGTTGTTCTTCAAAATGAGATTGGGGTGCAAGACCGACAAGATGATCAACGTTGCACCGAGCACGATTGCGGTGGTGCTCATTGCTTTGAAAGTTTCCACCCACTCGGACGTTGGCGTCGACTCGTGAGCATCCGAACGTTCTTCGTCAAGAAGTGAATCGTTTTCTATGTTCATGAATTCCTAGAGCAAAGACACCAGCAGTAGGCCGGTTGCGTTAAACGCCAAATGGGTCACAATGGGCGCCCCTAGTGTGCCACTGCGCTGACGAACAATGCCAAGCAGCAGGGCGAAGGCGAAGAGACCAGGGAACTCGACGGGCGCTAAGTGAATGGCGGCAAAGAGAGCAGCCGTGATGACAATTCCGCCCCACTTCCCTGCCGTTGACACCAACGCTGTTTGTAGCGAACCGCGATACACGATCTCTTCAATAACAGGTGCTCCGATGACAACCACGATGACAAGCAAGACCATCCAGAACCCCGGCGCGGTTGACGAAATGTCTTCGGCACGTTGTGACACTTCCTCGAAAGAAAATGTGTCGGGAAACAGCCGAGAGAGTGGCCAATTCACAACGTTGACCAACACAAGTTGACCCGCGATGCCCAATGGCACTCCTATCGCAACGTCGCGCGCCGTGAACCATGAACGAAATGTGTAACGAGGATGCCGTTCTTCAAACGGCAACAAACGTGGCATTGCAACTAGGTACACCGACCACATTGCAGTCATGCTGAACGCGATAACCCAGACCGGCATATCGGCAATGCCGTCTCCCCCACGACCTGTCAACAACAGTGCAACAGTCGATGCCAGTGACGCCGCTACGTACACCGAGAACCACAGAAAAATCACTCGAAGCGTTGCGAAGACCGCCTCTTTGGGTGATGACGCCATTGGTGCGTCAGCCTGCAAGTCGGCCAGCGTCGTACACATGTACTCGCTGACGGCGATCTTCAAGGTGCCAGCCTGACGGTGGCTTTAAGCGACCAGCGTGTTGCTCACACAGGTCATAGGCATGGGGATCTCGTTCTGGCGTGAGGTCGTCTAGCCACACCAACGAACGGGCGTACTGATAGGTGAGCGTCACAGATGCCCTGTGAACGCACCCCTGCCGTGTGCACTGCCTTGCCATGTGGAAAACGGTAGTCACCATGGTGACTGAAATCGGCGATGCCGACTGAGGACTGCCACAAGCCAGCCGTAGCATGAGGTCATGAGCGAGATGCCCCCACCGCCACCGCCACCACGCAACCAGCCTCCGCGCAATCCGTTTAAGGGTCTGCGTCAAGACAAGCCGGCCCAAGACGGCAAGCCGCCGATGCCCAAATGGGCTATCTGGGCCATCGTGTCAGCAATTGTTGTTCTTGCATTCGGCAGTCAGTTCTTTGCGCCGTCCACCGGCGAGAAAATCTCGTATACCGAGTTCCTTGCTCAGGTAAAAAGTGGCGACGTTGCCTCCATCACAATCAACAACGCCACCAACACCATTTCTGGTGAGTTCGAAAACGGCGGCAAGTTCACCACTACTGGCGCAGTCAACATGAGCGACGCCGACGAGCAGTTGCTAAAGCAAATGGGAGTCGACTACGACTTCAAGACTCCGCAACCAAACTGGATCACCAGCTTGTTGCCCATCATTCTTCCGTTCATGTTTGTCATTGCGTTCTTCGTGTGGATGCAACGTCGTGCAATGGGTCAAGCAGGCAACATCATGTCTGTTGGTCGCAGTAAGGCAAAGGCGTACCAAGCCGACAAGCCCTCCACAACGTTCGCCGATGTCGCCGGATACGACGGCGTCAAACTGGAAATCAAAGAAGTAGTCGACTTCCTTCGCATGCCTGAGCGCTTCAAAGAAATTGGGGCACGTGTACCAAAGGGAATCCTTCTTGTAGGGCCTCCCGGAACCGGCAAAACACTTTTCGCTCGCGCTGTCGCGGGTGAAGCTGGTGTGGGGTTCTTATCTGTTACCGGATCCGACTTCATGGAAATGTTCGTTGGTGTTGGCGCAAGCCGCGTTCGCGACTTGTTCCAACAAGCGCGCAAAATGGGCAAGGCCATCATCTTCATTGACGAAATCGACTCCATTGGCCGCAAGCGCGGCGCAGGTCTCGGCGGCGGACACGACGAGCGTGAGCAAACACTCAACCAGATGCTCGCCGAAATGGACGGATTCGAAACAACAGAAGGAATCGTCATCCTGGCGGCCACAAACCGTCCCGACATTCTCGACCCTGCACTGTTGCGCCCTGGTCGCTTCGACCGCCAAATTATTGTTCCGTTGCCAGAGTTCGATGAACGTCTTGCCATCTTGAAAGTTCACTCGCGTGACAAGCGCATGGGAACAGATGTCGACCTCGACACCATGGCAAAAGCAACACCTGGCATGAGCGGTGCCGATCTTGCCAACTTGGTCAACGAAGCAGCATTGTTTGCAGTGCGTCGTGGTTCGGCACACATCGAACGTATCGACTTCGAAAATGCCCGTGACCGCGTTGTAATGGGTGCACGTCGCGAAAGCTTGGTGTTATCTGCAGAAGAAAAGCGAGCAACCGCAATTCATGAAGGCGGGCACGCAATTCTTGCAACGGTGCTTCCACACTCAGATCCATTGCACAAGGTCACCATCCTTCCCCGCGGTATGGCATTGGGTGTCACGTGGACACTTCCCGAAGAACGCCACACCTATTCACGTGAGTTCTTTGAAGATCTCATTTGTAAAGCAATGGGCGGACGTGTCGCCGAAAAAATCGTATTTGGCCACTTGAATTCAGGTGCCGCAAACGACCTTGAACAAGCAACGTCGATTGCTCGTCGCATGGTGCGCGAATGGGGAATGTCCGACAAGGTAGGACCCATGGCGTGGAATGGTCAGCAGCAAGTGTTCTTGGGCGAAGACCTCATGACCAGCGGACGTGAATACAGCGATTCAACAGCAAAGATGCTCGACGATGAAATCTCGCGCATTTTGCACGAGCAAGAACAGCGCGCTCATGAACTGCTGGTGAAGCATCGCAAGGGCCTTGAATTGGTGGCCGAAAAGCTTCTTGAAGACGAAACCATCGACGGTGCCACCGTTGGGCGTTTGGTGCAAGAGGCTCTCGAGACTCCTACCCCTACCGAGGCTTAATCGCCGCGAGCATTCTCGCTTCTGCCTTCACACGGGTCTGGAGTAGAGCCCGGCTCTCTACATTCTGCAACAGCAGCCCACAGGTCCTGAGCCTTCACTGGACCAAGAAAGCTGTTACGCACAACTCCATGTGCATCGGCAATGACCAAAGTGGGAACTGCGTCAATTCCATAACGCTTATGTAACGCTGGGTCTTCTGTGTAATCAATACGTTGAACAGCTACATCGTTCGATGCAAGAACGGCAGCCTTTGTGGCAACGTCTGCACACGTATTGCATGTTGCCGACGTAAAGATTGCAACCAACCATGGCGACTGTGGCGACACGAAATCTCCACGGTCAAGTTGTGTAGGAATTTCAAATCCACCCTGAGTGGGGGCGTCGGACCGCCGTCGCTTCAGCACTGCGGACATTGCAACAGCAACCGCCATCGCGAATGCAACGAGAAGAAGTTGTTCCATTACTTCATTCTCACAGGCAACGCACCAACAATGCCAAAACCAATAAGGCCGTGGCCACGAGTAGTACGCCGCTGAACTGCGACGGGAACTGTTGCTGTGATGACGACTTCCCCATCGGAGACTCCATCGGGAACATCGAGGCTGATGAGCGACGCGGCACCAAGAGCCACATTTATGAATCCGGGAATGTCAACTACTCCGCCAGGACCAACGGCCGACAGCGTGAATGTTCCCTCTAGCGATGTTGTATTCAGAATTGAGATGGCATTGCGCGCACCTTTGCCCAACCCTGCAGGAATACGCCACCTCTCCCCCAGTAAGCCAGCGGGAATGCCATTCACAATTGCAGTGAAAGCACTGGTATTGGTTCGCTGACTAAGAACATGTTCAACAACAAGCCGGGCAGAGTTCAACGACGACACCACCATGGCATGATCACCCTTAGGCAAATTTGCTACCGAATCAGTATTAATAACAACGATGCCGCCTGCAGGAATATCAACTGCCTCGGAGGGAAGTGCGGCGTCGGTGGGTTGGTCAACAGGGACTCCGTTTGTGATCCCTGCTCCAAAGAACGACACATTGACTTGAGCGGCTCGCGCCGATGGATTGAACACCACCAACTGTTCGGTGACTTGAGAACCGGTCCTGCCCGATGTGAACCACCACTCTCCCAATGGGGAGGGCACGCCAACAGAAGTGGAATAGCCCAATCGACCGCCGCCTAAATAATGCTGCATACGTGATGCAACTATTTGTCCCGTTGTGGCTTCTACTTCTACAGCAATCTGTGATTCGTTTGTTGCCCCAACATCGGCAAGCGAGATGCTCTTTACGGTTCGTGACCCTAGAACAACACCCTGCACATCGGCGGGAGTGCGTCGACCATCATTCGTTGTGTACGACACGTTGACAACTGCAGTTTCGGGATACGGATTAATGAGCACCAGACGCTGTGACGAACCCTCTGCGGTAAACCCGTCGGCGAAGTACCAGGTGTCGGACGTTTGCGACACACATTGAGAGGTGACATCACCCGCCGCATAGACAAGTTCTTGTTCAACCGTTCCGACCGAACCAATGATTTCTACAACGGGAGCCACTACTCCAACCGTTCGCCCGCGCAGAACGTCTACATCCAATTGTGAGCGTGCCGGAACCTTGACGGTTGATGATTCTGCTGGATCTGCACTAAGAAAACTGACAGATGCGGTGAACTCAACATCACCAGGATTTGAGATAACCACGGAGGCGCCATCGAGTCCATCGCCAGCTGCTGCACCCGGACAAAACCACGACGTACTAATGCGCGACCCCGAAGGCGCCTGGGGGAAGCCGGCAAGGTCGACCAACGCAAGTGACGCACCAACCGATTTCTTTCCACCTTGCTGATCAATTGCAACAACGGACGCAAGCGCAACAACGACAAGAAGTGTGGCGAAGATACGGCGGAAAACGTTCACGATTCTACCCCGTCTGCAAATGTCAACGCAGGCTCAGAACTTGTAGGAGCGGCGTGTGTAGGAGCGGCGACACGACGACGGAACTTTCGACGAGAGGTAGCGAGAAACGCAAGCACAACCCACGCGATGACCTGTAGTGCTACAAGAACAGAATGAATTGTTGACGTTGTAAAAGACAATGTTGCCGAGCCGACCCTTGGAACGTCATACGCATTTGTCAGACCAAATGCAGGGCGAACAGGCACTGAGGCGCCGTTGACAGTGAGTTTCCATCGCGATGTATATGGAACGCCGAGGTGAACTGTTCCTGGCTGAACGTCAACGGTGGATGAGGTGTTGTGGGCGGTGACCGCAGGGAATGCAGTGGCCCCTGCGATATCTGTAGCAATCATGGACTCTGCGCCTGCTGATGAACTGCTTGTTGCACCAGAAGGCGTGAGTTGAGAACGCACTGGTACCCATGACGTATTTTCAAACACCACAAGGTCGGGCGAAGCGAAACGACGTCGAAGATCTAACTGACGCGATAAGGCTTCAATTAATCCGGTTGGCGACTCCAACGGATTGTCGCGAGTGGATTGACCTCCATCAATAACGGGAACAACGATGAATCGAACCGACAACGGCGCCAACAAGCGACCTGCGCGAGACGTTTGACCGCGGACAATTCCATACATTGCAGACACAGCATTGTCACGCGCTCTCGTTGGTGGCACTTCCCAAAGTTCATCAACCGATGGAGTGCGTCCGTTTACAACGGAATACGAAATTCCCCAACCAAAGTTCAATGGCGCGCCGGGCAACACGCGCGAATCCCCAAGAAACAATGTTCGATAATTCCCTGACGCATCGGCACCCGGAAGTTGGGCAAGAAGCTGAGGCAATGCCAACGACGGTTGATTCCAAGAACCACTGACCGCATTCAAGGGTGTAGCAACAAGCCCGACGGCAAATGCTGCACCAACAAGAGCACCTAATGGCTGTCGCCAACTGATTTTTCCACGACCAAGATCGACTGCGAGCGAGGCACCCATGGTTCCTGCGCACATGGACAACCCAAAGGCCACTGGTACAAGAAGAATGGCCGTCTCTGGCAAGTGAGCCGGTAGCAATGCTGAATCGTCAAGAATTGCCAACAAAAGTCCACCTACCACAAGTGACGCACCCCGCAACGCCCAACTTGCGCGTGCACCACGCACTAGCAACAAAGCACCGACAACTGCGGCATACAGCGCAATCGTGAGCGACGAAGCAAAGAACCCTCCGACGGTGAATCGCGCCAAGCCCCACAACCCAAGATTTCGACCACCGTCTACTGGTGCTCCGGTCAGTGCTTCCCACCATCCATCGCGAATAAATGTTCCTGCCCATGGCAAATTCAGAACAACACCCGACACGGTTGCTGCACCTGCGATAACAAGCCATCTACTGGCAAGACGAATGTGAACTCCTTGGGCAACTGACGTAACTGCAATAACCCCTGCAACAAACGGCACAACAAGAACAACTGACGGTTCAAAAGCGAAAGCAATTGCACACAGAAGAGAGACGCCTGCAAACCATCGACGCCATGTTGATGGCGAGACAACAACGAAAGCTTCTTTTGCTAATGAAGGATTGACGTCGGCATGGCCGACCAGCATGCGTAATAAATGAACAATCCATGGCAGAAGTGCGTACAACAACAGCGCACTCCATCGCCCTGACGCGATAGATGCGAACGGCAATGGAACTGCGGCATATGCAACGACGGATGCAATTCGGCCACCGCGTGTTCCCATGACAGATGCGAATCTCCACACACCCAACCAGCCGATCAGCGGCAACAGAACAACAGCAAGGGTGTGTGCAAGACCAGAATTACCAAACGCAAGGAAGGTCGTGACTGCTGCGAGAGCAGTGCCAGTGGGAAGTGCGGACACTTGACCAAATCCGGCGCCCCACCACCCAGAGACGTACGACGACCATGTCTCTCGAGCCGAATCGGCGAATGGCACCATTTGACCAACCGACACAACGCCATCTAGCAAGAGTGACCGCGACCCAATGACCAGCACGGCGCACAGCACCGCCCACATGATGTATGCGCCACGTGGAGTGGTTTCACGAATTTCTCCCGCGGATTGTGCTTGCGCCAAGCCAGCCTTGCGCGCTCGTCTGCGGAAATAGGCAGTGGTATGCGCTGAACCAAGAATTTGAAGTGCACGAATCTCGTCACCGTCAACGGATCGAATATCCGAGACATTTTCGCGGCGTTCGCGAATGTCTCCGAATGAAAACGGCAATGAAGCCACGGCGCGTGCTTCGATGAGAGCTCGTCGCGTTCGGCCTGTGGTGACTAACAGAACGCATCGGGCAGCCGTGAATACAACCATCTGCGCAAATAGGAAAATCAATTGACCACGCGACGACAATGACGCAACGGTGTGAACGCGCGCATTTTCAGCGTCTGCATCAACAAGTTCTTTTTGTTCGTCATCAAGTCGCTCGGCCATCGCTTCACGGTGACGGGCAGAGGCCGAAGGAACGATGACCACTCGTGCACCCGTGATATGAGCACGCCAACAGAAATCTAAGTCGACACCAGACGAATGGATTGATGAATTGAAGCCGTTTAATGTGCGAAAAAGATCTGCTCGAACCATCAGACACGAACTAGGCAAAATGAAAACGTCTTGAATTACATCGTGCTGTTCTTGGTCGAGTTCACCGTCGTCGGCATAGGGAAGTTCAACTCCGAAACGGTCAACGGCACTGCCCACTGACTGAATCATCTTCGGGTTATCCCAGTGAACTAATTTCGGCCCAACCACTCCGGCGTTCGATCGATACAGCTCTTCCAACATGACGGAGATTGCAGTGGGTGACAATTCCACATCGTCATGAAGGAAACAGAAGAAACCACTATCGCCTTGCACAAGGTTCAAAACAGAGTTACAACCTGCCGCATAGCCGGGGTTCGATCCAATGAATCGAACGACTGCAGATGGAAGAACGGACTGAACTGTGTCCAAAATGGATCGCGACCCTGGGTTCTCGCTCGTTCCGGTAACAAGAACCAGCACCTGCAACGCCGCGTAGTCCTGAGCGGCCAGACCCTGCAACGACTCAACAAGCCAGTCGCCGGGTTCGTGGACGACCATGACGGCCACCACGGGGGGCTGGGAAGGGGAAACCTGAGGGTCTGTCACGCCCCCGCGAGGCTAGTGCCGAGGCTGAAGGGCTCGGGGGCAGTCGGCTCTCGCCCTTGTGACATACGGCAGAACGCAGAGTGCTAGCAAAAGTAAGCACTCTGCCCTACGCTGGCATCATGACATCGTTTCCTCGCATTTCAGTTCCGTCGTTCACACTTCCAAAGGTCACCATTCCTGGTGCCGACAAATTGCCAAAGATTGACGTGCCAAAAGTTGACTTGCCCAAGATTTCACTTCCCCAGTTGCATTCCATCGATCTCACCAATGTCGACTTCAGCCGCATCAACCCCTCTGCTGTTTTGCAGAACCCAGTTGTCAAGCAAGCCACAGAAGTCGGGTACACCGCAGTCGGATTCGCAGTTCTCGGTTTTCAGAAAGCTCAAGTTCGTCGTCGCGAAGTAGTCGAGTCGCTGAAGGCTCGCTTCAACACAGCGCAATAAATGACAGGGGTACCAAGTACCCCGCAGTGCGCACAACTAGCCTGACTCCTTGTGTCGGACGCCGTCGAACAAGAGTCATCATCGAAGGCTCCGCTTCCTGAAGGAACTATCCCTGTAGGAATCGGCCTCTTCATTGCCGGCATTACTGCCTACGCATTTTTCAAAGTAGGTCAACTCGCCCTCGGCAAAGAAGACTTCAAGCCGATCGTGGCGTTGTGGTTCACCACGTTTGCGCTTGTTCCTGGATTTCTTTTGCCAGTGGAACAAGAACTTGGACGAGCGCTTGCTCATCGACGCGCCCTGAACGACGGCGGTAAGCCAGTCATTCAAAAAATGTTGCCGCTAGCCGGCGGACTCACCACCGTTCTCATCGTCGCAACTCTTGTTGCGTCGCCATGGCTGACTCGCGACATGTTCGATGGCTACTGGAGCGTTACTGCAGCTCTCATCATCACAGTCATCGCGTTCGCCCCCATGCACATAGCCCGTGGCATCGCATCTGGTTCAGGTCGCTTCACCGCGTACGGGCTTATTTTGGGAATAGATGGTGCAACACGAATCATTTCGTGTGTTGTGTTGTGGCAATTAAACGTCACGTCGGTTGGCGCATATGCAATGGCTGTTGCACTGTCGCCCATTGTTGCCGTGCTGTTTGTCAGTGCGCGGGGCGACATGAAGTCACAGCAAGGACCGCCTGCCAACTTTGCAGAACTCACACCCAACTTGTCATGGTTGCTGTTGGGCTCGGTGATGGCTGCTGCACTTGTGAATGCTGGTCCCATCGGAGTTGATGTGTTGGCCAACACCAGCGATGCCGAAAAAGTGACGGCCTTCGGAAATGGCGTTCTTCTTTCGCGTATTCCACTGTTTCTGTTTCAAGCGGTACAGGCGTCTTTGCTTCCGCGACTTGCGCGCTTAGCGGCGAAGGGAAACCTTGACGAGTTTGTTCAAGGACTGTCACTGCTACTCAAAATTGTTGTTGGCGTTGCCGTTCTGGGCACGGCGGGATCGTATGTGCTGGGCCCGTGGGCATTAGACATCATGTACGACGGTGGCCTCGACCGCAGCACATTGACTCTCCTTGCACTCGCAAGCGGCATGTACATGTTGTGTATTGCCATTGCACAAGCGGTGATTGCGCTTCGTGGTCACCGCTGGGTTGCCATTGGGTGGCTGAGTGCGGTGGCCACATTCCTCGTACTCACCGCAGTCTCTAGCGACGACCTGTTCTTGCGTGTAGAGATTGGGCTTGTTGGCGGATCAACAGCAGCACTTGTCATTTTTTCGGTGGCGCTGAAGTCCCGAATTGCAGCAGGCATTACACCCGATGCTGACTCAATGGTTGACGGCGTTTTAGATACGCAGTTTGAATAACTGCTACTTCAAGCGCGCAGATTCAATCTTCAAGTCGTTCTGCACCATCATGCTGACAAGAGATTTGAAATTAACTTCTGGCACCCAACCAAGCTTTTCACGGGCTTTTGACGGATCGCCAATGAGCAGATCTACTTCGGCTGGACGGAAGAAACGTGGGTCTTGGCGAACATAATTGCGCCAGTCATCTAGTCCGACTTCTTCAAATGCCAGTGTGAGGAACTCTTCAATAGAGTGCGTTTCGCCGGTTGCCACCACGTAATCGTCGGGTTCATCTTGTTGCAACATCATCCACATTGCGCGTACGTAGTCGCCGGCATATCCCCAGTCGCGCTTCGCGTCAAGGTTGCCCATGACCAATTCTTTTTCAACACCCAACTTGATACGGGCGGCAGTGTTTGAGATTTTGCGAGTAACAAATTCCAAGCCACGACGTGGACCCTCGTGGTTGAACAAAATTCCGGAACATGCATAGATGCCGTAGCTCTCGCGATAGTTCACGGTGATGTCGTGGCCGAACACCTTGGCGCAGCCATATGGGGAACGTGGATGGAAAGGAGTGAGTTCACTTTGCGGAACTTCACGCACTTTTCCAAACATTTCAGAGGATGACGCTTGATAGAAACGAATGGGATTGTTCTGTGTACCACCCACCATGCGAATTGCCTCGAGCATGCGCAGAACACCAAGTCCGGTGATGTTCGATGTGAGTTCGGCTTGACCAAAAGAGATGGCAACGAAGGAAATTGCGCCCAAGTTATACACCTCGTCGGGCTTCACATATTCAAGAGCCGAGACCAAACTGGTGAGGTCGGCCAAGTCGCCAGGTACCAATTCCACGTAGGGAAACTCGTCTCGAATCTGTAGGGCGCGGGGGTTGTTCTGCCCCTTGAGCATGCCGAAAACCTCGTAGCCCTTGGCGTGGAGGAATTCGGCCAGGTGTTGACCGTCTTGACCTGTAATTCCGGTGATGAAAGCGCGGGGCATTGAAATGACCTCATGGATTGGTGAAGGGACTCAAAGACGGTACCACCGACGGTGGCTCGCCAAGGTGAACCCGAATGGACCTCTCCCCCTACGCTTGCAGCATGATTTTGGTTCTGGCAGGCGGCGTAGGAGCTGCCCGTTTTCTGTCAGGACTCATTCAGGCTGTTCCATCCAACGACATTGTCGCCGTGGTGAACACCGGTGACGACACAGAATTGCACGGCCTTGCCATCTCGCCCGATATCGACACCGTTACGTACACACTTGCCCAAGCAATTGACCCAGAACGCGGTTGGGGTCTGCGTGATGAAACGTGGCGCGCCATGGCCGCTTTGGAAAAGTTTGAAAACGTTCGACCCGCAGGTTCGAACGCTGCTCCCCGATGGTTCAACCTTGGCGACACCGATCTTGCTACTCACTTTTATCGAACTGCACGTTTACAAGAAGGAGCAACTCTTCGCGAGGTCACAGACGAAGTTCGCACAGCATTTGGAGTGAACGTACCTATTCTTCCCATGACCAATGACTCGGTTCGAACAATGGTGCAGTTAGAAAATGACTGTGTGAGTTTCCAGGAATACTTTGTCAAACTGAGGCACTCGGTACCAGTGACTGCGGTGGAGTTTGTGGGTGCTGACAGCGCAAAGTTCATTGATGAATCGCTCATCACTACCGCAGACACGATTGTGATTGCACCATCAAACCCCATTGTGTCTCTCGGTCCCATTCGTGCGATTCCACACGTTGATTCGCTTCTCGCATCTCGGCGTGACGATGTAGTGGCTGTGTCCCCCATAGTGGCTGGCGCAGCGCTAAAGGGTCCCGCAGACAGAATGTTGGTAGAGCTTGGACACGAACCCACCGTGGTGGGTGTGGCACGAATGTATGCACCCGTGTGCTCCACTCTTGTTATTGATCAACAAGACGCACACCTTGCCAACGCAGTGGAACGTGAAGGTCTTCGATGTGTGGTGACAGACACCATCATGTCGAAGCCAGGTGTATCAAAAGAACTGGCGCTACGAACTGTTCGCGCAACGCCACGACAAGGAGGAATCTCATGGCCCGACTAATGGCATGGAGTGTTGAAGGAATTGGTGAAATCGTTCCGGGTATGCAACTCGGTGATGTCATCGTTGATGCGTGCGCTAGCGAACCGAATGGCCCATTACGCGACAACGACGTATTAGTGGTGACGCAGAAGATTGTGTCAAAAGCAGAGAATCGTTTAGTGGCCATCAACCCAGACGACCCCCTCTCCCACAAAGTACTGGTAGAAGAAGAAGCAGTGCGCATTGTTCGCCGACGTGGTGATCTCATCATTACGGAAACAAAACACGGTTTCGTTTGCGCCAACAGCGGTATCGATCTTTCTAACGTGGAACGAGGGTATGCAGCCCTTCTTCCTCTCGACAGCGACCGCTCTGCACGTCGCATTCGCGACATTGTTCGAGCAAAACTTGGCGTCACTGTGGGCGTCATTATTAGCGACACATTTGGTCGTCCGTGGCGCAAAGGCCTCACCGACGTTGCAATTGGTGTGGCCGGAATTGCCGGAGTTGTCGATCTACGTGGCACAGAAGATGCACTTGGCCGCGTCATGCAAGTCACCGAAGTAGCCGTAGCCGACGAACTTGCATGTGCCGCAGAACTAGTGATGGGCAAATCGACCGGGGTTCCGGTTGCCATTGTGCGCGGCGCTGACCCGTCGTGGTTTAGAGATTCGTCGATGAGCGAAATTGTTCGTCCACCAAGCGAAGACTTATTCCGCTAATTACCTACTGCGAGCGCATAGACGCAAGGCCGTCTTTTAACAACGTGAATGGTGACCACCCAAGCTGAATACGGGCGCGCACCGGAGAAAGTGCAAGTCGAACAATGTCGTTTGGGCGAGCCGACGCGGTGCGCGGAACGGGAGACGATGCGCCACCCATGATTGACCACAAATCGAGAATTGAAGTGGTGACTCCGGTTCCCACATTGATAACCAAACCACCTGCGCGATCGAGCGAACGGGCAATGGCATCGACTGTGTCGTCAATATGAATGAAATCGCGCGTCTGCTTACCAGAACCGTGAACAATTGGTGCTTTACCGTGCTCTAATGCATCGACAAATGCAGCAACCACACCATCTTCTGGTCGTTGGCGTTGCCCGTAGACATTGGCCATGGCAAGAACTGTGTACTCCACTCCGTGCCGGTCGCGATACACAGCATGAATATCTGACGCAGCCCGTGCAAATACTTCTTCACTTGTGCGTGGATCGCTGATGTGACCTTCTTTAATGGGGAGATCGCGTGCAAGACATTCGCCGTACAACAGTGCCGCAGGAAGAGCAGTGACAACTTTTGAGACTCCACCAAGTCGCGCTGCTTCAAGAACAGAAACCGTGGCACCAAGACTTGCAAGAGCGCCGGCCGAATGTGCATGAGAAGGCGTGAACACCGCAAGATTGACAATGATGTCTGGACGCTTTAATGCAATAAGTTCAGCGAACTCACTTGATTGCACAGAGATGTTCTGAAATTTGAAACGGCCCGATGCGTTGCGAGAGTCGGCCAAATTGGCAAGTGAGCCTGTAGAGAGGTCGTCTACAACATCTACCTCGTGCCCCTCAGCCATGAATCGTTCGACAAGATGCGACCCGATGAACCCCGCACCTCCACAGACCAAGATTTTTCGGGACGCCATTGCTACGACGCTAATTCAGGTGACGGAATCTTTTCGCCACTCAACGTGTGACCTGGTTGAACGTGTCCCTCTGCACCGATCACGCAATCGGTGAGAGATGCATCGTCCCCCACCACACCCATTACCAAGCATCGTTCAAGTCGAACTCGATTGCCAACGTGTGCCCCTGGAAGAAGGACGGAGTCTGTGATGACACATTGAGCGCCAACGGTTGAACCCTCACCAATAACGCTATGCGCGATTGACGCAGATGAATCAATGGTGCAGTGAGGCGCCACCGACGACAAGATGGTGCTTCGCGACCCATCGATGAGGTCGAGATTGGCCTGCAAGTAGGTATCGGGGCGTCCAGTGTCGATCCAGTAATCGCTGGTAGCCATGGCTGCGAGAGTTCCATCGGCCACCATTTGCGGAAATACCACGCGCTCGATGGACAACTTTTGGTTCGCTGGCATGCGACTTAATACCGATGGTTCCAACACATACGTTCCTGCGTTAATGACAGAACTTGTGGTCTCGCCTGGTGCTGGCTTTTCAACAAATCGTTGCACCCAGCCTTCGCTGTTGGTTTCCACCACTCCGTACTGCGATGGGTCTTCGACGGGAGTGAGATGCAATGTGCCTTCGGCTTTGTGTTCGCGGTGGAACTGCACGAGAGACGCAACATCGAGATCGCAAATGATGTCTCCGTTCATCACGACGAACGTGTCATTAATGCCAGCGTCGCGTGCAGCAAACGCAATTGCCCCGGCTGTGTCGAGCGGTTCTGGTTCTACGGCGTAATGCAGTTGAACGCCTGCACACACCCCATCAGGAAAAGCCTGAAAAAACGGCTCTGGCTTAAAACCAAGCGCCAAAGCAACATGGGTAACGCCAGCGGTGGCGAGGTGTGCAATGAGATGCTCTAGTTGCCGCACATTTGCGATGGGAAGCAACGGCTTCGGTGTGCTCAGCGTGAGCGGCCTGAGTCGAGTGCCAAACCCTCCAACGAGAACAACTGCGTGCATCAGCCAGGAACAGTGGTTGTGGCTGCGCCACCCGCAACTGTTGTTGTAGACGCATCACCAGCAACAGTTGTTGTGGATTCCAGTGATGCCTTGTTGGCATCGGACAATGCCTTCAACTCAGATGCGGATGCAGGAATGGGGATGTCTACTCCAGGCGCAGCAATTGCGATGGTGACCGCCATACCGTCTGAATCAATCTTGATGTTCTTGAAGTCTGTGATGTACTTCTTGTTGTCGTTTTGCTTGTCGTAGGAATCCCACACGATGACTTGCACTTGTGCATCGACTTCTTTTCCTGACTTGTCTTTGCACTTCAGGTCGCTGGTCTTCAAAGTTTCGCCGTTGTTCTGAGCCTTCGGGAAAGTGATGCCCTTTGAGTCAACGGTGATGCCGAACGATTCAAGGAAGACTCCCAACTTTGCGCGATAACGCGGAAGACCGGCAGGACGCCATTCCATAACGCCAGGTGTTGACTCGGTTAACTGGTACTTGGTGTTGTCGGGAGTCTCTGGCGCATCGGCTGGAGGAACCAAATTTCCGAGGAATCCGTCGCACTTGTAGAAGCCATACGCGGCATATGAGATTTCGCTGGCCGAAGCAGAGCCGCCAGAGGTGGGCTCAGACTGACGGGCATAGGCAATAAGACCAAAACCAAGGACCACGATGATGGTCATGGTGGAGGGGAACAAAGTGCCGCCTTGAAAGCGCACTTTTCTGCCTTTGCCCTTCTGTGCGAGACGGGCGACTTTTTTTGCTGATGAACCACTAGCCACGAGTAGGAAAGGCTACCTGCTAGGCCCCGTGAGAACGCTCACGCCCCCAAAGAGTCAATGAGTTCAAGGTACGAATGTGCCACTGCCATAGGCGAAACGTGCGTCTCTACCCATTCACGACCGCGTTGGCCCATCTCGTTCACACTCTCACCACGTGACACCAACTCGGAAAGAGCTGCAACAAATGCATCAACATTGTCGGGCGGCACTGAAATTCCCGCCCCGCTTGCCGCCAAAATACGTGTCACTTCTGTTCCGGGGTCAATCGCAGCAACAACTGGTCGAGCGGCAGCCAAGATGCTGTATGTCTTCGACGGAACACTGACTGCGCCAAGACCAGCGCGAAGTGGAACAACATGAATGTCTCCCGATGCAAGCACTTCACTCACACGTTCACGTGGCTGGTACCCAGCAAAGCGCACATTCGTCAGACCCGCGGCCGATTGCTCTAGTTCTGCTCTCGCCGCACCATCGCCGTTAATAACGAACGTGACATGAGATAACTGGCGCGCTGCCTCAATGACCATGGTGAGAGATTGCGAGTATCCAACATTGCCGGCATACATCACCACGGTCTCATTGCCAATGCCAAGTTCTTGTCGGTATGTGGTCATTCGCGACGTTGGAACAATTCGCTCCGCATCCACAAAATTTGGAATGACGTGAACTTTTCTTGCATGGCGAGTGGCCACTTTGGCAACAACGTTGTTACGCAGATCATCTGACAACACCACCACTGCGTCAGAACGGTGGTAACTGACGCGCTCCAACCATTTAGCAAATGCGATGATTCTGGTGTTGGTAATCGCACCAGTTTCCACGGCGGCGTCTGGAAAGACATCTTGAATGTTGAACACAGCGCGCGAAAGACGTAACCGCGCAGCCAACCAACCCGTGAGACCCAAGGTAAGTGGTGGCGACATTGAAACTATGGCGGCCGGACGGCGGTGAAGACCGCCGGCAAACACAGTGCACACTCCGGCCAAAACGCTAAACGCAACGAAACCAAGCGCACGACGCAGCAAATTGGTCTTGCTTTTTCCCGGGAAGGGATGAACTCGAATAATGGATCCCCACGGCGTTTTTTCACGACGCACTAGTCGACCCCGCCAGCCGTCTTCAATAGCGTGCGTGCGATACCACGGCAACGCAGTAACTACGTGAATGGTGCGTCCAGCCGCAACAAACTCGTCGACGATACGCGTGATGACTTCGCCGGTTGGCGCGGTGTCGGGCGCAAAGTGCGGAACCAAAACAACAATTGGACGACTCACACAGAACCGCCACCAAGAGTCGCGCGGTATTCGCGAACAAGATCAGAAGCAGACAATGACGTAGTGAACTCACGTGTGCGTTCCATTCCGGCGTTAATGAGTTCTGACCGCTCGGACCGAATGCGTAAAAGACCCGTATTCCACGCATCAACATTTAACGGCGCAACTATTCCGGCATTCGCAACAACTTCAGGGATGCTGCCGCAGTTACTTGCCAAGACGGGCGCGCCCAGACGCATGGCTTCAATAAGCGGAGCGCCAAAGCCTTCGTATTGACTTGGAAACACCATCGCGTCTGCCATTTTCAAGAGACCGTTTCTGTCCGATGCCGAAACGCGACCGGGGAGAATAACTCGCGACTCAAGACCTAACGACCGAATCAGTGCTCGTACCGCTTCGTCCTGAGAGCCAGCCGAACCCGCGAACACAACTCGTAACGCCTGGTCACGCCATGCATCATTGCCTTCGGCCATCATTCGCAACAAGAACTCGTGATTCTTATGCGGATGAGTAATTGCTGGAAACACGAGAACGGGGCCGCTTCCTAATGTGAAACGCGAACGAAGTTCCGCTTCAGGTGTTGCATCTGTTGACATCGATGGTTCGATACCGTGACGAACGACTCCGATACGTGATGCGGGAGTTCCAAATGCCGATGTCAGCGTGTGAGCAACAAAGTGAGACGGAACGACAACTCGTGTGGCGCGACGCAACGATGATGGGACCATTCGTTTGAGATATCGCAGTTTTGTTGGTCTCACATACTGCGGGTACTCGACCCATTGAATGTCGTGCACGGTGACCACTGTGCGTGGGTTCCCAATCCGAGGGATACTTCCGCCACCATGATGAACAATGTCGAATCCACGGGTGCGCCATGCCAACCACGTATGTTCCAACGCAATGCGAATCTCGCGTCGCAGACACGATGACGGAGCTTCGTGAATGACATACAAATTGGCGATGGCTGGTTGACGTTCTGCAAAACCTTTGGGCGCAAAAACCTCAAGAGAGAATTCATGATCAATTTCCGCCAGTCCCAATAACTGACGTACGAGATACTCCTCGCTGCCACCAACACCAGGCACACACCACAGAAGATTCATTGCAACGCGAAATTTCATGCGGCACCATTCATGATTTTTCGATACACAGTGGCAGTGAGTTCTGCGGTACGAGACCACGGAGTTTCAGCCGCACGCAGACGACCCTTCTCTCTCAAGTGATCTTGCGACTGCAATGCGCGACGAAGACCGTCTTGAATTGACTCCACACTGAATGGATCAACCAATTCAGCAGCACCACCCGCAACTTCTTCGGTTGATGTGCCGCGAGACGTCACCACGGGCGCACCATGAGCCATTGCTTCGATAACAGGCAATCCATAGCCCTCGAGAACCGACGGAAATGCGAAGACTGAACAGGCCGCATACAACGATGGAAGATCGTGCGACGGCACATACCCGGTTAAGCGAACATCGTGCGAAGGTGCAAGACCAGAATCACCCCAACCTTCCATACCCACAATCACTAATGGTGGCGCATCCCCCATGCGTGTCAATGCATCGATGAGTCGTGCCAAGTTCTTTCGTGGCTCTTGCGTTCCCACAAACAACACAAACTCTTTCGGCAAGTTGTATGTGGCACGCACTCGTGCGATGTCGGCATCTGTCACAGAATGCACTCGCACCCCAAGAGGAACGTGATGCAACAGTTCCTGATTAAAACCAGCATCACGACAATCGTTCAGTGTTGCAATTGATGAGCACAGCACCGTTGCGTTTTGTTGTTTCAAGATGTCCATGCTGCGCCTAAAAATCTTGTTGCCGTGCGCAGTAAAGAATTCTGGGTGACGAAGAAATGCAATGTCGTGAAGCGTGACCACTAATGGCAGTTCGGTTGCTGGAGGAATGATGGTGGTGGAGTGCACAAGGTCGACATGCACAACAGATTCCACTTTCGGCCATTTAAAGCGAGTCCATGTCTCATACAACCACTTGCCACCAAGCGGAAGTGCGGCCACAGAAAAAGGTGGTTCATACCCTGGTGTTGGCGGGCCGGCGTGGCGGCCGGCTAGTCCCACCAACTGAATGTCGGGTTGTGAACCCATGGCGGCAGCCACTTCTAGAGCCGCAATTGCCGTTCCACCGGGCACGCGATGCCAGCACTGTTCGAGGGTGTAGGCAACGCGCACCCCTTCATTCTGTCCTCTCGCGTCCTACGATGGCATCCATGTCGGAATTCTGGTCAGGCCGCAAGGTCCTCGTCACGGGTGGCAACGGCTTCTTGGGGCGCGTTGTTGTGGGGCTTTTGGCCGAAAAAGGGGCGCAAGTTGTTGCCCCCACACACGATGAATACGACCTCGTCATCCCCGGCGTGGCCGACGCAATGCTGGCAGCCCATTCGCCCAGCCATGTCATTCACCTTGCTGCTCGCGTCGGTGGCATTGGCTACAACCTTGTTGATCCGGCGCGTCTGTACTTCGACAACTTAATGATGGGCACTCACATCATCGAGGCCGCACGTGCAGCGGGCACAGAAAAAACTGTCCTTCTTGGCACTGTGTGTTCATATCCCAAATTCACTCCTGTTCCATTCAAAGAAGAATCGTTCTGGGACGGATACCCCGAAGAGACCAACGCGCCGTATGGCATTGCAAAGAAGGCGCACCTTGTTCATGCGCAAGTCAATAGTGCTCAATACGACCAGAAATTTGCCTATCTCATCCCCACCAACTTGTACGGACCAGGCGACAAATTTCATCCATCTGTATCGCATGTCATTCCCGCACTTATTAAGAAATGTGTAGAAGCAAAAGAACAAGGCGCCAACTACATCGATGTGTGGGGAACCGGCTCGGCAAGTCGCGAGTACTTGTACGTCGAAGATGCTGCGGCCGCCATCGTGTTGGCTGCAGAAACACACGAGAGTGTGGAACCCATCAACTTGGGTTCCGACCGAGAAATCACCATTCGTGAAACCGCCGAGACAATTGCACGTGTCACCGGATTCACAGGCGAATTGAAATGGGACGCCACAAAGCCAGATGGCCAACCACGTCGACGCATCGATCCGTCTCGCGCCGCAGAACGTCTGGGGTGGCAAGCAAAGATGGAGTTCTCCGAAGGAATTCGTCGCACTGTGGATTGGTACTTGTCACACCGCGACCAGGCCGAAGCGGCGCCGCGCTGACACTTCGCATCATGAACTCGCCCGTACACTTTTTCTTGTGACGCTTCCCCCGCCGTCCCTCGAATACTGCGTTCGACATCCCCAGATCGCCACTGGTCGCCATTGCACTCGCTGTAATCGCCCTGCGTGCAACAACTGTCTCACTCCAGCACCGGTTGGTTCACACTGTGCAGATTGCATTCGCTCTGCTCGCCCACCGGCACGTGAGCGTGTTCGTAGATGGAATGCAGTGCAACACATTTTTGCCACTCGAGTCCTAATTGCGCTGAACGTGTTTGCATTTTTATGGACATTGACAAGTTCTGGTTCGGTCGAACGTAATCAGTTTGATCTTGGCTTATCACTTGTCTTCATTCAGAACGGCGAGTGGTACCGCATTGTCACCTCAGGCTTCTTGCACTTTGGGCTTCTTCACATCGGCATGAACATGCTGCTGCTATGGCAGCTTGGCCAACTTCTTGAACCAGCGCTTGGACAAGCCAAGTTCACGCTGTTGTATTTTGCGGCAATGTTTGGCGGAGCAGCCGGTGCGCTTGCTCTTACGCCAGATGGATTAACGGGTGGCGCATCGGGTGCGGTGTTTGGCCTAATGGCCGCGGCAGCCGTGGGGCTTCAACAGCGTGGAGTTAACCCAATGCGAACAGGCATTGGCACTACTTTGATTCTGAACCTATTAATCACCTTTGCAATTCCTGGTATTTCAATTGGTGGCCACGTAGGCGGCGCACTAACAGGCGCTGTCGTGGGATACGCAATGCTTGAACCGCGCTGGACACGCACGTCGCCTGTCATTGGTTGGGCCGTACCAGTTGTGGCAATGGCTCTGAGCGTTTTTGCTATCGGCACCATGCTGTAGCGACACACCCCACTCATACTCTCCTCCTACTTCCTCCTTTCTGCATTTTTAGAAACGAGGAAAATGTTCTCTGCATCAATTCTCGATGTGCCGCGCCCGCTCATCGACCCCATTACGTCATTAGTAGAAGCACTCAGCATTGCCGCGCTCGCACTTCCCCGGCCATTGCGAAACGGAACCGTTGTGCTGTGCCTCGATAACGAACATCGAGGCCTACATCTCTTTCGCACATCAGCGGTATCTCGTCCGGTTCTTCACCACGTCGTTCGCGAATGCTGTCATGTGCCATCACTTCACTCTGTTGTTCTGTTCAGCATTCGGTGGTCGCCGCCAATGTGCCCTCTCGACGTACAAGTTCTTGCAAACATCACCACCACCCTCACCGCTGCCGGCCTTCACCTACACGATTGGGTTGTTATTGGTGCTGGAGGAATTTATTGCCCCCGTTCACTCACCAATCGTGCAGACCCGTGGCGTTACGGAAGTGTGTGCTTGTAGGCACGTCGTTGCGATGCAGTAAGCCGCAACCCTGCAGCCGACAATGCGCGAACAATGTGTCTACTGGTGGTGGGCACAGCTCCTCGTCGCACCGCTTCATCTCGCACATGCTGTGGCAAGTCGTAATGGTCGCCATGAAACCCGCGCGGAGGTATTCCCAGTTCACGTGCGAACACATGTAATTCATCTAATGATGTGTCGCTCACCATGTGACACCACACATGATCTCGATGTGACCATCGGCAGTCGTCTACCAAAATGGCCATGCGTTAGTTGCAGCAGCCTCCGCCACAACATGACCCGCCACTGGGAGGCGCACTCATAGGTGCAGACCCACTACCCACCGAAGCGAACACGCTCAGCATTCTCACGGCATTGTCGTGACCGCTGGGGCACGATGCTGGGTCGTTTGCCTGTGCCATTGGTCGGCGCTCTTCAAACACGGTCTCGCACGTACGGCACTTGAACTCATACAACGGCATGGACTCAGTGTAGAGCGACCTGCATTCGTGGTTGACTGTTGGACATGGCAACTCCGCTAAAAACTCGCCCCGCCGAAGTACTGCCCGACACCGAGCAGGTGCCTGAGACTGGCGAACCAGTTGTTGCCCACATTGTGAAGACGCAGCCAGGCGAGAGCGCCGCAGCCAAAGTTCTTGAAGCGCGCATCAACGGCACTCCTCTTGAAGCACTATGCGGCCATGTGTGGGTTCCATCGCGCGATCCAAAACAAGTGCCCATGTGTCAGAAGTGCAAAGACATCTACGACACATATCGCATGTTCAATGACGGACTTGGCGAAACTCCGAACGAGTGAGTAGTCAACGAATTCGACCTGCGGTTCGTGGCCTTGTCATGGACCACGACAATCACATACTGATGGTGAAATTGGTATTCCCACATGGTTCGTGGTGGGTGTTGCCTGGCGGCGGAATCGACGACGGTGAAGACCATCACTCGGCATTGCATCGCGAACTACACGAAGAAACCGGATTACAAAACGCCACTATCGGTGCGCCTGTATGGAACAGAGTGCATCTGTTTCAGATGACCGACACAGAAGGACACCACTGGGACGGACAACAAGAGACTGTCTACATGGTTCGCACCGAGAGGTTCACTCCCCAACCGCTTTTCTCCGATTCAGAACTGCAGAGAGAAAACCTGTGTGAACACAAATGGTGGAGCGTTGCTGAGTTGCTGGCATACAACGGCACCGACAATTTTGCCCCACCCGACATTGCGTCGTATGTGCATGTCGTGGTCAATGACGGTGTCCCGTCATCTCCGTTCGAGATTTTTCAGATCAGTTAATGAAAGTCTCGGCTGGGTAACCCTGCTGGAACAAAAAGCGGTTGCAGAGATTCCGCCACCACATTGACAACACCGTTTGCACACTCCACTCGCCCACGAACCAATAATGCCGCCGCATCGCGTGCCACAGCCCGGTGTCTGACCCAGCATCCTTTTGAACACACCACATTGATGAGGCCCGTTTCATCTTCCAAGCTGATGAATGTTGCGCCACGGGCGCTCATGGGCCGCTGACGATGCGTAACAATTCCTGCAACCATGACGCGTGTTTGATGTTGAACATGCACAAGTTGTTCTGCAGTTTTCACACCTTTGGCATTGAGTTCATCTCGTAAAAACACCGTGGGATGACCATCGGGCGAGATACCTGTTGCCCACAAATCGGCAATGGCTTCTTCTACGGGTTCCATACCAGGCAACGTGGGTCGCGAGTTCATTCCCATAATGCCTTGTAAACGGTCGCCTGTATTTCCATATGCGCCTGCTTCCCACAACGTGTGTCGTCGATCGTCTGCGAAACTGTCTGTGAATGCACCAGCGGTTGCCAATGCCTCCATTTGTTGCCGCGACAGTTCGGGCACTGTGGAAGCAAGATGCTCTAACGAGTGATACGGGCGCCGTTCAGCAATAACGCGCGCAAGAGTGGAGCTGATTCCGCGCACCGACTGAATGCCCAAGCGCACCGCAAGCCCACCACACGATTCTGGACACACTTCTAATGTTGCGTCATGCGATGATGCATTGATATCGGGGGTGCACACCATCACACCGTGGCGACGCGCGTCTTGCACCAACGTATGTGGCGACCAAAACCCCATGGGTTGTGCATTGAGTAATGCCGCACAAAACACGGCTGGTTCATGCAGCTTGATGTACGACGACGAATACACCAAGTACGCAAAACTGACAGAGTGGCTTTCGGGAAACCCATAGTTAGCAAAAGCAGCCATTTTGTTGAAGATTTCATCGGCAACAGCACCATGTATTCCGCGTTCGGCCATGCCTTCGTACAGTCGCAACTTCAAACGCTCCATACGCGCCCACGAACGCTTTGAACCCATGGCTTGACGCAGCTGATCGGCCTCCGTTGCTGTAAACCCCGCAACATCGATAGCCATTTGCATGAGTTGTTCTTGGAATAACGGAACGCCCAAGGTTTTACTGAGTGAGTTTTCTAGCAACGGGTGCAAATACGTAACGGGCTCTTCACCATTACGGCGACGAATGTACGGATGCACTGAACCACCCTGAATAGGACCGGGGCGAATGAGTGCCACTTCCACCACAAGGTCGTAGAACTTGCGCGGACGTAGCCGCGGCAGCGTAGACATTTGCGCGCGTGACTCCACTTGAAACACGCCCACCGTGTCGGCACGACACAACATGGCATACACCTCATCCTCTTGAGGAAGGGTGGCGAGATCGAGGTGATAGCCGCGATGTTGCGAGATGTACGACACCGCATTCGACAACGCCGACAACATGCCAAGACCCAATAAGTCGAACTTCACTAAACCAATAGATGCACAGTCGTCTTTGTCCCACTGAAGAACACTGCGGTTCTCCATGCGTGCCCATTCCACAGGACACACTTCAACAATGGGTCGGTCACACATGACCATGCCTCCAGAGTGAATACCTAGATGTCGCGGCATATTTTCTACTTCTGCAGCCATCTCCAACACAAGGGGTGGAATGTTGTGATCTGTTTGATGCGCAGTGACTGCCACGGTTCCCCATGCGTCTACTTGTTTGCTCCACGAATCTTGTTTGTCGGCTGAATAACCAAGTGCGCGTGCCATATCGCGCACTGCGGATCGAGAACGGTACGTAATGACATTGGCAACCTGTGCTGCGTGATGACGACCATGGCGCTCGTACACATACTGAATAACTTCTTCTCGACGTCCACTTTCAATGTCGATATCAATATCGGGCGGACCGTCGCGTTCGGGCGACAAGAAACGTTCAAACAACAACCCCAACGACACCGCGTCGGCTTTTGTGATTCCTAACGAGTAACACACCGCACTATTGGCCGCACTGCCGCGGCCTTGACACAAGATTCCGCGTTCTTCGCAGAAGCGCACAATGTCCCACACCACGAGGAAGTAGCCCGCAAAGCCAAGGGTTTGAATAATGCCTAGTTCGTGCTCGATAGTGCGCCATGCGCGAGCCCGAAGAGATAAATCTTCGGTGCTGTCTGATGGTGTATCTCCGTAACGACGCCGAGCGCCATGCGTTACGAGTTCACGCAAGTACGTCATTTCATCTAGTCCGTTCGGACAAGGAAACGGTGGGAGTTGTGGTGCCACCAATGCCAGGTCGAATGCAATATCTGCGGCCAACGATGCAGTGCGTTCAATAACGCCGGGATACCGTGCAAAACGACGCTGCATTTCAACCCCGGAACGCAAGTACGCAGTAGCAGCAGCGGGAAGTTGATGATCGATATGGTCGAGACCACACCGATTGCGCACCGCCGCCAATGCTGTTGCAAGACGATGCTGGGGCGGTGTTGCGTACAACACATTGTTGGTGGCAATGCATTCCACATTTACGCGAGCAGCAAGTTGCACTAGTTGGTCGTTGCGCACCGAATCGACAGGGTCGCCATGGTCCCATAGTTCCACCAACACATTTTCAGAACCAAAGCTTTCTGCTAGTTGGTGCAACACAAGTTCTGCAGCACGCGGACCATGTTGCTCTAATGCACGCACAACTGCACCTTGCGTTCCGCCCGTAAGAACAACACAGTGAGAATGCACCGTTTGACCTACGCGTTCAATAGTGAACACTGGTGCGCCTTTGTGCCCCGCTAATTGACCTTCGCTTACTGCGCGCGCCATACGCGCATACCCAGCCGATCCGCGTGCAAGAAGAACAATGTCTCCTGCTTCGGCACAGTTGAGTTCAACACCAAACACCGTAGGTAACGCAACCGCACGTGCCGCTTCTGCAAAACGCACAATGCCATACAGACCATTGCGATCGGTAAGAGCAAGTGCCTGCAGCCCAAGTGCGGCTGCCACCTCTGCAAGTTCTTCTGGGTGTGACGCCCCTTCAAGAAACGAAAAATTTGAGCGACAGTGCAGTTCTGCATACGGCACACCGCTGTGCCCGCGCGAAAGAACCGGCTGAAAGGGTTGCCGCTTGGCGCTTAGGGCCGGCCCGTCTCCGCCGCTGTTCCAGGCAACAGATGACGGAGCGCGACCGTTTGACAGCCGTGCTTCAAGTTCTGCCCAAGACAGGTCTGAATTTTGGAACCCCACAGCCCCATCGTACCGAACATATGTTCGCTTCTACTAGGCCTGCTGCGTATGTGTGCGCGCAGCGCGTAAGGCCCCCAACAAGCCCGCATCTGCAATGGCGAGGGCCTCGTCCCACGTAAACCACTTCACATCGGGGCTCTCCCCTTCTGCTGGCTGCATGGGCAATTCGGGAGAGCGCAACAGATACCGCACATCGTGATGCGTGTGTCCCTTTGGACCCGGATGCACATCGACGTGAAACAACACACCACCCTCACGTTGATGCTCAACAGGAAGACCGGTTTCTTCGCGCGCTTCACGCAGAGCTGCGTCTACTGGCAATTCACCCACATCAATATGACCACCGGGCTGCAACCACATTCCCAAACGCTTATGCAAGTGCAGTGCAACTTTGTCGCCAGCATGGCTAACAACAATTGCCGATGCAGTGACGTGCACGAGCCCAATGTTTTCATTGCACGGATCGCTCAGTTGTGGAACTTCTGTAAGAAATTGTTGCAGCGATGCGCGTTCACGTTCATCAACAGGCACGTGTGTGCGCAACACACGAAGAACATCGTCTATAGATGAACGCGCAGAAGATGACATCTCCTGAGTGTGACACACCCACCCCGTATTCTGAAAGACATGTAGTTCTCACATTTCGTTGCCTTCACATATCCCCACATGGGGCCTACCGCAAGGAGCGTTATGTCAGAGAACCGATTCCCCTTTTTCGCGCATCTAAGCATGCGTCAGTTGAAGTATTTCAATATCGTGCTTCACCACGAAGATGGCGATCGTCAGCTTGTTCAGTTCTGGTGCACCAGTATTGAAGAGGCAGTCATTGAAGCAGTCAGTTCATGTGCAGTAGCAGGCTGGCACGTTGAAAGCGTCACTATGGACTGCGACCGTCCTCGTGAAGAAGAACTCTTCGAAGAGATTGTTAGACAGAACTTTGACAACGAGTTTTACAACATTGTTCAGCATTTCAACGATGATCAGTCGTAACGGGCAAGAACTTTCCATTCGGAATTTTCCAAACTGAGCAAAAATACGCGCACTGTGTTGCGTTGTGTGCGCACCAGCATTTGCATGCGCACACAACGTCGCCGGCGTCGTGCATCCCACCATCGCTCTTCTACGGGCCATGGCCCTGCAACACCTTCCACCGTGTAGCGATACCCCGCAACAGAAACAAACGCTGGTGTAGCTGTGAGTTCGTGACGGCCACTAACAACAATGTGCTCTCCGTGTTCGTCTACCACCAGAGCTGGGTGTGGTTCAGGGAAAATGCATGCGGGAGATGGCTGAGGAACAGAGCCGGTCCACCGACGAGCAACACCACGACCTTCAGTAACGCGTTGTTGTGCATGTTCTGTATCTGCAATGTTCACCATGGACAAAGGAACGTGGGAATACACCTGCGTAATGTCGCGCCCACCTTCCCACTGGGGCACCGTGACAACAACCGAACTATGAACAGCTTGAGCCATAGATGCTGCACGAAGAGCACGTTCGATATTTTCCTCATTGCCTCCCCACAGCAACGGCTGCACTGCCAGCACTTCACGACATTCCAATGGCACCAAGCGCACACGCACAATGCCACTTGTGGGTGCATCGGGATCTGCATCGTTTGACACCAGCCACCCATCGAGTTGATACAACACTCGTTGTGCAAGAGACGCAGAATCGAATCCGCGTGGTTCTCCCCATACTCGTGTTGATGTTTCTGCGTGGTCGGTTTCACATTCCAGCAACATGCGTACGCACTGCTGACCTTGTGCAGCAATAGCGGCAACAACACCCTGAATTGCAGTGAGCGATGCTGAGACCACATGCGATGCAACACTGAGAGGAGATTCAAAGTCGAGAGAGCACGCAAAGTCTGACGGCGCAGACCCAGGAGCGAGATGACGCACCTCTTCCCCATTTACCAACTGCCACACACTGCGACCCTCGCTGCCGAAACGATCGATAAGTGCCGATTCACCAATGTGATGAACAGCCCCGCACTGCGACAAACCCAGCCGTTGCAACAAACTGACGGTATGCGGAGAAATGGAACCCACCTTTTCTAAAGCACCCACGGGAAGAGCATGTAAAAACTGTTGCGAGACGGAGTGATGGATAACGCATGGTGTTGCTCGTGAGACCGACAGAAGTGCTGCAGCACGTGCGGCAAACCGTGACGATGCAATACCAACGCCGCACGGCACTTCTTGGGTGCCACACACGTCAAACAGACGCCGAGCAACAGCGTCTTCCCCACCGAAATAGCGCGTTGGGCCACGCGCCGAAAGAACCATGATTCCGGCATCTTCAACTTCGACAAGTGGCGACAATTCACTAACGGCGCGCACCACATGTTCGAACTGGGTAAACGCATAGTGCTCACCCTGTGATTGATAGTGCTGTTTCCATTCGGGAAACACAATGGCAATTGTGCGACTCATGGCGAAGCCGATGAAAGAGATCCGTGAGTATTGGGAAGATATGCAACACATGAACGTGGGCCATGCACTCGCTTTCCCTGAGCCTGTACCTGCACTTCACGACAGACTGCATGTGTGGTGAACTGCCACTTTTGGGTTGTTGCAGAAAATGCTGCGTGCGGTGAGAACGGACCCGGCGCACCAACAACAAACAACACTGACGATTGTGCTTTCACACGCGCAGTAATACGGCGCGCTTCGGCAGATGAACACTGCGGTGCCGACACGGCAACAAGATCGAAGCCGTCAACAAGTGCACCCACCACAGCACCCCACGATGCATCGTGCGCAACAGACACACTGACGGTTCTGTGTAGTGCAACGCCATATTCGTGCAATGCGAGCAATCCCACGTGTTGCAAATTGACTAACGACAACCATGAACCATCTTGTGTTGCCGATGAAACGAGAGTGGCAAGCAACGACAACGATGCATCGCCACCAAGGCAGTACACAGACCCACGTTCAAGACCGCGAGATGGCAAGAGTGACGACAACGGATGCGGAATCGTTAGTGGTCCGCACCCCGATGCCGTTCGCGCACTGACACGTTCAGCAAACTGCGCGCCGGTTTCTACCCCAGACAGATGGGGACCAGACAATGTGAGTGGGCCAACAGTGGACATGGCGCCACCATAGCGAACACATGTTCGTAAGTTTCAGGGCCCAAACGAGCCCCCAGGAACTAGCCCTGCTTAGCCAGCCACTTCTCGCGGCCAAGACGGCTGCGTTCCCACAAATGTGCTGGCACACGGGGGTCGAGACCTGCGCCTGAGCCATCAGCGGCAGGAGCCGCTGCAGCAGGTGCTGCTTCTGCGGGCATTTGGGCCAAAAGTTCTTCAAGACTTGGCGGGGTCATGCCTGGCTTCCAGTACTGATACAGGTCGCGCACAATGTCGTTCAGACCAGACTGCGACGCACCCGACGACAACTGCGCAGTCACAATGTTTCCGTACACGTGAACCCAAGACACTTGGCCAGACTCGATTAAACGGCGAGCAACAACAGCGGCGGGGCGTGTTCCCTTCGCTTCAGCCACAGATGTAAATCGCTCGTGACCCATTCCCGTGAGAGACCGGTTGGTCTCGAATCGAACGATGGCGGCTGACCCGCCGGCCTTTTGCTCTACTGCTACTGGCTGACCCATAAATGTCACGCTAGTCAACCGCGCCTGGCTTCGCCTACTAATCCGTTCTACGGGTACCGTACGCAGTACCAATCACGACCCCTCGGGGTCCTGTTACAGGGGACAACCATGGCTGACATCACCATTGAAGAGTTCGAAAAGGAAGCCCGCGCTTTCCTTGAAGCAAACGCGGAAAAGCGTCCTGTAGAAAAAGCATTTGTCTGGGGCGAAGGCTCCGACAACTTCTATCGCGAGAAAGACCGCGAACAAGAAGCCCAAAATGCCGAAGAAGCAAAGAAGTGGCGCCAAAAGAAGTTCGACGCTGGCTTTGGCTGGATCACCGGCCCGAAGGAATACGGCGGCCGTGAATTGCCACCGTCATACGACCGTTTGTACAGCCAAATGGAAGCCACCTATCGCGTCGCCGACCAAAGTGCATTTGCCATCAGCCTTGGAATGGTGACACCAACAATTCTCGATCACGGTTCACAAGAAGCACGCGACATGTACGTGCGCAAGTTGTGGCGAGGCGAAATGATTGCATCGCAGTTGTTCTCCGAACCAGGTGCAGGTTCCGACCTTGCATCACTCACCACCAAGGCTGTGAAAGACGGCGACGAGTGGGTTATCACCGGACAAAAAGTGTGGACCACTGGTGCGCATTACTCCGACATTGGCGAAATCATGACCCGAACCGACTGGGATCTCCCCAAGCACAAGGGTCTCACCGCATTCATCATCGACTTCAAAGATCCAAATGTTGAAGTTCGCCCACTGAAGCAAATGACCGGTGGCGCAAGCTTCAATGAAATCTTCTTCAATGAAGTTCGTGTGAAAGACAACATGCGTTTGGGTGATGTAAACAACGGCTGGAACGTTGCGCTCACCACTCTTATGAACGAGCGTGCATCAATCGGAACCAACAACTCAGGTGACAACAACCTGCTCACACGCGTTATTGCAATGGTGAAGCACTACGGCTTGGAAAACGATCCGCTTATTCGCACAGAACTTGCAGACATCGTCATCAACTACCGCATTGCCAACATGAACGCTGCACGCACCACTGCAAAGGCAAAGGCTGGTCAGTTGCCCGGACCAGAAGGTTCCATCGGCAAGATGGTGTTGGTGAACAACCAAGCACGCCTCGTGAAGTTCCTCTCACATGTTCTCGGACCAAAGCTCATCGCCGACAGTGGCGAGTGGGGCACCTACGCATGGGCCAACTTTGTTCTCGGAACGCCAGGCCTTCGTATTGCTGGCGGTTCAGACGAGGTCATGCGCAACATCGTTGGTGAGCGCGTGCTCGGTCTTCCAAAAGAGCCAGGTATCGACTCACGTTCGCCATTCAAAGACATCAAGGTGTCCACCACCAAGTAGCGGGTGGCGCTTCGGCGCTACGCCAACATCAAGTCGCGCGCGCGAGACATCACTTCTCCGCGACCAGACACACCCAACGCTTTGTAGATAGCGATGGATTCTTGCCGCACGGTTGAATGACTAAAGCCCAACGACACAGCAATTTCTTTAATTGTTGATTCTTTCAGCAAGCCTCTCAAGACCAGAACTTGCCGATCCGACAAACCAAGACGTTGTGCAAGTTCACTTCGCGCACGATCAAGGGCAAGTGCCCCCCGTCGTGCGCGCCAGGTCATTTCTGACTGCTGCGCTTCAGCAATAACTGATGGCGGTGTGAGATGAAGTGCACGCTCTGGATCAACTGACGCCAGCATCTCTAAGAGATCAACTGAACATGCGAGTGCCCACATGTGCTCGCCAGACTGTCGAGCATCATTGCGGGCCATCAAGATGTCGTCAATGGCTCCACGGGTGTCTCCTGCGGCATGTCGCGCAAGTCCGAGGTAGCGCCGAACAGGGCCTCTCACCGTGTTGCCAATGAATGTGACGTGATGAGCATGAAATGGCTCTAACGCCTGCACGCATTTCCCCGCAATATCTGTAAGCCCCAGCAAATGTGCGGCCTCGGCCATGATGGTGACTGTTGGCAACCACGCTGCCTCTTTGTCAGAGTCATCAAGCACAGAAACTGATTCGCGTACGTATCGCTCCGCCACTTCCGCATTCCCCAGTGCCGCGTTTGCGAGCGCAGCCGTGGCACGTGCGTAGTGATTTGCAAGAACCGCTGTATCTCCAGCAAAAACTTGAGACAACTCTGGAGGAATAATCGTCTCGAGAAGAATCATCGTCTGCTGTTCCAAATACACGATGAGTCGGCCCGGTTCGTCTGCGGTTTCGCCACGTTCAAAAGCCGATGCAGCAGCATCTCTGGCTTCTGCAAGCCGCCCTTTAGAAATAAGCCGCCCTGCATGAAGGAACTCACTCCACCATTTCGCAATGAAGCTGCCGCCTGCTCGTGACGTCTGCAAAAAATGAGCTAACTCCATGTCGGCTTTTGCGTATTCACCCAATTCAAGCAAATCCAAAATGTGACAAAACCGAACTGATTCATATTGCGGAACCGAATCATCTACAAGACTCAGTGCCTGTTCTGTCACCTTCAAACGTTCGGCTAGAAACTCTGGCGAGCGATGCGTCTCACGCCATGCAAGTAACGCCTGAACATGAGCAGATGCGGATATTTGATGCGAGTGAGCGGCCTTTGCTTCGTCCAGTGCCTGTTGGGCTAGGTGTCGAGCCGCATCTGCACGAACAGACCAGTTCCATGCCGCCGTGGGAGAGCCCTTTGAATTCTCCGCATCGTGGCGCGGAGTACCAAACTGCGACACCAATCGAGATCCAGACTTGATGGAAACATGTTCATCTGTAGGAACCATGGCGACAGATTGCGCGTGGGCACTCAGCACTTTCACACGGGTATCGGGACACAAGTGTTGAACGGAAATCTCCTCAAATGCTTCCAAAATGGGTGAACGTTCCGGCATGAAGTCGCTTCGTGTAGCCCACTGCATGACGGCTGCGGCCTCCGATTCATAATTCTTTTCCTTCTGCGCAAGAACAACAGCTGCGTGTGCATTTGCTCGACCTTCCGTACGGCGACCAACTGCAACTTGGGAATGCGACATGGAAAGCAAAATCTGCAACCGTTCAGCGTTGTTTATGTCTGCATACTCAAGAAGCCACGTACTTGCATCAATGACCCCGACATGGTCGCCAGTCTGTCGCGAATATTCCAATGCCTTCTGCGCGATAGGAAGACCCACGACAGAATTAAACGATGATCCGGCGCTCACCATGTGAGATACAGCCACTCGGAATCGGCCCTCTTGGGCCAGAACAAGAGCAATTGCCCCGTGAAATGAATCTCGCTTCAATAAGGACAATCGATTAATCAGTCGCTGCATGTACAACGAATGGCGAAATTCGTATGTGTTGTTTGTGAGAGTCAATAATTTGGACTCCTCTGCACGATGCAACACGCTGGTCACAACAGTGTCATCAAAATTCAGATGCTGCAGTACCGCACTCAACATGCGACGCTCACCATTAATTCCAATCAAAGCCGCCATGGCGATGATGTCTTCGTTCTCTTTTAGCTGAGTAATCCTCTGATCCAAGATTGCAACAACTTCACGGGGGACATTTACAAGCGCCTTCTCTGGATGTGAATTGATTCCACGAACTAGTTCAAGCAAAAAGAATGGATTCCCACTCGTCAGGTTCATAAGTTGATCTTCTGACAGTCCCTTCACCTGAACCGTCAGTTCTCGTTCAATCAACTGGGTGATCTCGGATTTATTAAGCCCCTCTATTTCGACGCGCGTCATTAATCGGGACAACAGGCGCACGTTCGCCGCAAGCCCTACGTCCTCAATTTCATCAAGAAGGCGAGACGCGATGGCAATTCCAATTCCGATGGTCATTGCATAATCAAAAAGGTGAACAAGAGTCGCCATGCTCGGGTAATCACACCACTGCACATCATCAATGCTGATAATTGTGGGCATTGATGACACATCGTCAAGCAGAGTTCGTCCATATCGAAAGCGTTCCGCATCACTGTCGAGATGTTCTGGTGGTTCTCTCTCAAGAATCGCCCCCAACCGGAGAAACAAAGAGAACGGACTAGAACTGTCACTCTGAATGCACCGCAAAGTAATAACTCGAACTGACTGTTGACGGGCTCGAGCTGCTAGTTCTCCCAGTAGATGGGTCTTGCCAATTCCAGATTCACCAGAGATAAAGAGTCCTGCGCTCTGACGATTCGAAATATTGCGCACCAACTGCTCGAATTGCAGTAGTTGAGGCTCGCGACCAATTGTGGGAAACCCATTCGACGTCAATGGCATGGTCTCACCCTAGGGCTTTGGACTCATGCGAAGACACTCGACGCAGTGCGAATGAGACGACTACGCCCCGATGTTCCACGACTTGCGATGCAAATCAGTTAAGCCGCGAGACGCAATGGCGTCGGTGTGCACTTTTGCACCGTAGCCCTTATTGCCGTCCCACCCGTAGTGCGGGAACTGTTCGTGCAAGTGCGTCATCAGCGTGTCGCGTTCTACTTTTGCAATCACGCTTGCGGCCGACACACATGCACAATCTTGGTCGGCTTTTATGCGCGTCACAATACGAGGGCCACCAGTTTCTTCAACAAGAAACGATGTGTTGCCGTCCAAGATCACAACATCGGGTGTAATGCCCACGTTCTGCAATGCCCGACTTGCGGCCAGTCCTAACGCTGTGACGATGCCGAACTTGTCTATTTCTGCCGCGGTCGCCGAGCCCGTAGCCCACGCCCGTGCCCATTCTTTGACAATGGGCACCATTGCCTCGCGCCTCTTTGGTGTCATCAATTTTGAGTCACGAAGACCCGCAGGAATCTCCCCCACGTTTGTGTCGATAACAACAACACCAATAGTGACTGGCCCCGCAATTGCACCACGACCCACTTCATCCATTCCCGCAACAATGCGCGCACCGTTGGCGAAGAATTCACGCTCTACATCAAGGGTGGGTTCTGGTCGTGCCATTACATGAAGCGTAGGCTTCGCACATGGCAGGCAAAGCATCCATCACCGTTGGCAATTACATCTACACGGCACAAGATGCTCAAAAGACCATTTCACATCTGGATGAAATCTGGGAACACCACACACACGATTCGCACATTCCCGATGGCTGGCTCGCTGGTGCTCGTGGATTCCTTGCAGAGATGTCATCACTGGGCGGCATCGCGTTGCCACCACTAGAGAACGTTGACTCCGCTTTCACAGCACTCACCAAAGCACTCGTCACGAAATACAAAGACCTCACCGACCTACAAATTGAATCACTGCTTGCAGCATCATGGCGCTTCTTCCCCACTATGCGCTTGCTCACTGAAGAGCACACCGGCACCGTTGCCCACATGCACGCATCGAAAGGATTGCCGAAGAAGGCGATTCTCCATGCGGTTATCTCGTGGAAAGGCGTCGATGGCGATGTGCAGGAATCACGCGCACATCACGGTCGACCATGGCAAGCACTTTGCATCTGGAGTACCGACGCCATCGACGCATTACGCGCACAAGGCCATCCCATTGCGCCCGGATTCGCCGGCGAAAATATCGCCGTTACAGGAATACCTGCCGGTGCGTTCCGTCCTGGAGCCCACTTTCGCGTCGGCACGGTTCGTGGATTTCTTACCGCGTACGCAATTCCCTGCAGCCAGAACAACGATTGGTTTCTCAACAAGAACTACATGGTGATGAGCCACGAACGCGGCGACTACAGCCGTTTATATGCAATGGTCACCACATGCGGAGAAATTTCTGTGGGCGACACGTTCGAATTATTCACCGACCGCTAGCGCGCCACTGCATCCAAGCGTTGCGATAACTCGCTGAACCGAGCCTGCTGATATGGCGTCACGCACGGAGACCCCTGCGCCCACCACACCAACGATTCGTTCGTGTCTAGTTCAGCAATCATTGATGCAGTTGTTTGTTCCACCACTTCCCCGTTGCTCTCGGCGTGCATACACACTGTCCACCCGTTATCGCCACCTACATGTGACGACAAATGCGTCTGCAGGTCTCCAACGTTGACAGGTGATTGTGCAAGCACGGAACGTGACGCATTCAATCGAGGGTCAACCAGCAGATGCACAGGCTGTTTCGGATGTCGGTACGTGGCATCAAACGTAGGAATTGTGGTGCGATTTGAAATTGCCCACGTGGTTGTCACCTGCATGGACTCGACCACACGGCCACTTGTCTCCACCACCCAGGCATCTGTTGGATCTGCAATAAGAAAACTGCTCCAGTACGGACGTCTCGGCGCATCTCCGCGCGTGTCGTGGCCACTTCCACCTTGTCCGTATGTCGTCATCAATTCTGAGAGCACCTGTACGGCCTCGTACGCCGTTGCAGCGCGTTCTAAGCCCAATCGCACGAGATCCATGCCAATCAACGCGTCAGGGGCTGTACGTGGGTCATCGATGGTGTAGATGGTTTCATTTCCGATAGCCACTCCGGCTTCGTTCACACCATGTTCTGCGCCCCAGCACCATTCTGGAAGCGACAGCACGCAGGCAAGCGTGTGCTGGGCGTGTGGCGCAACAGGTATGTACGTTGCGTGAATATCTTCTCTGTCACGTCGCGACGGGTTCCAGCGAATGATCTGATTCTCATGCCGCGGTCGGTCAGAGTTTTTGGCAAACAGTGTTTTGCCAGATGACGACAATGCAGGCAGTGCAACTAAGCAATCACACATGAGTATGTGATGGTGCCGCCAGCAAACTCTCGCCGGTGACATCGGTGGAATGCCAGTCTCCGTGAGACAACACCAACCCAGGTGCTCCCGTTACTTCCCACAACAGTGCTGGTCGAGCACCATGCCATCGAACGGCAAAACTGACGCTTCGGAAGGGGTCGGCAGGAAGTCCGTGCACTTCGAATGACGAGCCCCACCATGGCTCTGGAATTCCGTGACTCAAGATCTGACATTCGCCACCGCTAGGAGAACCAGATGCCAATAATTCTTCAATCCATGCAATTCCGGCAAGCCCGTCAGGCATCTCGACAGGAAGTTCTTCAGATGGGCGATCGGCCAAACGCAACCATGCAGCACCAATGTCGCCAGCTGCGGTGTCGTCATTCAATTTCACACACGCAACCGCTGCGGTGAGCAACACATGTTTGGTGTCCCAACGCAATACCTTCGCGCGTTTTTCTTCTCGTAGTCGCTGCTGAACAACATCGACGACATGAAGAATGGAATCTGAATGAGTCTCCCCCATCCGAACCAACTCAATGGCTGCGTCAGTGGTACCAATTCCCAATAACAGATCGCTCCGCAGGCGTGAAACTCCCGCAACGATGGTGTGATCGGGAACATTGATGCGAGAGGCCGTATCACACGCTTTCTCCCAGCCACGAACCAACTGTTGATGATTCGGTGTGTCGTCGGGCAAACGACCACTGTGTGGCGCCTGATGCGCCAATGCGACACGCGTTGTCGACTTATGCCCCACGGGAACAACAAGAGACCCTGCTGGTAATTCAATGCCTAACGGTGACTGAGTGGATGGTTCGCGTGTGGTGAGAACATCGCTTCGCGTGACAGCAATTGCTACTGGCATGGGCGAGTCATTTTCAAATTCCATAACAGTCATGCCACCAAGGTCGGCTACGGCATAGACACGCTGGATAAGGTCACCGCCAGGTATGTGTACTCGTGTTTCTGCAACGGGATACCCCGCATACCACTTCTGTCGCGTGGACACTTCAGAGCGCGGTGTGTACCAGCGATCGTCTGCTGCAATAAACCAATCCAACTCGCGCCCATCGGGTGGAAGTAGTGATCCGTGTTCTGTCACCGTGCCACGCCATGTGGCACCGCGATTTCCAATAACTCGACCAGACATTTATTTCACTTCCGGCCGTGCGCGTCGAGACATGAGAGCGACAAGCGCATCGGCTGCGTTCTTTCCCTCGTGACACACAGCCACTACTTGTTCGGTAATGGGCATGTCGACTCCGTGTTGATGAGCAAGTTCGAGAACAGATTTCGAACTGCGCACCCCTTCAGCCACCATCGAAGTAGACGCAATGATGTCGTCGAGTGCTTCGCCTTGGCCCAAACGCATTCCCACCGTTGTGTTTCGGCTACTGGTGGAAGAACATGTCGCGATGAGGTCTCCCATTCCGGCGAGACCCGCCAGCGATTCGAGTTGACCACCCAATGCCATAGCAAGCCGTGTCATTTCAGCAAGGCCACGAGTAATGAGTGTTGCGCGCGTGTTGTCGCCAAAGCCCATTCCCATTGCGATTCCAGATGCAATCGCAATGACGTTCTTTACAACACCAGCAATTTCACAACCCACCACATCGGGATTTGTGTAGACGCGGAATGTTGGGCTGGAGAACAACTCTTGAAGTGCTGTTGCAATAACTGCGTCATCAATAGCAACAACACTTGCTGCGGGTTGACCCACTGAAATCTCTGATGCAAGGTTTGGACCAGTCAGCACGGCAACGGGATGGCCCGGCAAGACCTGATGAGCAACTTGCGACATACGAAGCATTGACCCTGCTTCTAATCCTTTCGACAAACTGACCACCGGCACCCACGGTCGAATGAACTGTGATGCCTCTGTGAGAACCTGCCGAAACCCTTGTGATGGGACTGCCATGACCACAATGTCAGCGGCGGAGACGGTGTCTTCTAGCGAGACCGAAGCGCGAAGATTTGGGGACAGCCCAACACCCCCGATGTAGTCGGGGTTGATGTGGTGAGTGTTGATGGACTCAACAATCTCTGGTCGACGCGCCCACAACGTGGTGGGGGTGTTGGCTGCAGCAAGGGATGCAACAGTGGTTCCCCACGAACCAGCACCAATTACTGCCATGTTCATTTGCGCCATGGTGCCAGCGTAGGCGACTTGAGAGCCAAGGTTCGTAGGCTGACTATGTGCGCGTCGCTGTCGTTATTCCCGTGAAGTCGTTCACGCTTGCAAAAGGACGCCTCAGCGACACGCTGACTCCGGCCGAACGCGAAACGCTGGCCACCGAGTGCGCCACAACGGTTCTCCGTGCTGCTTCGCCTCTGCCTGCTTATGTGGTGTGTTCCGACCCTGTTGTGGCTGAATGGGCTACATCGCACGGGGCGCATGTGGTGCAGTGCCTCACGCCTGGTCTCGATGTTGCAGTTGCAGCTGGCCGCGACGCAGCACATGCAGATGGCTGTGATCACATCGTTGTTGCACACGCAGATTTACCGCTTGCCCGCTCGTTTGAGCACGTCGCACGTGAAGGAATCGTCACAATGATTACCGACCGTCATTCAGATGGAACGAATGTGCTGTCGTTCCCAATTGCATCCGACTTCTCCACTGCATACGGACCAGGAAGTTTCGAAAACCACAAACAAATTGCGGTCAACGCACATCTTCACTTCGAAGTACTTCACGACCCCGACCTAGAACTCGATCTCGACACCGCAGACGATCTCACCGAACTTCACCGAAGGACAAATCATGAGCGCTAATGAACCTGGTCAACCACCGCTTGCCCCACCGACACACACGTCAAATCTCGCGGTCCCCTCGATTGTGTTGGCAATTGGGGCCCACCCCGACGACGTTGAATTCGGCTGTGGTGGAACTCTCGCAAAATGGGCATCAGCAGGAACTGTGGTGCACCACCTTGTGTGCACCGACGGGTCTAAGGGCACATGGAATCCGGACGCCGACACTGCTGCGCTTATTGCTGACCGCCAGCGTGAACAACGTGCAGCCGCAGCAGCATTAGGTGCAACGGGAACTGTTTCATTCTTGGGCTATATCGACGGCGAGCTTGAACACTCACGCGACGCAGTCGACAAGATTGCTCTTGCGATTCGCACCATTCGCCCCACGGTTGTTTTGTCTCACGACCCGTGGAAGCGATACCGATTGCATCCAGACCACCGCAACACTGGCCTGAACGTGTGTGATGCAATTGTTGCTGCACGCGACCCCCACTTTTTGAAACATCACATGACAGAACACGGCGTCACTCACCATCGCCCCGATGCGCTTTTGCTGTGGGAAGCAGATGAGCCAAATCATTTTGAAGATGTCTCTGACTTTGTTGAAATCAAACTCTCAGCACTTGAACGCCACGAGAGCCAGTTTGAATCGACAATGAAGGCCACAGACGATTCTGGAATGCAGGTTTTTCGGGAACGTATGCGCACTCGAATGGCAGAGCTAGGTGCACCTCACGGCGTGAAAGCCGCCGAGATCTTTCACCTAATGAACAGACTTTAAGAGAACTGCCCTTCCGCCCGTCCAGACCCAGGTGGGCCAGCGAATGCCTGTGCAATAGACATCCACTCGCGTGCCACATTGCCTGTCACTGTGAGACCACAATCATTCACGTGTCTGCGTTGTGTCACCGCGCAACAAAATCCATACGCAGAACCGCGTACCGATGACGATGCGTTTGGCGAACCCCATGTCCATGTTTCGCCACTCGGCGCAAGCAACTCCACGAACACTTCCTCATCGGGTGCCGTGCGTCCATTGGTAACAAAAGCGAACCCCATAGCGCGCACGCCAATGTGTGCAACATGAATGAGGCGATCAGTGGGAGTAAGTGATTCGCCAACAGCGTCGGCGATATCTAATCCGTGCGCCCATGTCTCCATTAACCGTGCCGTCAACATTGATCGCGCAGACATAGATGGTCCGTACCAGGCGCAACGCTTCGACAAATCAACCGAAAGGGCTGCGTGTGCAAGTTCTTGTGCACCATCACGCCACCACGCAAACAATTCTTCTGGAGATCTTCCCCGGTGAGAGTTCTGAAGTCCTTCCACTCCGCCAGAAACAGACATCTCCTGACGATCAGTGCGGAATCGTTCTTCGTCAACCATTGACCACAAACAACGTTGATCAAAGAGACCTAAGTGAATGACTTGGTCTGCAACGTTCCATCCCTCTGCAGGGGTGACGGCAGACCATTGATTGTCGGAGAGCCCAGACAAGAGCTGCGACAAGGCCGCGACCTCTCCGGCGAGATCACGAAGGACTACATCTGTTTGGTTACTCACACCACACAGTGTGTCCGATAAATAGAGAAGAGGGGGGCTTTCGCCCCCCTCTTCCACACTCCGAGCCGGTTGGTTTGTTTTGCTTGAAAGAGCGAAGAAGATTTACTTCTTCGCAGCCTTCTTGCGCTTTGCAGGCTTGCGCTTTGCAGCAGCCTTCTTCTTTGCAGGAGCTGCCTTCTTGGCAGCCTTCTTGCGCTTTGCAGGAGCAGCCTTCTTGGCTGCCTTCTTGCGCTTTGTTGCTGCCTTCTTCTTTGCAGGAGCAGCCTTCTTGGCTGCCTTCTTGCGCTTTGCAGGAGCCTTCTTGGCTGCTGCCTTCTTCTTACGTGGAGCAGCCTTCTTAGCTGCTGCCTTCTTCTTGCGTGCAGGAGCTTTCTTAGCTGCTGCTTTCTTCTTTGCTGCCACTTGAGTTTCCTCTCGTTGGGTAAGTGGTTACTTACGGTTTGGGTTCAGCTGAGCTTTTAATGTTGAGCTCGCTGTGAACTTCATCGCAGTGGAGGCCGGAACCGTTACTGCTGCACCCGTTTGTGGGTTGCGGCCGGTACGTGCCTTGCGAGCGGTTGTGCTGAACGAGCCGAAGCCCGGCCATGCCACCTTTTCGCCTTCTTTAGTAGAAGCCACTACCAGGTCAAAGAAAGCGGTGAGTGTGCGTTCGGCATCTGCCTTGGAACACTCTGCTTGCTTTGCTACCTCTTCGATGAGCTCTGCTTTGGTCATTGTTTTTCCTCCTCGGAATCGGAGTGGTACATACAATCTGAACGGCTATTTGCGTCAATTGCAAGCATTCAATTACTTGCAAATGCAAGTATCGTGTTTTTTTGCGTGTACTCGCATCGTTCCGCGCACGTCGAAAAACCAATCGCTGCTTGAGTAATTGGGGCCATGACTCGCAACGTGTTCGTATTGTCTGCGTTGCGTGATCGCAGTTGTTGACTTCGGTGGAACACATCTGCGAAAGCCAGCAAACCCAATAATTGCAAGGGTTTGCCGAGATTGTCAGTTCTGCATTTTTCGTGTGCACCAGAGCAACAACACACGTTCTTGTCGTCATTGAACGCGTGTTTATGTTGCTGCAAGTGACGTATCGCTGTCATGTTTCAGCCTGTGTATAACTGCGTGACGAAGGTCATTCTGATCGTCGAAAAAAATTTTGAAAAATTTCTGAAAAATCGCCGAAAAGTTCCCCACTTGGTGATTCGTGAACAAAAAAATTTGTAAACCATCCACCACTTCACCCCGCGTCGTGATGAATGATGAAGGACATCGATGGAGTTGCGGAGCGCATCGATGCCGACATTGCGTCACCTCAGAATGCAATGACGAGCATCTTGAATTCTTCCTCTGCTGTGCGTACGCGCATCGTTCTCGACACTTCAGTTCTTGTTGCAGATCCCGGATGTCTTCATTCGTTCCCAAGCTGCGACATCGTTATTCCACTCACCGTTGTTGAAGAACTCGATGGACTGAAAAGTCGCCCTGACGATGTTGGTCGTGCTGCGCGTACTGCATTACGCACCATTGAAGATTTGCGTCGACGAGCCGGCGGTTCTATTCATGAACCAGTGCCACTGGGCCCAGACCCTGACGGAGCCACATTGCACATTGAGGTCAATGGCATCCAGCGCGAGCGTCTTCTAGAAAACGGCCTAAATCCAGAGGTTCCAGACAATCGAATCATTGGCGCCGCGTTAGGCCAGTCGTTGCGGGCGCCCACACAGGTCATCTCAAACGACGCGGGTCTACGAATTAAGGCGGCCCATCTTGGCTTGGTGGCTGCCGAGCATCAGCCTGTCGGCCGTGCAGCCAACACACGACCAATGGGCTGGTTCACGCTTGATGTTCCAGGTGCTTTGGTGAATGAACTGTATGAACATGGCGAGATTCCCACGTCTGCCTTTGAGCGCGAGCATGAACTGGTGGTGAATGAGTTCGCCGTTGTGAAGTCCGGATCTCAGTCAGCTCTCGTTCGGTGCAATGGCGAGATGGTGGAACTTCTTCCCGCCGCATCCCCAGAAGCGTGGGGCCTTCGCGCACGTTCGAAAGAACAACGGTTCGCACTCGAACTTCTGATGGACCCCGATGTCAGCGTGGTAGCGCTAGACGGTCGCGCCGGCACGGGCAAGACCGTGATGGCAATCGCTGCTGGTCTTGAACAAGTTGTTGAATCTCGAACATACGAACGACTGGCCGTCTATCGCCCACTCGTTCCTGTTGGTCGCGCCGACGTCGGATTTTTGCCTGGTGGTCTTGACGAAAAACTTGACCCATGGATGTCCGCCATTCACGATGCCATTGTTGCTCTCACCGACCAACGCAGCAGTCACGATGCACGACGCCTTATTGACGATCTCACGGCACGCGGACAGTTGTCATTGGAATCTGTCACGTTCTTACGCGGTCGTTCACTCCATCGCCAGTTCGTTGTTGTTGACGAAGCCCAAAACCTTGAGCCCACAACGCTAAAGACAATCCTCACTCGTATTGGGGAAGGCACCAAGGTTGTCTTCACGGGTGACACCAGCCAAATCGATGCGCCGTACATGGGCGAATCGAATAACGCTCTGGCCGTTCTCATTCATGCGTTTGCAAATCAACATTGCTTTGGCCATGTCACTCTCGCATCGTGTGAGCGAAGCGAAGTAGCAAGCCTGGCTGCCGAGTTGTTGTAGGGCCTGTGGCACACTAAGTGCCATGGCCGAAACTCCCGACTCATTTGTTCGCTCTTTCATTTCCAAACTTGTTGCTAGAGACCTCGACGGTGCAGCAGGCATGGTGACACCAGATTTTGAATACGACAATGTTCCCATGGGTAAGGCATTCGGCCCAGAAGCTCTGACCACCACGCTGTCCGGATTCTTTGGAATGTGCACCAACATCGACTGGGAGATATTGCGCCAGACATCATCGGGAGACATGATGCAGGGAACCGTGTTGAACGAACGAGACGACCGAGTAGAAATTCACGGACGATGGGCAACGTTGCCCGTTGCTGGCGTCTTCGAGATTCGCAACGGCAAACTGACGTTATGGCGGGACTATTTTGACCGCCAAACAATCATCGATGTCATGACGCCACCTAGTGCGTGACCTATTTCGTCCACCAATGAATTCATCTCTGCACCACCCCACGCTTAGAGTTTGAAACATGAGCAATAGATACGAAATATCGCAGCCAGAGTCGTTGCGCAACGTCTCGTTTGCCGTTGTCGACTGTGAAACAACCGGGGTCAACCCAGAAACAGATCGAATATTGCAGGTGGCTGCCATCATTGTCAACGGAGAAGGCGAAGTCGTCGACCAATTCGACACAGTGGTCAGGCCCGAAAGCCCAGAGAACTACGAACACGGGGCCGAGCACATCCACGGCATCTCCAAAGAACAAGTCGAAAATGGCATGCCACTTCGACAAGCATTAGAAAAACTCTGGACCATCAGCAGTGGCAATGTCTTCACAGCACACAATGCTCGTTTCGACATCGGCTTTCTTCACGCCGAATCAGAGCGCGTGGGTCTCAGCAACCGCATCGAGACACATGTCGACACTCTTGCGCTCGCACGAAAAACCGACGCAGAGAAAACTCGCCGACACACGCTGGACGCATTGTGCGAGCACTATGGCATTGAACGTGAAAAAGCACACGATGCCAAAGCCGATGCAACAGCTACTGCTGAACTACTCATCCACCTCATGAAAGAGATGGGTGTAGAAAGATCCGATCAGTTGCCAGACTTGTTCGCGTAGCGGCTTAACACATCGCTTGCCGTACGGTTCAACAGGTCCACCACAGAGTCTGGGCCAACAACTTTCACGTCACCTTCGGCGCGCAACAACAGACGGCCAAGCCAGTGGTCGCTGTTCACCACCATCTCTACACGGAACGAGCCGTCTGCACGTTCTTCGAGGACTGTGCAGGGGTAGGTCTCTACAACCCATGCAGATGCGGCACCTACTTCAAGTACCGCACGTGTCTTACCCGATGCATCGGTGAACCACGATGGAATTTCGGCCTTTACGGCAACGACCGGAACGTGCTCACCTGTGTGAACCACCCGACGAATGCGGTCAACGCGGAAGTGGCGTTGGCTACCAGACAAGTCGTCGTCTGCGGTGATGTACCAGTGGCCACGATCGGTAAAGACGGAGCGAACCGTAATGGTGCGGTCTTTCTCTGAGTTGTCGGCCGGAGTCCAATAGGTAATTGCCAGGCGCTCCCCTGTGGCTGCTGCAGTGGTGACATCGTCGAGAAATGCGGGAGATTCAGTGTCAACATCCACTATTCCTTCTCCCAGAATGTCACGCAGTTTTTTAACTGCCGACTTCAGTTCCTTGCGACCTGAGAAGCCTGGGATATCTTCAGCAGCCGCTGCCAGAAGGCTGAGGCCAAATGCTTCGGATGATGTGAGTTCAAGACGACGCTCAAAGTGCTTGTTGCGGCCCACATGAATGAACCCCTCGTCGATGTACACCTCGGTGAGTTCTAGTGGTGTGTACGGCGGCGTTCCACACATTGCTGCAAGTTCCAAGTCTTCAATGAGGTCGGACTCGCTGATGTTGAACTGCTTCGCCATTTCGGAGATTGCCACCTTCTTGCGCTGCATGAGCCATGGCAACATGACCAGTAACCCCTTCACACGGTCTTCTGCTTTGCGTGGTCCACGACGGCCGCTCATGATGCACCTCCTGCCATGCGCTGAAGATCAGCGATGATTTCATTACGAATGTGTTCGGGTGAGAGAACCTCGGCACGGTCGACCATGGCGTACAACCACGACTTAAATGCAGTGCGGTTTCCGCATGACACTTCAACATCGATGGACCCGTCTGTACGACGAGCCACAATTGCATCGTCTCCGAGTTCGCGTACTGCAGCAGGTGCGACGCGGTGGTCAAGTCGGACAACTGCCACTTCTTGGGGCATGCCAGGAAACTCTTTGGGGTCGCGAGAAAACGCCGATAATACGTTGAAGTCGGCGGGGCGAACAAAAGCGTTGGGTTCACCACACGTGATGTCTGACTCGATGCGGTCGACACGATAGGTGACTTGCATGTCGCGTTCGACATCGAATGCAATGAGATACCAAAAGCCATTACGAGCCAACAGTCCGTACGGGTGAATAACGCGTGGGCGATCGCGATACTGGAAGGACGTCACAGAGCGCGATTCAATGGCATCCCACAACGATGGCAGTACGTGCGAACGCGCATCTACGTTGACGGCAGTAGGGATTTCGGCGCTGGTTACCTCGCCACCTAGCCACTGCACTGCTTGCTTGCCCCACGTTGTTCCAATTTGAACAAGAGCAGCCGCTTGCTGCAATGCGTCGAGCTCGTCTTCACTGAGGTCGAAGTTAATAAGTGAATATTCGGAACGATTAATGGAATATGCAGTTTTCCCCGCATCGCTTCCGGACAGTGTTTGCGTAGTGATAGGAAGCCCCAATGCGCGCAGTGAACGTTTGTCGCGTTCGAATGCTGTGCGACGTGCTTCATCTGCTTCGGGATATTGCCCCGACATTTTGTTCGAGATGTCTTCCAACGTGAGTGGCCGCGGAGACTCTGTAAGCAACGCAACAAGATTGAGCATTCGCTCAGTGGAATTAACCGTCAGTTTTTTACCCGCCATTCAGGGCAGGATAGACCCACAAATGGCAATTCGCATTCATTCCCCAGAGATGTTTTTTTGTTGCGCGAGATACCAAGACGCCAAGGGGTGTGTCAACGTTTCTTCGGAACTATTGCCACCATCACCGAACGAATTCAGTGTTGAGATTGCCATTGTTTTTCCTAATTCCACCCCGAATTGATCAAAACTATTGACATCCAAAAGCCACCCTTGAATAGCGGTGGAATGTTCATACATTGCGAGTAACGCTCCGAACGTACGCGGTGACAACGCGTCGAGCATCAGAACAGAACTGGGTCTATTCCCAGGAAAGCGACGGTGCGGGTTTTCGTTTGCGTCGCCAACCGCAAGGGCTTCAGATTGGGCAATCATGTTGGCAATCAAGATGTCGTGCGCTTCGTTATCGCTGCCTAATGGAGCCACCGAACTGATGAATTCAACTGGTACAACCTGTGTCCCCTGATGAAGCATCTGAAAGAACGCATGCTGACCGTTCGTTCCGGGTTCACCCCACACAACAGGGCTAGTGGAAGTGTCGACACGTTCGCCACGTGTTGAAACGCCTTTGCCGTTGCTTTCCATGACCAACTGTTGCAAGTACGCCGGCAGTCGAGACAGGTCATGGCTGTACGGCACCACTGCAACTGTGGCATACCCATGAAGAACCGCATTAGTGAACCACACAAGCGCGTGGGCTACGGCAAGATTCAGATGAAGTGGTTCCGCCGCAACATGCGCGTCCATGTCTCGCATGCCCATCAACATCTCGTCAAATGCATCGGGACCTATTGCGCACATCAACGGAAAACCGATCACAGACGACACAGAGAATCGTCCGCCGACCCAATCTCTGAACTCAAAAATGTTCTCGTCGCGTATGCCCCAACGACGCGCAACGTCTGGGCTGGCCGTAGCGGCAAAGAAACGCAAGGCCCAATCGCCGCCTGCCGCGCTCACCCACTGTCGCGCGCGCTCTGCGTTATGCATGGTTTCACTTGTTGTGAATGTCTTCGACGACACAACGAAGACGGTGTGCTGTGGCTGAAGACCCGCCAACGCCGAGTCAAGATCTGCAGCATCAACGTTTGACACAAAACGAACATCGGGGCCGTCAACACATCGGCGCAAAGCGCGAGTAGCCATTGCTGGCCCCAAGTCGCTGCCGCCAATTCCAATGTTCACCACGGTGCGAATATCTGACTGTGACCGAACAGCGCGTGCACACTCTTTTGCTTTGTGAAGGGCATGTGATGCCCAGTGCGCTTCATTGCTGGTTGACGCATCGGCTCGAAGAGCGGTATGCAACACAGCTCGTCCTTCGGTGACATTCATGATGTCTCCCCTGAACATTCGCGCAATGTTTTCTTCGATGCCGCGATCCTTTGCAGTGTCTTGCAATGCCGCCCATAAGACAGGCGAAATACGCTGACGGGAAAAATCCGCATGAATGCCAACAGCATCGAACGTGAACTGAGCTGCTCGTCCGGGCGATGTTCGGAACATCTCGGCGATACTGGGAACCGATTGAGCAAGGTTCACCAAGTGCGAGAGTGCGTCGGGTTTCACCGACTCCAAACTAGTTGCGCGCAGCAGCCCGAATGAGCCGCAAGAAAGCGTCGCCAGCAGCCAAATGTCGGGCCTGGTCTCCGCGAGCGCTAAGGCGACCTAAACCAGCAAGGATGGATGCAGTGAGGTCGGCAAATGATGCTGGAGTGACTCCCTGCAAGATTCTCTCCGACTCCGTTGACGTCTCGATGAGATGCAGAGTCATTTTTCGAAATTCCAACCCAAATGCTTCGGTACCCCTCGCCACTTCAGGGTGGCGTTTCACGACTGCCGAAATTCCGGTGATGAACCCCACAATTGACGGCGAGGATGCACCCAGTGTTCCCACTTCTGAGATCAATGCGGTGAGACGTCTCTCTAAGCGCGGATCCGATGACGTGGCGTGGCTGAACACGTCGACAAATACACATGTAATTGATTCACAAACAGCCACATACATTTCAGCCTTAGACGGAAAGTAGTGATACAAGGCAGCGGACGAGATTTCTGCTCGTGCGGCAATGTCTTTGTTGGTCGTTCCTTCAAAACCCTCTGCAGCGAAGATCTCTTGTGCACAGCGCACAATTCGATCGCGCGTATCGGTGGAGTCTGTGTCGGCGGGGCGACCCAACTTGCGTTCTTTATGAACCGCTTTGTTGTCTACCCCCGCCATGACAACGAATCACCGTGGACGTGAGTAATACGCAGCCCAGCCAAGTGGGGCAACTGTTGCAGCTAAGGCAATTTTGATGGCATCGCCAACAAGGAACGGGCTGACTCCCAATTCAATGGCGCTTCCTTCACCTTGCGCAAGCGGAATGTTGAGAGAATGTGACAACCACACTGCACCGCATGCGTAAATGATTGATGAAGCAAAAACAAGGCTGCTTAACGAGGTGATGTAGTTGCGGTCGTTGCGACGGTCTGCAAACCAGCCAACAATTCCCGATGCCAAAACAAAACCGATGAAATAGCCAAATGTTGAGCCTGTGGCACGTTCCCAGCCGCCAGTTGCAGACGCATAGAACGGAAGACCGATAGCGCCCAAGGCCCAGTACAACGCCTGGCTAGCCATTGCCCGACGCGAGCCCAAAATGGAACCCACTGTGAGAACGGCAAATGTTTGGCCAGTGAGTGGAACCGGTGTGAAACCAAGATGAACCACCACTTGTGCGCACAACGCGGTGAACAATGCTCCACCAAGAACTAACACCGCATCGCGTACGCGAGAACGATGAAGCACTTTGGGGAAAGTGATGAGGTCTGACAATACGTAGGGGGTGGTGTGTGCCATACGCACGACACTACTAGGGCACTGTAGTGACGGGCACAGTTGACGACGTAGTGGTGGTGGCACGGCGAGGAACTGTGGTTTTGGGCACGCTTGTTGATGTGGTGCTCGACGTTGTCGTCGTGAAGTTCGGATCTTTCTTGTCCCATTCGGGTGGTTGTGATCCGTATTCTTCTGGGTCTTTCACGCCATCAAATACATAAATTCGGTCGTTGTAGTTCACAAGGTCTTGGAAATACTCAGAAATAAAGATGGGAATTCGAATACACCCGTGTGATGCAGGTTCTTTCGGAACGTTCATTGCTCCGTGAACTGCAATACCAAAGTTGAAGTACACCGGATTCCACATTGTGCCTAACTTGCTTTCGCGAAGGCCGAACTTTCGGTTGTAGAAGTAGTACAAACCACCTGGAGTGATAGCGCTTCCACACCAGCCTTCATAAATGGGTTCTGTGCCGTTTTCGTTACCTTCTTCGCCTGGGTCAATTGTGACGGGTTCACACCACTGCTGACCCGTTCCAGACGAAATGTGTGTGACGAGAACAAGTTCGGGCCCCTTGAACACAGTGAGCACTTGTTCGGGAAGATACACCTCGGCGTGATTGGGGGTTCCGGGCTGACGACGCGGTGCAATAACGACATCACCGCGCATGATGTCCCACAAAGCCGGTGTGACGAAGTCGACTTTTTCTTTGCCTTTCAGACTGAGAACAATTCCTTGAAAAGCCCACACCGCCATGCGGGTGTCGCCACCGTAAATTCCGTCTACCTTGCCCGGATCAAACTTCAGTTCTTTTAGGCGAAGTTGTAACCGTCGAACATCTTCACCTTTCGCACCATTTTTGATGACTCGTGTCAAACCGAAACACGTGACAGGCGAATTCTCATTACACACTGACGATGCCGAAGCGGTAGTAGTTGTCGCAACGGTGGCTGGTCCGGAGTTTGCGTTGACCACCACGGCACCCACAACACTTGCGAACACCGCAGCCGCAATCATGGCGGGGCGCCAGTGAATCCACCAGGGAACATGTGGCGCGGGCGGTTCAGTGAATTGAGACTCTGCGAAGGCAGGGTCTGGAAGGTCGGAGAACGGGTCATTCATCTCTGGGTCGAATGGGTCGCTCACGAGTACGAAACGCTACCAACGCCCCCTACGGGACGGGTATCGCCCCTATACAACAGGGCTGATATTGCGAATTTCTTTGCGCAAAGAGCGAGCTTCTCGAAGAATTTTGATGATGACTGCTGGGGAGCTCAATGTAGAAACTCCGCGAGTTCGGGGGAAATAGTCCACCCCGAATTGGATAACTGTGTAGCCGTACTTATGGGCCTTCACTGCAAGTTCGGCGTCGATGAACGAGCCTTCACTCTTTAGTTCCACGTGCTCGAAGATTCTGGTTCGGCATAACTTGAATGCAAAGTTGATGTCGCGCATACGAACTCCGAACAACACCCTGACCATCATGTTGTAGAAAAACGAATACACGGTACGCACGTATCCCTCGCCTGTGCGATCGAACCGGTAGGCACTCACCATGTCGGCGTCGTAATAGCGCAACAGACGAATTGCTTTGTGAACGTCGTGCATGTCAAACGGCAAATCCGCATCTGTGTACAACACAAGATCTCCGCTTGCTGCCGCATAACCAGATTTCATCGAGCCGCCAAGCTTTCGATTCTCTGGGTGACGCACAATGCGGATTCGATGATCGTGGGCGGCAAGTCGAGCAGCAATGTCTGGAGTGGCGTCAGTTGAGGCATCGTCAACAATGATGAGTTCGTAATCACCAATATCTCCGCCAGACATGAGGTCTTCACACTCTTCGCGAGCGGCATCGATAGCGCGTTCGATGTAGTCCTGTTCGTTCCACATGGGGAAGAACACCGACAACTTCTGAAATGGGGTCTTCTCCATGCGCAGTAAGGCTACTGCTGGGTCTACGAAGGCGGTCCGAGTACGGTGAAGGCATGGAGTTTGATCCCCCGCAGGTCTCCCCGCCGCCGTCTCCGTACTTGTCTGACGGCTGGCGCACCGTTGCGTTCATTACGTGGGTATTGGCTGGTGCGAGCGTGTTGGCTATTGCAATCACCAGCCGCACTATTGGCAGACCGCTGTGGTGGCTTGGGCCAGAAAGTTCTCCGGCGTCTCCCCTCTTTATTCTGGTGCCCGTCGTGATTGTTGTCCTTCCGTTGGTGGCAGCGTCAAAGAAGCCTCGCGTGCTTGCGCCTATCAGTGTGGGAAGCTCCATTGCTCTTCTCATCACGGCAGTCATCGATATCTCGGGAACTCCAGCAGTCGCGCTCGCCATCGGCATTGTTGGTATCGCAGCGCTTTCGGTATCTATTGCGTTGCTGGTCATCGCTCGGCAGTACCGTTGACACCATGTCCAAGGTCCTTACTGAACTCCCCATTGGCGAACGCGTCGGAATTGCGTTCTCTGGCGGCCTCGATACTTCGGCTGCCGTTGCGTGGATGCGAGAGAAAGGCGCCATTCCGTGCGCCTACACCGCAGACCTTGGTCAGCCCGACGAAACAGATCTTTCGGGAATTCCCAGCAAGGCCAAGGAATACGGCGCAGAAATTGCTCGCCTCATCGACTGCCGTGAAGAACTTGTGCACGAAGGACTCATTGCTCTTCAATGTGGGGCATTCCACATCACTACTGCGGGAAAGACCTACTTCAACACCACTCCACTTGGGCGTGCCGTCACCGGAACACTGTTGGTACGCGCAATGCAAGAAGATGGAGTGGACATCTGGGGAGATGGCAGTACCTACAAAGGAAACGACATTGAACGTTTCTACCGCTATGGCCTCATGGTGAACCCCGCACTACGTATCTACAAGCCGTGGCTCGACCCAACGTTCGTGAACGAAATGGGCGGACGCACAGAGATGAGCGAGTTCCTTCTTGCACGCAAGTTGCCCTACAAGGCATCTGTCGAGAAGGCATATTCAACTGACGCAAACATCTGGGGCGCCACGCACGAAGCAAAACTGCTGGAAGAACTGAACAACGGGATGGAAATTGTGGAGCCAATCATGGGCGTTGCCCATTGGCGCGACGATGTTGCCATCGCATCTGAAGACGTCTCCGTTCGATTCCACGAAGGTTTCCCTGTTGCCATCAACGGCCGTGAATTTGCAACCCAGGTAGATCTGGTCATGGAAGCAAACACCATTGGCGGTCGTCATGGTTTAGGCATGAGCGATCAAATTGAAAACCGCATTATCGAAGCGAAGAGCCGTGGCATCTACGAGTCTCCGGGGCTTGCTTTGTTGCACATTGCCTATGAACGCCTTGTCACAGGAATCCATAACGAAGCCACCATGGAGAACTATCGCACCATGGGTCGCCGGCTTGGTCGATTGCTGTACGAAGGCCGTTGGTTTGACCCGCAATCACTGATGTTGCGTGAACCGTTAATGCGTTGGATTGGAACCGCAATTACTGGCGAAGTCACTCTGCGTTTACGGCGTGGCGACGACTACAGCATTTTGAACACCACTAGTCCAAACCTCACATATGCGCCAGACCGACTCAGTATGGAACGTGTTGAAGACGCCGCTTTCGGGCCACTTGACCGAATTGGTCAACTCACCATGCGCAACCTTGACATTGATGACAGTAGAACCAAGCTTGAGGTTTATCGTTCTGCCGGAACATTGCCTAGCGGCGGTCTCTTGGCTATCGAAGACAACTCCTGACACAGACCCGCAATTAATGCTGCGCGTGTCGGCATGGTGCTGAGCACAACATGTTCGTCGTCGCCATGGGCACCGCCACCTACTGCGCCAAGGCCGTCCAATGTTTGCACTCCAACTGCAGCAGTGAAATTTCCGTCGGAACCGCCACCAACAACCACACCCTGAAGATTGGTAATACCAACTTTTGTGGCCACATTCTGAGCAAGTTGAAAGAGCTCGCTTGCGGCCGACTCATGCATTGGCGGACGCCCGATGCCACCACTCATGGTGAGACGAGAACCTTCGAGAGATGTCTGCAGTTGGGCAAATGCTTCTTCAACTCGAGGCTTCTCTTCGGGAACCGCAACGCGCACATCGACCGACATGGTGGTGCGAGCCGGAACAACATTGTCGGCAGTGCCAGACGATGCAAGCGTCGGTGTCACCGTTGTTCCACGTGCGGGATCCGCAATAGAGACAATTTGCGGAATGAGATGGGCAAGTTCCACCAACGAGTTGATCCCCTTTTCGGGTTCCAATCCAGCGTGTGATGCGCGTCCTTCAATAGTGAGCTCGAATGTGCCAGTTCCTTTGCGACCAATTTTTAGCGCGCCACCATCAGCGCTTGGTTCAAGAACTAACACGGCGCCACATGCACGTGCACGCTCCTCAATGAGTGCACGCGAAGCACGAGAGCCAATCTCTTCATCTGCGGACAACAAAATTTCAATGTGTGATGTATCGGCCAGCGCCGCAACGCCGTGCAGTGCCTGAACAATTCCTGCCTTCATGTCAAAGATGCCGGGCCCACGACCAATGCCATCATTTGTGGTGAATGGAAGTCGAGCCAAAGTTCCCACGGGGTGGACGGTGTCGTGATGGCCGAGAATAAGTACTCGGGGATCTGGCCCACCTACCCAGTGAATGTGCGGACCTACTGGTGACTCAATCAATGTCGGACGAGAACCCAACAAGCGTTCCATTATCTGTGCAAGCAGCTCGGCGTGCTGGTTCAGCAAAGGCAGGTCACGAGAAGGAGACTCGCTAGTCACTAACGCTTCAAGGTCGGCCACCAAAGCATCAAGCGAAAAGGACTCTGCAGAAACCATGGTGCAATCGTGCCACGAACTAGGCCTGAAACAGTGTCTCGATTTTCACTTCGGGGTGTTCAAACACCCACGAAAGTGGCTGCACTCCAATTCCTACGGTATTTGGCACCCGTATCTCACCATTTTCCAACTCGAACGGCGCGGTCACATCACGATCAAAATATCGATTCGAGGCACTGAGGTCGGGGGTCAAAGTGAATCCGGGAAGTGAGGCAAGTGCCAAACACGATGCTCTCCCAATTCCTGTTTCCAGCATTCCACCCACCCATGCGTCGAGACCATGCGTTGCAACGATGTTGTGCATTCGCAGAGCATCACCAATTCCACCAACACGCGATGGCTTCACGTTCACCACCGAACACGCAGCACTTTCTATTGCACGCATGAGTTGATCACAGTTCTCAACTGACTCATCTAGGCACACCGGAGTGCGAATTCGAGAAGAAAGAAGAGCATGACCCTCAAGATCGTCGGCGGCTAATGGTTGTTCAATGAATTGAAGAGCAAACTCGTCGAGTCTTGATAGATGTTGAATGTCGTCGCGTGTATAAGCAGCATTGGCATCAACTTGCAGAATGACTGCATCTCCGACTGCTGTGCGCACGGCACGCACCACCTGAACATCGCGGCCGGGTTCAATCTTTAGTTTTACGCGTCGATATCCCTCGGCAACTCGACTAACAGCTTCAGTAACAGTGTCGTCGACGGAAGACGCAAGGCCCACCACCACTCCTGGCATAACGGAGTCGCGCACACCGCCAAGTGCGTTTCGTAATGACACGTTCTCTGTTCGAGCATGGGCATCCCAGAGTGCAGATTCCAAAGCATGCTTCGCGAAATTCTTTTCAGAAACTCCCCACCATGTCTCCGCAAACATCTCAAAGACATCAACATCGCGGCCTCCAAGCAGTAACGCGAGCATCTGTAGAGACGCGTGTGATTGCGTTGCAGACTCACCTACATATTGAACACCACTAGGTGCGACATTCTCACCCCATCCAACTACACCATCTGACGTAGTGATCTCAACGAGAGATGCGGTTCGTTGCGAATGAGTGCCATGTGATGTCACTAACGGAGTATGAATGTCCATTGGGACACGCACCGAGCGGATGGAGTCAATTCGCATTGCAGTGAATCTTGTCAGCGAACTGACCAATTGGCAACACCCATACTTTTTTGCGAGTACGGTGCAGTTAATGACAATCCGTGTTCTCATCTGCGATGACCACGAAATGGTCCGACAAGCACTCGCTTCTGTGTTGAACGAAGAGGACGACATATCCGTCGTTCACACAACGAACTCGGTGGCATCCACTCTTGCGTTATTGCAGGAAAAAGCAGACGAAATCGACATTGCAGTTCTTGATGTTCGCTTGGGTGACGGCACCGGGCACAACATCACCGAGTGGATCAAATCGAAACACCCACGAATCAACGTCGTTCTCCTCACTTCGTTCCTTGAAGATGAAGTTTTAGTAACGGGATACTCCACAAAAGCTTCTGCCATTGTTCTGAAAGGTGCACCGGCACACGAATTAGCCGAAGCAATTCGTGATGCATTTGCAGGGTTGCACCTCATCAACGCAGTAGAAGTACGTGCTGCATCAAAACGTCTCAGCACTTTGCCTACCAATGCACTGTCTGTGCTCAGCGAAATAGATCGAGAAATTGCAGTTCTCATCTCGCGCGGCATGACCGACAGAGACATTGCGGAAACCGTGCACTTCAGTTTGCAGACGGTGAAGAACCGCGTGTCAAAAATTCTTACGCAAGTGGGTGCAGCAAATAGAACACAACTTGCTGTACTTGTAGCAATGGCCGGTGAACATGCAGAGGCGCCCGACCAAACATGACCTGCCCCGTCTCGCCTCCAGCAACAATTTGCGACCATCACGCCGCACTTATTTTGGCGTCACTTCGTGACTGCATCGGTATTCACGAACCCATCTTCAATGACAATGGCGAAGTCACGGACACTCGCCTGGCGTGGTGGAACGAACCGTACGAAGCCATTCGCAACGAACCACCACGTGTTGGCCAAACCATCACAGACAAGTATTTTGAACCCGACATTGCAATTGAATATGTGCGCAGAGCATGGCAAGAGAATTCTGTGCGGCAAGTCTTTGAATTGTCTGAAGACACGATTGACGTGTACCGCCCGCCAGAGGTTCTTGTTCGCATTGAAGTCACGTGGCTGCGAATTGGCGACCTCATTGTTGAAATTGGCTCCGACTTGAGCGAGATGACCGCCCTCGAGATGGAACTCATTGCACAACGTCAGGCATACACCGACGCCACACGTGAAGCACTACTCAGTCTGGAACGCGCACGCATTGGCCGAGATCTACATGACTCAATCATTCAGAATCTTTTTGCTATTGCACTTCGTCTGCAATCGCAAAACTCTGAGCCATGGGCAGTCAATGCAATCCATGAAGTCATCAACGGGATTCGCGACACAATTTTCAACATTGAACCAGAGACACGACAACCAGTGCGAAGCCGTATTGAGAAAGTTCTTGAAATGTTCTCTGGTGCATGGACATCTCCCATCGAGCAAAACATTTCTGTGGCCCGCGAACTACCCGATGACTTAATTGACGACGTTGAAAATGTTCTTCGTGAAGGGTTGTCTAACTCTGCACGTCACGCAAAAGCCACACAGGTGTGGGTCACTCTCAACATCACAGACAACTTTGTATCGCTGCATATTCGAGACAACGGTATTGGCCCACACGGACTAAAACGCCGTAAAGCCGGCACACTTTCATTGGCGTATCGCGCAAAGTCGCATCAGGGTTCTTTTGCCCTTTCCGCAGCTGCAGAGGGTGGAACTCTGCTCACCTGGGAGTGCCCCATTAACTAGGTACCTCGGTACTCGTGTTGGGTACTAATGCCGTGCAACTGCGGTATTCAATACTGATTGAGTGTGTTCATGAGAAAAAACACCTCACTCACTTCACACATCGGACGCCTTCTTTTGTCGCTGTCAACGCTTGCCGTTGCCGGTGCAGGAATCGCTACGGCGGCTTCGGGGGCCATGTTCACCGACACCGAAGACTCCACCATGGACGTTTCGTCCGGCTGGGTTGACGTAGCTCTTGGCGGACCAACAGTTGTTGCGTTGGCAAACTTAAAGCCCGGCGATGTTTTCTTCCGCCCTATCAATGTTGCCAACGCTGGTTCATTGGATTTCAGTTACAAGCTCACTGCATCTCGCCCAACGGGTTCTGGTGCCCCACTGGTTGATGCATTGCAAGTGGAAACATGGAAGACAACGACTGCCGAAAAATGTGCTGCGGCCACCTACCAGTCGGGCACTCAAGTTGGCTCAGCCTCTTCTCTAACTGCATTGTCCATGGCAAACGCAAACTTGGTGGCCGGTACGTCAGAAACTGTGTGCCTGCGCATCTCGTTGCCGTCGTCAACACCAAATGGTATTGCTGGCAAGACCTCAACTGTCACCCTCAACGTGGCGTCACAGCAGTTGTAATGAACATGCGAGCAATTCTCCGATGGGGCGTGCGACTGTGCACGTTGCTGGGAATTGCTGGTTCGCTCGCCATTGTGGGAGCGAACCAATTCAGCTCGGCCAACGACCACCGCCATTTCAAGATTGATGGCGGGTCAATGAAGCCAACTCTCGACGTGGGGGAAGTGATTACTGTTCGCACCACCGAGTCCCCCCAGGTGGGCGACGTGATCACTTTCCTCCGCGGCGGCAAGACCACCACTCATCGAGTAATGAGTTCGTGGAAATCAACCACTCCTTCTGGTGAAATTCACACGTTGTATGCAACTCGCGGTGATGCCAACACTCACGACGACCCGTGGGTAGTGATTGATGATCAGGTCATTGGCACTGTGTTGCCAACGCCGTTTTACACACTGATTGCCGTGGAACTTGCCGAACACCCCACCGTGCTGGCTTTGCTGTTTGTTCCACTTCTGCTCAGTTTGTTCATTACAGAACTGAACACCGTATGGGTACTTGTGAAGGGCAAAGATGATGAAGAGTGCCCGGAGCGGGAATCGAACCCGCAAGATGTTGCCATCCGGGGGGTTTAAGCCCCCTGCGTCTGCCAGTTCCGCCATCCGGGCGTGAACGTATTTAGGCTACGCGCGTAGATGGCCGAGGCGTACTTGTTTCAACAGTGAACTGCAACATTGTTCGCCACAACAAGGTGCGAACCCGGTCGGCTTCGGTGGCCGATAAGCCATTTATGACAATGACGCCTTCGATCATGTCCCCCACCGTGGCTGTGAATGGTCGGTCTGCGAGACGTACCGCCACCACGCCACCTTCGCCATCTCGCGAGCGTCGAACGGTGCGGTTGACACCAACGATGCGTGGAGGGCTGCGGAACCCTGGAACCACCAAATTAAGTTCAGCAACACGCTGAGCAAGCACTCTGGCTGCTGCTGTGAACTTTGATGTGGCGGATGTGGACATGTGATGAGTGTGCCAAAGGGGTGTTGCACTCCTCTCTGGCATGGCACGCCCAAGGAATAGTGTGATTGTCACCGTGGATGTCGAACTCAACCCTCTTCAACAAGCCATCATCGACTCGCTCGGTGTTCCTCCAGATTGGGAGCCACTCCCCGACCACATAGTCACCGATGTTGAAGAGCAATTGTCGGTTGCACTTGCACCGCTTGAAGGCCTGTTCTCGGCCGACAATCCCTTGCGCGTCAACAAGCATCACATTGCCACCGTATTGGGATGCGAGGAGTACCACGTCCTAAATCGTCAGCAAGCTTTTGCGTGGAACATCAATACGGTGCGCGGAACAATTGCCCACAAAGGCATTGAACTTCTTCTCAACTGGCGTGGTCCCATTATTCCTGGCGAAATTGTCGATGCTGCAATTACCAGCGTTGCTGAAAATCCTCGCGAAAGTGCATCCGGGTTCATTGTGTCGTTACCTGCACACGAACTTGCCGAACTACGTGGTGCCGTTCTCGGAGCAGTAACAAACTTTCTTGAATGCTTTCCACCCATCAAGCCCCAGTGGCGACCCATGGTGGAATACTCGGCGTCATATTCGCTATTCAATAATTCCGTCATCTTTTCCTCACGAATGGACTTAGTTCTTGGCGGCCCTGGCCGCAAAGTCATTATCGACCTAAAGACAGGTCGCCTCACTCCCACTCATCGTGACGATCTTCGTTTCTATGCGCTCATTGAAACTTTGCGCAGCAGGCAACCACCACGCAGTTTGGGTTCGTACTCACTCGACTCTGCTCGCTTAGACGATGAGCCAGTAACAGAAGGGCTCTTGCAGGCTGCCGTGCGGCGTACCGCTCACGGAACACTTCTCATCGCCGACCTGGCGTTGAAAACTCGACAACCAGAGCGTCGCCCTGGCTTTCAGTGCCGATGGTGCCCCATTAACGAAGAATGCGACATTGGTGCGCGTCATCTTCGACAACTCAGTGGCGAAGACGAAGACGACAGTTAACGGGTGTCCATTCCCGACACATGTGGTGTCATCAGCGCAAAAGGAATGTTCAAACCAACACTCGATCGCACTGTCGAGATGTATCGACCTGGCTGTGTTGCTTTCTTCGGTGGCGATGTCACTACATCACCCACTTCTTCGCAGTAATCAAACAGATCATCCACGCTGACCACCATCCCCCACAACGATGCGCCTGGCGTTGTGACGTGTGGTCCACTGACTACTTCAATGATGGTGTTCTCTAATTTGTGAAACCGTTGCACGGCACCATTGCCCAATTGGCGTTCTCTGCGAACCTCTACACCAAGCACCTCGGTAATTGCGCTACACGTGCGATCAATGTCGTCGGTGTTCACCACCACGTGGTCAAGCCCCACAATGCGTTGTGAGCCAATGGAGGAGTGGATGGGATGCGACGGAAACTGCGACACAAGTGTTGTGGGAATTCCGTCAACAGACACCACATCGTCTTTGTCTGACGAGATGGTCCAACCAGTCAGACCAGCGTCGTTTCCGGAGAACAAAAGAAGGACATCGGAAAGAAGGCAGGTGGCGTCATCGCACGTGAGCCCAATGGATTGCCAGGGTGAGCGTTGTCCGCCTGCATGAAGTGCAAAGAGGCGGGCCATATGGGAAACGGACTAGCCGCGGCCCATGTTTGGACGCTTGCCGTGGTTGGCCTTCGAGCGGCGCATGCGCGCCTTGCGCTTCTTGGTCTTCTTCGACATAGGAGACGATGCTATCGGGCAGGGAGCCCCACCCCACCAGGGCTACTGAACTGGTTGCCAGTAGTTGTAGCCAGGGGCCGCTGGCGTGCCATCTTTCTTGCGGTTCACACACTCGTAGGTGACCCCGTCGGATTGACCGCGCTGCCCCACTTCTGCGCCCTTACACCGTGCATGGGGCTTCACCGCGCGAAGCTCTCCGGCTGGGGGCGCAATGGACGGAGACGAACTTGAGGGCGTGCTAGGCGCAACAGAGTCGACGGGCACTGGCGATGATGCGGCAGCTGCTGCGGTTCCCCAAGGAGCAATGGTTACCGACGGGCAGTTGTTGGTGAGGATGTTCTTGACCCGGCCCCACTCGCTTTGGTCCATGGACAGTTTCCACCTGGACTTCACCGCAACCCAACTAGTGACATAGGTGCAGAGGGCTTCGTTGCGCCTGGGCAACCAGTTCGACGGGTCTTTGTCTCCCTTTGAGCGATTTGCTCCGGCCGTGACGGCGATAAGTGCACGTGGGTCACTGAGATCGTTTGCGAACCGTTGTCTTTGAGATGGGCTCCATGCCCATGCGCCAGAGTCCCAGGCTTCTTTAAGTGGAACAAAGTGGTCGATATCGAGATCTGACGGATCGGTGTGCAACACACCGTCGTAGTCGGAGAACCAATCGCCAGCAACAACCTTGCAGCCGTATGCATCAACTTGTGCAGGTGTGCGGGATTCTGCAATAAGTACTTCTTCACGCGTATTGCAACTATCGCCGTCATCGTCGGTCCAATGTTTAAACAAATCACGCTTATAACCCTGGGGACGTTCTTTTTCAATTTTGATTGCACCTAAAACCGTAAGAGCACTTTGAACGCCAGCGCCTTTGGGAGCCTTTGTTGTTGAAGTGGTTTTTCTCTTAAGAGTTGTGGTTGTTTTCTTTGCAGTTGGAGCATTGTTGTTCTGGGCCTGCGACGCGGAGACACAACCTAGCGACACCACCATTGCGATGGCAGGAAAGACAACAAGTGCACGTTGAGTTTTTGTGCGAACTGCCATAACGAATGTCTACTACACCTTCGCTGGAACACCGGCGAGACCATCATCGTCGCCGAACCACTTGGTTCCCCACTTTTCAAGATCGTTGAAAATTGGGATGAGTTCTAATGCGGCATCGGTGAGGTGATATTCGAAACGACGAGGACGTGAGCTGTATTCCACCTTGCGCACAAGGTTGTTGTCGACCAGCGTTGTGAGGCGGTCGGTGAGAATATTGCGCGCGATGTCAAGCGAAGACTGAATTGATTCGAACCGGTGGTTTCCCTCGTGAATAGAGACGATGACCAACGGAGTCCACCACTCGCCAATGACCGACAGTGCCTTAGCCAAGCCGTGTGGCAAATGGTCGAAATTCTTGCGGGGTGTCATGGCGGGCAACACTAAGTGAAGGGTGCGCCATATTTGGGGAATTACGACCCTGTCATTTCGTCAAATGTCGGCTCCAATTCAATGAAAATGCATTCACCCGGACACACATCGGCTGCTTGCACCACTGCGGCAATGTCGCGTTCTGCCACATCGGCGAGAGAACCAGAGCCACCTGGGTCATTGAGGGGTTCTCCGCGTACGGCTACATAGGCAATGCCATCATCTAGCTGAACAAAGACATCGGGACAATGATCGACGCAGAGTCCATCTCCTGTACAGAGGTCTTGGTCAATCCATACGCGCACGCGCTCACGGTACCTGCCTTGTCGCCATAGCCTTCCCGCCATGACTTCTGCCACGCCACGGGCCCCTCGTCGCCCTCACGAATGGCTCCGCCCCACAGGTCCGGTATCTGACCCCTATGCCTGGCTCAGGGACAAAGACGATCCCGACACGCTTACGTATCTAACTGCGGAAAATTCTTTCGCAACTGAATGGTTTCAACCCCACACCGCCACCATCGATGCCATTTACGGCGAGATTAAGCAACGGGTGAAGGAAGATGATTCGTCCTATCCCGTCCTTCATCGTGGCTGGTGGTACGCATCGCGCACAGAAACCGGCAAGTCGTACGCAATTCATTCACGCGGAAGGACTGCAGAGACTGCCCTTTCCACCGTGCTTCTCGACGAGAACGTAGAAGCAGTGGGACACGACTACTTCTCATTAAGTGCATTCGATGTCTCGCACAACGGACAACTCCTGGCGTGGTCTAGTGATACCGACGGAAGTGAGATGTACACACTGCGAATTCGCGACCTGACTACCGCTCAAGATTTATCCGACGAGATTCCCAACACAACCTGGGGTGGCACCGCATGGTCAGCCAATGACGAATGGTTGTTCTACGTGGTTCCCGATGAAGCCATGCGGCCCTATCAGGTGTGGCGACACAAAGTAGGCACAGCAACCACTGACGATGTATTGGTTCTAGAGGACAGCGATGAGCGCTTCTTCGTTGGCGTCAGCGTGTCACGTTCTGGCAAGTGGATCATGATTGAGTCGGGAAGCAAAACATCTAGTGAATGCTGGGTAATAGATGCACTGAATCCCACCGCATCACCCCGCTCCCTCGCTCCACGACGCGACACTGTTGAGTACCAGGCAGATCACTGGAACGATGTATTTGCAATTACCACCAATTTGGATGCCGACGATTTTCACGTCATGACAATGCCAGAAAATGGTGGCGAATGGACAGAGTTCATCCCCCACGCACCTTCAAAGCGCATTGTGCAGTTCGATTGTTTCGAAACCTTTGCAGTCATGCAACGTTGGGAAAATGCACAGCAAGTTCTGTCGCTAGTGACCACCAACGGAACCGTTTCCCCTATTGCCATTCGCCAGGAACCTCACGAAGTAGAACTAGATGCGAATCCCGACTATTCACCTGACGGAATTCGTCTGACATATCAATCGCTCACAATCCCCAACACCGTGGCGTGGCATTCGCTAAAAGATTCGTCTCTCACAACTCTGAAGCGCACGGAAGTGTTGAACTGCGATCTTTCTCACTACATCTCGCAACGTCTGTGGGCCACAGCCGCCGACGGAACTCAAGTACCTGTCGACATAGTCCATCATCGCGACACACCACTTAATGGCACTGCTCCCGGCGTGGTGTACGCCTACGGCGCATACGAGATCTCTCTCGCCCCATGGTTTTCTGTTGCACGGCTTTCCTTGTTGGACCGCGGATGGGTGTGGGCCTTAGTGCACCCGCGCGGTGGTGGCGAGATGGGACGCAATTGGTACCTCAACGGAAAGTTCTTGAATAAGCGCAACACATTCACCGACACCATTGATGCCGCAAGCCACCTAGACAGTGCGTCTGTCTGTGCGGGGTCACGTCTTGTGCTTCGTGGAGGTAGTGCAGGAGGGTTGTTGGTGGGTGCATGCATCACCATGAATCCCGCTCGCTTTGCAGGAGCCATTGCCGAAGTTCCGTTTGTTGATGTTGTGACCACAATGAGTGATCCGTCGTTGCCGCTGACTGTGACGGAATGGGAAGAATGGGGCGACCCGCGCACAGAACCATTCGCGTCATACATTCAGTCGTATTCTCCCTACGACAACACCACATCTGTGACGTACCCACAGGTGTACGTAACGGCCGGACTCAATGACCCTCGCGTGAGTTATCACGAACCCGCAAAGTGGGTAGCCAAAATACGACACGAATCTCCGCAGACAACAGTTGTGTTTACATGCGAAATGGGGGCCGGACACGGCGGTCTGTCTGGTCGCTATGAACAATGGCGAGATGAAGCGCGAACTTTGGCATTTGCCATTAGTTGCATTGACTAGTCGCTAGTACATAGCAGCAGCAACGAACAACGCCGTCAGCATCAGAACGTTACGCAGAACGTCTCTCCACGACGGCGGTTTCGAAAATTGTGCACCAAAACACGCACACGGCACCGTTGAGCCCGACGCAACAAGCACAAGCAAATACACAGTAAAAATCAGCAACAACAGTGTGGCGGCTCCGAAGACGACAGGGGTTGGTGCAAGAACAATCAAGAGAGCACCAAGTAGCAATTCAACACCTGGCACAACATACGCAATAGCTGGCCATAGTCCCTGCGAACGTGCGTCTGCCTTCCATTGCTGAAATCCTGTGGCTTTCGTGGCACCAGCGAACAAGATGACAGCCCCAACACATGCGGCAAGAATGCGAGACAGCATTACGCAGTTGGGTAGGTGGCGCTGACCACTTTCCCACGGAAGAACACCATTGCAGTATCTGCATTCTCAACGTGAGACATCTGAGCGACGCGACCCACTACGAAATAGTGGTCACCTACGACATCCTGAGACTCAATGGAGCAATCGATAACACCGATGACACCTGGCAACACGGGACTACCCGTTGACGACGGTGTCCAGTTGATTCCCTCGAACTTGTCGTCCCCTTCTTTCGCAAACTTCCAACACAGATCTTCTTGATCGGCCCCAAGGATGTTGACGCAAAAATGCCCAGACTCCTGAATTGCATTCCACGAACGTGACGATGTTCCTGGCAAGAATCCAACGAGTGGTGGATCGAGGGAGACAGAAACAAACGACCCAATCGTGATTCCGAATGGCTGACCCGATGCATCGCAACCAGTGACCACAACAACAGATGTTGGTGCATGCCCAAGTACGGAACGAAAGAGTGCGGGATTGATTTCTGAGGTCACGCGACCACAGTAGACCAGAGCCGTTAGACGGAAATTGTTCCGCCCTCGCGAGCGAAGAAAACGTCCATGCCCTTGCCCGTTCCACAGGTTGCCATTGCATCGAGCGCATTGTCGGTGCGGTCTGGGTCGTGGTGATACAACGCCAAACGCTTCGCCCCGGTTGCTGCAGCAATTCCCATAGCGAACTCGGCCGTGCAGTGACCCCAGTTTGCCTTCACTGCAAACTCCTGCGGCGTGTATTGCGAGTCGTGAATTAACAGGTCAACGTCTTGGGCGAGTTCACGAACGCCTTCTGGCAGATGAAAAGAACCGTCGAGGGGCTGTTGATGGTCGGAGATGTACGCAATAGTGGAACCCGCAAACTCAATGCGATAGCCAACCGTTGGCCCAATGTGTGGAACAAGACGCGAGATGATCTTGTAGTCATCCATTTCCCATTCGGTATCGGCTACATCGTTAAACGAGAAGTTGCCGGGGAAATCTTTCAGACCAACAGGAAACGTTGGCGGCGAAATTGCTTCTTGCATTGCACGTTCAAATGAAGTTCCATCTGATTGTGGTGGACCAAAGATTTCTAAACGCGCACCTGGGTGAAGCATTGGTGTGAAGAACGGAAGACCTTGAACATGGTCCCAGTGGAGATGTGTCACTAAAGCAATTGCCTTCAACGGACTTTCTGTTCCGGCGGTGTATTGCTTACCGAAGTAACGAAGACCAGTTCCAAGATCTAACAAGATGGGACGTCGACCTGGAGCACGCACCGAGACGCATGACGTATTGCCGCCGTACTTTGCCGTGGACGGGCCATGACACGGCGTTGATCCACGTACGCCGTGGAATGTCACAGTCAGCATGGCTTGGCCCCCATGCGAGAAACGCTACGGAACTTCACCGCTTTACCCATGTTTCATTTAGGTGACGCCTGTCGCACCACAGGGCACTACGGTTCTTCGTATGACACCACTCATCTCCACGGGAACGGTTAGCGCAAACGGCATTGACTTTTCCTATCTTGAATGCGGAACAGGGCCGTTAGCTCTGTGTCTTCACGGGTTTCCCGATTCCCCACATAGTTGGCGCTTTCTGTTGCCTGCGCTGGCAGATGCTGGTTTTCGCGCAATTGCACCGTTTACTCGCGGGTATGCACCAACGTCGCTTGCGAGTGATGGCATGTACCAAACTGGCGCACTGTCGGCAGATGCCAATGCGTTACACGAAGCTCTCGGTGGCGATGAGAACGCCGTCATCATTGGTCACGACTGGGGAGCCCCATCGGTGTATGGCGCGGCCGGATCTGAACCATCCCGATGGAAGCGGGTTGTGGGAATGGCAGTGCCACCTGGTGGTGCAATGAACGTGGCTTTCGTCAACAACATGGACCAAATCAAGCGCAGTTGGTACATGTTCTATTTCCAACACCCACTGTCCGACATTGTTGTGCCATCGAACGATCTTGCGTTCATCGACATGTTGTGGCGTGACTGGTCACCCGGATACGACGGAGCGGCAGATGCTGAGAACTGCAAAGCGAGTCTTCGCGATGCACAACATTTGGCAGCCGCGCTTGGTTATTACCGCTGCACACTTGGTGCAGGTCCGCGTTCGGAAAAGTACGACGCTATTCAGGCTGCCGGTGGGGGCGAACTCACTCAACCCACTTTGTATCTGCACGGCGCAAACGATGGCTGCATTGGTCGAGAAGTTGCAGAATCAATTGCAACATTCGCGCCGTGGGCCACTCTTCGCATAGTGGAAGATGCGGGACACTTCCTTCAATTAGAGAAGCCAAACGAAGTCAACGAACTGATTGTTAATTGGGTTACGGCAAAGTAAAGCGATTTCCCGTTCGCACAAGCAGGCCTTCGTCGACAAGTGCGTGCACCAACACTTTTGCTCGTTCATTGTCTACGCCCATAACTTTCGCAAGTCGTGCAAGCGTGGTCGCACCATCTGCCACTGCACGTAACGCGCGACCGCGAGCTTGACGGTCTGAACCTTCGAATCTTCCTTGTGGCTTACTTGCCCCCGCTGATGCAGGTGCTGGGTCATCGCCGTTGCCCCTCCACGCACACTGTTGACGCAGTGGGCATTGCGCGCAAAGTGGTTGGCGGGCAGTGCAATGACGGGCACCAAAATCCATCATCACCTGATTCCATTCCCACCCAAGACCCTGAGGTACGAACGAGTCAGCGAGCGTCTGTAGTTCCTTCGCCTTGAGTGGTTTCCCTTCAAGCCGCGACAACACGCGAGACACATTGGTATCCACCACAGCAACATCGTGCTCAAAAGCAAATGCCATGACGGCTCGTGCTGTGTACTGCCCCACCCCAGGCAACGTAAGCAAAGTCTCTAACGAACGTGGGAATTCTCCGTTGAACTCCTCGTGTACAACACGCGCTGCTTCTCGCAAATTACGACAACGACGCGGATACCCAAGACCTGACCATAAACGCAAGGCATCGCCGAGTGGAGCCGCTGCTAAATGCTGTGGAGTGGGAAACTCGTCAATGAACGCTTCAAATTTAGGAAGTACCCGCGCAACAGATGTCTGCTGCAACATGACCTCACTCACCAGCACGTGCCAGGGGTTTCGTGTACGTCTCCACGGCAAATCGCGCAGAGTGTCACTTCCCCATTTCAATAACGCGACCGCAATGCGGTCGTTGCGGGTTAGTCGGCCCACACGTCCTGTCCGTCGTATGGACGGCGACGATCTGGCGCGCTGTCTCGCTTCCACACCATGACACGGCGACGGAAGTAACACACTTCTTTGCCGTCTTGATTGAAACCTTTTGTTTCAACCGTGACAATGCCACGATCGTTCTTTGACTTGCTCTCGGCTACTTCAAGAACACGTGTTTCCGCATGAATAGTGTCGCCATGGAATGTTGGGAACTTGTGCTGAAGTGTTTCCACTTCCAAGTTTGCAATTGCTGCACCACTGACATCGGGCACGCTCATTCCGAGAACAAGCGAGTACACCAAGTTGCCCACAACAACATTGCGTCCCTGAACACTTTCTTTTGCAAACCAGTCGTTGGTGTGCAACGGGTGATGGTTCATGGTGATCATGCAAAAAAGATGATCGTCGTATTCAGTGATGGTCTTGCCTGGCCAATGACGGAAAACGTCTCCGGGAACAAAGTCTTCGAGGTATCGACCAAAGGGGCGCTCATGTGTTGTCATGGCACCAAACGCTACTCAGGGCGAGCCGAACCATCCGTATCGTCGTTGTATTCGAGTTCGCTGGGGTCAATCTTGGGCATGGGGAATTGGCCGGTGCGGTCCCGCGGCGCAAACTTTTCCACCCAATCCACCGTCGTTAAGCCACGTTCAGTCTGCGATTGAGCCACGCGCGGCAACGATGCAAGTCGATGGCGACGGTCAATTGCCCACGGTCCAAATTGCAGAGAGAGATAACAGAGCCAGCCCACAACAATGGGAAGCCAGTACTGCGCAACGCGATACGACAACACACCAACCGTTGCAGTGCGACGCGCAAGTCCGAAACCAACGAGCGTTGGAATGTAAATGCTCTCCACAATTCCAAGACCACCAGGCGTAATGGGAACTACAGAGAACACGTTCGCAATACCAAAGGCAACAATGAGTCCGTCAAGACCAATGTTGCCGCCAAATGCGCGCAAGAACACCCACAGTGAGACTGCGTCGAGCAGCCAGTTCACCGTTGCCCACATAACAACGCGACGAAGAAGTTGCTTGTCGGCGTACAAACCTTCAATGCGCGAACCCAGATGCGCCAACACTTCCGCAGCATGATGTTCGTCGAATCTCAATCGACGCGCAATTGTGCGAACAAGGCGCTCGGAGCGACCTTGTCCTTCAACAAGACCAAAGATGATGAAGGCGGCAAACGCCATAAGGATGACGCCAACAATTGCTGCAGATCCGTAGGCAGGGTTAACTCCCCGTGCCGGAATGGAAACGATGAGACCCACCCACAAAATGATGTTCAAGACGACCGCTGAACCAATACCGGCTGTCGCAAGAGCGAAAGCGGCATCGGGACCCCTAACTCCGCACATTGTGATGAGCCGATAACCAAGTGCTGAACTTGCCGCACTTCCGCCAGGAACGATATTGCCAAGCGCCTTCGTGCTGAGCTGAATTCGATAGAGGCGTAACGCGCTGACATTGTTGCCGCTTTCACCAAGCGCCGCCTTGGTGAGAAGCGAATATGCAAAAAGCGACAGCGCCTGAAAACCAATTCCCGCGAACAGCAACGACGGATCAATGGTGTTGAGGTCATTTACAGCATCTCTAAACCCAGGGATAAGGGGCAACACAAAGAAGTAGATGACTGCGCCCGCGAGCACAATCTGAATAGGTCGCAGAAATGCGGGCCTTTTTCTCTTCTCTGAATTCATCTCTACCATCGTGACCGATTACGCATCCTCATGCAGGGAATTCAACCACTATCCGCTCTAGCCCATGCCGTAATTGATCGCTGTGGTCAGCCGATGTTTTCCCTACATGAACAACAACCACATCTCGTGCAGGTGACACCCACGTGATCTGTCCTTCATAACCGTGGGCAATCATGGACCCTTCGTCTGTTGGCCATGTCCACCAATGCGAGCTATAGCCCATTCCCGTTTCATCGTCATGAACAACTGAGCGCGCTGCATCATCAGCCCAACCGATGGGAAGAATTTGTTGTCCGCCCCAGTTTCCGCCGTTGAGGTACAAATATCCGAACTTTGCAAAGTCACGCGTTGTGGCATATAAAAATGACGACCCGACGAATGTTCCTGCAGAATCGAACTTTGGAATTGCAGACATTCCAAGTGGCGCAAACAATCGACTGCGCATAAATACATCCAGCGCGTCGTGAGATTGGCCCCGCTCTCCTATTGCGTTCGCAAGTATTCGCGCAACAATGTTGGTGGTGCCCGACGAATACACCCACTGGGTTCCGGGTTTATAGAGCAACGGCTTTGCAGCCGCATAGGCGGCGTGGTCACCCGTGAAATCGGATTCACCGAACAACATCTCAATGACGTCTGATGTGGTTCCATCCACATAGTCCTCTATCCATTTCAAGCCACTTCGCATGGTCAACAGGTCGCTCAATGAAATGTGTGAGCGCTCATCGTTCTGCCACTCCGGCAACAAGTTGGTGTCATGAAGCGAGAGCAGACCATCGCCCACCGCAATACCCACCAAAGCGTGAGTGACGCTCTTGGCCATTGACCATGAAATATGCGTGGACTCTGGCGTTAATCCGTCTCCATTCCATTCCCGAACCACATGACCGTTGGCCACAATGAGAAGCCCGTGGGTGCGACCCTCGGACTCGGGTCGATTCACCAGTGCGTCAATGGCGGCATCAAGGCGAGTCGCACTCACTCCCTGCCGAAGGTCGCCACGAGCCCAGTCACCCTGAGGAAACACCCGATCTGCCACCCCACGACATTAGGCGTGAGACCCGCGGACCCCGCATCGAAGCGTGACCAAATACCACCGCTCGACAACCCCGTGAACCCACAGAAATGCACCGTGGATAAGCCAAATCGGCGCACGGCTCACTAGCGTTTTACCGCATGAGCACTGCGCCAGACCTCCAAACCGCCGCCTCGGTGATTTCCACCGCTCGAACCATGGTGGACACCGCCATTCAGAGCCTCATCGCCAAAGGTGGTCCGGACAAGAATCAGACCCTTGCCTACGACATTGCTCACGTGGCGGCTGCGGTTGAAACTGCTCGCTCGCTTCTTGATTACGGCGCAAAGGGAACCGCTGAAGGCAACATCACGTGTGCATTCACCGCCGACATGGTGCACGACTTTGTGTCTCGCCTCATTGGTCGCGAAAAGTTGTGGGGCGTCGACCCATCTGCATTGTCTGGTGCTCATGATTTCGTAGCCACGTACCGTGCTCCAGAATTCCTCGCCTCACTTGCAGATGTTCAGGGCCCTCGCCACCTGGCCGATGATTTTGAAATGGTGCAAGACACTTTCCGTTCGTTCGCAACAAAAGTTGTGGCACCAAAGGCAGAGCATGTTCACCGTCACAACGGCGATGTTCCCGAAGATGTCATTGCTGGTCTCGCAGAAATTGGCGCATTCGGCTTAAGCGTTCCCGTTGAATACGAAGGCTTCTCCGAAGGGGGCGAAGGTGAATACATGGCGTCAGTTATTGCCACAGAAGAACTTTCGAAAGCATCGCTCGGAATTGGCGGCTCACTCATCACCCGTCCTGAAATTCTTACCCGCGCGTTAGTAAAGGGCGGAACAGAGGCACAAAAGCATGAGTGGTTGCCAAAACTGGCTAGCGCTGAAGTGATGTCTGCTGTTGCTGTGACCGAGCCCGACTACGGCTCAGACGTTGCCGGATTGAAAACAACCGCTGTTGAAGCACCTGGTCCAAATGGCGAAGCCGGTTGGTTGATTAACGGCGTGAAGACATGGTGCACATTCGGTGCGCGCGCAAATGTGCTCATGCTGTTGGCACGTACAGACCCCGATCGTTCAAAGGCACACCGCGGTTTGTCGTTGTTCATTGTTCCAAAGCCAATTGGTGATGCTCATGGTTTCATGTTCACCCAAGATGGTGGCGGAAAAATGGAAGGTCGCCCCATTGACACCATTGGCTATCGCGGCATGCACAGTTACGAAATCGCAATCGAAAACTGGTGGGTTCCCGAAGCCAACCTCATTGGTGAGCGTGACGGTTTGGGTAAAGGCTTCTATTTGCAAATGGCTGGCTTTGAAAACGGTCGTCTGCAAACTGCAGCACGTGCAGTTGGCGTCATGCAGGCTGCATACGAAGCAGCGCTTGACTACGCGCAGAACCGCGTGGTGTTTGGTTCATCCATTAGCGAGTACGAACTCACCAAAGTGAAGTTGGGTCGCATGGCCGTCATTACTCAGGCATCTCGCCAGTTCTCGTACGCCGTTGCCCGCCTCATGGGTAAGGGCGAGGGCGCAATGGAAGCCAGCATGGTGAAGGCATATGTGTGTAAAGCCGCCGAGTGGGTTGCGCGTGAAGCAATGCAAATCCACGGTGGATACGGATACGCCGAGGAATACAGCGTGAGCCGTTTGTATGTAGACGCCCGCGTTCTGTCCATCTTCGAAGGCGCAGACGAGACACTCTGCTTGAAGGTCATCGCAAAGAACCTTTGCGAAGCCGCCAAGTAAGGTCTCACAAATGCGTTCCGCCAGAGACTTCTTTAAGCCGCTTGCTGCAGGTGCTCCCGCACCTCTGCACGAAATTCCATTCAAGCCAAGTCGTGTTATTCACTTCTTCCCGCCACACAACGAAAAGATGGTGTCGAAGCTTCCGGAAACCATTCCGAATGTAGACATCATCCTTGGCAACTTGGAAGACGCCATTCCAATGGCCGACAAAGAAGCAGCACGTGCGGGCCTCATCAAGGTTGCGAACGAACTGAACTTTGGCACCACACAGTTGTGGACACGAGTGAACAGCCTGGACTCTCCGTGGTTCTTGGATGATGTCACCGACATTGTCACCAAAGCCGGAGACAAGTTCGACGTCATCATGATTCCGAAAGTGGAAGGCCCAGAAGACATCCACTATGTAGATCGCTTGTTGGCTCAACTTGAAGCACGTGCAGGATTGAAGAAGCCATTGTTGTTGCACGCAATTCTTGAAACTGCGCGTGGCGTTGCCAACGTGGAAGAAATTTGTGGCGCATCACCGCGCATGCAGGGAATCTCCTTGGGGCCAGCCGACCTTGCTGCAAACCGTCGCATGAAGACCACGCGCGTTGGCGGCGGACACCCTGACTATGTCGTGCGTCAAGACCCACAAGGGGACGACTACCAAGGTGCTCGCACTACGTACCAACAAGATTTGTGGCACTACACAATGGCCCGCATGGTCGACGCGTGCGTGATGCACGGAGTTCTGCCCTTCTATGGTCCATTCGGCGACATTAAGGACGTTGTTGCATGTGAAGACCAGTTCCGCAACGCATACCTTCTGGGTTGCGTTGGCGCATGGAGCCTCCACCCTGTTCAGATCGACATTGCAAAGCGCGTGTTTAGCCCACGTCCAGAAGATGTGAAGCAAGCACAACGCGTGATTGATGCAATGGGTGACGGAACCGGAGCCATCATGTTGGATGGCAAGATGGAAGACGATGCATCTGTGAAGCAGTGCAAGGTTGTTGTAGAACTTGCGCGCCAATTGGCCGCACGCGACCCAGAACTTGCCGCCCAATACGGTTTCTAAATACTTCATACGGAAAGACAGCCATGAGTTCATTACGCCCACGTCGCTCTGCCTTGTATATGCCCGCCGCAAACGAGCGCGCATTGGAGAAAGCCAAAGGAATCTCTACCGATGCAATCATCTTCGACCTTGAAGATGCTGTGTCTCCCGATTCAAAAGATCTGGCACGTGCCCAGGCTGTAGCCGCGGTAAACAGCGGCGAATACGGAAAGCGCGAGCTCACTATTCGTTGCAACGCGCTGGCAACACCATGGGGACATGCAGACGTTGCTGCAGCAGCAAAAGCTTGTGTGTCTGCCGTTGTTATTCCGAAAATCAACTCTGTTGCAGAAGTTAACGAGGTGTCGGCTGCGCTCGATGCTGCTGGCGCACCACAAGAGATGATGATCTGGGCAATGATTGAAACGCCAACCGCCATTATGGATTGCCGCGCAATCGCCGCCCATCCGCGTGTGGCTGTTTTGGTAATGGGAACAAATGACTTGGCCAAGGAACTACGTGCTGCTCAAGTTCCGGGGCGCGCACCGCTCACTCCAAGTTTGCACATGGCATTGCTGGCCGCACGCGAAGCAGGAAAAGTCATCTTGGATGGCGTGTACAACGACATTAAGAATGCTGATGGTTTCCGTGACGAATGCGTTCAGGGACAGCAGATGGGATTCGATGGAAAGACTCTCATTCACCCCGATCAGGTGGGAATTGCAAACGACGTGTGGTCGCCATCGGAAGATGAAGTAGCCCATGCACGTGAGGTCATTGCAGCGTTTGATGAAGCCCTTGCTGCAGGCAAGGGCGTGGTGCAGTTAAACGGTCGCATGATTGAAAACTTGCACGTAGACAACGCACGGCGCGCAATTGCTATTGCAGAGGCAATTGCCGAATTGGCCTAAGCCTCTTCACCCCACAACGCTTTAGGCTTGAAGAGCTGCGCAGCAGTTGGCGCAGCAGTGTCTTCAAGAAGCGACAGCGCGCGAACTCGAGCTGGAGCGTCATTGTCATCACCCAATAAAGTCACTAGCCAACCAATTGCGCGTGGAATATCAACAGAGCCGTGCACCAACATTGCCTCAATATCCACCCAGTCCTTGCTGCGATTGAACATTGCTTTCAAGACAACGAGATGAGTGGCTGAAATGTATGGAAGTTTTGTGTTGCCAAACAGCCGAAGAGAACTCATCAGTCGCATCTCTTCATGAAATTCATGAACGGCAAGAAAAATATCAATTGGATATCTCCCAGCCATAAGTCGCACCTGACCGTCGCGCTTTAACATCGCAACCTGATCTTGCGATGCTTCAACGATGCCAGCCAATGCCTGAACGACAACATCAGCATCTTCTTTTGGGACACTCACATTGATGTCGATATCCCATGTTGTTCTCGGCTCGCCGACGTAATGCATCAGCGCAAGAGCCCCACCAAATGCGTGGTCAATACCAGCATCGGTGAATGCTTTGTGAGTGGCAAAAATCAGTTCAGTGAACAACATCTTCAAACCTCGGAAACTCAAGAGTTGGATTGGCTGGATGAATGTCAACTAGATCAACGATGCCAAGCAGATCGTGCATCATCTCCCCTCGCTCAACGAGTTGATCTGATACGGGGGCCACTTGTACTTCAATTTCCCAACCGGCAACACGGAGGATTCGATTCAACGTGTCGACCGTTGGTGACATTGCACCCGACTCGTACTTCACTATGGCGGCTGGAGATGTGCCAGCGCGGCGAGCAAGTTCTCGCTTTGACAGCCCCGACTTCTCGCGAGCTACTCGGATGACATGACCTGCGTCCATGCGCCCATCATATCAGGTGTTATCTAATTAGATAACACCTGTGGTTGTCTACAGATTGGCCTGGAAGAGAGCAAGAGTACGAGTCCACGCGGTCGCCGATGCTTCGGCGTCGTACACCTCGTCACGAGTGTCGTTGAAGAACGCGTGATGTGTTCCGGGGTACACGTGGAACGTTGCAGTCTTTCCCAACGCACGCAGGTCTGCCTCTGTCTGCCTAATGGCCTCTGGCGCTGCCGTGCCGCGATCGTGCTCGGCGTAATGACCTTCCACCACTGCCGACATGTTCTCCCAATTGATAGGAGTGTCGGGACGCATGCCGCCATAGAAAGGCGCAGCCGCTGCGACCGCGTCGGGACGTTGGCACGCCACCATCAACGTGAGCCCGCCACCCATGCAAAAACCGGTGACGCCCACCTTTGTGCGACCTGTGCGCTGTTGCAACAAGTCGATAGCACCACTCAAATCTTTCGCTGCAGTTGCAAGATTCATACTCATTAACAACTTGCCGGCGCTGTCGGGTTCGGTTGTGACTTCACCGTGATACAAATCTGGCGCAAGTGCGGTGTATCCGGCAATTGCAAATCGGTCGGCAATGTCTTTGATGTGGTCATTCAGACCCCACCATTCCTGAATGACCACGACGCCAGGTCCTGAGTCGCCAGCAAGGTACCCCGTGCATGTTCCGCCGTTGCTCTTGAATTCCACCATCTCGCCCATGAACGTCCCCTTTGCATAACACCGCCGCAGTGGCGGGCTCTGTGCCCAACTTAGACCGACATTTGCCACATAGTTCTGCTGTAGAGAGGGTTCTCCCGCGAGGGTCATAGCCACTAGCGTGAAGGGCGTGGCAAGCGCATCTCTCCCCAACCCCAGCCTCGATCTCACCCTTACCCCACTGTCTGGCGGTGGTCGCACCTTGCGCGAGTGGCTCACCACTTTCCATCTCGCTTCCATTGTGCTCGACCCCTACACCAACGAGAGCTCGTGGATTCTCGAAACTGCCGTTCGCATCATGCGCCAATTCTCTGGTGCTGCCGTTCGCGTGAACTTCATTGTCACCTGCGATGCAGAGAGTGCCCGGTCATTCCTCGGACCATATGCCGATGAGTTCTTGGTGTATTGCGACCCCGACCGCGCTGCAGTAAAGGCACTTGGCCTCAGCGAACTTCCTGCCTTTGTTCTCATTCAGTCAAACGGAACTATCCCGCACGCCGCGCAAGGTTGGACGGCAGCCGACTGGAAAGACGTTGCATCAGCAGTTGCAACTTTGACCGCGTGGTCAAAGCCAACAATTCCTGCTCCTGGCGACCCCGGCGCATTCCGCGGTACGCCCGCGCTTGTCTAACCCGCTTCCCTTCTCGGGTCTACCCGTAGAGGAGGCCATTGCGCCATTGCGCGATGCGTTTCAGTCTCGTCACAACGCTGTTCTTGTTGCACCACCGGGTGCTGGCAAAACAACTCTGGTTCCACTGCGCCTACTTCATGAATCGTGGGTGAATAACCGTCGCATAGTCATGTTGGAACCGCGGCGCCTAGCTGCACGAGCTGCGGCACAACGCATGGCATCACTGCTGGGCGAGAAAGTGGGCGACACTGTTGGCTACCAGACACGGGATGAACGCAAGATTGGTGCAAGCACACGCATTGTGGTTCTCACAGAAGGAATCTTGACGCGCCGCCTACAAAACGACCCAACACTCGATGGAACTGCATTAGTCATCTTCGACGAAGTGCACGAGCGAAACCTGCCGACCGACCTTGGCCTTGCATTTCTGCTTGATGCACGAAAGACATTCGACAGTGACGTGCGAATACTGGCTATGTCCGCAACCGCGCAGGCAGAGAAGTTTGCCGATGTACTTGCAGACGTTGATGGCCCAGCTCCGGTCATTACATCTGACGGTCGAATCTTTCCTGTCGATGTCCGCTACTTACCACGACAACGCGACGACAGATTAGAAAACGCAATCACCGATGCAGTTCTTCACGCACTGAAGAACGACAATGGCGACATCCTTGTTTTCCTTCCAGGCATTGGCGAGATCAATCGAGCTCAAACACTCCTGAAAGAACGTGTGCCTGCAACTGTTGATGTTGTGCGTCTTGCGGGGGCTCTGCCTTTTGCCGAACAAGATGCAGCCCTCAACGCCAGCACAGAAGGTCGACGGCGCGTGGTGTTGTCCACAGATATTGCCGAAACATCTCTTACCGTTGAAGGCATACACATCGTGATTGATGCTGGTCTGGCGCGCACACCACGGCTAGACACGCGCACTGGCCTCACAGAACTCGTCACCGTTACATCGTCCCGCGCATCGGCCGATCAACGCAGTGGCCGAGCGGGTCGAATTCGTGAGGGTGTGGCGTATCGATTGTGGAGTCGCATTGAAGACTCCACTCGCCTTGCACACCTTCCTGCAGAAATCACTCAAGCAGACCTGTGTTCGCTCGCGCTTGATATTGCTTCGTGGGGAACACCTGTCGATCAACTGATGTTTCTCGATGCTCCGCCACCGCGCACGTTAGCCATGGCAACAGACACTCTGCACATGCTTCATCTCGTAGATCTCTCAGGCGCAGTAACAGCACTTGGTCGCACGGTGCTGGGTCTGCCATTGCATCCACGTTTGGGGGCAATGGTCGCTCGTAATGCGGACTCGCCTGCTCAAGGCTGGATTGCGTGTGTATTGGCGGCACTGTTGGAAGAACGCGACATTTTGCGAGGCCGTCCCGACACATTGCCCGCCGACCTCGCACTTCGCGTACGACTGGTGCTGGACCTAGAACGCCACGATCTCGCAGACAAGGGCGCACTGCACCGAGTGCGCGACGCAGCAAAAGACATCGCACGCCGAAGCGGAATTAGCTCCGACGCATACGTCACCGCCGACATGGTGGACACATTGTGTGGAGCAATTGCGTTGTCCGCATATCCCGACCGTCTTGCGATGCGCCGATCATCTGCAGGGCAATTTGTGATACGTGAAGGTGGTGCGGTGAGTTGCGACAACAAAGACGCCATTGCACGCGAAGCATTCATTGTTGCTGCCGACGTGGATTCGCGTCGTGGAGGTTCACGCCTGCGTCGCGCCGCTGCCGTAGATCTTGAACTCATTGCCCCGGTACTTGGTGATGATGTCCAAGTGGAGTCGTACTTGCTGTGGGATAAATCAAAAGATGATTTGGTGCAACGAGTAGTACGAAAAGTGGGCAGCATTCGCATTGACGAACGCGACCTAGAACCAATTCCGGGTGACGACACCACCGAAGCTCTCATTGAGCGAGTGAAAGCAACCGGCATGAAAGTGTTTTCCGGCGGTGCAGCAAGCGAGTTCCGTCATCGCATCGCGTTTCTTCGTCACCACCTGGGAGACGAGTGGCCAGACACATCTCAACAACATCTACTTGCCACAGTTGATGAGTGGTTGCGACCATTTCTTGTTGGTGCCACCGGACGCAAAGATCTCGCAGCAATTGATCTCACAATGGTTCTGCAGTCGAATCTTGGATGGGACAAGAGCACGTCGCTTGACTCGCTGGCACCGGCAATGTTCACGCCTCCTCATGGCAAACCCGTACCCATTAACTACGCCGATGCCACTGCACCCACCATTGCGGTGCGTGTCCAGCACCTCTTCGGAGCCACCACGCACCCCACCGTGCTGAACGGGAAGGTTCCGTTACGAATTCAGTTGCTCTCGCCCGCCGACCGCCCCATTCAAATCACCGCCGATCTACCTGCTTTCTGGACTGGGTCGTGGGCCGACGTGCGCAAAGACATGGCGGGCCGTTATCCAAAGCACAAATGGCCCATTGACCCCAGCGCATAGGGCGTCACGACGCATACCGACATAGCCTTGCGGTATGCCAGATTTTGCATTCACAGAGATTCTCCCCCTCGGCGCGGACACCACTGAATATCGATTGGTCAGCACCGAAGGCGTCTCCCAAGTGGAGACACCACTTGGCACATTTTTGAAGGTGGAGCCCGAAGCCCTCACTCTTCTCACACAAACTGCAATGCGGGACATTGCGCATCTGTTGCGTAGCGGTCACCTTCAGCAACTGGCCAACATTTTGGAGGACCCCGAAGCAAGCGCCAATGACAGATTCGTTGCACTTGACCTTTTAAAGAACGCGAGCATTGCAGCAGGTGGCGTTTTGCCCATGTGTCAAGACACGGGTACGGCCATTGTGAAGGGCAAGAAGGGTCAGTTTGTAATGACTGGCGGCAACGACGAAGAAGCAATTGCGCGCGGCGTGTACAACACGTACCTCACCAGCAACCTTCGTTATAGCCAAATGGCTCCGTTAAATATGTATGACGAAAAGAACACAGGCAACAACCTGCCAGCAGAAATTAAAATCTCTGCTGTAGACGGAGACTCTTACAAATTCTTGTTTATGGCCAAAGGTGGCGGCTCAGCCAACAAGAGCTACCTCTTCCAAGAATCCAAAGCTCTGCTGAATGAAAAGACCCTGTTGCCATGGGTCTTCGAAAAGATGATCACTCTTGGCACAGCTGCATGTCCGCCGTATCACCTTGCCATCGTCATTGGTGGAACATCTGCTGAACAAGCAGTAGAAACTGCGAAGTTAGCAAGTGCTCGTTACCTCGACTCGCTTCCCACCCAAGGAAGTGACTTAGGAAATGGTTTCCGTGACATTGAACTCGAAGCCAAGATTCTGAAATTGTCACAACAAACCGGAATTGGCGCACAGTTTGGCGGAAAGTATTTCTGCCACGATGTCCGAGTAATTCGCCTACCGCGTCACGGTGCAAGTTGCCCCGTTGCGTTTGCCGTGTCATGCAGCGCAGACCGTCAAGCGCTCGGCAAGATCACCAAAGATGGCCTGTTCATTGAAGCGTTGGAAACAGATCCTGCACGTTTCCTTCCCGAAGTCACGCATGAAGAACTCAGCGATGAAGTAGTGCAGATTGACCTCACTCAACCAATGGACCAAATTCGCGCAACTCTCAGTAAATACCCTGTGAAGACTCGCGTCATGCTGACTGGCCCCATGGTGGTTGCGCGCGACATTGCACACGCAAAACTGAAAGAACGCCTCGACTCTGGTCAGGGCCTTCCGCAATACATGAAAGATCACTGCGTGTATTACGCAGGTCCTGCAAAGACTCCCGACGGAATGGCCTCTGGTTCATTCGGTCCAACAACAGCAGGCCGCATGGACAGCTACGTATCCGACTTCCAGGCTGCTGGCGGCTCGTTTGTGATGCTTGCAAAGGGCAACCGCTCACGCCAAGTCACCGAAGCGTGCAACACCTACGGTGGTTTCTACCTTGGTTCTATTGGTGGTCCTGCCGCACGTTTGGCTCAAGACTGCATCACCAAAGTGGAAGTTCTTGAATACGCAGAACTCGGCATGGAAGCAGTGTGGAAAATTGAAGTGCAGGACTTCCCCGCATTCATCGTTGTTGACGACAAGGGCAATGACTTCTTTGATCAAGTTGGCGGCACCGGAACACCAGTGCACCTGCACTAGCCGCTACAGCCACTTCTTTCGCTTGAAATAAACAAACTGCACGACTGCAATTACAGCAAGAGCGCTTGCGTTAACTTGCCATGCGTAATCAAAGTCTTCCCACGGAGTCTTGTTGAAGTTCTGCCCGAAGAATCCCACGATTAATGCGGGCAACAGCAAAATGCTCGCCACCGCACCAATTCGCATTTGTGCAATTGTTTGACGCTGAGTTTCAAGACTTTCCAGTCGGTCGTACACGAGACGAATTTCAGCTTCCAGATCTGCGCGCTGGGCTTTAATACTTCTTGCCCTCATCAAGAGATCGTTAAACCACACTTGTTGGCTCTCCGTAAATGGTGGATACGCACGGCCATCTGCTGTCGTGCCTAGTTTTACTTCACCACGAACAATTGACGAAAAAGTATTCTTAGTTTCTTCCACCGTTGTCTTCATAGAGAGAATCTCAGACTTCAGTAAAGAGGCTGACCGATGCTTCTCTGTGGTGTTGATGCTGTTGATGTTGGTGGAGTCTTCAAACAACTCTGTCTCAAGTTCTTGAAGTTCATCAGTCACCTTCTTTCGCATCTCCCATAAGACATTCTCAAGATCTTCAATTACCACTTCAGCAATTTGAACAACAACGTCGCCTGGTGCATTCTCTGGAAAGTTGTCGGAAAACTCACGGGCGATACGGCGTCGGATATCTTCCAGCCGGTCTTTAGGAGCATCTGGAGGGCCCCATAAGACGGTGATAGCCGCAATGTCATTCACTACGAAATGAATATTGAAATATTCGCTCTTTGCATCGCTGATATCTGTCGGCGTCGCAAGTGCTCCAAACACATACGAACCATGGGACTCAACTTTTGGAAAAGGCTCTGCTGCAAGGCGTTCATCAATGTGCGACAGACCACGCACCGCCGCGGGATGCAAGCGACGACCACCACACGTACCCTCAAACTCTGCAATTGCTGCCGCAAGTTGCTCGGCTGTGGGATGTGTGAGTTGAATGATCTTGATGTCTGACATTGCTTGTCAGACTATTCGCCAGCGAAACCTGGCCAGTTACCCATGTAACCAATAAAGAGGTCGCTCAAACCCTCGTCACGCAAAGTGGCACGGGGAACGGGAAGTTCTCGCATTGCAAAGTGCGGGTTCTTCTGGGTTTGCAGTGGAAAATCGTGGTTAGTGATTGCTGCACGCCCAACGGCAACCATGTCGGCGCCAGAGTCGATTGCTTTCGCCATGTCGTCAGCCGTGTACAACTTGCCGGCCACGGCTAGCCGAACATTACCGCGCTCGAGGTTTGCAAACACATCAATGAGACGCTGCTCGGCGAACTCTTCGTCGGCGCCTGTCTTGAAGACATCCCATAAAGACATGTCAATCATGTCCACGTTGTGCTCCGCAACAAGTCTCTTGTACACCTCAACAATTTCTGAGGTTTTCATTCCGAATCGCTCTGGTGACAAACGGACACCGAGATGGAAATCACTTCCACTTGCTGCACGAATACCTTCGATAATTGAGAACAGAACGCGCTGACGGTTCTCAAATGACCCGCCGTATTGATCGCTTCGTTGATTGAGATCTTCGTTCAAGAACTGACAAATGAGATAGTCGTGAGCACCATGTAGCTCTACTCCGTCAAAGCCAGCTTTTTCTATGCGGACGGCCGCATCAACAAATGCTTGGATTATTTCTTCCACTTCAGCAGTGGACATGGCGCGCGCGCCCATCTTTTCGTCGTCACCGGCACTCAATGGTTGACCACCGATGAGGTCCTTGGGTGAGCGACGACCCGCATGATGCAATTGAACGATGGCCACTGAGTTATTGGCATGAATACGCGCCGCCAAACGCGTGAGGCCATCAAGATGCACGTCGCTAAAGCAACCAAGTTGGCCAGCGAATCCTTGACCCACTGCTTGAACGTGCGACGCACAGGTCATTGTGAGGCCGAAACCGCCTTCGGCACGCATGGTGAGCCAGCGATATTCGTCATCAGACAATGTTCCGTCTGCGTGACTTTGCTGGTTGGTCAGCGGCGCCAACATAAATCTGTTCTTCATTCCAGGGCCGTGCGAAAACGACACCTGGTCGAACAATGAACTCATTAAAGAAGCGCCTTGATTGCTGCGCGGGTTTCGGCAATCTCGTCGGGAGTTGCACCGAATTCAACAGCAGCAAAGTCTGTGACACCAATGTCGGCCAATGCCGCTACGCGGTCTTGCACTTCCGCAACTGAACCAGTGATGGCAATGTCTGCTGGACCTGCAGCGCCCTCTTTGTCCAACATGGCGCGATAACTGGGCAAAGTGCCATACACCGCGAACACTTTTGCCGCACGAGCAGCAGCTGCTTCTTTGTCCTGCGTGACACACACGGGCAACGCCGCAATCACACGTGGCGCCGGACGACCAAACTCGTCAGCGGCACGATTAATGGTGGGAATGGTGTGCGACGACAATGTTGCGGGGCCAGTACACCACGTAAGTGTTCCGTCGGCCATTGCTGCGGTGACTCGCAACATCTGTTCCCCAAGTGCCGCCACAACTACACCGAAACCGTTGGATCCCTTTGCGGCGATTCCGCCGTGCACTTTGTATGTCTCACCATCGAAGTTGGCGGGTTCGTTGCGCGACAACGGCATGAGAACGCTCAGGTATTCCTTCAAGTGACGCACTGGCTTGTCGTACGACATACCGAGCATGTTCTCAATAACAATCTTGTGGCTAAGGCCAATTCCAAGCGTGAGGCGATTGCCAGACGCTGCAGCCACTGTGTGGCACTGCTGAGCAATGGCATGTGGGTGACGCGGGTAGGTGGGTACAACCGAGGTGCCTAATTCAAGACGTGGCACTTCTCGACCAACGATTGCCAAGCTGGTGAGCGCATCGTGTCCGAAGATATTCGGAGCCCAATAGCTCGCGAAACCATCTTGTTCTGCCGACCTTGCTTCAGCGACCACATCGTCCACTGTTCCGTCGTTTACTGCTCCGCCAAAAATGCCATATCTCATGGCAAGAGACGGTATCAGGGGCAACCCTCTCTAGGAGAGGCTGACCAGTTCCAACCATTCAGGACTGAAGTAATCAACTTGACCGTCTGGCATAAGAATGACTTTCGTGGGATTCAAACGCTGCACGAACTCTTCGTCGTGGCTCACCATAATGATGGAACCCTTCCAGTTCTCTAATGCGCCCGCCACCGCCTCGCGACTCTGTGGGTCCAAGTTGTTCGTGGGTTCGTCTAACAACAGCACGTTGTTGCGCCCCACCATCAACATGGCCAATGCAAGCTTGGTCTTCTCTCCACCAGAGAGCGAACCGGACTCTTGAAAGACCTTCTCGCCTTGCAACCCGAACATTCCCAACAGTGCGCGAAGTTGTGTCTCGGTGAGCGGTGATCCAACGGGTAATTCTCGTCGCATGTGCCACAACAACGACTGATGCGGATCAAGCGTGTCGTGTTCTTGAGCAAAATACCCAACGCTGACTTGGTATCCCCACTCAAAATCGCCAATGTTGGCCGGCGTTGCCCCCGCAAGAATGCGTAACAGCGAAGTCTTTCCAGCGCCATTCAAACCAAGCACCAGCAATCGTTCGCCACGACCTAAATCGAACGACACATCTTCAAACACAGGTGGGCCGCCGTATCCCTTACTGAGGCCACGCGTTGTCACCACAGTGACGCCACTCTGCGGCGGGTCGGGAAACTTCACCGTAAGAACACGATCTTTCTTTCGCACGCCTGTGGATTCAGATTCAATGCGCGCAATTCGCTTCTCAATGCTGTGTGCCATTGTCGCTTTTGTTGCCTTCGCACCAAATCTGTCCACCACTTCTTGCAAGCGCGCAACTTCTTTGGCCTGCATCATTGCTTTCTTTTCGGCGCGCGCTTCGTCCTCTGCACGCGAACGCTTGTACTGGCTATATGTACCGCGATATTCATACACCGTGCCAATGTCGTCTTCATTCGGACGGTCAAGATGCAACACACGAGTAATTGCTTCGTCTAGCAATTCAAGGTCGTGGCTAATAACCAACAACGCGCCCTTGTAGTTGCGCAAGAAATTCAGAAGCCACGTCTTTGCATCAACGTCCAAGTGGTTTGTTGGTTCATCTAACAACAACATGTCGCTACCCGCAAACAAAATGCGCGCAAGTTCTACTCGGCGTCGCTCGCCACCCGACAACACACCAAGAGATAAATCCAATCGATCTGCTTTCAACCCAAGACCTGCCGCAATACTGCGGGCTTCGCTCTCTGCCGAGTACCCGCCCTTTAGGTTGAAGGCGTCTTCTGCCTTGATGAAGCGCGACACGTTGCGTTCGTCCGCATTTTCTTCCATTGCAACGCGCAATTTCTCAAGTCGTTCCAGATCTTCGTCAATACTGCGCCCGCTCAGAATGTGTGAAATTGCCGAACGCCTCTCGGCCTCTTGAGTGGTGCGTGGGTCTTGAGACAAATAGCCATAGGCACCGCTGCGCGTTACTTTGCCACCAGCGGGTTCGTTGTCTCCACCCAAGACTTTGAACATGGACGTTTTGCCAGCACCGTTGCGCCCCACAATGCCCACTTTGTCGCGCGCCATGATGGTGAACGTTGCGCCTTCCACCACATTTCGGCCACCCACCTCAACGGTGAGGTTGTGCACCTGCAGCATTACTGACGAACCGTTGTGGTGGTTGCACTAACCAACGTTGTTGTTGTCGATGCAACAACGGGCAGTGTTGTGGCAACAGGTGGTGTCGTTCCGTACGGAATGGTGTCACCAGGCAAGGTGGTGGCCGGCATGACATTGTCTTCCACTAGCGAATCGTCGGTGAACTTTGCGGGCAAACATGCACCAGGTGTTTCAGGTGCAGTACCCAAAGCGGCTGCAATAGACGACACCAGCACCGCACGACCAGCGTTTGTGGGGTGCACGCGATCTTTATTCAACAAACCTGGTTGCACCGATGCAGTTCCCCAGTCCAAGACCGACACGTGAGTATTACGCGATGCAACAACTCGAATTACTTCGTTTACTTGCTGCATTGAGTCACGGAACAATGTGGCAGTAAGAAGCAAGGTTGGACGCGGTGCAAGAGATTCCACAATGCGAGTGAGATCACGTTCATAGTTCTCTTTGCTTCCGCCGTAGTTGGTTCCCAAGAACACAACTGCGGCATCCCACCCTTCATAGATGCGGTCGCGCAACACGGTGCGACCAAAACCCACCAACTGGCCCGCTTCGGCCTCTACTGCTACGCGCCACCCCAACGGCACCACAGCAGAACACAATGCACCGCCATACCTACTTGCTGTCCCCGCCAGGATGGAGTCGCCGATGACAAGAAGCCTGTTTCCAGCAGCCACCGAACCAAGACTTGTTCCTTCTAACGACGACAAGTTTGCGCGAACACCGTCGACAACAACCGAGCCACCCGCAGAATTAATTCCTGGGATTCGGCCCACGTACTGCAACTCGGTAAGGCCAGATCTGCCAGACCCGGTACACGCGCCAAGCAGAGCGGCAACGCCAGCAACTGCAACCACGGTGCGCACACGAGACAAGAACATAAGGCTCTTAGGTTATTGGTGAAAGTGCCCTTACTGAGGGCAGCAGACGTCTATTCGCCCTGGCCAGCTCGCGACTTCTTCAACTCGTCACGAATCTCGGCAAGCAACTCATTTGTTGAGAGAGCAGGACTTCCGTCCTCGGTGACTTCTTTGTCCCGCAGACGGTTGTACAACTTCACTACGGCAAACAGCACCAGGGCCACAAAGAAGAAGTTCATTGAAGCAGTTGCAAAAGCACCTAACGGAATGTCGCTCCCGTTAACAGAGACCACCTTTTTTGAAAAGTCTGGCTGCTGCCCACCAAAGATTGCGCCAATGAGACCACCAAGAATTCCGGGGCTCTTGTCGCTGCCAGCAAAAGAATCGACCACCGTCTTAAATGCAGCACCCATGACGAAAGCAACAGCAACGTCAACAACGTTGCCACGGTTCACAAACTCTTTGAACTCTGCGACAATGCCACGCTTCGTGATTTTGTTCACGTGTTCTTCTACTTTGTTCATGATTTCAGCCATGAACGCAGATTACTCCGCTCTGTCTTCTAGGTCTTCGAATCGATCAACGTTTCGAAGTGATGGAAATGCCACCCACCACAGTCCGGCTATTGCAATAGTGGCGATACCGCCACCAATCACTGTGGCTGGCGTACCTGCAACGCTGGAAACGGCCCCCGATTCAAATGCACCTAATTCGTTCGATGCACCAATGAACACGTTCTCTACAGCGGACACCCGACCCCGCTTATCGTCGGGAGTCACGAGTGGCACCAATGAACTGCGAATAAAAACACTGACCATGTCGGCTGCGAACGCGACAAGAACAGCAACAAAAGCAATCCAGTACACCTTCGTTGTGCCTAACACAATGGTGGCAGCACCAAAGACGGCAACCACCCACAACAATGTTCTGCCCACATGACGGCGTACAGGACGGAATGCCAAGAACACCGCCATTATTGCGGCGCCAATTCCACCAGCCGCACGCAACCACCCGTATGCAACGTCACCCACCTTCAATTGCTCTTCAGCAATAACGGGCAGCAATGCCACGGCACCACCGAAGAGAACCGCAAAGAGATCGAGCGAAATTGCGGCTAACAACACAGGCGTGCGACGAATAAAGACCAAGCCTTCTACTGCGTCTCGCAATGTAGGACGCTCAGATTTCACTTCGCTTTCCACAACGGGCGGCAACGTAACAAGCGACAAACTGAACATTCCGCCACCAATAAGAACTGCAGCCACTCCGTACGCCAACGCAGGGTCAACGGCATACAAGAAACCACTTACGGCCGGGCCAATAATTGCCGCCCCCGTCCACGTTGCGCTGTAAAAAGCAATAACGCGGGGCAATCCACCTTCGGGTGCAATCATCGCTGCAATAGGACGAAGCGCAGGTGCCAAAAATGCGCGTGATGCTCCGAAGAGAACTGCAATCACATAGATGGGTGTTGCAGATGTGGGATCACCAAGGGCGTACCACATCAACAACAGCGAACACAGAAGTTCGCCACCCTGTGCGAACAATGACACTTTTTTGCGATTCAAGCGGTCTGCAACTGTTCCGGTCACCAGTACCAATGCTGCTGCCGGAAGAAACTCCGCCAAACCGAGCCAACCAATAGACAATTCAGAGTCGGTGATGTCGTAGACGTGTTTGCCTAACGCAGCAGCCTGCAACATGACACCGATTGTGAGCACCACACTGGACAACAGCAGTGGTCGAATACCACGCGATGTAATGACCTCCCGCGCAGAGAGAGTTCCGGGTTGTTCGGTCATCGAGCGGTCCAACCGCCATCAACAACAATTGATTGTCCGGTCATGAACGACGATGCATCGCTTGCCATAAACAACAATGCGCCGTCTAATTCGTGTTCTGCACCCATGCGTGGAATGGGTGAGTTCTGCATCACATATTTCTGCGACCCTTCATCGGTGTCCATACCGGCAGTCATTTCGCTTACGAACCACCCAGGACACAATGAGTTAACACGAACACCTTTTCGTGCCCACTGCACAGCAATTTCTCGCGACATTGCAATGACCGCACCTTTACTTGCTGCATAGTTCGCTTGCTTAACAGGTGTACCTGCAATCATTCCAAGAATTGATGCAACGTTGACAATAGAGCCACTCTTATTTGCCACCATGTTCTCCCCTGCCAACTTGCACAAGTGCCAAATTGCGGTGGTGTTCACTTCGATGACTTCTCGAAACTGATCAATTGTTTCCGACTCAATGGGAACCTTGTGCGTGATGCCAGCGTTGTTCACCAAAATGTCAATACGTCCATATGTTTTCACGACAGTTTCAATAAGTGCCACCCGTTGCCCCTCATCAGCGACATCACACTGAACGGGCAGAGAGCCAGGTAATTCTGCAGACAACGTTTCTAGACGGTCAAGGCGTCGTGCCGTAAGAACAACGGTTGCACCGGCTGCATGCAACACCCGTGCAAAGCGTGCGCCAAGGCCTGACGACGCTCCGGTAACGATTGCTATTTTGCCGTCAACACGAAATTGAGCTGTGGGGTCAAAATTTAGAGAATTCGCCATACGCCGAGGCTATGTGTTCGATGGGTGTGTGCAAGCATGGAAACGTGAAAGTACGCGTGGGATATGGCCTTGGGGTTCGCACCCAACTCAATGACTCAGGGTTCCTCGATGTGGTCGACACTCTGGAACGCTTGCGTTTCGACAGCTTGTGGCTGAGCGAGCGCATTGGCGGTGAAGCACCCGACCCGTTGGTGGCCATGTCAATGGCGGCCGCGCGCACCACTCGCCTGAAGCTGGGCATGAGCGTGATGGTTCTCCCCGGACGCAACCCCATTGTGCTTGCCAAAGAACTTGCAACGCTTGACCGCATGTCAAATGGTCGTTTGCTTCCCGCTTTTGGTCTTGGTGTTGCTGACCCACACGAACAACAAGCCTTCGGCGTTGAACGTTCTGCACGAGCAAAAATGTTCAACGAAGCTCTTGCCGTTTTGCGGTCGTGCTGGATGGACGAGTCGGTTACTTTCCACGGCACGTATTACAACTACGACAACTTGCGAGTTCAACCAAAACCCCTTCAGCAACCACCCGAAGTGTGGTTAGGTGGAATTGCAGACAGTGAACTCAAACGAGTTGGCCGTATGGCCGATGGTTGGCTTCCTTCATTCGTCACGCCCGCCGATGCAGCAGCCGGTTGGAAAACCGTGACCGACATTGCCGCCGAAAACAATCGCGAGATTGATCCCGAACACTTCGGTGTGCTCATTCCCTACACAATTGGTGATCCACCACCTCAGTTGCTGGCGGGCCTGAAGGCACGTCGACCAGATCTTGATGATGTTTCTGTCCTTGTGCCTTCTAGTTGGCACGCGCTTGCGCACACCATTGAACAATTCATTGACGTTGGTGCGTCAAAGTTTGTTGTCATTCCACTTGCCGAGCCTGGCTCAGTGAATGAATGGAATGATCATTTGGCCGATGCAGCAACACACTTAATGCCGCTGCAGAACTAGTTACTTGTTCTTGCCTGCTGGCTTCTTAAAGTTTGCACAGAAGTCAATAAGTAGACGCGTTCCGTACGCAGTTGCACCGCGGTTCAACCAACCATTGTCGCCATCGGCGTCCATTGGGCCAGCCATGTCAATGTGAGCCCATGGAGTTTCTCCAACAAATTCACCCAAGAACAATGCTGCGGTGGTGGCACCGGCAAGTGGCCCGCCAATGTTGCGCATGTCGGCAACGTTCGAGTCGAGCAACGCACGGTACGGGCGATGGAATGGAAGTTCCCATACCAATTCATCGGTGCGCGAACTTGCCGCTTTCAATTGCGTCAACACGCCATCATTGTTGCCCAAAATTCCGGCCATGTGCTTTCCGAGCGCACCCATGCATGCGCCCGTCAGAGTTGCGATATCCAACATTGCATCGGGCTTGCTTTCTGCACCCAATGACAAACCGTCTGCAAGAATCAGACGACCTTCAGCGTCGGTGTTGTGAATTTCAACAGTCTTTCCGTTGCGCATGGTGAGAACATCGCCCAACTTCAGCGCACTACCGCTTGGCAAGTTGTCGGTGCACATGAGGTATGCCGTTACTTTTGCTTTCACTTTCAAAGAACGCAACGCACCCATTGTTGCAAGCACTGCTGCAGCACCGCTCATGTCCATCTTCATCGATGCATGGCTTGGGTCGCTTGGCTTCAACGAGATGCCGCCTGAGTCGTACATGACGCCCTTGCCCACCAACACAATGTTTCCTGATGCTTTTGTGGGGCGATATTCCAACTTCACCATTCGTGGTGGCTCCACGCTTCCCGCGTTCACACCAACAAGACCGCCACAACCCATTGCGATGAGTTGGTCACGGTTGTACACCGTTGCTTTTAAGCCGCTGGTACGAGCTACTTCAACCGCACGATCCGCTAACTGACGAGCCGTGAGATGCGATGGTGGCGTATTGGCAAGATCGCGTGCCAAACACACTGCCGATGCTGTCGCAATTCCGTTGTCCATTCCGGCTTTCACTTCAGCAGTACCTGTTGCCGCAACGAAAGTGATGGATGTGAGTTTTGGAAGTCCACCCTTGTCGTTTTTCAAATCAACCCAGCGATGAAGTGCAAGCGCCATCCCTTCAACAACGGCTTGCGTATTTGCTTTTGCCGAACCACGACCAACCGAGGCCAACGTGGTGGACAACGATGCGAACCGAGATGCTGCACGTGCTGCAGATGCCGCAATGTTGCGCAAGGAATTCGGTGTGAGGTCTTTGACTTCGCCAATGCCAACAAGAAGTGTGGCCTTTGCAGAACCAGAGCCAGGAAGAGCAAGTGTTTGACCTGCGGCACCATCGAAGCCAAGCGCAGATAGTTGCGCACGGGTGTGGCCTAAACCAGACGGAACAGCACCTGAGGCTGCAACAGGAACAACAACAGCGTCAACCTTGGCTGGCGCGGACTTTGATGTGGTGAACGTGGTACGCATGTCCCCACTCTATGGGGGTGGGGCAAAAGGTTCTGCGCTGAGGCGCTACAGGCTCTTCACTGGGCGAGAGACGCCCTCTTGCCAGCGAGCCATGGTCCACAACAGGTCTGACAAGCGGTTCAAATACGGCACCACATATGACGGTGGCGGCGCAGCACCAAACGCTTGGCGCTCGGCTCGGCGCACCGTGGTGCGAGCAAAGTCGAGCCATGCAGACACGGGATGTTCGCCCGGCACAACGAACTCGGTGGGAGGTTCGAATTTTGTATCAAGGTCGTCAATGATGGTTTCCAAACGATCCACCATTTCCGATGTCACGCTGCTTTTACCCGGTGTGAGTTTGTGGCGGTTTTCGGGAAGTGTCGCTAGTTCGGCCATCAACACGTAGAGGTCTTTCATAATGGGAACCACAATTGCGTCCACGTCAGACCCGTGACCAGCAGCGGTGCGCACCAAACCAATAACGGCCTGTGCTTCATCGACTGCGCCATACGCGCGCGGCAATGCAGAGTCTTTGGGTACTCGGCCTCCGTAGAAGAGTCCGGTCGTGCCGTCGTCGCCTTCCCGGGTGTAGATCTTCTCGCGAGCCATGACACAGACTCTATGGGTGACAAAGGCTCAACAGGGGTTTTCCGTGAATGTCACAGCATGAAGAAACGGGTCCCCACCACGGTGATGGCAGTAGCGTTGAAGGGTCATGAGTCGCCAGCCCTATACAGAAGCCATCCGCGAACGAGTCATCGTTTTTGATGGTGCATTCGGCACTTTCGTACAAGACCTCGACCTTGTTGCCGATGACTTTGGCGGCGCCTCGCTAGAGGGCTGTAACGAGATGTTGTGCATCACTCGACCAGACGTCATTGAAGCCATGCACACCGCTTTTTTGGAGGCGGGCGTCGACGCGATTGAGACCGCCAGTTTCGGCAGTTTCTCCACGGTGCTCACCGAATACGACATTCCAGAAAGGGCATACGAACTGAACGTTGCCGCTGCTGCCATTGCTCGACGCGTGGCCGACCGCTTTGAATCAGACGGACGCCCTCGTTACGTAGCAGGAAGCATGGGCCCAGGCACCAAGTTGCCAAGCCTTGGTCACATTGGTTTCTACGAGTTACGCGATTCATATGTAGAGCAAGCGCGCGGACTCATTGACGGTGGTTGCGATCTTTTCCTTATTGAAACATGCATGGACTTGCTGCAAATCAAAGCTGCAATGCAGGCATGTCGCATTGCAATGAAAGAATGCGGGCGCGAACTTCCCATCCAGGTGCAAGTCACTATGGAAACCACAGGTCGCATGTTGGTAGGAACAGAAATTGGTGCTGCGTATTCAGCACTCATTTCTATGAAGCCAGATGTCATTGGCATTAACTGCGCCACTGGTCCTGCTGAAATGCAAGAACACTTGCGTTATCTCAGCGAGCACTCACACATTCCTATCAGCGTTCTTCCCAACGCTGGTTTACCTAGTGTCGTTGATGGCCGCACACACTACGACCTCACACCCGAACAACTTGCCGAATACCACGCTCACCACGTGACAGACCTTGGCATCACCATTGTTGGTGGCTGCTGCGGAACAACTCCCGAACACCTACGCCAAGTGTGTAACGCAGTGCATGCCGTGCCAGTGAAGAAACGCGCACCAGAAGACGAGCCAAGCGTGACATCGCTGTACTCCCCTGTGCCGCTCGAACAAGACAACAGTTTCCTCATTATTGGTGAGCGCACAAATGCAAACGGATCAAAAGCCTTCCGCGAAGCGATGTTGCGCGAAGACTGGGACACCTGCCTCAAAATGGCAACTGAACAAATTCGTGAAGGCTCACACGTGTTGGACGTGTGTGTTGACTACGTCGGTCGCGACGGCACAGTTGATATGCACGAAATTGCATCGCGCTTCGCCACACAAGCAAGCGTTCCGTTGGTTCTCGACTCCACCGAACCGCAAGTCATGGAAGCTGGTCTTGTTCACGCTGGTGGGCGATGCATTCTGAACTCTGCCAACCTTGAAGATGGCGAAGAACCAGGCAGTCGACTCGACCGCGTGTTCTCACTTGCGCGTGACTACGGCGCCGCCGTTATTTGTTTGCTGATTGACGAACGTGGACAGGCGCGCGACGTGGAATGGAAGATGGAAGTTGCTCACCGACTTCACGACATTGCCACTCGGCGATACGGGCTTCACGCAAGCGACCTTATTTTTGACGCCTTGACCTTCCCTATTGGAACCGGTGACGAAGACCTGCGCAAAGATGGCATTGCCACTCTGGAAGCCATTAAGCGCATCAAGACCGAAATTCCTGGCGCGTACACCACGCTTGGTTTATCTAATGTCAGCTTTGGTCTTAGCCCTGCAACACGCCAAGTACTGAACAGTGTGTTCTTGCACGAGGCGCGCGAACACGGACTGGATTCAGCAATTGTTCACGCGTCGAAGATTCTTCCGCTTGCACGCATTCCCGAAGAACAAATTCAAGTGTGCACAGACCTTATTTATGACCGCCGTGCTGATGGCTACGACCCACTCACAAAACTCCTTGAATTGTTTGCAGGCGTATCCTCTGTAGCTGCAGTAAAAGAAGACCGCAGCGACTGGACCATTGAAAAGATTCTGCGCCAACGCATTATCGATGGCGACCGCGAAGGCCTAGTGGACGACCTTGAAGTTGCGCGTGCTCAAGGAATTGCTCCGCTCGACATCATTAACGAGATTCTGCTGGACGGAATGCGTGAAGTTGGAGAACTGTTTGGTAGTGGCCGCATGCAGCTGCCCTTCGTTCTACAAAGCGCAGAGACTATGAAGACTGCTGTTGCCCACCTTGAGCAGTTCATGGAGAAAACCGGTGAAAGCAGCGCGAAGGGCAAATTGGTTCTCGCAACCGTGAAGGGCGACGTTCACGACATTGGCAAAAACCTGGTGGACATCATCTGTACCAACAACGGATACGAAGTGCACAACATTGGCATCAAGATTGGCATCCAAGAGATGATCGACAAGGTGAAAGAAGTTGGAGCCGACGCTCTGGGCATGAGCGGCCTTCTTGTGAAGTCCACCATCATCATGCGTGAAAACCTTGAAACTTTGAACGAACAAGAACTCAGCGAGATTCCCGTTCTCCTCGGTGGTGCAGCACTCACGCGTAGCTATGTAGAGCAAGACCTGCGCAAGGTGTACATGGGTCGAGTGTTCTACGGCAAAGATGCATTCGAAGGCTTGTCCACGTTGGACAAGTTGATGGACATGAAGCGCAACGGCAAAGACGACCCTGACTTCGGTCGCGTTCTTGGTACTCGCCTTATTGAGCGCCCCGCCAAAGAAGAAGTTGATCCGTCCACCATTCCTTCTCGTTCACCAGAAGCCGAAACCGACAACCCCGTGTTCCAGCCACCGTTCCTTGGAACGAAAGTGGTGAAAGGTATTGGCCTTGACGAAATTGCGGAATACATTAACGAAACGGCGTTGTTCCGCAATCAATGGCAGTACCGCCCCAACGACGGCGAGACCGATGCCGAATTCAAAGACCGCATTCGTCCGTTGCTTCGCGAACAACTTGCTGCAGCAAAGGCTGGCGGATACTTGGTTCCGCAAGTGGTGTACGGCTACTTCCCTGTCAACGCCGATGGCAATGACCTAGTGGTCTACACAGACGATACACGCACTGTTGAACAAGCACGCTTCCACTACCCACGTCAAAAAGTGGCGCCGTACTTGTGCATTGCCGACTTCTTCCGTTCCGTGGAAAGTGGCGAGAAGGATTACGCCGCATTCCACATCGTGACAATGGGTTCACCAGTCAGCGAAAAAGCTGCGGAGTTGTTTGCTGAAAACAAGTACAACGACTACATGGTGTTGCACGGCATTGGCGTAGAGATGGCCGAAGCCCTTGCCGAATACTGGCACCATCGCATTCGCACCGAGTGGGGCTTTGTTGATCAAGATGGACCATCACTTGCAGGCTTATTCCGTCAGCAATACCGCGGTGGTCGCTACAGCTGGGGCTACCCCGCTTGCCCAGACTTAGAAGACAACGCAACTGTCGCGCGCATCTTGGAAGCTGGCCGACTGGGAATTGAAGTGGGCGAAGAAACTGGTTGGCAGTATCAACCAGAGCAAACAACGTCAGCGATTATTTGCCACCACCCCAAAGCCAAGTACTTCGTCGCCCGCGACTAGAGCACCTAATCAGGCGATATTCTCGCGGATATGGGGAGAGAAAGTGTTAATGCCAAGCATGAGTTCCTTGAACTCTGGGCAATTCTTGAACGCCAGAAAGTGTGGCTGAGCATCAGCAATCAATCGTCAGTAGATCCGTTAAACGAACTCGAAACAGAACGTCGCATCGCTTGCCTTAGGTTCCTAGATTCACAAGACCTCCTCGCGAGCGAGCTTCGAGACTTGCGCAACACAATTGCTCATTACGATCCAACCATCGACCAGTGGGATGTCTCTGGGCACTCAGCCATCCTGAGACGCCTGAACGAGATCATCCTCGGTCGCGACCGCTTTGACAGACTTTGGAATCGGTTGCAGTCCGAGTGGTCTCAGGAGAAGTTTGCTACCCGACGCCAACGTCAAGACCTTCTCAGAAGATGGGAAGACTTGTTCGACGGCCTGCTCGACTACTGGGATTTGATGCCCGAACAACGAGCCTCGATTTCCGAGAAAGACTTTGAACGTTCAAAGAAAGCGCGACATAGTTCGAGCCACCCAAATCCACCACCTCTATCTAGAGAAGTCTCGGATGTTATGGCAATTTTTCGCGGGTACTCAACCAAATTACGACAGAAGAAAAAATCCCAAGAAAAAATCGAAACTGCTCGTGCTGCCGAACTTAGACAGAAAAAAAGATCCCAAGAAAAAATCGAAACTGCTCGTGCTGCCGAAGAGTCAGCCGCGAGGGCAGAAGTTGCTCGCCGACTCTTGGAGGAAGCAAAGCGAAACGAACGGGAACAACTTGTCAAAAAGAGAGCGCAAGAGAAGGAAGCCGCTGCAAACGCAGAACGTCTTCGACGACAAGAACAGGAAAAACTCGCTCGCGAGTCAGCCAAGTCTCTCAAACAGGCGCAGAAGGCTCAGGCTTCCATCGCACGCGAGAATTTCAGAAGTTGGGCCGTCAAGTTTCATGAGGAAGCCATCGTTGCCGCCGACAACAAAGAACATCTAACCACGGCGCAACGCAAGCACCTTAGGATTTCTCGCAGGCGTTCTTATATGTCAGTTGTATGGGCATTACTCGTAGTGGCCCCCGTTGGATTGATACTCGTCTTCATGTCTTTCTTCTTTCCACCGTTGTTCCTCGTGTCCTGGGTGTTCATTGTCGTCTACCTCTTTGGCCATCTTCTAGTGAATCTCGGCATCCCCACATGGATGATTGCATGCATCTACGCAGCAGCGCTGATAGCTGTCGGTGAATACTGCCACCGAAGATTCGGGTCTCGTTACGTAACTTCCGAGACAAAGTTCGCGGCAGAACTCAACAACCAACATTGATATTTCTATTGGCCAGAGACCGAGACAACGCCACCCCAAAGCCAAGCACTTCGTCGCCCGCGACTAGAGCACCTAATCAGGCGATGGCACCAAAAGTGGCCATGAGAGGTCCAGCAGCGCGCATGTCCCCCACTGTTCCATCGCCCATGCGATTCATGACGTAGGCGAAAGTAAGTTCTGCATCGAGATCGTTCACGACAAGCGAGCCACCCCAACCACCCCAGAAACAAGCACGTGCATTCGGACTGATCGGGCTGTATTCGGAAACGAGCCCGTAACCCATGCCGAACTTCATTGGCACACCAAGCACAAGATCAACCCCACTGGCTTGCTCTGCGAAGAGTGCTTCGACGCCCGACGCGGACAGGAACCGCGTGCCCATTGCTTCACCGCCGTGGGAGATGATGGATTGCAGTTGAGCAACGGAACGAGCGTTGCCGTGACCATTAGCTGCGGGGCTCTCGCAACGACGCCAAGCCTCTGTAAGCGCCATGCGTGCATTCATCATCGGATTCGAAAACGTGCGGGCAGCAACACCCGTGGGGTCCATGGTGGACGTCACTGCAGAATCATTGGGGATGACCGCAGACACGCGATGATCGTGCTGGGCATCCGTGCCGATGTGGAAATCAGCGCCCAGCGGTTCGGCAAAATTCTGCTGAAAAAATAAACCCAGCGACTGTCCCGTGACACGCCTGACGACTTCACCAATTAGATACCCCTGTGAAATCGCGTGATAGCCCGACTGTGACCCTGGTTGCCACCACGGTGCCTGCGTAGCGAGCAGCGAGGCGCACTTGTTATGGTCATGCAGGTCTTGCTCCGTCATTGGCTCGTCCCAGCCGGAGAGTCCAGCGGTGTGAGCCATGAGATGACGAATTTCAACCGACTCTTTGCCGTTTGTCTTGAACTCCGGCCAATACTTGTGCACTGGGTCTGAGAGTGAGATTTCTCCTCTATCTGCGAGCGTGAGAAGTGTGAGAAACATCATGGTCTTCGTTGTGGACCACACATTGACAATGGTGTCGCCCTGCCATGGAGCAGTCCGTTCGATATCGGCATGACCACCCCAGATGTCCACCACAAGCTCACCCTTATGCACGACTGCGACAGATGCGCCTACTTCAAAGTCGTTGGCAAAGTTGGCAGCGAATGCTTCGCTGACACCTTCGAAGCCAGACTGAACTTTTCCTTGAACTGCAACCATTGGCCCCCCTTGTTTTGTCACACACTACTTTGTGTGTTTCACGCGGACGATGTGGTGGCTATTGGCTGTATTCCGTTTGGCTCGTGAACATTTCACGTGATCTCTTGCCGACAGTTCCTGCATCCCACAGGACTCATTGCGGTTGGGATTTGTTCCAGTTGTTCACTAACGCTGCGTAATGACCACCCATAGCAATCAACTCATCATGCGAGCCAATCTCTGTAATGCGAGCATCTGACACCACAGCAATCTTGTCGGCGCGCTGCACAGTGGACAACCGGTGCGCAACCACTATCACAGACCTGCCAGCCATCAACTTCTCTAGCGCAGCCTCAATCAACATCTCAGTGCCAGGGTCCAAGTTCGAAGTTGCTTCATCCAACACCAACACAGCTGGGTCTACCAATGCCGCACGCGAGAGTGCCACCAATTGACGCTCCCCTGCCGACAATCGCGAACCGCGCTCACGTACTTGCGTATCTAAACCTTCGGGGAGAGACTCAAATCGTTCGCGTAAACCCAAGTTGTTCAATGCGCCGAGCAACATGTCTTCTGTTGCATCGGGTCGAGCAATCAGCAAATTGTCGCGCACAGAACCGTCGAACAAGAAGCCCTCTTGAGGAATAACCACAATGCGCTTGCGTAAATCTTCAAGTGATGAATCGCGAAGGTCTACTCCCCCAAAGAGAACCTGACCTGTCTGCGGGTCGTACAGACGCGCCATCAGTTTGGCCAAGGTGGACTTACCAGCACCTGTTGGTCCCACCAGCGCCAAGCGAGTTCCTGCAGTCAACGTGACACTCACATTCGACAAAGCCGGCTGTGAACCGCTTGCGTACGTGAAAGAGATGTCTCGCACTTCTACATCACCAGTTGCGGGCAGTGACACGGGCGAATCAGATTCATTGACATCGGGAACAGCATCCAAAATGCCAAACAACTTGTGCAATGCGGCCGCTGCGGACTGAAGGGTGTTGTACAACTGCGACAACTGCTGAACAGGGTCGAACAAGTTGGCCAACAACAACACAAAAGCAACAACGGTTCCCAATGACACTGTGCCTCGATGCACCAGCCAGCCACCTACACCCACAATTAATGCCGACGATGCAATACCGGCAAACTCGATAAGCCCGAAGTACCAAGTACTGACTTTCACGCTGTACATGTGACTGCGGAACAAGGCGCGGTTCGACTCCTCAAATCGACGAATCTGTTCGTCTTCGCGTGCATAGGCCTGAATCACGCGTACACCAGTAATGCCCTCTTGCAGAGCAGAAAGGTTGGCACCCACCTTCTCGCGCACTTCCAAATACGCACGGTTGGAGTCCCGTTGAAACTTCACCGACGCAGCAATAAGGAATGGGAACACGATGAGAGTGATCAACGTGAGTTGCCACGACAAACTGAGCAACAAGAAGAAGGCCAGGAACAGCAGCAAGAACGCAGACAAGAACTGCATTAGCCCCCACTGCACCAGTTCGGCCATTGACTCAATGTCAGCCGTCATGCGCGCAACAAGAACACCGGCCTTCTCGCGATCGAAGAACGCCATTGACTGGCGTTGCAACTGCGCAAACACCTTCACTCGCAACAGGCGCAGGAACCCTTCGCCGGCTTTGTTCAACACCACGTACTGCATGCGGCCGATCACATAAGCAATAGCCACCACCACCAGGTACGCGACGACTGTGATATTCAATGCGCTCGCGTCTTTAGCCTTGATACCCGCATCGATTCCGTGGCGCACCAAAACAGGTCCAGCAAGCGTGCACAGCACGGTGATAGTGACCAAAACAAGTGCCCAGGCGGCATGACGACGGAACTCCCCCGCCATACGAATACTGCGGGCCAACACCACGCGTGTTTGAGTGCGGTTCAGTTTGTCGTCTTCGTCAATTCCGCTTCTGCCTCCGCCGCGACCGCCACCAGACCACATACCTACTCACCCACCGTGTGCGACATGGCCGCAAGGACTTCGCGATAGCGATTGTTTGTTGCCAACAACTCGTGGTGTGTTCCCACTGCAGCGATCACACCATTGTCTAACAACACCGCGCGGTCGGCTAATTCAATAGTGGCGGGACGATGAGCAATGACCAACGTGGTACGCCCACGCATCACCGTTGCTAGTGCGTCGCGAATTTCATGCTCTTTCGTGGGGTCTACGGCAGATGTCGCGTCGTCCAACACCAACACTCGTGGGTCGGCAACGATGGCTCGCGCAATAGCAATACGTTGACGTTGTCCACCAGACAGCGAGAACCCTCGTTCTCCCAAAACGGTGTCGTACTTCTCTGGCAACTGCATCACAAAGTCGTGAGCGCCTGCCAACTTTGCTGCTCGCACCACAATCTCGGAATCAATCCCTGGTTTGGCGAAGGCAATGTTTGCTGACACCGTGTCGTGAAACAGCAAAGTGTCCTCAAACACGACACCAACTGCACGTCGTAAGTCGGACAGTTTCAGTTCACGAAGATCTATGCCGTCTAGCGTCACCGATCCGGATTGCGGGTCATAAAAGCGAAGCAGAAGTCGAGTGATAGTGGACTTTCCAGACCCCGTTGCACCCACAATGGCCACCGACTCGCCCGGTTGAATATCCAAACTCAGTCCGTTCAACACACGCACATCTGTATGGCCAATGTCGTAACCGAAACGGACAGCATCAAACCGCACCGCACCAACGGGTTGCGCAAGTCCAGAAGCGGGAAGTTTCTTCGGATGTGCGGGATCTGCAATGGCCGGCTCTTCAGACAAAATCTCATTCACCCGCAACAGGGCCGATGCAGCACGTTGCCCGAACGCCACGGTCATACCGATGTTTCTCATTGGCCAAATAAGCATGGTGAGATATGTGTTGAACGCAACGAGTCCGCCCAATGTCATGTCGCCGTTGATAACCCGATGACCACCAAGACCAAGAACTGCCACAAGACCCAATGACGGCAGCAAGTCAATAGCGGGGAGAAAACGACTGCGAATTCGCGCAGCGCGCATGGACTCGCGCTGAATGTCGTTTGCTTCGGTTTCTAATTTGCGTTGCTGAACACCTTCGGCGCCGAAACCTTTAATGACGCGAACACCCGACACACTTTCTTCAACAACATTGGCAAGTTGGGCTTGTTCTTGCTGAACTGCCAACACAGCAGGGTGAATCTTGTGCGAGAAAGACCGTGCCGACACGTTGATAAACGGAAGCGGCGCAAGCGACACCGCGGCAAGCAAGGCATCTGACGAAAACAGGACTATGACCACGGCGAGAACCATGGTGATCTGCGAAACAAAGATGGGAATGTTGACTACAAATCCCTGTACTTGTTGCAGGTCACTAGAAGATCTGCTCATTAGCTGACCAGTTTGAGCACGGTCGTGAAACCCCACGTGAAGTCCTTGCAAGTGAGCAAAGATTCGCTCTCGCAAGAGAGTTTCAGTCAATCGGCTTTCACGAAATGCAATAAAACGACGCCACGCGGCAAAGAAGCCCGCAATGGTTGCAGCAGCCAAGATGAGAAGCGTCCAAAAGATGAGTGAACCATTCTTTTCAATGCCACGGTCGATAGCCAACTTGGTTAGTTGAGGAACCGCCACCTTGCCAAGTGTCCACGCCAAGCCCACCAAAGCACCCGTCGCCAAACCTGCGCGTTGAACACGCAACGTGCTGAGAAGAAGTTTCCATCCCTCACGGGTAGGGCGATCAGGGTCGGACATTGATTCTTAGTGAGCTGATGGTGACAGTGACTTCACTGCTTCCCAATAGTTCAACTCCGGGTCGAACGGCATGATGGCCAACGACGATGTGGTGACGCCATTGTCGAAGTACTGGCGGATGCGTTCGCGGCAATACTCCGGTGAACCGTGAACAATGAGTTGATCGACAACTTCATCAGGAATTGCGGCCAGTGCGGCTTTGCGGTCTCCCGCTTTCCACATGTCCCACATTCCCTTCAACTCATCACCACGACCTAGCCATGCATGGAACTGTGCGTACACAGGAACATTCAAGTACGCCGCAATTGCGAACCGTGCTGCGGCTCGCACAACTTCTGTGTTCTCCGATGGACACACAAAGATTCGCGCCACGATTTCTTTTGGCGACCCTTCAGCCGCATTGCGTACCACTTCTGCAACGCGCACCACATCTTCTGGGCTGAGCCAGTTAATGATTGCGCCGTCTGCTTCACGCGCTGCAAGTCGCAACATTCCTTCACGCAGCGCTGCTACCAAAATTTGTGGCCTTACTTCAGGGCGAATTCCTAAACGGAAACCATCCACATTGAAGGTGTCGTACTGCTTGGCCACTTTTTCGCCAGACAAAGCATCGTTCAAGAAACGAACAACATCGCGAACCTTCTTATATGGCTCGTCAAACGGAATGCCATTCCACTTCTGGACAATCACATTGCTTGATGAACCAATGCCAATGGCAAAACGACCGGGTGCAGCATCGGCCAACGTCGCCACAGATTGTGCGAAACAGGCTGGGCTACGCGTATACGCGGGAACAATTGCGGTACCCAAGCGCAAGCGCGGCTCCCATGCAGCAGCAAGTGCAAGCGGAGTGAAGGCGTCTGCGCCGTCTGCTTCAGCCGACCATATATCGGTGTACCCCATATCGGCCAACTCAATTAACTTGTCGCGATGCGTGTTGAGATGGCCTGGAAGCGGAACTGTCATTCCCGGACGAACCGGCATTCCTGGTTGTGATTGTGCGCCGTAAGCGTTCATGTAATCCCCCGTTTATTTCTTATGAATTCGTGCAATACAACTTTGGCTAGCAGTTGCCATCAAAGTTCCGTCTTCTGCGTACATGTGAACAAGACCGTGTGCAAAGCCCCGCGCGACTGCGTGAACACGAATGTCCAACAACACCCATGTAGTGGGAACAAGGTTGACTACTCGCAAGGTGTTGTCTAACGAATTGCCACCCGCATGAAGACCAAGTGCTTGGCCAACACCGCGAGGGACAAAATCTCCTAAGACGCCAAGCGTTGCTGCATCGACACCGTCAATAACTTGCGGCAGCCGAGCCCACATTGTTGCGCGCCCATCGCTGAGTGAGCCGTCTAAATCGTTTCCGAATCGACCCTTGACCACTCGTTCTTCCATGAAGTTGTGAATGGTTTCAAAATCTCGCCGATAATGCTCCCAGGGAGGACAGTCGTCGGGATGAGGTGCAGGTGGCGCAGTCTCAAATTGCGCTGTAATGGGAAACTCACGGTCGCCCAATGCAGCGTTTACCGTAATGATCTCTCGCTCACCCACACGGCCCACCACACGTGCCTGCGTGATGGCATTTCCCATTACTGGCACGATGACGTCGATATCCATGACTTCATCGGGTCGCGCATACGACAGGTACTGAGCAGTTACCCAAATGACATTTCGCCCGGTGGCACCCTCGAGTGCAGAAATGGCCGCACCGAGCGCACTACCGCCATAGAGAAAATCGCCACCCGTGCATAGTTTGCGCTGAACCGGCAAGTACCACCGATAGGGGTTATGGGTCTGTTGAAGACCGAGGAAGGTGCGACTATCCATGACCCTTTGACCCTAGTCCCATAAGGATTTTCCCAACGGATTGTGGCCGTTTCGCATGGGCTAGGTTGCCACAATGAGCGAAACACCATGGCAGGGAGACGCAATCTCTCTCGTAGAAGAATTCCGAGCTGGACGGCGTTCCCCCAAAGAAGAAATGCAAGCCACGTTGGACGCTGTTGCAAAAAGTTCCTTGAACGCCATCTCTTTTGTTGACACCGATGGCGCACTTGAACGTGCGAGCAACGCAGACATCACACTCCCATTTGGTGGTGTGCCATTAGGTATTAAAGAACTCGACCCGGTGAAGGGATGGCCAGATACCGAAGCATCCGTTCCGTTTTCTGATCGCATCGCTACAAAAACGAGTATCCACGTAGAACGCATCACACAACAAGGTGGTGCTGTGGCATTTGGCCTTACCACTGCAAGTGAATTCGGCGGAGTCAATCTCACTCGCACAGTTCTTAATGGTGCAACAAAGAATCCGTGGAACGCATCGCGCACACCAGGTGGATCATCGGGTGGAAGCGCTGCTGGAGTTGCGGGTGGACTGTTCACTCTCGCAACTGCCGGCGATGGCGGTGGATCAATTCGAATTCCCGCTGGATTCACTGGACTTGTTGGCTTGAAGTCAACGTACGGACGCATTCCGCGCGGCCCCGGTGCTGCGTATGGAAACCTCACTGTGACTGTCGGCTGCGTGTCACGCAGTGTGCGCGATACCGCTCGCTGGTTTGACACATGCAACGGCCACGACGCGCACGACCCGCTTAGTCTTCCCCGCGTTGGTGGATGGGAAGCGGGCCTCGGCACTATCGATGTCAGCGGATTGAAAGTTGCCATCGTAGAAAATTGGGGTGGTGCCGTGGTGTCGCCGGCCATGTGGGAAGTGTTACTAGAAAGCGCCGACTTCCTCATTAAGAAGGCAGGGCTTCGGCGAGTAGACGGTGTTGACACGTCGCTGCCACGTATGGGTGCTGCGTGGTCTATCAGCGGCATGTTGGAAATTGCTGAAGCACTAAAAGATCATTGGCCGCAGTGTGCCGATGTGCTCACACCAGAAATGCGTGCCGGACTTGAATACACCGCCGGTCTGTATTCAGCAGAAGCGCGCGCCAAAATTGAAGACCGTCGTGCTGCAGTCAATACACGCATGGCAGAAATCTTTAATGACGTTGACATTGTGATTGCAGCGACAAACCCCGATGTTGCCTTCGATGCAGAAGGACCACTTCCTAGTGTGTTCGGCGGCATTAAGGCGGGTGCTGGCAATAATGGTCAGCTCACGTTCCCGTGCAACCTGCATGGCAACCCCGGCATCTCAGTTCCTGCCGGTTTTGTTGATGGTTTGCCTGTTGGTCTGCAAATCATCGGACGACATTTTTCTGAACAAGTTCTGCTTGAACTCGCACACGTCTTAGAACGCGAACGCCCATGGCCTCTCACCGCACAAGGAGTACCTCAATGACACATGGTCCCCTCTCTGGAATCAGAGTTCTCGACCTTGCCACCATGATTTCTGGTCCACTCGCCGGAATGATGCTGGCCGATCAAGGTGCCGAAGTTATCAAGATTGAATCACCCGGAATGGGCGACATGATGCGTCACCTGGGCACCCAGAAGAACGGTGTTACAGGGTTATATGCCCTTCATAACCGAGGAAAGAAGTCCATTGTTCTTAACCTCAAAGAGGATGAAGGTGCATCGCTTCTTCGCGAACTCATTTCAACTGCCGATGTTCTCATTCAGAATTTCCGACCTGGTGCAATGGATCGTCTGGGCTTCGGATACGACGATGCCGCACGCATCAACCCAAATCTTGTGTATGTCTCTATCGCCGGATTTGGAGAAGATGGCCCAAGCGCGAAACGCCGCGTCTATGACAATGTCATTCAAGCCGCATCCGGTTTAGCCAGTGTGCAAACAGACCCTGTCACGGGTAAGCCTGCATTGTTTCGCCATCTCATCTGTGACAAAGTCACTGCGTATACGGCAGCACAAGCAATTACCGCTGCCCTCTTCGCTCGTGAGCGCGGCGCAACGGGCCAACACATCAACTTGTCCATGCTTGATGCTGCCGTTGCATTTACGTGGCCAGACTGTGCGATGGATGTGGCACTTCTCGACGACGATGTCATGCGACTTCCCACTATCTCGGCAAATTACGTTCCCGTCACATTTAAAGACGGCTACGCGGCGGTGTCAATTGTGACGGAATCTGAATTTCGCGGCTATTGCGCAGCACTTGGTCAACCAGAGCTTGCCGACGATCCACGTTTTGCATCGTCCACTTTGCGATCACAAAATGGAGACGCATACAGGAAGATTGTTCGTGAATTAGCCGCAAACATGCCGTTGGAAACTTTCCTCCAAGGAGCACGAGAACACGATGTTCCCGCTGGCGGAATGAATGACTTACACAGCGTGATTGACGACCCACAGATCGTCCACAACGAAACATTTGTCGTTCGAGAGCATCCTGATGCAGGGACTATTCGCGAGGTGCGGCCGGCGCCGCGTTTCAGCGCAACACCGGCCATTGTTGGTCACCACGCACCACGAAAAGGTGCGCATACCGACGAGATTATTGGGGCGCTTGGTCACGACACCGCCGATCTTCGGGCCCGCGGCGTCATTGGCTAGAGCATTATTTGGCGAGTGCTCGCCCAACAATCTCTTTCATAATTTCGGTCGTTCCACCGTAAATAGTTTGAATTCGACTGTCTGCCCACGCACGCGCAATGGGGTACTCCACCATGTACCCATATCCACCATGTAACTGCAAACACCGGTCCACAACTTTGTTCTGCAATTCAGTGGTGATGAACTTTGCCGCTGCAGCCTGCTCAACACTGAGTTTGCCTTCGCAATGCAGTTCTAAACAGCGATCTACATACGCTTGCGCCATCTGAACTTCGGTATGCAATTCAGCTAACAAGAACTTGGAGTTCTGGAAACTTGCAATGGATTGACCAAACGCTTTGCGTTCGCGCGTGTATTCCAAAGTCCAGCGCAACGCAGCCTTTGCGACTGCAACAGCGCCAATTGCCATGCCGAATCTCTCTTGCGCCAAGTTGTGTGTGAGATACATAAAACCTTGCCCTGGTTCTCCCAGAACATTCTCTGCTGGTACTTCCACATTGTCGAAGAACAACTCGGCGGTGTCTTGCGCGTGCATACCCAACTTGTTCAAGTTGCGACCGCGTTCAAAACCCTTCATGCCTCGTTCAAGAACGATGAGAGAAAACCCGCGGTGACCAGCATCGGGGTCTGTGCGACACACCGTTAACACCAGGTCGGCGTTAATGCCATTGGTGATGAATGTCTTTGCACCATTTACGACCCAAGTGTCTCCATGACGAACGCCTGACGTCTTCACGCCTGCCATGTCGCTGCCTGTGTTTGGTTCGGTAATAGCGATAGCGGTGATGTACTCACCCGTCACCATCTTTGGCAGCCACCGTGCTTTCTGCTCTTCGTTTGCCAGAGATAAGTAATACGGAAGAACAATGTCGTTGTGCAGAGTGATTCCATTTGCACTACCAATCACACCGGTGTCAGACACTTCTTCTTGCATGACAGCGCCGAACTTGTAGTCGTCGGTTCCGCCGCCACCGTATTGTTCTGGAACGTGGTAGCCGAGAAAGCCGTGCTTGCCTGCCTCTAGCCACATCTCGCGTGGCGCAATGCCATCGGCTTCCCATTGTTCATGGTTTGGCACCACTTCGTTGTCTAGCCATTGGCGAAACACGGAACGAAACTGTTCGTGATCTGCGTTGTAGACGGTGCGCTCAAAGAAGTCCATGCCTTCACGATAGGCGTTGGCTATTCACAGACTGAAGTAGAGCCCAACTTCAGCCGACTACTCTCAGAAACACCTGACAACTCCTGTCCATCACACAGGCGAACACTAAGGAGAACCATGGGCACGCTTTCAATGACACCAGAAGAACGAGAGCAGTTTCTCGCCGACCTCCACGTGGGGGTGCTGGCAATTGAGCGCCCAGATGGCCCACCGCTGACGGTTCCCGTTTGGTACATCTACGAGCCAGGAGGCGAATTGTGGTTCCTCACATCGCTCGACTCGGTGAAAGGTCGCCTGCTTCAAAAGTCGATGCGATTTAGCTTGTGCGCACAATCAGAATCGCTGCCGTACAAATACGTGTCCATTGAAGGAGCAGCAACTATCTCAACCGCAGATAAGGAACTACACAGTCGCCCTATGGCCCACCGCTACCTGGGCGTGAAGGAAGGCGACAAATACGTCGAGAGAGGTGACGGAGAAGACGACGGGGAGTCGATGCGTATATCGACAACGCCCGAGCGTTGGTTCACCGTGGACTATTCGAAGTTCTAGGCAAGTACTGCGCGGGCCACAAGGTCTGTGCCAAACGCAGTGAGAATTGCCAAGTACAGCAAACCTGTTGCCGCCATAACAGCCGAATAACTGCGCTCACGCAGAGCAGCGCGTGTGACTTCGGTAAGAACAATGGTGGTAATTCCACATGCAATCCAGAACCACCCGAGCATGCCGCCCCATCCATCGTCAATTGATCCGTTGATAACACTCACCATTCCGGTGGGCAACAACATGACAACAATTTCAAAAGGCGTAATCCATCGGAGCGCAGTCACAAGTTCTCCAAGAATTGACCGCGGTAGTCCTGGTTGCACCAAGTACCAGTGACCAAGCAACATGGCATCACTCACGGCACCAAGGAATGCGGTGCCCACCAAAATGCGCAACAAACTCACCACGGTGTCGCCTGTTCCGCTTGCTGCGTCGAACGCAGCAATAACGAGTCCGATCACACCAATCAGTGGTGCTACAAGGTCCCATGAAGCATTCTTTCGGCGAAGAGTCAACACGCTGACAACAGCAACCGCGATAGATGCCACCTCGCGCGCCATCACCGTATGAGTGGCAAAGCCAGCAGCGGCAGCGCCTGCGGCCAGTACCAAGAAAGACCCACGAAGAAGCCATCCGTATCCGGCACCCATTTCGTGCTTGCGCGTGGTGAACCACAGGAAAAACAAACCACCTGTGGCCCATTGAAGAAGAACTGTCGCTGCGTCGAGTTTGATCACGGAGACGATTCGCTTATCGGTTAAGAACTACTAGTTGATGGTTGGCGTGATTCACGGCCATCGGGCCATTTTCTGTTGCCACCACAATGTCTTCAAGACGCATACCCCATTTACCGGGAACATAAATGCCTGGCTCCACGCTGTATGCATGGCCTGGCGCAATAGGAGTGGTGTTTCCCGAAACCATGTAGGGATCTTCGTGTTCTTCCATACCAATTCCATGTCCCGTGCGGTGAACGAAGTATTCGCCATACCCCGCTTCATCAATGATGGCGCGAGTTACTGCATCGACGTTTTCACACGATGAACCCACAACCCCGGCGCTGACGCCAGCCGCTTGCGCCCGCAGAAGCACTGCATACGCATCGGCAATATCTTGTGGAACGTCGCCAATGTGAACACAACGCGTGATGTCGCTGCAGTATCCGTTCATGGTTCCGCCAAAGTCACACAAAACAATCTCACCGTATTGAATAACTCGGTCACCAGCGTGATGATGTGGACTTGCCGCATTCTCCCCTGCTGCAACAATTGCAAAATTCACTTTCTGATGACCTTCTGCAATAAGTCGCGCCGAGATATCTGCAGACACTTCGGCTTCCGTACGACCCACCATGGGAATGTCGCCAGCGTGAAGTTGAGCGGCCACTCGGTCGGCGGCAGCGCCTGCAGCAACGAGAGCTGCAATTTCTGCTGCGTCTTTACGTGAACGTAAGGCCTCCATCACTGTCACGCTGCGCACGTACTTTGCATTCGGGCGATGCACAAGCAAGTCAACAAGGAAACGCGACCACATTTGGTCACCTACTGCGATTGTTTGTGCAGATCCCAAGAGTGTGTGCGCAATTGCCACAGGGTCTTCGGTTTCATTCCACGGAACCATGGTGAACACATCGTTCATTTGATGAACTCGCGGACCTTCAAGGCGCGGAATAATGAGTGACGCTTCACCATCTTGAGGAATCACCAACATGGTGAGACGCTCCAACGGCATAGCCAAATATCCCATGAGATAGGGCATGTCGTGACCAAGCGACAAAATCATGGCGTCGACACCACAACGCTTCATCTCTGCTCGAGCGCGAGCCAGGCGTTCGGCGTATGTGTGTGAGGAAAGCATTGAGTTCATCGAGTACCAATTGTGACAGGTACGGCGTGTTCTGCCGACTCTCGTGCGTGATAACTAGACCGAGTAAGTGGACTGGACTCCACATGACCAATTCCGAATTCTTCACCCACGCGCTTGTACATCTCGAACACAGCAGGTTCTACCCACCGCGCAACGGGTAGATGATTGGTGGTCGGTCGCAAATATTGCCCAATAGTCACAATGTCGACACCAAGGTCAGCAAGGTCGGCCAGCACTCCAACAATTTCGTCGTCTGTCTCGCCCATGCCCACAATGAGGCCAGACTTCACTGTGAGACCGGCCGCTTTGCCACGCGCCAACACAGACAAGCTTCGTGCGTATCCGGCGCTTGGGCGTACAGCGCGCTGTAATCGCGGAACAGTTTCCACGTTGTGGTTGAACACATCGGGTCGCGCATTGATTAACACATCAAGCGATGCAGTGCCACGCGCGTCGGAGATAAGAGTCTCTACTTGCACCGATTCATCACGTGCACGAATGGCCTGAATGCATTGTGCAACATGACCCATTCCCTCATCGGCTAAATCATCACGCGCCACCATTGTGAGAACCGCAAACTTCAATCCCATGCGGGCGACAGCTTCGGCAACGTGCGACGGCTCGTTGGCATCTGGTGCTTCGGGTTTTTGCGTATCTACTAAGCAGAAACCACATGCGCGCGTGCACCGTTCTCCCAACACCATGAAAGTGGCGGTGCCATCATTCCAACATTCAGACAAATTCGGACAACCGGCTTCTTCACACACGGTGACCAGAGATAAATCTCGCAATGTCTTTTTCAACGTGAGCACTTCTTCGCCGTGCTTCACGTGCGGGCGAATCCAATCGGGCTTTCGTTCCGACAATGAGATGGATTCTTCCACCCCTGCTTGAGCAAGTCGACCCAACATGCGAACTGGTTGACCAGGCCCTTCACCACGAGAGAACGCGGATAAATCATCGGGGGTGTGTTTCCACGCAACGTCTTGACGTTCCACAATTCCGTCGCCCCACATAGCAGCAGCGTGACGCGAAACAACTTCAGTGAACTCCTTCATCGACACTGAGATGCCTTCTGCCTCAAGCGATGTGACGGGATAGTCGGCAATCCCACATGGAACGATGTTTGTTGACATGTAGTGAAGATCTGTTGAAACATTCACAGCAAAACCATGCATCGTGCGGCGACGACCAACCCGTACGCCGATGGCGCAAATCTTTCGTGGAATGTCTCCCTCTACGTTCACCCACACACCCGGATATCCGGGGAAGCGATCTGCAGACGAAAGCCCCACTTCGCGGAGCGAATTAATAATGACCTGCTCGACGGAATGCACATACGCAACCGAATCGGCGGGGCCATCGGCACCGTGCTTTGGCTGCAGATTGACAATGGGATACCCCACCAATTGTCCGGGGCCGTGATACGTAATGTCGCCACCGCGCTTTACCTGCACAAAATCGGCACCCACATCGGCGGGGTTGCACTTTAAATTCTTTTCAAGATCTGCAGATGGTCCATACGTAAACACATGTGGGTGCTCCATCAAAAGCAACACATTGCCCGACCCGTGTCGATACAAAGACTCTTGAACTGCGAGTGCTTCGGTATAGGGAACCTTGCCAAGCCAACGCACACGCAAATGTGTTGAAGAGATTGTCATGGTGACTGTCTCTCCTTCCGCATTCTCTCGCTTAGACCTCTGCGGACCAGTCGCGAGTTTCCAAAATTGACTTCACCTTCACTAGGAAACCTGCGGCGTATGCACCATCGAATGCGCGATGATCCCACGCCATTGCAAGATTTCCCACTGGGTGAATAGCGATGCTGTCGCCACCACCGGGGAGAGAAACAACGACTGGCTTTTTCACAATTGCATCGGTAGACAAAATTGCCACCTGTGGTTGGTTAATGATGGGCATTGTCAACACCGAACCAGCGGAACCATTGTTGGTAATGGTGAATGTTCCCCCAGAAATTTCATCGGGTGACAAACGACGAGTACGAGCACGCGATGCAAGATCGTTGACTTCGCGCGCAAGTCCACGCAATCGCTTTTCTTCGGCATCGCGAATGACAGGAACGATGAGACCCTGATAATCCAAGTCCACAGCAATTCCGAGGTCGATGTACTTGTGAACAATTAACTCATTCACACCGAGCGATGCATTCAGATGCGGAAACTCAACGAGTGCGTCTACTACTGCGCGTGCAATGAATGGCAAGTAGGTCAGGCTGAAACCTTCAGTTGCTTTGAAATCATCTTTGGCGCGTGAACGAGTGGCGTCCACGTTTGAAAAGTCAACCTCGACAACGCTGAATGCATGTGGGCTGGCACCTTTGCTCATCAACATATGAGCACCTGTTGCTTGACGAATCTTTGACAACGGGATGGATTCGTCGCGAGCGCCAGCAACTGCGCGTGGCACCGATGCTGCGATAGGTGCTGGCGTAGGTGCAGCAGCCGGTGTTGCGACAGAAGCCGCTGGAGCAACCGCACGACCGGCACCGCTTTCAATGACTGCAATCACATCGTCGCGCGTAATGCGCCCACCGGGGCCGGTACCAGCAATGCGAGACACATCGAGTCCGTTTTCTGCAATGAGCTTGCGCACAACGGGAGACAACACCACACCTTCGGTGCTGCTGACTGCGGCAGGTGCTGGCGCGGGTGCAGGAGCTGGTGCAGGCGGTGCCATGACTGGTGCAGGTGCAGGCGGTGCAGCAACTGGCGCAGGTGCAGGCGGTGCAGCAACTGGCGCAGGAGCAGGCTGTGGTGCAGGTGCTGGTTGTGGCGCGGGCGCAGGAGCAGCCGCTGGTGCTGCTGGCGCAGGAGCAGGCGCACCGGCGCTATCGCCGACAACAGCAATCACAGTGCCAACGGGAACTGTGTCGCCTTCTGGTACACGAATTTCGGTGAGAACTCCAGCGATGGGAGATGGAACCTCTGTGTCGACTTTGTCGGTTGATACTTCGAAAAGCGGTTCGTCAGCCGCAACAGACTCGCCCACCTTTTTAAACCAACGTGTAATGGTTCCTTCGGTCACCGTTTCGCCGAGTTGAGGGAGTGTGATCTCTGCCATTGTGTTCGTTCCTTGAGTAGTTCGTTTACGAGTTAATGCTTCGACCAGTGAGTGCCATAACTGTCTCGCCAAACAATTCAGACAAGCTTGGATGCGGCTGAATGAAGTGAGCGATTTCTTCAACCGTTGCTTCCCAGTTCACTGCGAGATAGCCACCCGACAACTGTTCGGTGACCCATGGTCCCACCATGTGCACACCCAAAACTTGACCAGCAGAACCATCGGCATTCTTCTTTGCGATGATCTTTACCAAGCCGTCGATTTCGCCAAGAATTTGAGCACGGCTGTTTGCACGGAATTGGTGCTTTGATACAACAACGTCGTATCCGGCGGCCTTGGCTGCCTCTTCACCTGGTCCTGCCCATGCAACTTCAGGACTGCAGTAGATGGCCCACGGAACTCGGTCGTAATCAACAGGGATTGCTTCTTCACCAAGAATTTGCTTCACCGCAAGAATTGCTTCGGCGTAGGCAACGTGCGCAAGTTGCGGGGTGTTGATGAGGTCGCCAATTGCCCACACATTCGGAACAGACGTACGACACAACGCATCGACTTCTACGAAACCGCGATCGGTGACAGCAACCTGTGTGTTGGCCAAACCAAGTTGATCGGGGAACGGACGGCGTCCCACAGAGACGATGACGGCATCGACTTCAAGTGTTTCTCCCTCACCGAACGAAATAACCGTTGAACCAGAGCCAGTTGGCGTGTGCTTTGTGACAGCAACTCCGGTTTTGATATCGATTTTCTTCTTCTGGAAGGAACGCACAACAACATTTGCAAGGTCGGCATCGAGGCCAGGAAGAATTTTGGGAAGGCCTTCAAGAATTGTTACCTGTGAACCAAGGTCGGCAAATGTTGACGCGAACTCACACCCAATTGCGCCGCCACCAATCACCGCAATGCGTGCAGGAATGTGGTTCAGCATGAGCACTTCATCAGATGTCATGACCGGGCCACCCGGTTCAAAACCAGGAATGATTCGCGGTACAGAACCTGCCGCCAAAATGACGGCAGCACCGTGCAGTTGAGTAACTGTTCCGTCTTCGGCAGTAACAGTGACCGAGTTGTCAGCGTTCAACGCACCCTTACCCAACAGGTAGGTGACCTTCTTTGCTTTGGTGAGGCCAGTGAGACCCTTCACCAAACCATCGACAATCTTCTGCTTGCGTGCTTGTGCTACTGCGAAATCTGTTGCTCCGACAGTGACAGCAATTCCGAAATCGGCCGCATGTTCCGCATGGCGACGTGCCGCTGCGGTTTCAAGAAATGCTTTTGCGGGAATGCAACCACGGTTCAGGCATGTGCCACCAATGGTGTCTTTCTCCACTAGCGCAACATTGAGACCTGCAGATGCGCCATAGAAAGCCGCTGCATAACCGCCAGGTCCACCACCAACAATGATGAGGTCAAACTGGTCAGCCATGGGGGTTTACTCCAATCACGTGGATACGACGCTGTATCCGACGCCCTCTACGGTAGCCGTTCCCGCTACGGAGCCCACTGAGATTGGGCGTCTGCGCGTTGGTAGGCAACGGTCACAGTGGAGCCCGACGACGCCACAAACGGAACGACACATTTAACGAACTGAGCAACCTTGGTGGTGCAGGGTTCTGTATCGGCGCCAACGACAGGATCCGACAATTCGCCATTGGCCAGCAGTTTCCAGCCCTCAAAACCATTCGCGCCCTCAACTCCACGCATGGAAACGGTGACAAATGTGCCATCTTGCTTCTGATCAATTGAGACCACGGTGACCAACATGTCGCCCAAGACCTGTTCGGTACCTATGTCGTTCACCACGGCTTCAACGTCTTCTGTGGCCACCTGAAACAGCTTGAAACCGCCCGCCAACATGATGGCAAGACCACAAACAAGGGCCGTCAGGATGAGTTTTCTGGTGCTCATGCGCCTTTCAGACTACGACCGACAACGCCAACAGAGCGAAAAGGGTCGTAGGTCACCACCGGTTGTGGAACAAGCCACGAGAAGAAACTGTTGTCCTTGTATATGAAAATTTTGATTACTGGCGCATCTGGACTTATCGGACGCGCATTGTCCGCCGAATTGTCGTCTCAAGGCCACACCGTGATCGCAGCCGTTCGTCGCGCGCCGAAGTCCGCCAATGAAGTGCAGTGGGATCCAAAAGCCGGCGTCCTCAATGCGTCTGCCTTCGATGGTGTCGATGCAGTGGTGCACTTGGCTGGTGCCGGAATTGGCGATAAGCGTTGGTCAGATGACTACAAACGCGAAATCCTTGAAAGCCGCACACTCTCTACTCACCTACTTGCCACCACCATGGCAGCGCTACCGAACAAGCCACGCGTGTTCTTGTCGGGGTCAGCAATTGGTATCTACGGAATGCGTGGCGACGAAGCGTTAGACGAAAACGCCACGCTTGGTGACGGTTTCTTGGCCGATGTGTGCAAGCAGTGGGAAGCAGCAGCCGCACCCGCAGTAGAAGCAGGAATTCGCACGGTGTACCTACGCACCGGAATTGTGTTGTCAAAAAATGGTGGCGCGTTAAAGAAGCAGTTGCCAATCTTCAAATTGGGTGCTGGTGGAAAGTTCGGCAATGGAAAGCATTGGCAAAGCTGGATCAGCATCACCGACGAGGTGAATGCAATCATTCATTTGCTCACGTCGCAATTGAGCGGGCCTGTGAATCTCACTGCTCCCGAACCAGTCACCAACGCCGGGTTTGCCAAAGAACTTGGCCGAGCAATATCTCGCCCCGCAGTTCTCCCCATTCCGTCGTTTGGTCCGAAGTTGTTGTTAGGTGGCGAACTTGCTGATGCACTGCTCTTCACAGGTCAACGAGTTATTCCAAGCGCACTCACACGTGATGGATTCGTATTCACGCATCAAACACTCGATGCCGCTCTTCGTGCTCTACTGAAGAAGTGATCACTCCTCCACTACCCACGTCTGCAGACGTCGTCATTGTTGGCGCCGGACTTGCCGGTCTTGTTGCAGCCAAAGTTCTAGAACAACACGGCATCTCGCCTGTACTTCTTGAAGCATCGGACGGTGTTGGTGGCCGCGTGCGTAGTGATGTAGTAGACGGATTCATTCTTGATCGCGGATTTCAAGTTCTTCTCACTGGTTATCCAGAAATCCACCGCCATCTCGACATTCCAGCACTAGACCTGCGTGCATTTGAACCAGGGGCCGTGGTGTGGCGCAAGGGAAAGGGCCACATTGTTGGTGACCCATTTCGACGCCCACAGACATTGATGTCTACATCATTTGCACCAATCGGAACTCTTGCCGACAAAGCACGCATTGCACTCTTTCGCGCAAAGCTGAAGTCATCCGATCCGCGCGAACTGCTTCGGGGAGACGACATGCCCACTGCAAGCGCATTACGCGCAATGGGATTCTCGTCGAGAATGATCGAACGATTCTTCCGCCCGCTTGTTGGTGGCATTCAACTCGACCCACACTTGGCAACATCTCGCAGAATGTTCGATGTCATCTTTCGTACATTGGCAACGGGTGACTCCGTAGTTCCAGCGCACGGAATGGGTGCAATCTCCGAGCAGTTAGCACAGTCTTTAAAGACCACATCGCTTCATCTGAATACTGCGGTGACGAATGTGAAACCCGGTGAAGTCACAGTGACAAACGGTCACGTCGTTGAAGCGCGCAATGTCGTGGTGGCAACCGAAGGCCCGGTTGCGTCACAACTACTCGGACTGTCACCGGTGTCGTCGCGCGCCGCCGGCGTTGTGTATTTCTCTGCCCCTATCTCTCCCGTGAACGGTGCTTATGTCATCTTGGATGGAAGCGGGCAAGGTCCGGTGCTGAACGTTGCCGTTATGTCACAGGTGTCTCCGCATTATGCGCCTGCAGATAAACATCTCATTGCGGCCGCACTTCCCGGAATGTGCGACGGCGACCTAGAAGGTGCCGCGCGTGCACAACTGCGCAGTTGGTGGGGGGCGCAAGTTGACGAATGGCGCCACGTGCGCACCTATCGAATTCCGCACGGACAACCTGGCCAAGACGCCCCCTTCTCTCCGAAGAAGAATGTGTCTCTTGGTGAGGGTTTGTTTGTGTGTGGAGACCACAGAGATACGGGCTCTATTCAAGGAGCAATGTTTTCTGGCCGACGAACCGCCGAAATGGTGGCTGAACAAGTGAGAATGTCTGTATGAGCACATCTAACCCCGCAAAAATCGTGTCCCACTCCGTCGTGGTACCTGCACCCGCCAGTGACATTTTCAATCTGCTGGCCGACCCACGTCGACACAGCGAAATTGATGGCTCGGGCTCAGTGAAGGCTGCGAAACTCAACGCACCAGAACGACTCTCGCTTGGTGCAAAGTTTGGAATGGAGATGAAGATAGTTCTCCCTTACAAGATGACAAACGAGGTTGTTGAGTTTGAAGAGGGTCGCCTCATCGGATGGCGTCACCTTGGTGGTCACGTATGGCGTTACATCTTGGAACCAGTAGACGGTGGCACCAAAGTCACCGAGCAGTTCGACTGGAATACCAACAAGAGCCCCATCATGTTGAAAGTGATGAAGGCCGTGGACCGAAACAGTGTCTCTATTCAGAAGACACTCGACAACTTGGTGAAGCGTTTCTCGTAACAGTTAACGCACGTGCTGCGACACATCGCGTCGCAAGTATTTTCCGCGACCCGCACGACCATGGAATTCTCCGTTGTCAACAATGATGTCTCCACGCGACACCACTGTTTTCACAGCGCCCGTCACTTCCATTCCTTCATACGCGGAATGATCCAAATTCATGTGATGTGTCGCCACACTGAGTGTGTGAACTTTTGCGGGGTCGTACACCACAACGTCGGCATCCATGCCTTCGCGCAATGCGCCCTTTTTTCCTAAGCCAAACAAACGCGCGGGTGCGGTTGCACACACTTCCACCCAACGTTCAGCAGAGATATGCCCTGCCACAACACCTTGGAATACCAGGTCCATGCGATGTTCCACGCCACCAATTCCGTTTGGCACCACATTGAAAGATTCACCATTTGCCAGTTTCTGTTCACGTAAACAGAACGGACAATGGTCGGTGCTTACAACAGCAAGTTGATCAACGCGCAGCCCTTCCCACAGGTCTGCATGATGATGTTCATGCTTCGAGCGCAGAGGAGTTGAGCAAATGTACGCCGCACCGTCGGGCCAACCTTTTCCTAGGTGATCTTCTAACGACAGATGTAAATACTGCGGACATGTCTCGGCAAAAATGTTGGTACCGCGCGAACGAGCCTCGACAACTTCTCGTAAGGCATGAGAACTGGAGAGATGCACGATATACAACGGAGCATTGCCGGCAACGCGTGACAGAACAGCCGCGCGGTGAACTGCCTCTGCTTCAAGTTCTGGTGGTCGTGTACGCGAGTGAAAATCTGGTGTGATGTTGCCAGCAGCAATTGCTTGCTCGACAAGTACGTCAATTGCTAAACCGTTCTCGGCATGCACCATGGCCATCATGCCTGTGTCGGCGCACATCTGTAATGCACGCAGAATCTGCCCGTCGTCGGAATACAACCGCCCCGGATACGCCATAAACAATTTGATAGAAGCAACACCTTCACGTTCAACCAGCGAACGCGTATCGATGAGAGCTTGCTCATTAACTCCACCCAAAATTTGATGGAGTGCCCAGTCAACTACGCACTGCCCCTCTGCCTCGGCCATTCGCTTCTCGAATGCCTGCAGAACATTTCCACCAGCACGTTGTTCGGCGAAGTCAACAATGGTGGTGGTGCCGCCATGGGCCGCCGCAATGGTGCCCGACTCAAAAGAATCGGACGACACCGTGGTACCCGTGTCGAGCTGCATGTGCACATGGGCGTCTACTCCACCGGGAACCACCAGGCATCCCGTTGCGTCTATGACTACATCGTCGGGGCCAGGAGTGATTCCGCCGGCCGAGCGCGGCGTGATGGCCTGAATAACCCCATCTTTAATGGCAAGGTCTGCGTCTACGCGTCCGTCCGCATTCACAATGGTTCCGTTGGTCACGATGGTGCGCACAAGGCAAATCTAAACCGTTCTCCACCCGCCGAGGGTGCTAAACCCATATGCCGTGACTATCTCTCTTCCCTCTGGCTTCACGTCGTACGTCACCAATGTGGGCGTGAAGGACAACAGCAAAGACTTCACCGTGATTCTGGGCGCCCCTGGCTGCACGTCGGCGGGAGTCTTTACACAAAGCCGCTTCGCCGGTCCATCTGTTGAAGTGTCGCGCCGCCACAACACGGGGCATGCACGCGCCATTGTTGTTATTTCAAAGAACGCAAATGTGGCAAATGGTCCCGAAGGACTCGCACATGCAGAAGAGATCACCAATCAAGTTGCTGGCAAGTTAGGAATTGCTGCGGAAGAGATCCTTATTGCGTCTACAGGAGTGATTGGACGCCTCTACCCCATCGACCGTATTCGAAATGGAATTGACGCACTACCCACGCCATTGCCATCAGTCGATGCAGAAGATGTAGCACGTGGAATTATGACCACCGACACCGTGCACAAAGTGGCTGAATGTGCTGTTGCTGGTTCCACCGCACGCGTTGTAGGTGTAGCAAAAGGTGTGGGAATGATTGAACCCAACATGGCCACACTGATTGCCATGGTGTTCACCGATGCGTTGGTCGACCAGAAATCTCTTGACACAACATTTCGTGCTGTCATTAACAGAACGCTCAACTGCGTCTCTGTAGACACCGACACATCAACAAGTGACACTGCTGTTGTGTTGGCAAGCGGTTCTGCGGGAGCTGTTGACGCGTCAGCATTTGAGACTGCACTAGAAACCGTTCTGCTGGAATTGACGAAGAAGATCGCGCGAGACGGCGAAGGTGCTGAAACCCTCATTGAAGTTCGCGTGGACAACGCTCGAGATGTCGAGCAAGCCAAAACAGTCGCAAAAGCAATTGTGAACTCTCCCCTTGTGAAGACAGCTGTTCATGGTGCCGACCCCAACTGGGGCCGCGTAGCAATGGCCATTGGAAAGTGCAGCGAGTACACAGACATCAACCAAGACACTGTGGTCATTCGCTTTGGCTCACAAGAGGTATACCCGTCACGCGTGGACGAATCTGGACTGGCACAACTGAGCGAATACATGAAGGGCGACGATGTTCTCATTCATGTGTCGCTGCAAACAGGAACAGCGTCGGCAACTGTGTGGGGCTGCGACCTCACCGATGGCTACGTGCGCATTAACGCGGACTACACCACCTAAAAATCGTTAACGCGTTTCGAAATACGCGAACAGTTTTTCGCGGTACGGCGCAATGCTCTTGTATGTCGCTACGTTCTCCGGAATCTTGTTGACCAGTTCTGCAATGTCTTGCACCAACTGCTGATCACGCACCATAAAGTCAGACAGTTTCTCCACATAGGTGCGAATCGTGAACAAGATGCCGCCGGTAATGGGTAGTCGACGCAATGTTTGCCATTCCACACGAAACCACATGTCAGATGCCTGCATGTCTGGTGTTACAGGTGGAATCTCTGGCTGAAACAACGATGGATGATTCGAGATTCCCCAGTTGATGCGCCACACTGGTTTTTCCACCGAAAGTCGCATCAACATTGCATTGACTGGCGAATCAAGGTCGTCTGCATAACGAGCAACGGGCTGGTGAATACCAGCCATGGTTCCGCCAATCTTGTCGGCTAAGCGCCACCTATTCGGCGCACACAGCACCCCAGCAACAAGTCGTGGAACACCATTTTCATCGGGCAACAACACACATAGGTCATCAGCCACGTGTAACGCAGCATCTACTAATGCATCAAGGCCTGACTCATGTGTTGGCGGCAACTGAAGTGACGAAAAGATTCCGGTTGCCACTTCTTCGCACGCTTCTTCGGCACCTTCAAGGCATGAAATGACTTCTTGTGGACGCTGTGCAATCAATGCTCGCTTCATCGCAATGGTGGGTGCCCAGTCCGCATCTTCAACAGACACCCATTGCGCAACATCTAACGGACGAGCACCAACGCGTAACCGCACTGCATCAACTGCCGTTGGTAACAGCCCTTCAGGAATAGCAATAGAAAGACGATACCCCGAGCCATTGCTCGGGGTCTCGCGTAGAGATGGTTGCCGATCAAACGGCGTGAACGGATTGTTATGAAAAACGATGCTCACTTAGGTGGCATACGAATGCCACCGTCAACTCTGATGGTTTCGGCATTCATGTAGCTGTTGGTGACGCACTCAAGCACCATTGATGCAAGCTGTTCTGGCTTGCCCAACTTCTGCGGGAAGAGAACACCCTTTTGCAACTGTGCCTTGAATGCTTCGCTCTGGTCACCCGAACCGTAGATGGGGGTGTCGATAAGGCCTGGAGCAACAGTGTTCACGCGAACACCAACTGCAGCGAGGTCACGAGCAACGGGAAGAGTCATTCCCACAACGCCGCCCTTAGATGCTGAGTACGCGTTCTGGCCAATCTGACCATCGAATGCGGCAACAGATGCAATATTGACAATTGCGCCGCGCTCGCCGTCTTCTAATGGCTCGGTTTGGCTCATTGCAGTGGCAGCAATACGAATTGCATCGAAGGTTCCCACCAAGTTGATGGCAATGACTTTCTTGAATGCATCGATGTTTGCTGCTGAGTCGTAGCTTCCGTCTTTGCCAATGGTGCGCTGCGCCCAACCAATGCCTGCCGAGTTCACAAGAACGCGAAGTGGACCCATGGACTTTGCCATTTCAACAGCGTTGATGATGTCGTCGGTGTTGGTGACGTCGACGGCGCAGAAGACTGCATTGCCTACTTCTTTAGCAAGGGCTTCGCCCTGTTCCTTCTGACGATCAAGGTCTGCAATAACAACCTTGGCTCCACCCTTTGCGAGGAGACGAACTGAGGCTGCACCGATACCCGATGCTCCTCCCGTAACAATTGCGCTAACGCCTGAAATATCCATTCCGTCAGGCTACGCAACGAAACGCCCGACCACCTAGCCCGAGCCCACTAGTTCAAATACGCCTGAGAGGCCTCTACTGCCAGTGAATCCACATAGTCGTTCATGGGGTCGCCACTGTGGCCCTTCACCCATGCAAAGTCCACATTTCCACGGGTGTTTACCAACTCAATGAATGGCTCCCACAAGTCTCTATTCGCCACTGGTTGTCTCTGTGAGTTCTTCCAGCCACGTTGAAGCCAGCCGCGCCACCACCCGTCGGTGAAGCACTTCACCACATATGTGGAATCGGACACAATCACGATTCGACGTGGGTCATTTGCAAATGTCCGTACCGCGTCGAATGCTGCAAGCACTTCCATCCGTTGGTTTGTGGTGTGCGCCTCGCCACCACTTGAGAATTCAGACCCCCGCGGAGACACAGCCCACGCCCACCCCCCAGGGCCGGGATTTCCTGAGCACGCCCCATCTGAATAGATGACAAGAGTGTCGTCAGAAAATTCCATGCGTTGATTGTTCACCATTCAGGGTCGTGCGACAGGCATTTGCGCAAAAAGATGGGAGAATGGCTGCGTGATCTTTGACGATTTCGTCCACCAGTTGCCCGATACCGACCCCGGTGAAACACAAGAGTGGCTGCAATCGCTTGACGCAGTTGTCGACGTACACGGCACGAACAGAGCGCAGTACCTCCTTGCACGACTCTTAGAACGCGCACACGACAAACACGTCAGCTTCCCCGCAACGGTGTCTACTCCGTACGTCAACACAATCCCCCGCGAAGTTGAACCGTGGTTCCCCGGAGATGAGCACATTGAACGCCGTATCCGTGCCTACGTTCGGTGGAACGCGGCCGTCATGGTCACTCGCGCCAACTACACATCAGATGGAATTGGCGGGCACCTCTCCACGTTTGCGAGTTCTGCAAGTTTGTATGAAATTGGCTTCAACCATTTCTTCCGTGGCAAAGATGGCGGGCTTCCCGGCGATCACGTGTACATCCAAGGTCACGCAGCACCGGGCATTTATGCACGTGCATTCATGGAAGGTCGATTAACCGAAGACGACCTTGATCACTTCCGTCGCGAAATTGGTCGTGGTGGTCGTGGACTCTCTAGTTATCCGCACCCCCGTCTGATGCCCGACTTTTGGGAATACCCCACCGTCTCTATGGGGCTTGGGCCACTCACCGCGCTGTATCACGCACGATTCAACCGATACCTGCAGAACCGCCACATTGACGACACGTCGCAAAGTCGCGTGTGGGCATTCCTTGGCGACGGCGAAACCGATGAACCAGAGACACTTGGTTCAATCTCGCTTGCCGCACGCGAGCACCTTGACAACTTGGTGTTTGTGGTCAACTGCAATTTGCAACGACTCGATGGTCCCGTTCGCGGTAATGGAAAAATCATTCAAGAACTCGAAGCGGTCTTCCGTGGTGCCGGATGGAACGTCATCAAGGTAATTCTTGGTTCAAAGTGGGACGACCTTCTTGCGCGCGATGTTGACGGTGTTCTCTTAAACAAACTGAACTCCACGGTGGACGGCGAATTCCAACGCTTGTCTGTCGAGAACGGTGCATACATTCGCGAAAACTTCTTTGGACCCGATCCACGTTTGCGTCAGATGGTGGCCCATCTCTCGGACGAAGAACTTGTGAATCTTCCCCGTGGTGGTCACGACTACCGCAAGTTGTATGCCGCATACAAAGCCGCAGCCGACAACTTGGGTTCTGGGCGACCAACCGCCATTTTGTGCAAAACCATTAAAGGATGGACACTTGGCCCGCAGGTGGAAGGACGCAACGCCACACACCAAATTAAGAAGTTGAACAGCGATCAGCTACGTGCAATGCGCGATCGTTTGCATCTTCAAGAAGAAATCCCAGACTCGGCATTTGAAAATGGCGAACTTCCGTATTTCCGTCCGTCACCCGACTCTGTTGAGTACCAGTACATGCTGGAACGACGTCGCGCACTCGATGGTTCGTTGCCAAAGCGAGTGAACTGGACCAGACGTCCGCTCACCCTTCCCTCTGCCGACGCTTTTACCGAGTTCACCAAGGGTTCTGGCGAACAAGAAGTCAGCACCACCATGGCATTCACACGGTTATTGCGAAATCTTGTGCGCGATGACAACTTCGGTCCACGAGTTGTTCCCATTATTCCCGACGAAGCACGCACCTTCGGTATGGATTCACTCTTCCGTGAGTTCCGCATCTACGCATCTCAAGGCCAGAAATACGAACCAGTTGACCACGACTTGTTGTTGTCATACGCCGAATCTTCGCAAGGACAGATCCTTGAAGAAGGAATCACCGAAGCAGGTGCAATGAGCAGCTTTATTGCTGCCGGAACCAGTTACTCCACGCGCGGTGTACCAATGGTGCCCTTCTACACCTTCTATTCCATGTTTGGGTTCCAACGTGTAGGCGACCTCATTTGGCAAGCAGCCGATTCGCGCACACGCGGTTTCCTTATGGGCGCAACCGCTGGCCGCACAACGCTGAATGGTGAAGGACTACAGCACCAAGACGGCCACAGTTTGGTTCTTGCCAGCACAATTCCTGCGTGTCAGGCCTATGACCCCGCGTTCGCATACGAGATGGCAGCAATTGTTGAACACGGAATCAACAAGATGTACGGGCCACATCCCGCCGACAATTTCTATTACGTCACGCTGTACAACGAAAACATGATTATGCCTGTCAGGCCAGACCACGTGTCGGCCGAAGACATCATCAACGGTGTGTATCAGTACTCACGCCCAGACTCTCCTGCACAAGCATCGGTGTTGTTTTCAGGTACGGCGTATGTGGCCGCAGCAAAGGCCGCAGCAATACTTCGCGAGAAGTACAACATCTCTGTCGACCTGTGGTCTGCAACGTCGTACAAAGCACTTCGTGACGACGCCATAGAAGTAGAGCGTTGGAATCGCCTGCACCCCACACAATCTCCTCGAACATCACATGTGGCTCAAACACTCGGTACGCAAACAACACCAATTGTTGCTGTGAGCGATTTCATGCGCATTGTGCCCGAGCAAATTGCAGCCTTTGTCCCGCAACGCTCGTTCACAGTTCTCGGAACTGACGGAATGGGTCGTAGCGATACACGTGAAGCGCTCCGCCGATACTTTGAAACCGACGCCGAGCATGTGGTCGTGGCAGTTCTGACATCACTCATCGGAAATCACGGCATTTCACGCGAGACTGTCGCACAGGCAATTATTGACCTTGGTATAAATCCCGAAGCAGAGAACGGACTCACGCGAGACTAACGATGGGCACTCTTTACATCACCGGCAATCCAAAGTCCGACGCTCTGTTGAACAAGAACGGAACAGCACTTCTCATCGGAATGTTGCTCGACCAACAAGTTCCCATGGAATGGGCATTCAACGGTGCATTCACTCTGAAAGAACGCCTCGGTCATCTCGACCCAAAGAAAATTGCCGACATGGATCCCGATGAGTTTCTGCAGGTGTGTCTGCAAAAGCCCGCCATTCATCGTTTTCCAAAAGCAATGGCGCAGCGCATTCAAGGAATGTGCGCCATCATCGCTACGTCATATAAAAACAAGGGCGAAAACATTTGGAAAGATGTCTCCGATGCTCAGGTGTTATTCGAACGCCTTCGCAAACTTCCTGGATATGGCGAAGAGAAAGCACAGATCTTCATTGCGCTTCTCGGCAAGCGTTTCAGTATTGCTCCCGACGGCTGGCAGAAGGCCGCTGGAGTGTTTAGCGACAAGAACCCACGAACAATTGCCGACATCACCGACCAAGCCACTTTGCTGAAAGTACGCGCGTGGAAGAAAGCCGAGAAAGCGGCCGACCGCGATAAGCAATCACGTCCGCTTCCGGCAAAAAAGACTGCCGCAAAGAAGAAGTCGTGACAACGCTCATCACAGGTGGAGCCGGATACATCGGCTCAATCACCTCACGCCTCATTCGGTCAACCGGTCGTGCCGTCGTTGTGTTGGACACGCTAGAGAATGGTCATCGCAAAGCTGTGGGTGATGCCCCTTTTGTACAAGGCGACATTGCAGACACAGAGCTTGTAGAACGCGTGTGCCGCGAGCATCAGGTTGATGAAGTTGTCCACTTTGCGGCATATAAAGCAGTGGGTGAATCCATGGAGAATCCCGCAAAGTATTTTCAGAACAACGTCACAGGTTCACAAAAATTATTCGATGCGTTATCTCGCGTTGGTGTGAACCGAGTTGTGTTCTCATCAACTGCTGGCATTTACGGCACACCAGAAGTTGTTCCCGTGACGGAACAAGCAGAACCACGTTGTGAAAGCGTGTACGCAGAAACAAAGCTGATGATTGAAAAGACTTTGCAGTGGTACTCGCGCACAACCAACATGCGTCACGTGTCGTTGCGCTACTTCAATGCTGCTGGCGCTGCCACAGATGGCACACTCGGTGAAGATTGGCGTTTCTCGCAAAATCTCATTCCTCACGTCATGAAAGCAGTCATGGGCGCATCACCTGCGCTCACCGTGTTTGGCAACGACTTCCCCACGCCCGACGGAACCGGTGTGCGCGACTACATCCATGTAGAAGACCTAGCCACCGCCCACGTGGCGGCACTGGAGTACTTGCGAAATAACGGAGACAGCGTCACGTGCAATGTGGGAACCGGGTTTGGTACCAGTGTGATGGAGATCATTCACGCAACAGAACGTGTTACCGGCAAAAACGTGCCGTACACAGTGGCAGGACGTCGCGCTGGCGACCCGGCCGAGTGTTACGCCGACACTCAACGCATTCAACAACTTTTCGGCTGGTCTCCAACACGATCGCTCGACGACATCATTGCCTCAGCATTCGCATGGCATTCATCGCACCCGCTGGGACACGACAGTTAGTTACATCAACAACGCGCGCTGACGGTCTAACCAACCCAACAACACAGCAATGGCGCGCGGGTCATGACGCAAGCGGTGCCCCGCACCAGGAACAATGCGTAATTCAGCAGTTCCATGTGCGCGTGCCAAATCTCGCGAGTCGGCTACAGGGACGCTCTCGTCTTCTTCTCCGTGCATCACCAACAACGGACGCGGTGCAAAACGACGAGCGGCATCCACCGGCCTAAACCGACGAAGTTCGCGACTCCATTCATCGAATGCTTTCGGGAAACCATTTGTTCGAATAGCGCCAATCTCGCGCGCATGTTCAAGAAACCGTCTGGGCTGACCAGCCCAATCGTCAAAGTCTGCGCGTGCACCCAGAAGTGCACATCCACGAACTCGCGGATCGTCTGCAGCAACACACAATGCAAGAGCACCACCAGTGTTCGTGCCCACCAACCAAATTCCTTGTGGAGACACTTCTTCTTCTAAGTGATCAATTGCTGCGCGAAGATCGTCGACCCACCCTTGCATGGAGAAATCTCCATCACTTTCGCCACATCCGCGAAATGTGAAAGTGAGCGCAGCCCAACCAAGATCGTTTGCAACTCGGTCCATGAGTTGCGGAAATGTGACAGCAGATTGACGAGCGTCGAGAGGGCCAATGGGAAATCCGTGACACAAAATGACGCCAGGTAACTGCGGATTGTGTCCACTTGGCACTGCCAAGTAGCGATTGAGAGTGAGAGAGCCAGAACGGAAGTTGCCGTTCATTGCTCCGGACATGAAGTGAACCTACGCGCGTGGCTTGCGATGACGACGCGTGGCGCCAGCCGTAGCCAAGGTGTACCCGCGGTTGCGAGCTTCAGCCAACGTGTCTGGTCCGAAACACAGACCAACACCCTCATCCACGATTTCGTTGATGATGTCTTCCTCGGTCCATTCGTCAAGGTCGTACACCAGTTGTGTGCGCTTGTCGCCGAGGAATCGAGTGTGTTCAAACCGTACGGGGCGTTCCATGGGTACAACGGTAGTCGCCCACTACGCCACACCAACGAACAACGCACTAGTTTTCGGTCATGGCAGACAATCAGCAGCCCGAAACCATTGAGTTTTTCTTCGACATCATGTGTCCATACGCATACCAGACCTCAGTCTGGATTCGTGAGGCTCAGGCCCAAGTGGGGTTCAACATTCGCTGGCGATTCTTCAGCCTGGAAGAAGTGAACCGCGAAGAAGGTAAGCCACATCCGTGGGAGCGCGAGTTTGCCTATGGCTGGACACCCATGCGTGTTGCTGCGTGGCTTCGTCGCCAAGACAACGAGTGGTGCGGCAAGTTCTACGAAGTGTGTGGTCGCACGCTTCACGTTGACGGCCGCCGCCACTACGACAAAGACATCGCATTGGAATTGCTGGCCGAAGCCGGCTTACCGCTCGAGGCGTGGGACGAAGCTCTTGCAGACCCCACCACCAGCGATGACGTGCG